>NZ_JAYMGZ010000001.1:0-673327 GCF_037078405.1 Haloarcula sp. DT43 | reverse complement strand
ACCCGACCTCGTGAGTGGCTGAGCGCCGGGGCGTCCCGACGGCCACCCCGAGCCTGCCGGTGTTACCGCCCCTGCTCGACGGCGCTGTGCAACGCTTCCGTCGCCGCCGCCGGGTCGTCGGCCCGCGTAATCGCCGTGATGACGGCCACGCCGTCGGCCCCGGCCTCGACGACGTCGGTGGCGTTGTCGGCCGTGATGCCGCCGATACCGACGAGCGGCACGTCGACGGCTTCGGCGATAGCGGCGACGCGGTCGGTGCCGACGGCGTGCTCCTCGTCGTCGATGTCGTCTTTGGACCCGGTGGCGAACACCGCGCCGACGCCGAGGTAGTCCGCGCCGGCCGCCTCCGCCGCCCGGGCGGCGTCGACGGTCGAGACCGAACGTCCGATGAGCGCGTCCTCGCCCAGCAGGTCCCGCGCGACCGGAACGGGGAGGTCGTCGTCGCCGAGGTGGACCCCGTCGGCGTCGAGCGCCTGCGCGAGGTCGACGCGGTCGTTGACGACGAAGGCGACGCCGGCCTCGCGGGTCAGCGCCCGCACTCGCTGGCCAAGTTCGTAGCGTTCACGCGCCGAGCGGTCCTTCTCGCGGAGCTGGACGACGCCGACGCCGCCGTCGATTGCGGCCGCGACGATGTCGTCTGTCGTCCGGCCCGCCGAGAGCGACGCCTGCGTGACGAGGTACACGTCCCAGTCGACCATAGCGGGGTTCGGAGCCGACGGGTCTTGGATGCTAGGACTCCGACTCGGCCGCCGACCCCGACGCGTTCGCGTCGTCGGTACCGGCCGTCGACTCGGCGAGCGCGCCGTCGCGGACGGCCATCCGGAGCCCCAGCTCGGCGATGTTGCCGCCGTGTTCGGCCGTCCTGGCGAGGCTATCGAGGGCGCGAGTGAGCCGGTAGTCGGCGTCGCCGGACTCGAACAACCGGCGGTCGAGGCCGGTTATCCGCTCGCGCACGTCCCGGCGGTCGGCGAGCGTCTGCCGGGCGGTCGCGACGCAGGCGTCGCCGATGACGACGCGAACGGCGTCCTCGACGACGGCGTGGACGTCCCGGGCGATGTCGTCGAGCGCCGCGGCGATGGACGCGTCGGGCTCTCCGTCGAGGCGGTCGGCGACGGTGCCGATGCGCTCGGCGTGGTCGGCAACGCGTTCGAGTTCGTTCGCGGTGCCCCAGAGCGTGAACAGTTCCGGGCGCGTCAGCCCGAGCGCGTCTATCTCGTCGAGGCGGGCTAGCCCGCGCTCGAAGTAGCGGTCTATCATGGCGTACAGCCGGTCGGCCTGCTCGTCGCGGTCGGCCCACCGGTCGCCGGTCGTCCCGGTCGTGAGTGCGGCCATCGCGTCCCGGTGCATCGACAGGGCGACGAACTGGAGCTGGCGGACCGACTGGCTGACGGACACCTCGCCGGCATCGAGCATCGTTCGGACCGTGACCTGTGACTCGGTCGCCTCGACGACGGTCACGCCGGTCAGGTTCCGGGTGACGCGTTCGACCGCCCGGTGTTGCTCGTCGGTGTAGCCGTCGGGCGCTTCGAGGACGACGGATTCGAGGCCGGCCGCGTAGGCCGCCCGGAGCAACTGCTCTATCTCCGCCGGGTCGTCGTTCCCGACCGACAGCGTGACGCGGTTCCGCGCCGTCGACTGGGACTCGGGGGTCTGAATCACGAGCAGGCCGTCGATGTGCGTGTGGAGGTTGACCGTCGCCCCGGCCGTGCAGCCTTCCGATTCGGCCCACTCCTTGGGCAGTGACACGGTGTAGGTCCCGCCGCCGACGGTCTGTATCTTTCGGGTTTCCATAGTTAGTAAATAAGCTCCGAGTCGGTTTCGACCATGTACAGCGTGCGTGCCGCGATGTTGACCGCGTGGTCGCCGACGCGTTCGAGGTCACGGACGGTCAACAGGAGCCGTGACACGTCGTCGAGGAGTTGCTCGACCGCCCAGCCGTCGTCGCCGTCGGCCTCCCGTTCGATGAGGTCCCGCGCGACGGTCTCGCTGGCCCGCTGACAGAGCGCGTCGAGGGCGTCGTCGTCGGCCGCGATGGCGCGGCAGGCCTCGATGTCATCCCGCCTGTACGCGTCGACGCTCCGCTCGACCATCTCGGTGGCCTCGCGGCCGATGGCGTCGACGTCGACGTCGGGCGCGAGCCGACGGTCGGCCGACTGCGCGTACGCTGCGAGGTTCGTGGCGAGGTCCGCGACGCGTTCGAGGTCGGTGATGATTTTGAACGAGGCGGCGACGAAGCGCAGGTCGGTGGCGACCGGCTGCTGGAGGGCAAAGAGGTCGATGCAGTCGGCTTCCAGCGCCAGGTACAGCTCGTTTATCTCGTCGTCGCCGTCGATGACCGACTGTGCCAGCTCCGGGTCGACCGTCCGGAGGGCCGCGAGCGCCGCGTCGAGCCGCTCGACGACGAGGTCGCCCATCCCGACCACGCCGTCCCGGAGTTCGTCCAGTTGTTGCTGGTACGACTCGCGCGACATGGGTTACCCGAACTTACCGGTGATGTAGTCCTCGACGCGCTGGCTCTCTGGGTTCTCGAATATCTTGTCGGTGTCGTCGTACTCCACGAGCTCGCCGCCGGTGAGGAAGACGGCGGTCTGGTCGGAGATGCGGGCCGCCTGCTGCATGTTGTGGGTGACGATGACGACCGTGTAGTCCTTCGAGAGCTCCTCGACCAGGTCCTCGATTTTCGAGGTGGCGATGGGGTCCAGCGCCGAGGCCGGCTCGTCCATCAGGATGACCTCGGGGTCGACCGCGAGACAGCGGGCGATGCAGAGGCGCTGTTGCTGGCCGCCCGAGAGGCCGAGCGCGTTGTCGTCGAGGCGGTCGCTGACCTCGTCCCACAGCGCGGCCTGTTTCAGCGAGCGCTCGACGAGTTCGGCCTCGGCCTCCGTGTCGTCGCGGCCGAACAGCCGCGCGAGCAGGCCCTTGTTGATGTCGCCGTGCTTTCGCGGGCCGTAGGAGATGTTCTCCCGGATGGACTTCGGGAAAGGGTTGGGCGACTGGAACACCATCCCGATGCGCTTGCGCAGTTCCACGAGGTTGGCGTTGGGGTCGTAAATCTCGGTGCCTTCGAGTTCGACCGAGCCGTCGACGCGTGCGGCCTTGATGCGGTCGTTCATGCGGTTGAGACACCGCAGATACGTCGACTTCCCACAGCCCGAGGGGCCGATGAGCGCCGTGACGCTGTTCTCCGGAATCTCCATCGAGACGTCCTTGAGCGCGTGGTCGTCGCCGTACCAGACGTCGAGGTTCTCGACCGAGAGCTTCGCGTCGCCGTCGAAGTCGTACTGCCGCCACTCCTCGCGGACGCGCTCGTCGCTCTCGCCGGCCGTCGTCTCGGTGGCCGGCGAGGCGGTTTCGACCGTCCGCCCGCCGTTCGTTTGCGTGTCCGTGCTCGGCTCCGTGTTGATGCTATCACTCATAGTTGAGTTTCCTCCGGAAGTAGGTCCGCGCCGTGATACCGACCGCGTAGAACGTCAGGACGACCATCAGCAGGATGAACGCCGTCGCCCAGCCCATCTGTGGCGACCCCGACACCCCGGCCGCGATGACGGCCCACACCTGCGTCGGGAGCGACGCCGAGGCCGTCAGCAGGGCGTCGTTGGCGACGAACGGCGGCCCCGAGACGAAGCGGAAGCCGTCGAGGACGTCGACGGCCGTCGTCGCGTTCAGGGTCGACCCGAGGACGAGGATGAGCGGGGCCGTCTCGCCGGCGATGCGGCCGACGCCGAGGATGACACCGGTGATGACGCCCGGCATCGCCGCCGGCAGGACGACGCTTCTGATGGTCTCCCACTGGGTCACGCCCAGCGCCGCGCTGGCGTCCCGGTACTCGTCGGGGACGGCTTTGATGGACTCCCGCGAGGTGATGAGCACCAGCGGCAGGAGCATGAACCCCAGCACGAGCATCCCGGCAAGCAGCGACTCGTCGCCGCCCAGCCGGGGTATCAGGAACGCCGCGCCGAACAGGCCGAAGACGATGCTCGGCGTGGACCACAGCGCGTTGGTCGCGACCTCGACCAGCGCGGTGAACCGGCCCTGCTCGGCGTACTCGGTGAGGAAGACGGCCGCACCGACCCCCAGCGGGACGGCGAACAGCGTCGCGCCGATGACCAGCCACACCGTGCCGACGATGGCCGGCATGATGCCGCCGGGTTCGGCCCCCAGCGGGATGTAGGCCTGCATCACCATGGGCCAGGAGAGGCTCCCCTCGTTCGAGATGCTGGCCCCGAGAACGGTGAATGAGACGCCGGTCACGGCCACGTGCAGGCCCACCAGCGCGGTGAAGCCGGCGGCACCGACGAGTCCGAGCCGCGTCTCCTCGGTCAGCAGGCGGCGGGTAATCGTCGCCTCGCTGGCCCGCTTTGCGGCCGTGGTGAGCGCCGCCAGCGCGAGCGAGGCCACGGCCGCCCCGAGCGCGACTGCCGGCACGAGGTTCACCGGGCCGACCCGGGGATTGACGCCGGCGACGGGCTGGAGCACGAGGACGGCCAGCAACAGCCCGAGCCCGCCGAACACGCCCAGCGTGAACCGCGGGGCCTCGCGCTGGGCGCGGTCCGCCAGCGTCGGCCCGTCGCTCGCGAGCACGCCGACCAGCGGGTAGACCGCGAGGCCGCCCGCGGCGACCGCCCCGAGAACGACGGCAGCGAGCCCGACCGTCCCGCCGAGCGGCAGGCCCATCGGGACGGGACCGAGCACGAGGAAGAGGCCGATGAGGACGACCAGCCCGAGCACCGCCGTCGGGACGGCCTGTCGAATCGCCCCGGTGCGTTCGGACTGTGTCCCGACCTGCCGCAGCGAGCCGAACGAACGGAAGAACGTGACCGCGAGCACCAGCGCCGGAGCGACCAGTAGTAGCGTCCCGACTGTCGTGTCGGGCGTCACCGCGACCGCCGTGTCGAGGGGGCGTCCCTGTCGGTTGACCTGGACGGTGTACTGGTAGGCGTAGCGCAGCGGGGTGCCGGTGACGAGCACGCCCGCGAACACCGCGGCGAGCGAACCGACCGCCGCCAGCGGGAGGAGCCGGAACAGCTGTCGAGCACCGGTGTTCCAGTCGCTCGTGCCCGCGGGGGTGCGGGCGAACTGGAGCGCGGCGAGGAGGGCCGGCGTCAGGAGGACCAGCGCGGTCAGCGCGCCGACCGTGAGACCGTGGACGGCGTAGCTGACGCCCTTGAGCGTCACGAACACGACGATTGTCGCCATCACGGCCACCATCAGGAAGGCGTTGAGGTTGATGACGAGGAAGGCCCCGTACTCGCGGCCCCGGGCCCCGAACCCGGCCCGGCACTTCGCGGCCGACCAGGCCGACAGGAGCGTCCCGACGAGGAGGAACACGGGGATGACCGCGCCGCCGGTGAAGCCGCCGGAGAGGGCCTGCGGACTCCACTGCCAGCCGACGCCGATGGTGCCGGTCACGATGGTCAGCCCGAGCGCGCCGACGACGACCGCCGTCGGGAGCGTCGAGCCGAGGTCCTCGCGGGGGAGAATCGCCAGCAGGAACAGGCTGACGCCGGCGACGGCGGCGACGGCGAGCCACAGGAGCGAGCCGAACCCGGCGAGGGAGCCGCCGACGGCGGCCCCCATGGCGAGGCCGAGCACGCCGAAGGCGACCCCGGAGAGCAGTCCGGCGCTCATGTTCGGCTCCGTGTCCACGAGTTCGAGCCGGGAGGTGACACCGGCGGCGGTGACCGCGAGCGCCTCGACCAGCAACACGGTCCCCAGGAGCGTCGCCATCGTCACCGGCAGCGCCGCCGCGAGGACGGTCAAGCCGACCGTCGAGACGACGAGGCCGAGCCCGATGCCGCGGACCCGCTGTGAGGTGACCGGGACGACGTTGGTGTAGGAGGCGAGGCCGGTTATCCCGACCGCCCCGACGACCACGGCCAGCAGCGTTCCGAGGGCCGTGGTGAGGGGGGTGCCGCTGGCACCGGGCGGAACCAGGTTCACGAGCGTGACGAGCCCGAGGGTGAAGCCGACGACGCTGAGCGCGATTGCCGCGTCGAGCCCGCGGTCGTAGACGTTCGAGTCGGCACTGACGAGTCGGTCGGTCGTCGCGTAGGCGTCGCTCATTGTTGCCCCTTCAGTTTCCGCCGCATGCGTCGTTCGATGTACTGCGAGACGATGCTCATGCCGGCGACGATGACGAACAGCATGACGCCGGCGACGAACAGCACGTCGACGGTGCTCTCCGAGGCGCTGCCGTACTGGGTCGCTATCAGGCTGGTCAGCGTCGCGTTGGCGTCGAAGATGTCGAACAGCGGGTCGGCGAACTGCGTCCCCGAGGCCATGATGGCGGCGACGGCCATCGTCTCCCCGATAGCCCGGCCCAGCCCGAGGATGACGGCCGCGGAGATGCCCGAGAACGCCGCCGGGATAGAGATGCTCTTCATCGTCTGCCACTCGGTCGCGCCCATGGCGACGGAGCCGTCACCCATCGACTGGGGGACGCTGGAGAGGGCGTCCTCGCCGACGGAGACGACCGTCGGCAGCGCCATCACGCCCACGACGACCCCGGCGATGAGGAAGCTCGCGCCGTCGTCGAGGAAGTTCGTCTGAATGAAGCCGTTCAGCACCTGGAAGCCGATGAACCCGTAGACGATAGAGGGGATGCCGGCCAGGATTTCGACGCCCGGTTTGATGAACTCGCGCAGGCGGTCGCTGGCGACTTCGGCGATGAACAGCGCGCCGAACAGGCCCAGCGGGCCGGCCACTGCGCCCGCGATGACGGTGACGACCACCGTCGCCCATATCATCGGTATCAGCGAGTAGGCCCCGCTGAGCGGGTTCCAGTACGTCGCGTCCGACGGCAACACGGTTTCGAGCCAGAAGAACCAGCGGGCCGCCCCGCCCTGCTCGGGAATCAGCAACAGCCCGAGCCCGTGTTCCAGAAACGCCGGCAGCGCGCTCACGAACAGGAAGAACGTGATGAACGCGACGGTCAGAACGGTCAGTACTGTCGCGACCAGCGTCAGCAGGCGGGCGACCTCAGCCTGGTAGGTCACCCAGCCAAGCGCCGTAGCGAACACGAACGCGAGCAACAGCGGCAGCGCCATCCCCGGTCGAAACAGGAACATGAGGATTGTCGCCACCAGCGTCGTCGCTATCGCGCCGACAGTGAGCGTCGACCCGTCGACGCTGCTCCCGCGCGACACTGACTCTCCCTCCGTCGTTGATATGTCCTCTGTCATAGTATGGAAAACCGACCGACACGGTCGACAGTCGTCGGGCTACCCGAACCGGGACCGGTTACACCTGGTCGGGGAGCTTCGCGCGCTGTTCTTCCTGGCGGCGAGCGCCGAGCTTGAAGTAGTTGTTCGGCGCGACGAACGTGTCCTGGCCAAAGTCGGACAGAATCATGTTGATGACCGCGGCTTCCTTCATCGAGGTGCCTTCCCACGTGTACATGTGGAGGTCACGCGAGAGGGGGTAGGCCTTCGAGTCCAGGCCGTTCTGGTCGTCCTGGTAGCTGTAGGTCGTCCCTTCCCACTCCAGGGCGATGGGGGCCAGCCCGTCGGTGTCGATAAACGCCAGCGCGAGGTAGCTGATGGCGTTGTCGGCCTGTGCGATGGCCTGCGCGAGGCGCTGGTTCTGGCCGTAGCGGTTGGCGACGGTGGTGTCCTCCTCGGGGTTGCCGAAGACGTTGGAGACGAAGGAGGTCCGCGTTCCCGACCCCTTGACGCGACCCAGCACCTGAATCTCGCGGTCCGGACCGCCGAGTTCGCTCCAGTTGGTGAGCCGACCCTTGTAGAGGTCCTTGAGCTGGTCGCCGGTTATCTGCTCGACGCCGGCGTCGGCGATTTCCTGGGAGACGACGAGCGGCTGGCCGTCGACGCCAACGACGTGGTCGACGAACTGCTCGTAGGAGTCGCGGTCCGGGAGCTCGTCCTCGACGTTCCCGGAGGAGTTGCCGATGTCGTTCTGACCGTTCATGACCTTCTCGACGCCGGTCCCGGAGTGGGAGAGGCCGACGGTGAACTGGAACGGCGGTCCGTCCTCGCCGCCGGCCTCGAAGCCGTAGAGCCCGGCCCAGTAATCGGCGAGGTTCTGGTCCGTGTCGATGTCGTACTCGCCGTGAGGCCAGTACTCGGTGTCGCTGGCCGGGCGGTTGGCGTTCCAGTAGGACGCTGCCGTGTTGGCGATGGGGTACACCGTCGAGGAGCCGCCCGACTCGAGCGGGCCGATGCTCTCCTGGCTGGAGCCTTCGGTCGCTTCCGTCTCCGCCGAGTCCATCTCCGTCGACGCCGCCTCGGTGTCCGCGCTCCCGCCGGAGCTTCCGTCAGAATCGGACCCGTCGCTGCCGCTGGAACAGCCAGCGATTGCAGCGATGCCGGTCGCACCTGTCGTTGCGATGAATTTCCGCCGCGATACGTACTCTGACAGCCCGTCTGGGTCGTGCGCCATCACCAGAACCCAGCGGGACAGCTAATAAGTAATCTGCTAAGAGAACTATATCGTTTGTAATATTACTATATAGAACTGGTGTGCTAAACACCCGCAAACAATCGGACATATATCGATATATTCTCGGCCATCAGCGCCTGAGTGGCCCGAATTGTCTCTTTTCCGGCGCACGCGTCGAACCGGACTATTCTGCCGTTTACCCCGCCAGTTCGGTCGGATATCGTCGTAGAACCGCCGCCGAAACGGCGGATACGTCCCCAAATATTAGAACTCCGATATAGTATATAGATATGAATGGATTTATATCATCCCGTGAACGAGTGCCAGTCACATGGAGACACGCAAGGTCCAGGTGACGGGCGGGTCGACATACACCGTCTCATTACCCAAAGAGTGGGCGACAGAGAACGACGTGAGCGCGGGCAGCGTCGTCGAGTTCCACGCCGAACGGGACCTGCTGTTGCTCGCTCCGCAACGGGACGACGGCCGCGTGGAGGGGACGCTGGACGTGACCGGGCTCGAAAACAGGCACGAACTCACGCGGGCGGTGATGACGATGTACGTCAGCGGCTTCGACATCATCCGGCTGGAGGCCTCGCGCATCACGGCCGAGCAGCGGCGCATCATCCGCGACGCGACGCAGGGGCTGGTCGGCCTGGAGATGATAGAGGAGACGACCGACCGGGTCGTCCTGCAGGACCTGCTCGACTCCTCGGAGCTGTCGGTCCACAACGCGATTACGCGCATGCGGCTGGTCTCCCTGACGATGCTCTCCGACGCCGTCGAGGCGCTCATCCAGGACGACGACGACCTCGCGGCCGACGTGATGCAGCGCGACGACGACGTGGACCGCCTCTGGTACATGATTTCGCGCGTGTTCCGGACCGTCCTCCGGAACCCGACGGCGGCCGACGAAATCGGCTTCCCCCGCGAGACCGTCTTCGATTTCCAGTCCAGCGCCCGGCAACTGGAGCGCATCGCCGACCACGCGACCAAAATCGCCGGTCTCTCGCAGGAAATCGGCGAGATAACCGGCGAGACCGCCGACCTCCTCGACCAGCTGGAAGCCGAAGCCACCGCCGTCCCCGAGACCGCCATGGACGCCCTGCTGACCGAAGACGCCGACGAGGCCGTCGAGCTTGCGAACGCGGCCCGGAGCCGCATGCCCGACGTCGACGAGACCGCCCGCGAAGTCGACAGCGAGATACGCGAGTTCGACCCACAGAGCGCGCAGGTGCTCGGGCTCGTCGTCGACTCCCTGTCCCGGACCGCCGACTACGGCGGCAACATCGCCGAGAGCGCGCTCCAGAAAGCCGCACCGCGACCCCAGTCCTAACCCCACCACTCAGGCCGTCGAGACCAGGCAGTGGCGACGGTGGCGTCTGATGGTGTCGAGACAGGCGACGATGTCGGCGAGCGCCGGGCACGTCACCGAACGGTCGCCGTACAGGTACCGGACGAGGCTGGTCCCGTCGATACCGGAGAGGGCTGCGGCTGACCGGCCGTGGAGTCGCTGTTGGCGGGCCGTCGCAGCCGCCTCGCAGTCCGCTTCGATGTCGGCCAGTTCGTCGTCGATGTCGTCGAGGCGGGCCGGGTCGGTCGTCCGGCGCGCGTTCGCTCCGAGGGCGGCCCCGCGGCGCTCGCAGTCGTCGAGCGTCTCCCGGACCGACTCCAGCGACTCGCGCTCGCGTTCGAGCGCCGGAAGCAGCGTCTCGCGCTCGTCGCGGGCCCCCGCGCTCGCAGTCAACAGCGCCTCGTACAACTGCGGCGTCAGGCGCGTGGCCGTCGCGATTTGCGTGCCCAGCTCCGGTCCGAACTCCGTCGACAGGTTCGCTTCCAGCGAGTCGTCGTACTCGGCCTCGAAGTGTGGCACGGCCATGACCGTCTCGCGGTAGGCCTCCCGGACGGCGCGGAGGCCGGCGTCGGGTTTCGCCTGCCGGGCCCCGAGCGCCGACAGCCCGCCCGCCGACGCGTCGACGGTGCCCGCGGCCCCGACCGTCGGCTCGATGGACACGAGGGTGGTCCGGAAGCGCCTGAAAGCCGTCAGTTCGGCCTCGACGCAGTCTATCTCTCGCCGAACGGTAGCGAGCGCCTGCTCGATTCGCGGCTGGCTCGTCTCAGTCACGGAACACTCGGCCGAACCGTCGACTGTCGTCATATAGGTATTTTATATGTTCTCTATATAGGCGGCTGTACCGCGACCGGCCGCGGGCATTCCGGACAGGACAACGGCAGCGACGGGAGGGCCAGAACCGGCGGTACGGACCTGCCAGGAACCCGTCCCGGGAGGACCCGTTCTCGGCGTCGCGCCGCTCTGTGGCCTTAGCTAGACGAGGCCCGGAACTCGTACAGTTCGACGACGCCGTATCTGGAGACACTGGTGTCGCCGCGCGCGTCCTGCAGTACGCGGAGGAGCGGACCCGACTCGGCAGCGCGGTAGCGGAGCAACCAAACGCGGTCGTGTCCGCGTATCCGGGCACGCACGTACCGCACCTGGCTCTCGTTGAGGGCGCTCCCCCGTGCCACGGAGACGGTTTCGATGTCGGGGCCGTCGTAGTAGTGCCGGAAGCCGGCCTCGGCCGCCCCCGGCTGGAAGACGAGTATATCGCCGCCGTCGGCCGACAGCGCCACCTGTTGTGCCGGACTGCGCCAGTTCTCCTGTGAGCTGCTGTCGGCGTAGAACGCGCCGAAGACTGCCGAGGCGAGCAGTAGTGACACGACGAGTCCGGTCTGGACGTGTCGCTGGTCCAGGTTCGTCAGTCCCCGTGCGACGAGGATGTACAGCGGAATCGC
This sequence comes from Haloarcula sp. DT43, assembly GCF_037078405.1. Lineage (NCBI taxonomy): Archaea > Methanobacteriati > Methanobacteriota > Halobacteria > Halobacteriales > Haloarculaceae > Haloarcula > Haloarcula brevis. Next base: position 662,140 of record NZ_JAYMGZ010000001.1, on the reverse strand, counting down.
CGCGAGAGCGGTGAACTGCGCGACGAACACGGACGGGTCGAGAATCGAGACGCCGAACGGAACGGCCAGTGACATAAACAGCAGGGACGACAGTGTTGCGGCCTGTGTCTCGTCGACGAGGACGAACTGGAACCCACCGTCGTCTCGGAAGGTGAAGACGGCGAAGACGCTGGTGATTGCGAATATCGTGGCCACGGCGCTCGCGACGACCCAAGTGATGATGTTCCCGGCCAGTAGCGGATAGACGTCTGGATGCCCGACGAGGGTCAGTAGCGTGGTTCGAATCTGCGTGAGCGAGAGGGTCGTGAGCCAGCCGTACGCGAGCGAGCCCGTGAGCGTGGCCTCACCGTACCACGGTCGGAGTGCGACGACACACCAGGGGAGTGCCATGGCCGTACTGGCCATCAGCGGCCGTCGTATCCGACGCGACCCGGCGTTTAGCGGGCTCTCGGATAGCCCGGTGTACAGCCACTGTGCGAGCACGACAGCGATGCCGGCGAAATGCGTGTAGACGAGTGCGACGGTGGCCAGCACGTAGACGATTCCGACACGCCGTCGCGTGCCGAGGCGGTAGAAGTAAAGCCACGAGAGAGCCGTCAGGCAAGCCGCCATCGTAGCGGGGCCGACCGTGCGAGCGAGGTGGATTTGCGTGATACCGACGGAGAACAGGCCGGCCGCAACGAGGGCAGTAGCGTTGTCGTACAGCTTTCGGGTGAGTACGAACAGCGCCAGTATCGTGACGAGAGCGAACAGCACCGAGAGCCCTCGAACCGCTACGTCGCCGGTGCCAAACGCCGTCACCCACCCGCGGAGTGTCAGCGCGTACAGCGGCGGGTGTGGGTCCGCCGGCGAAATCAGAGCGCCCCACAGCGGCCCGCTCGCCCGATTGAGCCAGTGGATTTCGCTCCCGGAGAGGCTCCACGCGGTGATGTCGAACAGCCGGGTCGCCATGGCGACCAGGACAATCGTCGAGAGCACGGGCACGACCCATATCTCGTTCACCAGTGTCGTCGAACGGGTCGCCGATTCGTCGGGCATCAACCGCCGCCCGCGAGGTATCCCGCCGTCGGGCTCGGATTGGTTGTTCCGCCCGAAGTGTTCTGTCCGTTCCCAGCCGTCGAAGTCCCCGTAGTAGGTCTGGTAAATCGCCCGGATGTCTGCGCCCCACTGGAGCAGCCAGTAGAACGGCAGCGTGAGCGCCGTTTTGATGGCGCGCTGGAGACGGACGCGCGGCGGCTTCTCGGAAACGCTCCAGTAGCCCCGGGCGTGGAGCCACATCGCAAAGAGAACGAACCCGAGGCCAACGAACGTCCCCGCGGTCAGCAGGCTCCCGGGCCCGTAGCCGGCGAAGTTCGCTAACATCAGCGTGATGACGATTCCGGCGATGTTGATGGGGCCAGTGTGGGGCAGCATCGACTGGAGGAACAGGTGGAATCTGGCCCGCGGCTGTTCGGGCGGCGTCGCTCGGTACTGCAGGTACGTGTAGAGCTTTCCCTTCTTCCAGCGCGTCCGCTGTTTTATCCACCCGTCGAGCGTGAGCGGCGACTCCTCTCGGGTCACGAGGTCGATGTAACTGAACGTCTTGCCCTCCTTCCACAGGAACAGCCCGAGTTCGAAATCCTCGGTGACGTTCTGTGGGTCCCACGGACGGAGCCCCGCCAGCCCGTGCGTGCGGACCCACTCCCAGTCGGGTTCGGTCCAGCGGTCGCCGTACTCGGCCAGCCGGCGGTCGTGCATCTCGGTCAGCGTCGACCGTCGGAAGAAGTTGCTCGTCCCGCCCAGCGGCATCGGGTAGCCGGCGTCCGCGAAAGCGGGTAGTACCGAGCGAAACCAGTAGGCGTAGTCGGCCCGGAACATGGTGTTCAGCCAGCCGTCGTCCTCGTTTATCATGTCCAGTTTCGCCTGCGCGTAGTCGACGTCTCCCACCAGTATCTCGGCCGCGGCGGTTCTGAACAGCTCCGGGTCGACGATGTCTTCGGCGTCGATGACACAGACGAGCTCCTCGTCCGAATGCTCGAACCCGTAGTTCAGCGCCCGTGGCTTGGTGGGTTCGTTCGGGTACCCGGCCGGGACGACGAGATTGACGAAGTCGTACCGCTCCGACAGCGGCGCCAGCACTTCGCTCGTTTCGTCGTCGCCGGGTTCGGTGAGGACGTACAGTTGGAGCTTCGACGGCGGGTAGTTCGATGCCTGAACGGACCTGATAGACTGCTCGATAACGGCCGACTCCTCGTACGCGGGGAGCAACACGGCCATCGTCGGTAGCGATTCGTCGGCGAGCGATTCGTGTGCCCCCGCCCCAACACTGACGCTGTACGCGGATTCGCTCGCCACCGTACTGTCAGTTCGCCGCACCCGCCGCTGCCAGCCCCGCCGTACAGTCCGCCAGTGCCGTTTGAGAAGCGCCAGACAGACCGGGTAGTAGAGATACGCGTTCACCACCAGCCAAACAGTCAGTATCGGGAGGATTGTGAGCGCGAAGACGAGGTCCCGTATCGCCAGCGCGACCTGTAGCGGCACCGTCATCGGGACCAGCGCCACCCGGAACAGTGTCGCAGCGGTGGCGAGTGCCGACTCATCGTCGTCCCTCTCCTCGGTCGAGCGCCAGTTCTTGCCCGGTGCGGACGACACACCACTCTTCGAGATACGCGAGCGTCCGAACGAATCCTGGGCTGGACCTGTTGTCCCAGCCCGTGCGGCCGACCGGCTCAGCCACCGCTACGGGGAGCAAAAGGAGCGCAGGCACCGTCGCTAGTGCCAGTCGGTACCAGTCGAACCAGGCGCTCACGTCGTGGGACGGCTGAATACTGGGTACTATCTGGCAGTTTCTCTCCCACGCCATGTGAACAATCTACTGTTAGTGGTACATAAGCGTATCAGTATTGAAATGTCAACTTACACAATATTTTGACATATTCACGACGGAGAGGACGGCGTGAGACACTGTGGGACAGCCGCCAGACCTGGAAGTCTGAAGGGCTGATGAACCGCTCCGTTCGACGGGACGGGGTATCGCGCCGGTTTCAGACGGGCCCGACAAAGGACGAACTTTTCACTGGCGACGGAGTACCGTAGCCTGGTGGCGATGACGAACTGTTACCCCCGCTGAGCCCCTTGTGACGACGACCTTTCCCGAGCCACCGTTCACGCCAGGATAGCAGCGCCGCTGCCAGGAGTCGCTGCACGCCACAGAAATGAACGTCCGGCCGGAAAGTTCGGGTTCACCACCTCGTTTCATTTAAACGACCGCAAATGAGCGCCAGAATCCACAGTGTCGGCGTGGAACACTGTACGGTAGATGAGAGTGACTAGACAGCAGTGTCCCGGCGGGCCGCCCCGGACACACCGGACGGGAGCCGACAGGCCCTCCGAGACGGCGTCTGCCGAGCGCTCGTGACCATGTCGTACTCAGCCACGCTCGGTCGAACGGACTACGAGTTCGACTCGATACGCGACCTGCTAGCGACGGCGAACGAACAGAAGACGGGCGACGAACTGGCGGGCATCGCGGCCGACTCGGACGCGGAGCGCGTCGCGGCGAAGACGGCGGTGAGCGAACTGACGCTGGAGACGTTGTACGAGAATCCGGCGGTTCCGCCGGCGGAGGACGAGGTCACGCGGACGATCCGCGAGGGGCTGAGCGAGCGGGCGTACGACCAGGTCCGGACGTGGACGGTCAGCGACCTCCGGGAGTTCCTGCTCGACGTGGGGACGACCGACGAAGACATCCGGGCGATACGGGACGGGCTGACGAGCGAAATGATCGCGGCGGTCACCAAGACGATGTCCAACATGGACCTCGTCTTGGCCGCGTCGAAGATGACGACGACGGCCCGGTGTAACAACACGATCGGGACCGACGGGACGGTGTCGTTTCGCCTCCAGCCCAACGATCCGACCGACGACGTCGAGAACATCGTCGACGGCGTGCGCGAGGGGCTCGCCTACGGCATGGGCGACGCCGTCATCGGCATCAATCCGGTGACGGACAGCGTGGCGCGGACGACGGAGATCCTCCAGGCGACGAAGGAGTTCATGCGTGACTGGGACGTGCCGACCCAGAACTGCGTGCTCGCCCACCTCACGACGCAGATGGAGGCCGTCGAGGCCGGCGCGCCGGCCGACCTGCTGTTTCAGAGCATCGCCGGCACCGAAGCTGGCAACCGCGAGTTCGGTGTCGACAGCGCCTTGCTCGGGGACGCCCACGAACTGGGCCAGCGCGAGTGTACCGCGGACGGCCCGAACGTCATGTACTTCGAGACGGGACAGGGGTCGGAGCTGTCGAACGAGGCCCACGCAGGCGTCGACCAGCTCACCCTCGAGGCGCGGTGTTACGGCCTCGCGAGGCAGTACGACCCGTTCCTCGTGAACACGGTCGTGGGCTTCATCGGCCCCGAGTACCTCTACGACGGAAAGCAGGTGATCCGCGCAGGCCTCGAAGACGTGTTCATGGGGAAGCTCCACGGCCTGCCGATGGGCATCGACGCGTGCTACACGAACCACACGAAGGCGGACCAGAACGACATCGAGAACCTCTCGGTCCTGCTGACCGCCGCCGGCGCGAACTTCTTCATCACGGTGCCGATGGGCGACGACGTGATGCTGAACTACCAGTCGAACAGCTTCCACGACGGCGCGACGCTCCGGCAACTGTTCGACCTGGAGGCGGCCCCGGAGTTCCAGGCCTGGCTCGAAGCGCGTGGAATCGCGGACGGGAGCGCCCTCACGGCGAAGGCGGGGGATCCGACGGTATTCACCTGACCGGCTATGACGACCAACGACAACGCACCGAGCGACGACGCGGCGGGCGGCGTCGATCGACCGACCAACGAATCGAAGCTCGAACGACTGGCCGAGTCACACCCGTCGCGGGTCGGGGTCGGCCGCGCGGGACCGCGTCCACGGACGCAGACCCTCCTCGAATTCCGCGCCGACCACGGCGAGGCCCGCGACGCGGTCACGACGCACGTCGACGACGACGTGCTGGCGGGCCTCGACCTCGTCGCCGTCCGGTCGCGGGCGACGAGTAAGGAGGAGTTCCTCGCCGACCCCGACAAGGGCCGAGACCTCCCCGAGGAGGCGGCCTCGCGCCTCCGCGAAGCGTGTGCGCCGGCCCCCGACGTCCAGATCGTCGTCAGCGACGGCCTCAGCTCGACCGCCGTCGAGGCGAACGTTCCGGAGCTGCTGCCCGCGCTCCTCGACGGGCTGGACGCGCGCGGGCTCGACGTGGGCACGCCCGTCTTCGTCGAGTACGGCCGGGTAGACGTGATGGACGCCGTCGGCGAGGTGCTCGACGCCGAGTGCTGCGTCAATCTCATCGGCGAGCGCCCCGGGCTCGCGACCAACGAGAGCCTGAGCGCCTACTTCGTCTACGGTCCCGAACGGGGGAAGTCGACGGCGAAGAAGTCCGTCATCTCGAACATCCACCGGAACGGGCTGCCGCCGGTCGAGGCCGGTGCCGAGGTCGCGGCCGTGCTCGACGAGATCCACGAGGCCGAGCGCAGCGGGATCGACCGCGGTGAGCGGTGAGCGAAGCGATGGTGCGAGACGCCGCCGAGACCCTGTGCAGCGTCGGCATCGACGTGGGAACCACCACGACGCAGGTCGTGGTCAGCGACCTGACGCTGCAGACGCCCGCGGTCGACGGGGCCGCGTCGGTCGAGGTTCTGGACCGAACTGTCCGCTACCGGAGCCCGATTCGCGAGACGCCGTACGCCGACGGATCGACGATCGACACGGACGCAGTCCTCGCGTTCGTCGACCGGGAGCTCCGGAGTGCGGGGCGCTCGCCGGCCGACATCGACACGGGCGCGGTCATCGCCACCGGCGAAGCGGCGAAGACGCGCAACGCCGAGCCGCTGGTCGACCGCCTGGCCGAGCGCTCGGGCGAGTTCGTCGTCGCGACGGCGGGTGCGGCCTTCGAGGCCGTGCTCGCGGGCCGCGGCGCGGGTGCGGCCACGCGGAGCCGAACCGAGGGAACGACCGTTGCGACGGTGGACATCGGCGGCGGGACGACGAATGTCGCGGTCTTCGTCGACGGGACGGCCCGGCAGACCCGGTGTCTCGACGTCGGCGGGCGCGACGTGCAGTTCGAGCCGACCGGGACGGTCGCGTCCGTCGCGGACTCGGTTCGCGATCACTACGACGCGGTCGATGCGCTGTCTGACGCACCGGCGACACATCGGCGGCTCGCCGCGTGGCAGGCCGAGCGCATCGTCGACTGCGTCGAGGGGCCGCCGTTCGACCCGACGACCGAGGCGCTCGCCATCGGCTCGCTACCCTCGAAGGCACCGCCGCTCGACGAGGTCGTTTTCACGGGCGGGGTCGGCAGACTCGTCGCCGACGGCGAGGTCGCGAAACGTGATCCATACGCCTTCGACGACATGGGCGTCAGGCTCGCCGCGGCGCTCCGGGAGCACCACCGCTTCGACGCGCTCCCGGTCCGGGAGTCGGCGACGGACATCAGAGCGACCGTCATCGGCGTCGGGACGCACACGACGACGTTCTCGGGCCGGACGATCGCCGTGGACGCGAGCGTCCTCCCGGTCAGGGACCTCCCGGTCGTCACGGTCGGGGGGCTCGACGCGGCGGAATCGGCGGCGTCCGTCCGACAGCGAACGCTGCAGGCGATCGAAACGGCTCGGGAGGGCGACGCAGTCGGCGAGTTCGCGCTGTGGCTCCCGTCGATCGGCCCGCTCACCTACGACAGGGTGTCCGTGGTCGCGGAGGGGATCGCGACGGCGTACGCGGCCGCAGTCGAAGCGGACGCCCCGCTCGTCGCGCTGACCGGGCAGAACTGCGCGAAGGTGCTCGGACAGACGCTCGCGGCGAGCGTCGGGTCGCGGCCGACGATACTGGTCGACGAACTCGAACTCGACGACGCGAGATACGTCGATCTCGGCGCGCCAGTCGCGAACGGGACCGCGGTCCCGGCCACCCTCAAGACGCTGGTGTTCGACGAGTAGCGACGAGAGCGGAGACCGTCCGCGACAGTAATTGTTTTACAATCCAGTGGATGAACAATCATTGACTACTAGTTCGTCCACAATGCGGAGAGTTGTTGTTATAAACGACCGGAAATAGCTGGCAGAATTGTAATGCCCCTATTCGGAAAAGTAACTGTATATGATGCGCCCAGACGACGCTCGCACCCCGACGGGTCGTGAGCGGATCAGACCGAGCCATCATTTCACGCATCCATGACGCAACACGAAATTTCACGTCGAAAGTTACTCGCAGTCAGTGCGGCCAGCCTCGCTGCAACCGGCGCGTCAGCCGGGTGTCTCGGAGACAGTTCCGGGTCCGAATCCGGCTCCGGCACCGGGTCGGGAGAAACCGAAACGGCCTCGTGGCGGACCCAGGAGCTCGCCACCGTTCCGGCTGAGTCCTACGACGAACTGTATACGAACGGGGACGACGAGCAGTCCGGGGAAACGGTGAACCACCTCACCTGGACCGGCTACGACGCCTCGAACGTCCAGGACCCGTTCCGCGAGCAGTTCGAGGCCAACACGCAACTGGACCTCTTCACCTCGAATCCGAAGGCCTTCAACCGCCTCAACTCTGGGGAGTGGCAGCAGTTCCACCAGGCGACCTTCGACATGGCCTGGCTCCCGAACCTGGCCGAGGCGGAACTGATCCGCCCGATCGACTACGAGGACTGGAAGGAGTACACGTTCGATAAGTACATCGACATCTTCAAGCCCGAGAACGGGTACAAGTACGCCTTCCTCAACGAAGACGACTACTCCTTCGACGTGGACGGCACGATGTACGGCGCGCCCCAGCGGTTCGGGTGGGCCTCGTTCGTCGTCAACACCGACACCGTTTCCTCCTCGGACTACAGCAGCTACGACGCCGCCTGGTCGGAAGACTACGACGTGGGCGTCTACGACCTGATGTTCTGGGGCATCCAGATCATCATGCTCCGGGAGGGCATCGACCCGTACAAAGAACACACCGAAGAGGAAGTCGAGCAGGTCCGACAGGCGACGTTCGACCTCTTCGACAACGCCAAGACGCTGCTGCCGGACTTCGCGTCGATGAACCAGGCCCTCAAGTCGGGCGAGATCGACATCGGGTTCATCTCTGGAAACTGGATCAACGGGACGCTGCGCCGCGGCGAGAACCTCCAGTTCGAGGCTCACGTCCCCGAGGAGGGCGGCGTCATCTGGGTCGAGACGACCACGTTCGTCAAGGGCGAGCAGCCGACCGTCTCGGACAACTATCTGGCGCACATGCAGCGCGGCGAGACCGCGCTGAACCTCTCGTGGCCGACCTCCGGCGGGACCAACGTCGTCCCGCACGCGACGGCCTGGGACGAGTACGACGACTTCCAGCGCGAGGTCCTCCGGGTCGACGACATCCCAGACATCCTCGACCGGAGCGTCTTCTACACGGGCGTGCCCGACCTGGACAAGTTCGAGCCCATCTGGCGCGAGGCCAAGACCAGGATCTGACGGACCGAGTTCGACCGACGAGACACACCTCAATGCTACAAACGTCAGCACTACGCCGAGAGTACGGAAGCACAGTGGCGGTCAAGGACATCGACATCGAAATCGAGACCGGAGAGTTCGCGTCCATCGTGGGCCCCTCCGGCTGTGGCAAGACGACGCTGCTCCGGATGCTCGCCGGCCACCTCGAACCGACCTCCGGCGGTATCGTCCTCGACGGCGAGGACATCACGGCGACGCGACCGCAGGACCGACCGACGAGCCTGGTCTTTCAGACGTGGGCGCTGTTCCCGCACATGACGGTCCGGGAGAACATCGAGTTCCCCATCGAAACCGCGGGCCGGAACCTCGACAGGTCGGTCGAGGAACTGCTCGAACTGGTCCGTCTGGATCCCGACGAGCACGCCGACAAGAGCGCGAGCGAGCTCTCGGGCGGGCAGAAACAGCGCGTCGCGCTCGCCCGCTCGCTCGCCTACGACCCGGACATCCTCCTGCTCGACGAGCCGCTGGCGTCGCTCGACTACGCCCTGCAGAAACAGCTCCAGCGCGAACTCGCGGACCTCAACCGGGAACTGGACATGACATTCATCTACGTCACCCACTCACTGGAAGCCGCGCTGGTCATGAGCGACACGCTGTTCGTCCTCGACGAGGGCCAGGTCGCCCAGACCGGCGCGCCGGAGGACATCTACCAGTCGCCGAAGTCGACGTTCATCGCGGACTTCATGGGCGACGCCAACGTCTTCGCCGTCGACGCCGAGCGCACCGACGACGGCGCGTTCGCCGTCACAAGCAAGGATTTCCGGGGCGAAGTCACCGTCGACGACAGCCACGACGGGCGCGAACCGACCGACCTCGTCGTGCGCTACGACGACTGCGTCGTCCGTCCGGCGCTCGAAACGTCCGTCGGCCTCGAGGTGACCGTCGACAATATCCTCGTCCGCGGCAACACGGTTCTCATCGAGTGCTCGGCCGACGCGTCGGAAGACTACGTAGCCGAGGTTCCCTTCGACTGGTTCCAGGACGTCGACATCGAAATCGGTGACACGGCCTACTTCCAGTGGGAGCCCGAGAAATCCATCCCCGTTCCCGAGTGACAATGTCCACGAAACACCTCCTCAAGAGCCACTTCGACCGCGCGGCCGGCTACACCCGCAACAGCAGTAACCCGCTGTTCGCGCTTGTGCGACCGCCGTGGCTGTTCATGGCACCCATCGTCGCCCTCCTGTTGTTCATGTTCGTCGGGCCGATGCTGGCCATCGTCGTCTTCTCGCTGCAGTCCGGCAACACGATCGACCCGAACCCGCTGGGCTGGACGCTCGCACACTACGCCGAGATCATCACCGGCATGATTAGCGGCACCGGCGTCTACGGGCAGGTCCTCGCCAATACCGCCCTCGTCAGCGCCGCGACCGTACTCGCCACGCTGGTCGTCTCGTACCCGGCGGCGTACGCGCTGGCGCGCAAGATCAAGCGGTACAAGGTCGTGTTCCTGCTCTTGCTCATCATCCCGCTGTTCACGAGCGTGAACGTCCGCGTGTTCGGCTGGGCGCTGTTCCTCGTCGAGAACGGCGTGCTCCACAGCCTCTTCAATCTGGTCGGCGTCGGCGAGTACCCGTCGCTGCTGTACAACCGATACACGGTGCTGTTCGGGACGACGTACGTCTACCTGCCGTTCATGCTATTCCCGATCTACCTCTCCCTGCTGACCATCGACGACGTGACGTTCGAGGCGGCGCAGGACCTCGGGGCGGGCCCGCTCACCATCTTCCGGAAGATCGTCTTCCCGCTGAGCATGCCGGGCGTCGTCATCGGCTCGCTGTTCGTGTTCGTCCTCAGCCTCGGCGCGGACGTCGAGGCCCAGATTCTCGGCGGCGGCTCCGTGTTCACCATGGCGAGCAACATCAACTACTCCTTTGGCTACTCGCAGAACTGGCCGCTCGGGTCGGCACAGGCAGTCGGCCTGCTGCTCATCACCATCGTCGCGGGGGTCCTCATCCTCCGGTCGCTCGACCTCCGGGAGATCGCCTCGCGAGGTGAGAGCCGATGAGCGCGAACACCCCGCGGCTGTCCGCGCCGCGGCTCCGAGCCGGCGCGTGGTACGGCTACGTCCTGCTCGTCGCGCTGTTCCTGATGACGCCGCTGTTCACGCTGGTCATCGCCTCGTTTTACGACGGGCGGTTCCTCTCCATCGTGGACTACGCGTTCACGCTGCACTGGTACGAGGTCGCGTTCGCCTCGACCAGCATCCAGTCTGCGTTCCTGAACACGGCGCGGATCGCGGTCCCGGTGACGATTCTCAGCACCGTCATCGGCACCGGCGGGGCCGTTGCCTACACCCGCCACGAGTTCCCGTTCCGGGAGCAGTTCAAGCTCCTGGCGCTGTTGCCCATCTTCTTCCCGCTCCTCTTGCTCGGACTCGGCATGTCCCTGTGGGCGAACGTCACGAATCTCGGCTACGGCATCGTGCCGTCGATCATCGGCGAACTCGTGTGGATCTCACCCATCGTGATGTTCGTCGTCTCCATCACCGCGCTCGGCGTCGATCCGGACATCGAGGAGGCCGCGCGCGACCTCGGGGCCGACACCGTCACGCTGTACAAGGACGTCGTCCTGCCGCTCATCGCGGACGGCATCGTCTCGGGCGCGATCTTCGCGTTCGTCCTCGCCTGGAACAACTACTACATCGTCTCGTATCTCTCCGGCGCGCAGAGCACCATCACGACGTGGATCCACGCGAAGATGACCCAGGGGTTCACTCCGACCGTCCCGGCCGTCTCCTCGCTGATCTTCTACTCGTCGGTCCTGCTCGTCGTGGTCGTCGCGCTCTTCGAGTACAACAAAAGCGGGACTGGCGAACACGAGTGATTAGTCGGCAGAATTATACGTTCTGTCGCAAATTCAGCCGCTGTCCTTATATTGCATTAAGTTTTCCCCACTCTTTTGACGAAGTGTATAAATACTAGAGCGGCGGCGTTCCAACCGAACGGCGAGACGGAAATGATCGAGTACACCTTCGAGATAACCCACGAAAACTGCTGGACGGAGACGATGAACGACTCGTTCCCCGAAGTGTCGGCGACCATCATCTACTCGTACCAGCTGTTCGGGACCAGCATCACGATGATCGAGGCGACGGGCGTGTCGGCCGACCGGGTCGATCCGCTGGTCGCGTGGCTCGGGGACCACCCGATCATGACCGCCGCCAGGCTCATCAGCTACGACGACGGGCGGGAGACGGCCTACGTCAGCCTCGCCGGGGAGTACGACCCGGACACCGACACGGAGCCCGTGCTGAACGTCCTCCTTCGGAACCGGTGTTTCCCGACCGTTCCGCCGACGGTCACCGACGGCACGGAACACTGGAACGTCCTGGCGAGCGACCACGAGAGCGTCTCACAGACCCACGAGGAACTCCAGTCGCTGGGCTCGGTCGAGGTGAACTCGCTCAAGACGCCGAACCACGACCAGTTCCTGACCGGATTGGCCGAGATCAAGGAGGCCATCGCCGACCTCTCGCCCCGACAGCAGGAGATTCTCGCCAGCGCGGTCGAAGCCGGATACTACGACTCGCCGCGTAGCTGCGGGATCGAGGATCTCGCGGCGACGGACTCGGCCAATACCTCGACCGTCGGCGAGCACCTCCGGCGCTCGGAAGCGAAGATTCTCAACGCCGTCGGCTCGCTCCTGCGAGACGACGCGGCCGGTCCGTCGGCTGGCACGCGGGCCAACGCCGCCAACAGCGACTAGAACGCGTCGAAGTACTCGTCGGTCTCCCAGCCGCCGACGCTGTTTTGATACCGGTCGAACTCCTCGCGCTTGAGCTTCACGAACTCGGTGACGAGGTCCGCCCCCAGCGCGTCTCGGAGCACGTCGTCGGCCGCCAGCGCGTCGAGCGCGCTCCACAGCGTCCGCGGGAGTCGGTTCCCATCGGGTGCCGTGCCCGTCTCGATCGGGTCGTCGGGTACCGTCTCGGACCGAATCCCGTCCAGTCCGGCCGCGAGCGTCGCCGCCATCGCGAGATAGGGGTTACAGGCCGAATCGGGGAGTCGGTGCTCGACGCGGGCACCGGCCCCGAGTTCGGGCGGGATACGGAGGACGGTCGAGCGATTGTCGAGGCCCCACCCGACCGTCGTCGGGGCCCAGATGTCCGGGACGAGGCGCTTATACGAGTTTACCGTCGGCGCACAGAGGGCCGTGAGCGCGTCGACGTGCGACAGCACGCCGCCGACGAAGTGCCGCGCCGTCTCCGAGAGCCCCCCGTCCGCGGGCCGGTGGCCGGCGGGGAACTGCAGCGCGTCGTCGGCCGGGCCCGCAAAGCGGTTCTCCTCGCCGGCCTCGTCCCACAGGCTGACGTGGAAGTGCGTCCCGTTCGCGGCCTCGCCGCCCCGCGGTCGGGGCATGAACGTCGCCTCGATCCCGCGCCGGCGGGCGAGCGCGCCGACCGCGTGCCGGAGGAACACCGTTCCGTCCATCGTCGAGAGCGGGTCGCCGTACTCCAGGGTCACCTCGTACTGACCCGGCTGTGACTCCTGGTGGACGCTCGTGAGGTCGTGGCCCGCCGCGGCCATCGCGTCGTTCCACTCGTCGATGACCTCAGCCGCCCGGTCGATGGCGGCCATGTCGTAGGAGGTCCGCGTGTTGAACGGCTCTCGGCCCTCTTCGTCGGCGTAGAGCGAGAACTCCACCTCGACACCGGCGAACGGTTCGAACCCCTCGTCGCGGTACTCGTCGAGGACGGAGCGGAGCGCGGTCCGAGCACAGAGCGGGAACGGCCGGCCGTCGACGGTCCGGAGGTCGGCGAAGACCACTCCCTCGCCGTCGCGCCAGGAGAGCGGTGCGAGCGTCTCGACCGAGGGCACCGCGAGCATGTCGCCAGTCTCGGGGCCGAACTGCGGGTCGTCGAGCATTCCCGGTTCGAGCGTGAGTTCGGCGACGCCGTTGGCGAATCCCATCCCCTCCTCGCGGGCGGCCCCGAAGGCATCGGCCGACATTGAGACGCCGCGCACGACACCGTGGATGTCCGACCAGAAGAGGCGAACCGTGTCGAAGTCATCCGGTGAACTGCTCATGTGCTCTCTCAAAACCGCGTGGGCTGATTATTCTGCCGATGTAGCGGATGGAGAGCGGTCAACTGTCTGATTATCGAGTCGGCGGCATCAGAACGGGGCGTCGGGCCCCTCGTCGGAGCCGTCGTCGGCGGCAGCAGTCGGTCCCGCCGACGCGGATGAGTCAGCCTGTTCCAGCGGTCCGTCCCAGCCGTCGAGGCCGGGCGCGAGGCTCACGGCGTCGCCGTCGAATCCCTCGTAGGAAGCGATGAGGCGGGCGGCCTGGACGCTCGATTTCCCGTGGGGACAGACCGTCACCACCTCGTCGTCGCCCTCGAACCGTTCGACCTCGTCGACGAGCGACGGGAACGGGACGTTCTCGCTCCCGGGGATGTGGCCCCGCTCGAACGCACCGGGCGACCGGATGTCGACCACCCGGACCGTCCCGTCTTCGAGTCTCGCCCGCAACTCGTCGGCGTCGATTTCGCCGTCCATATCCAGCCGCTAGCGGCCGACGCCTAAACCTTCACCGACTACAACAGTCCGTCGGCCTGCGCCAGCAAGATACCCTCGATGGTCGCGTCGTTGGCCGGCTCGCGGCGGGCGACCTGCAGCGCCTCGTCGATTGGGACGGTCGTCACGGAGAGGAACTCGTTGTCGTCGAGGTCCCGGTCGACCGGTTCCAGGCCCTCGGCGAAGACGATGCCGCGGCGGTGCCGGAGCACGCCGGTCGAACACGAGAACGCCTCGATGAGCGAGACGCCGGCGGCCTCGAAGCCGGTCTCCTCGCGGAGTTCGCGCGCCCCGGCGGTCGTGTAGGACTCGTCGTCTTCGACGATGCCGGCGGGGAGTTCGAGGCACTGCTCGCGGATGGTCGGGCGGTACTGGTCGACCATGACGAGTTCGTCGCCGGTCGTGGCGACCACGACGGCCGCATCGGGGAGTTCGGCCCAGTAGTAGTCCTTCTCGGAGCCGTCAGGCTGGCGGACCCGGTCGTAGCCGCCGGTGTACCAGCCGGTCTCGTACTCGCGTTCGCTCTCGACGACGGGCCACTCGTGGGCCGGTTCGCGGGTCATACGTCTTGTCGGACCGCGACGTGGTAAAACGTGCCGTTGTGGCTGACGACGACGCCCTCGCCGACGACCGCACCGCCGTACTGCTGTCGCAAGGCGTCGCGCTCGTCGAACGGCGAGTGGGTGAACGCCCCCTTGAAGCCGACCGGGCCGCGCCAGTACGGCTCCGACTGCCCCGCGGTCGACGGGGACGCGTCGGCCAGCGCCGCGGTCGTGTACGGGAAGCGCCGCTCGGACTGGGTACTCCAGTTGATAGCCGTCCCGTTTTCGACGCTGTACGCGCCGTCGGTCGGCGTGGCGACGGTGTAGTAGGGGTCGCCGCTCCTGAGCAGGCCCGGAAGCGCCCCCAGCGCCAGCAACAGGACGACGACGGCAAGGATGCCGAGCAGGGTGTTGCGCGTGACCGGGCGCATCAGACGACCTCGCGGTAGATACGACCGAAGGCCTGCCGCCGGAGCGTGCCGACGGCGGCCCGGCGCTCGCTCTGGAACGTCGCCGCGACGGCCTGCTCCGCGAAGGGGACGGCGTGCCAGACGACGTGGTCGACGTTCTCCGCGCCGACCAGCGTCACCTCGCAGTCCGTGTCCGCGCGCCAGGACTCGAACTCGTCCATGGTCCCGACCTGGACCGCGAGCGACTCCGCGAACAACACGTCGCGGGCGGTCTCGACGACCTCGCTCGTGACCCGCTCCTCGTAGGTCTCGGCGTCGAGCCCCATCGCCTTGGCGACTTCCTTGACGACGACCTGCGCCGTCGGCCCCAGCGCCTCGTATCGCTCTCGGGCCTCGGCTGCCGATGCCGGCGCGAACTGCCCCTCAGTTTCCATACGGTCCCTTGCCGCCGGCGGGACTACTCGGTTTCGTCTCCGGACTCGCCAGCGTCGGATGACGACGCGTCGCTGTCAGCGGTGTCGTCGCTCTCGCGCAACATCTCCCGCGTCAGGTCCCGCGCTTCGGCCAGCACCTCGCTGTCGTGGTCGCTGAGCGCGTTCGACCCACGGTGGCGGTCCGCACCCTGAGGGAGGTCACCGGTGCCGTGGTCGTG
The DNA here is from genome assembly GCF_037078405.1 of Haloarcula sp. DT43. NCBI lineage: Archaea > Methanobacteriati > Methanobacteriota > Halobacteria > Halobacteriales > Haloarculaceae > Haloarcula > Haloarcula brevis. The sequence goes on along the minus strand of NZ_JAYMGZ010000001.1, from coordinate 646,519 downwards.
TTCGTGGCCGTCATCGCTGCGGTCGACGGTGTCCTCGAACACCTGCGGGAACTCCGTCTCCGCGGCGTACTCGACGACCTCGGTGGACAGTTCGGCTTCCCCGAGCTGACCCCAGCCGGGGACGTGCTCGTCGAGCCACGCCTCGTGGTCGTCACCGCCGGTCATCGCCGTGAACGCGAGGTGGTTCGCCAGATGCACGTCGTCGGCTTGCGGGTCGTCACACACTGGACAGGCGTATCCCATCGGTATCGGGAGAAGGGCACGGAGCCGTATATGGTATCGGGGTCCGCGTTACAGCAGGCGGACCATCACCAGGGCGTCCTCGCCGTTGCTGTAGTAGTTCGGGATGGTCTTGCGGTGCTCGAACCCGAAGCGCCGGTAGAGGCGTCTCGCCCCGTCGTTGTCGGCCCGGACCTCCAGTTTGACCGAGCCGGCCCCCGTCTCGTCGATGACCGCCATGGCGTGGCGCAACAGCGCGCTGGCGACGCCCTGTCGTCGGTAGGCCGGACGGACCGCGAGGTCTTTGATGTGGCCCAGCGGCGTGCCGTGGTTGGGCACCGTGTCCGCGATGACATAGCCCGCGACGGCGGGCGGGTCGTCGGTGTCCGTCTCGGCCACGAGGAACCCAGGCTCGCCGAGATAGCTCTCGAGCGCCGAGAACGGCCACGGCTGTGGGAACGACGCCTGCTCGATGCGGTGGACCTCGATGAGGTCCGCGCGGACGGCGCGCCGGACCGACGGTGCGTCCGGCGTCCCCGGTCCGTCGGGAGCGACCGTTGTCACGTCCGTGTTTCGGCGCGGACCTACATATGTGTTATCGCCGCCCGAAGATGCCCCGGTATCTGACTGTTTGTCGATAGGTGCTGATAATTCATGCATCGATACCAGCGAGTCAGGGACGGAACGCCGGAAGGTTCTTTAGCCTGACGAGTCTACGTTTGACCGCACCCGTTTTGGGTGCCACCACCCCCACCCCCACCCCTCTTTCCGTATCTTTCCGCCGTCACTTCGAGAGACACAGTCCGGGGCAGGTCGTTCGACCGCCGTTCTCGCGCTCACCGCCCGTACAGCAGGTACGACGCGGCCAGAAAGAACAGCACGGCTCCGGCGGCGAACGAGAGGAGTCCGACGACCCCGCTCCTCGGAACGGCCCCGCTGATGATCGAAACGACAAGGAGACCGACGGCGGCGCTACCGATGATGAATAGCGCGCCGGTCTGCCAGTTCGCCAGCGACTCGCGGAGAGAGGGCTCGGTCATAGCGACTGGTAGGCGGAGTCGGGACTTAGTTCCACAGCTTGGCTGCTAACGCAGCGTCCGGTAGCCCAGTCGCTGGGCAGTGCCACTCACGTGCGCGCTCGCAAAAAATCGAGGTTCCCTCGGAGCCTCGCGTTAGTCGTCCGCGGGAGCCGCGCCGCCCTCGTCGTGTTGCATCTTCGTGTGCGAGAGCTTGCCACCGGCGGCGAGGATCTCGCGCTCGCGGTCGGAGGCGTCGAGGTGGCCGGTCGCCTCCCAGTCGTCGTTGACCCGGATGGTGAACTCTTCCTGGCCGGACTTGACAGCGTCGGCTGCGTCGTCGACGATCTCGATGTCGTCGCCCTGCTCGATCTTCTCGTAGGTCTCCTCGTCGATGGTGAGCGGGACGATCCCGAAGTTGAACAGGTTCGCCTTGTGGATGCGGGCGAAGCTCTGTGCGAGGACCGTTTCGATACCCAGGTACATCGGGCACAGGGCCGCGTGTTCGCGCGAGGAGCCCTGGCCGTAGTTCTCACCGGCGACGAGCACGCCGCCGTCGGCTTCGAGTGCGCGCTCCGCGAACGTGTCGTCGACGCGCGAGAGCGTGAACTCGGAGAGTTTCGGGACGTTGGACCGGTACATCAGGATGTCCTGCGTAGCCGGGATGATGTGGTCCGTCGTGATGTTGTCCTCCATCTTCAGGAGGGCTTCGCCACCGACTTCGGTCTCCAGCGGGTCCTTCAGCGGCACGTCGCCGATGTTCGGGCCCTTGATGAGCTCGTCGTCGACGGCGTTGTCCGGCGCGATGAGGTCCGATTCGGAGTTGCCGATGTAGGAGTCGGGCATCTCCAGACCCGGCGCGTCGAGGTCGCCGAGTTCGTCGGCGAGGTTGCGCGGGTCCACGATTTCGCCCTTGATGGCCGCCGCGGTGGCGACCTCCGGCGAGCAGAGGTAGACGTTGTCGTCCTCGATGCCGGAGCGGCCCTCGAAGTTGCGGTTGAAGGTCCGCAGGGAGACGGAGTCGGAGGCGGGCACGTGACCGATACCGATACACGCACCGCAGGTCGCCTCGGAGAAGTTGACGCCGGCCGCCATCATCTCCGCGGTCCAGCCCTCGCGGGCCAGCATCTCGGAGGCCTGCTTGGAGCCGGGGGCGACGATCATCTCGGTCTTCTTGTCGATGTTGCGCCCTTCCAGCATCTTCGCGGCCGGGAGGATGTCCTCGTACGCGCCGTTGGTACAGGAGCCGATCATGACCTGCTCGACGTCGACGCCCTCGACCTCGGAGACGGGCACGACGTTGTCGGGCATCGACGGCTCGGCGATGAGCGGTTCGAGGTCCGAGAGGTCGACGACGATTTCGTCGGCGTACTCGGCGTCCTCGTCGGGGCCGATGTCCTCGAAGACGTCCTCGCGGCCGAGGCGTTCGAGGTAGTCCTTGGTCTGGTCGTCCGTCGGGAAGATGGACGAGGTGGCACCGAGCTCGGTCCCCATGTTGGTGATGGTCGTCCGCTCGGGGACGGTCAGCGTCTCGACGCCGGGGCCGGTGTACTCGAGCACCTTGCCGACGCCGCCCTTGACGGAGAGGCGGCGCAGGAGCTCGAGGATGACGTCCTTGGCGGTCGCCCAGTCGGGCAGCTCGCCCTCGAGGCGGACGTTGACGACTTCCGGCATGTCGATGTAGTAGGCACCGCCGCCCATGGCGACGGCCACGTCGAGGCCGCCGGCACCGATGGCGAGTTCGCCGAGGCCACCGGGGGTCGGCGTGTGGGAGTCCGAGCCGAGCATCGTCTTGCCGGGCGCGGCGAAGTTCTCCTTGTGGACGTTGTGACAGATACCGTTGCCGGGCCGCGAGAAGTGGGCCCCGAACGTCCCTGCGGCGGAACGGAGGAAGCGGTGGTCGTCCGTGTTTTTGAAGTCGAACTGATAGGTCTGGTGGTCACAGTACTGGGCGGCCAGCTCGGTCTGGACCTCGTCGAGGTCGAGCGCCTCGAACTGCAGCCAGACGAGCGTCCCGGTCGTGTCCTGTGTCAGCACCTGGTCGATCTCGATTCCGATCTCCTCGCCGGGTGTCAGCTCCCCTTCGACGAGATGCTCGTCGAGAATCTTTTCCGTAAGCGTCTGTCCCATAACGTGCGTCAATGGATGGCGCGCCGGTATAAATCCCGCGTATTCCGTCGTATTTTTCATATAAAAACCCGTGCCGTCCGTCACTCGGAAGCGAGTCAACCGGCCGGTCGGACCGGCAGGTCTTTCCACGGCACCCACGCACAGCCCCGTATGTTCAAGAGCGGACGGTTCGTCGCCGACGCCCTCGGCGACGTGCGGGACTCGCAGGTGCAACCGAACGGCGTCGACCTCACGCTCGGCTCGGTCTACGAACAGGTCGAACCGGGGCGCATCGAGCGCGGCGGCAAGACCGTCGGCGACCGGCGGGAAGTCGAGGCCGACGACGGCGTCTATCGCCTCGACCGCGGCGGCTACGTCGTCGAGTACGCCGACCGGGTCGTCATCCCGGAGGGCCACGTCGGCTTCCTCCTGCCGCGGTCGTCGCTGCTTCGGAACTCCTGTATGCTCGATACGGCCGTCTGGGACGCCGGCTACGAGGGACGGGGCGAGGGCCTGCTGGAAGTTCACCACCCGATAGAACTCGAACGGGGCGCGCGGGTCGCCCAGCTCGTGCTCGCCGACGCCGCTCACGACGGTACCTACGAGGGGTCGTATCAGGGCGAGAATCTCTGAGACGGAGGCACGGCCGGGAGCGCGTCCGACCGACGGGACATGGTAGGCCATGCCGGGAATTTAAGTGGATTTCCCGAGTCCTATCGATTGGTGCTTGAAGCAACTATACCCCGGCCCATGCCGTCATCAGCCTTCAGTACACGTAAATTAGACAAGCACCGCTTTCAGGTACGACAACTGTCTGACCGGGGTTTATCATTGTTGCTACGTGACAGTGATACATGATAGTAGAATTTCACATCGACGCTCCCCTCTTGCAGCGGACAGCTGAGACGCTGAGCAAAGCGGCGATACGGATACAGCGCCTCCACTGCGAGAGCGGCGACTGCCGTGCCGTCGCCTGGATAGGCCCCGTAGAGCGCCCCGCCATCGAAGGGAACCTGGCCCAGGACGAGAGTATTGCTGACTACGCCCACGTGGCAGCCGAAGGAGACGGGCACTGGTACACACTACATACAACTGATACGACGGTCCACGCAATCGGACAGGCCCTGTTGAACGCGGACGGGTTCCTGCTCGGTGCCGCACAGACCGGGGACGACTGGGTGTTCCGCGCCCGCTTCCCCGAGAAGAGCTCGGTGCTGTCGTTTCGCGACGCTCTCGTCTCCAGCGACATCAACATCGACATCCAGACCATCACCGACGACACGGAAGCCTCCCCGCAGTTCGGCGTGACCGACCCCCAGAAGGAGGTGCTGTTGCTCGCGCTCAACCGCGGGTACTTCACCGTGCCCCGGGAGTCGTCTCTCTCGGACCTCGCCACCGAGCTGGGCATCTCCAGTCAGGCCGCCTCGGAGCGGCTCCGTCGCGGGACCAGGACGCTGGTCCAGAACACGCTCGCGGCCCCCGAGCGGCCGCTCGTCGGCTCGCCACCGGAGTGAACGGGGCTACTTCAGACCCTGAAACCGGTCGTCCGCTGTTATAAAAGAAGAGCGCGTACACGGTTGTATGAGCTCGAACGACGGGACCGTGTATCTGCTGCGGAACCGGACCGCGGAGCGGTCCGACGGCTGGGTCAGCCCCGAACCCGCCGGCGACGTCATCGCCGATGCGGTCGTCGGCGCGACGGACCTGGATGCGGCCGACATCGACGCCATAGAGACCTACGTCGACGGCGAATCGCTCCGCGCGGTCGTCACCGAGGGGACGACAGAATCGCTGACGTTCGCCGTCGAAGGCCACGACGTGACGATTACCGCCGACGGGGACGTCGCAGTCGACGGCTGACCCGATAGCGGCGTCCCAATGACATAAGACGGTGGCCGGAGAGCCACTGGTATGACCCGCGTCGCGCTCATCGCGCACGACGACGAGAAACCCGAGATGATAGACCTGGCACAGAGCTACGAGGACACGCTGTCGGCGTTCGACCTCGTCGGCACCGGCACGACGAGCAAGCGAATCATGGCCGAGACCGACCTCACGGTCGAGCGCAAGGAGAGCGGGCCGATGGGCGGCGACACGCAAATCGGTGCGGAGGTCGCCGAGGGTCGGATGGACGGCATCGTCTTCCTCCGGGACCCGCTGACGGCACAGCCCCACGAGCCGGACATCTCCGCGCTCCTGCGCATCTGTGACGTCCACGACGTGCCCCTGGCGACGACCCGGACCTCGGCGGAGTACGTCCTCGAAGGGCTGGCCCGGGACGAAGTAGACGACTAACCGTCGGAACCGCCGGCTACTCGGCGTACGTGGGCCGCTCCGCGTACTCGATTGGGTCCCGCTCGCCGATGCGCTGGAACGCCCCCAGCCGGAACGTGCAGGCGTCGCAGGTCCCACAGGCCGGCTCGTCGTCCCGGTAACAACTCCAGGTGTCCCCGTAGGGCACGCCGAGTTCGACGCCGCGCTCGGCGATGTCGGTCTTCGACCACTCGACGAACGGCGCGACGAGGTCGATGTCCGTCTCGGGCTTCGTGCCGGCGTCGATGACGCCCTGGAAGGCGTCGAAGAAGGCGGGCCGGCAGTCCGGATATCCCGAGAAGTCCTCGCTGTGTGCGCCGATGAAGACGGCCCCGCAGTCGTTGGCCTCGGCGTAGGAGACCGCCATCGACAGCAGGTTCGCGTTCCGGAAGGGGACGTACGAGGTCGGAATCTCGTCGCTGTCGGTGTCGGCGTCCGCCACGTCCATCGCGTCGTCGGTCAGCGAGGAGTCGCCTATCTGGGTGAGGTGGCCGGTCTCGACGTGGAGGAAGTCCGCCGCATCGACGTGGTCTGCCAGCGCACTGGCGCACTCGTACTCCCGGTCCTCGGTGTTCTGGCCGTAGCTGGTGTGCAGCAGGTACAGATCGTCGTACCCGCGGGTCTGTGCCTCGTAGGCCGCCGTGGCGCTGTCCATGCCGCCGGAGGCGAGCACGACAGCGCGGGTGTCGTCGGTCATCGTGATAGTGTGTTGCAGTTGATTACGTTCCCGGTGCGTCGTTCCAGAGGTCGACGTGGAGCCGCGGCGTGTACCGGTAGCCGTACTCCAGCGCGAGGTCCGCGACCGTCCCGCGCGTCTCGTTCAGTTCCGCTCGCGTCCGGCCCTCCGGCATCAGTAACACGTCGTCGTCACGCACGCGTGCGGACGCGGCGTCGCGGAGCCGGTCGAGGAGCCGCTCGATTTCGGCCATGTCCTCGCGGCCGGTGACGACGAACTTCAGTTGCGTCTCGTAGGTCTCGACGAGTTCGGCGAGCGCCCCGATGTCGAGTCGGCGGTCCTCGTGGCGGTCGGCCCACTCGCCGTCGCCGGCGGGGTCGCGCTCGGCCGTCGGCGTGCTGGAGGCCAGTTTCGGGCTGACGCTCGCGAGGTCGACGGGCGCGTCGGGGACGACGGTTCCGTTCGTCTCGACCGTCGTGTGGTAGCCCCGGTCGGCCAGTCGCTCCAGCAGGTCCGCGCTCGCGTCGTGCACGAGCGGCTCGCCACCGGTGAGCACGACGTGGGCCGCGTCGTACTCCTCGATGGCGGCCAGCACGTCGTCGACGCCGAACCAGTCGTGAGTCGGCTCCCAGGAGGTGTGATAGGAGTCACAGAACCAACACCGCAGATTACAGCCGCTGGTCCGGACGAACACGCTCGGGACGCCGGCCAGGCGGCCCTCGCCCTGGAGCGACTGGAACAGTTCGTTGATAGGGAGGTCGCCCGTCCCGGCCTCGTCGTCGGTCCGCTGGATGTCGACCCCGGGCGCGTCGTTTGCGACCGGCATCAGCGGACACAGAGTTCGCTCGTCTCCCGGACGGAGACGGCGACGTCCGACACCGTCCCCGGGAGCCGGTCGGCGAGGCGCTGTTCCAGTATCGCGGCCATGACCTCGGCCGTCGGCGGGTGGTCGAGGACGACCACGGCGTCGCCGTCGCCGCTGGCGTCGAAGGTATCGACCAGCGGGTCGCCGGCTTCGAGCAGGAAGCGGTGGTCCCACTCCTCGACCACGTCGGTGATTTCGCCCTTGTCGACGACCCACCCCTCGTCGGTGAGGTCGCCGGTGACGCGGACGGTGACCTCGTAGTTGTGTCCGTGCGGGCGCGAGCACTTGCCGTCGTGGTGGAGCAGTCGGTGGCCCGCAGAGATACGGAGCGGCCGGTCGCCGCCGACGACGAGTTCGCGTTCGCCCGCGTCGGCGAGCGCGTCGTCGGCCTTCGATAGTCGCTGAGACATATCCAGGTATTATCGGTCGGTGGCTTAACTCTCACGGGAGCTGGGCGGTCAGTGTGTCGGTACCACAGGTCGGCGTCCCAACGCCGATGCCCGCGTCACCCGGACGGGGTCCCGTGGTCGTCCGACCCGAGTCGTCGGGTCATCGCCCGCAGATACTCGGCCGCAGCGTCGGGACGGTCGTCGGCCAGCGTGGAACGGGCGCGCTCGCAGCCGTGGAGCAACTGCGCCCGCAACTCGGACTCCGGGAGCTTGTTCCGACTGACCGTCTCGGCCGTCGCAACGGTTCGCCGGGCCGTGTCGAACTCCGCCGAGACGACGGCCGTTTCCCCGGCCTCGACGAGTTGTGTCAGCACCGCGTGGACGTCGGTGGGCAAGTCCTCGGGCACACGTGCGATTGGCCGTACGCGGTGATAACGCCGGTGGTGGACTCACAGCGATGACGTCACGCGGACGTGGCCTCCGGCGTAAGCGATAGGTCACTGCGGTCCGCAGGGAGTGGTGTGACACGACGTGCCGTCGAACGGGCGTTCGAGCGCTACCTCTCGCAGTTCGTCGACGAGACGTACGCGGCCTTCGACGTGGCGGCCGTGCTCCGGGGGTCGGGCGGGGGCGGCGGCCGCGTCGCCAGCAAACTACTGAAAAACAGCCGCCCGCTGGAGCGCCACGTGGTCCGACCGAAACTGCGGTCCTACCAGCAGCAGATACTCGACCAGCTAGAGCCGGTGCTGGATTACGCCGCCGCCGACGCGGCGTTCGACGCCTACGCCGAGGACGTGCTCGCCAGCGACATCTACTGGAACGCGCTCCGCCCCACCGTTCGCGGCGACCGCCGGGACCGGATTCGGGAGCGGTTGTTGGCTCGCCAGCGTGCGTTCGGCGACGACCTCGCGCCGCTGGTGGCCGCCGACAGCGACGACTTCTGGACGGCCGTCACCGAGGCCTACGACCGGGAGACGGCGGCGGACATCGTCCAGACGCACTTCGAGTTCTCCGTCCCGCTGCGGGAGGACCGGAGCGCCTACGCCTTCGAACTCACCATCGACCCCGGCGAGGTGCTGGGCGGTCTCGCGCGGGCCCTGCCCACGCTCACCGTCGAGTTCACAGACGAGGCGTTGCGGTCGATGCGACGGGCCGAGCAGCAGGTCATTCCGGCGGCGAAAGCCGACGTTGACCGGGCGTACGACTCGTCGGCCGGTGACGCCGCTGGTCGCCGTTAGTACGGCACCGGCTACCGGGCGGTGCTCCTCGGAAGATTACGCCGAAAGTGGACACGTCGGCCGTCTTGGCACGTGGACGGCCGTCGTGTCAGGTATTGGTGTTGGTGTTGACTGACGACGGCAGGTGCGTTTCTCACGTCGACTCGGTCCCGGACTCCGCGGGACCGAAAGCATGGGAGCTTGGCAGCGAACGCCGGTGACGGCGTTCACGTGCGGGCTACAGTACGTAGACCAGTCGACCTGCCATCGGTTTCCATGTACCCACATGGTAAATAACCTACGAAATATGTTACTTCTATACCGAGTAAATAGTTGTACTCCGTCGTCAGACACCAGCACCGCCGAACACGAGAGGCGACCGATATACTAGAAATCTGGTATGTACTCGATACCGGCCGTAGAGCCGTCGTGACAGCGTGTCTCAGTCGTCGAAGGGCCAGTCGCCCGTAATCCGCATCCCCGCGGCGAGGCCCTGGGCTTCGAGGGCGTCGGCTATCTCCCCGGGATCCTTGCGGTCGGCGCGTACCGAGCCATCGGCGAGCGTCACGGCGAGTTCGGTCAGCAGGACGGCCTGCTCGCGGAACGTCCGGGGTTCCAGTTTGTCCAGCGTGTCGGCGTGGGTGTGGCCCCAGCCGCGGCCCTCGCCGCCGGTTTCGCTGGTCACGTGATAGCCGGGGACGCCGCGGCGCACGAACGGCCAGTGGTCGCTGTGGGGGCCCTGCTCGGGGGTGAGCGAGATGGGGTGGTCGAAGCGGTCGGCCACGTCCTCGGCGGCGGCCGCGAGCGCGTCGAACCCGTGGGTGAAACACTTCAGCGTCCGGCCCTGGACGACGCCGTCCAGATTGAGCACGGCCGTCACGTCGTCGGGTGCTACCTGACCGGCCAGCCGGTTCGAACCGACCAGCCCGACCTCCTCCGCGCCGAAGGCGACGAACTCCACGCGGGTGTCGAGTTCGTGCTCGCGGCCGGACAGCGCCCGGGCGAGTTCGACGACTATCGCCGTCCCGGCCCCGTTGTCCATCGCCCCCTCCGCGATGTCGTGAGCGTCGACGTGGCTGGTCACCAGCAGTCGCTCGTCGGTGTCCGGCCCGAGTTCGGCGTGGACGTTCTGACTGGTCGCCTCGGGCGTCCCGCAGTCGACGCTGACGGTGACCGCGTCGCCGGCGTGGCGACGGGCCAGCCGCGCGCCCGTCTCGCTGGCGACGCCGAGCGCCGGAATCTCGCCGATGGGGGCCGCCGCCGTTCCGACGCTCCCGGTCGGCGGCAGGACGCCCTCCACGTGGTTGCGGTAGAGGAACGCGACCGCGCCGGCCTCGACAGCGTGGTAGTACTTCTCCCGCCGGTGGATGTACCGGTCGTACCAGTCGGGCACGTCCGAGCGGACCATCACGACCCGCCCCTCGCAGTCGGCGTCAGCGAACTCCTCTGGCAGTCCGTGGCCGACGTCGACCAGTTCGCCGGTCGCCTCGCCGGCCGGCGACCGGGGCAGGGCGATGCACTCGTGAGCCTGCGCCGCGACCGGCGACCCGTCGGCGCGGACGGCGCTGTCGCCCCGCTCCCACCCCTGAATCGCGAACTCGGAGAGCCGAGCGTCGCTGGCGTACGCGGCCAGCGCGTCCCGGGTCGCCTCGGCGGCCGCCCGTTCGCCGTCGCTGCCGGCCATCCGGTTCCCGATATCGACCAGCGCCTCCAGGTGGTCCCACCCGACCGTGCTGGTGAAGGTCTCGCCGATCCAGTCAATGTCGTCCATACCTCTCGGTGGGGCCGTGCCGGGTTTGAAATTGGGGGTCGTCGCCGGCCGTCGGGCGGTTACGAGGCCGCGAGCGGGCCGAGCCGGCTGGCGACCCCGTACCCCAGGACCGCCAGTGCGGTGCCGGCGAGTCCGAACAGGAGCAGGGAAAGGAGGAAATCCAGTGGCGTGACGGCGACCGCGGGCAGGCCCAGGAGTCGGTGGGACGCCGAAAAGAGCCCGCTCCCGTAGACGGCGGCGACGAGGAACCCCCCGAAACTGGCGCTGCCGACGGCCGCGGCGGCGGCCGTACGGTACCGGCGGGACAGGTCGCGGCGGCCGGCGTCGGCGTACACCAGCGCGACCGCGACCGGTGACACGAACAGGGCGGCCAGCACCGGGAGGAGGGTCATGTCCGGATATAGCCGGTTCTGCGTATAAATCCCCAGCGTGCCCAGTAGCGCCGGCCCCCGGTACGTTGTCCGAGGGGACGTCGCCAGACGGGTCGCGCCCGAGGCGGTCCCGGAGCGGCTGGCGGCGACGACGCCAGCGTCGGACTGGGCACGGAGTCGGGGCGATAGCGGGTACCCTTTTCCCACTTCAGCCTGACGACCCTGGTATGTCGGAGACACTGCGAGCGACGGTCACCGAACCGGTCCGGGAGGCCGTGCCGTTCCTCGTCATCACCGTGTTGTGGGTCGTCGTAATGCTCGTCCTCTACGGCCTCTTTCTCGCGACCAAGCCGAGCGACATCACGTACGCCCCCTGGGTGCACGCGACGGTGTTCGTCGTCCCGTCCATCGGGTTCCTGGGACAGATACTCCAGCAGGCGCTGTCGGGGCGGCGCACATAAGCGACGCGACCGTCTCACACCAGTTCTCGCCAGCTCCAGGTCGGCTCCCAGTCGAACAGCCGCTCGGCCTTCGTCGTGTCCACCAGTGCAGCGTAGGGGTTCCCGTCGTCGGCCGCCGGTCCCCGATACTCCGCGTCGGGGTACAGCTCCGCCGCGAGCTCGGCGCTCGGCGTCTCGGCGCTCGTGTCCGGGGCCGAGACCCAGACCCGCTCGTGGCCGTCGTGCGACGCCGAAACGGCGGCTTCGACGAGCCTGACGGCGTCGCTGGCGTGGACGTAGGCATACAGCGTGTTCCGCTGGGTGTGGAAGGTCTCGGACGCCCGCGACCCCGCGAGCGTCCGGTCGGCCTCGACGAACGTCTCGCGGGCCAGGTCGTCGTCGACGACCCAGGGGAACCGCAGCGACGTGATAGTGTCCGGGGCGGCCTCGCCCCGGCGCGCGAAGCCGTCAGCGGCGACCTCGAGCGCCTGCTTGCCCATCGCGTACGGGTTCGACGGGGTGAGACGGTGGGCCTCGTCGACCGGGAGGTAATCGACGGTGATGGGGGCCGGCTCGAACCCACCGCCGATGGCGCTGAAACTCGACGCCAGCGCGACCGTGTCGATACCGAGTTCGCCGGCCGCCTCCAGCACGTGATACGTCGTCATGACGTTGCTCTCGTAGGTCCGGTGCCCCGGCGCGTGGTCGGGCGTGGGCACCGTCCCGAGGTGGACGACGGCGTCGGCGTCGCTCTTTGCGAGCGCGCCGTACACGTCACCCGTCGCGAGCAGGTCCGTCTCGACGTACGCGTCCGAGTGCCCCTCCTCGCGCTCGCCCCGCGAGAGGTTGACCGTTCGGTCCCCCTCCGAGGACAGGTGTTCGAGGACGTGCTGGCCGAGGCGGCCGTTGCCGCCGGTGACGGCGACCGATTCTGACATGCGTGTGGCTGCAGCACACAGGCCCAAAGCAGTTCCGCCGAGCGGCGTCGCGGCCGGACCTCACGCCGCAGTGAGCGCCGTCCGAACGGCGTCCTCGATGGGCGTCTGGTCGATTGGGACGACGTTCTGGAGGTCCAGTCGGGGGTCGACCGTGACCGGGTTCCGCATGCTCTCGGCCAGCGGCCGGGCGATGGCGTACTGCACGTCGGTCGTCAGGCGGAGCCAGTGCGAAGAGAGGCCGGGCGTCATCACGGGAACCGGGACGATACACACCCGTTTGCCCTTCTCCGCGGCGGTGAGTCGCAGCAGCGACTCGTAGGACCACACCGACGGCCCGCCGATGTCGTAGGTCTCGCCGCGGGTCTCCTCGACGTCCAGCAGCGCCACGAGATACGCGATGGCGTCGTCGACGCCGATGGGCTGGCAGGGCGTCCGGACCCACTTCGGAACGAGCATCAGCGGCAGGCGGTCGGTCAGGTCGTCGACGATGCGGAAGCTCGCGCTCTCCGGGCCGATGATGACCGCCGCCCGGAGCACCGTCAGGTCGAACGTGCCCTCGGCCAGCACGGACTCGACTTCGCGCCGCGACGCCAGGTGCGGCGAGAGGTTCGCCTCGTCGCCGCTGATGCCGCTGAGGTACACCACCCGGTCGACGCCGGCCGCAGACGCGATGTCGCTGAAGCGCCGGGCGTACTCGCGGTCCAGTTCGGCGAAGTTCTCGGAGGTGAGCGAATGGATGAGGTAGTACGCCACGTCGACGCCGTCACAGAGATCGTCGAGGGAGTCGGGCTCGCCGAGGTCGCCCTCGAACGGCTCGACCCCCTCCGGGAAGGACTCCTCGCTCGCGCTCCGGGAGAACGCCACCACCTCGTGGCCCGCGTCGTTCAGGGCGCGGACGAGACGCTGTCCGATGAATCCGGTCGCACCCACGACGAGCACTCGCATGTATCGGTACTGTCGTCTCGAACCCCCAAGTCGTTTTGCCCGTCAGAACTCGTCGATGACCGGGATACCCGTCGTCTCGAACTCGGTCATGGCGTCGAGCAACTCCGGCGTCCGGTCGAGCGGCACCGTCTCGGAGACGATGGCCGTCGGGTCGAGCTTCCCGCGGTCGATCATCCGGAAGATGTCGTCGTAGTGGGGCCGGGGCATCCCGACCGTCCCGGCGAACTGGAGCTCCTTCGCGACCATCAGGTCGGTCGGGAGCGACACCTCGCCGCCCTCCGCGCTCGACGTCAGCCCAATCTGAAGGTGCTGCCCGCGCTTTCGGAGACAGCGGACGGAGTTCCGGCAGGTTTCGGCGATACCGAGCGCGTCGACGGACACGTGGGCACCCCCGTCGGTGACGGCCGTCACCGCCTCGGGCACGTCGTCGACCCGCTCGGCGTTGACCGTCTCGACGGCCCCGAGGTCGGCCGCGAGCCCCAGTTTCTCGTCGAACAGGTCGACGGCGACGACGTTCGCGCCCAGCGCGTCGGCGATGTGGACGGTGGACAGGCCGACGCCGCCGCAGCCGTGGACGGCCACCCAGTCTCCGCCGCTCACGTCGGCTCTGTCGACCAGGCCGTGGAAGGAGGTCATGAACCGACAGCCCAGCCCCGCCATCTCGACCGGCGAGATGCCCTCCGGGAGGTGGACGGCGTTGAAGTCGGCCCACGGGACGTGGAACCGCTCGGCGAACGCGCCGGGTGCCTCGGGAGCGAGTCCCAGCGGAATCCGCTCGTCACAGAGGTTCGACAGGTCCCGGCGGCAGGACGGGCAGGTGCCGTCGGCGAGGTTGAACGGGACCGCCACGCGGTCGCCCTCGCGGACCGTCTCGACCTCGTCGCCGACGTCGACCACGACGCCCGCGGGCTCGTGGCCGAACACGTGCCCCTCCGAGAACCCCCGAGACTCCCAGAGCGGGTCGCCCTGCCAGGCGTGCCAGTCGCTCCGGCAGACTCCACAGGCCTCGGTCTCGACCACGACGCCCGTGGCGTCGGGCTCCGGTTCGTCGACCTCCCTGACCGCCAGCGGCTCTCCGTGTCCGGTGAACACAGCTGCGCGCATACACCACGGCAGACGGTGACGTGCGACATAACGCTGTGGGGAGCCGGGCGCAGACACCAGGTCTCCGTCACCGCCAGCTTGTCCAGCCGCCGTCGACGACGAGCGATTCGCCGGTCACGTACCCCGCCAGGTCGCTCGCGAGGAACGTCGCCGCCCCGGCGATGTCCTCGGGCTGGCCGTAGCGGCCCAGCGGCACCAGCTGCGTGAACTGCTCGGCCTGCTCGGCCGCGGCCTCCGGGTCGCTCGGCTCGCCGCCTATCATCGTCTCGATTCCGCCGGGATGAACCGCGTTCACCCGGACGTCGTGCTCGCCGAGCTTGTGCGCGAGCGAGTAGGTCAGCGTCGTCAGTCCGCCCTTCGACGCGGAGTAGGTCGGCCAGTCCCCGTTGCCGAAGAGCCCGGCGATGCTGGAGACATTGATGATAGCCCCGCCGGTTCCGTGGTCGACCATCCGCTCCGCGGCGACCTGCGAGCCGAAGTACGCGCCCTTGAGGTTGACGTTCATCGTCCGCTGGTAGTCCGCCTCGGTCACGTCGAAGAAGTCCTCGGCGCGCCAGATGCCCGCGTTGTTGACCATGACGTCGAGACCGCCGGCGGCTTCGGCGGCATCAACCGCCTCGGTCAGGTCCGCTCTGTTCGTGACGTCACACTCCACGAACACGGACTCGGCGTCCGTCTCGTCTTCGAGCAGTTCATGCGTCGGCCGCCCATCCTCTTTGGGGTCCTCGCGTACATCGGCGACGACGACCGCCGCCGCGCCGTGGTCTGCGAACCCGCGAGCGATTCCGCGACCGATTCCCGAACTGCCGCCCGTTATGACGGCCGTCTTGCCGTCGAGAAGTGACATCGTTGTAACACCAGTGTCGACTGTCGCGGAGGAACGAGATAAAAGGTAGTGGCGATGTCGCTCACGGCCTCGCTGTAGGGAGGGGGTTTGAACCCGGCTGCGAGACTCGCTCGCTCGTCTCGCGTGGTTCAAACCCTCTTGCGTGGCGTTTCACTGCTCACGTTGTTCGCAGGAAAAGCGGGCGGCGAGGGATTTGAACCCCCGACCATCTGGTCCGGAACCAGGCGTTCTGTCCGCTGAACTAGCCGCCCTCGATACTGGCTATTCGACAGGCCGTCTTAACGGTTGTGAACCCGAGAACAGACCGCGGTCAGGGAGATTCGCCGGTCTCGATAGTGAACTCGCTGGTGGGATAGGCGACGCAGGTCAGGCAGTACCCCTCTTCCATGTCGTCGTCCATCAGCGAGTCGTTGTTGCTGTGGCGGATGTAGTCCTCGGCCGGGCCGTCCTCGATGTGACCGGCACAGGAGATACACTGGCCCTCGCGGCAGGCGTAGGGGAGGTCCCAGCCCTCCTCTTCGCCGGCGTCGAGAATCGTCTCGTTGTTGGCGACCTCGATTGTCTCGCCCTCCTTGGCGAATTCGATTTCGTAGTACTCGACCTCGTCGTCGGCGATGTCGTCGGGGTCGAAGCCCTCGTCCTCTTCCTCGGCCGCTTCGCCCTCGCCGAGTTCGCCTTCGGCCTCGCCGGCCGGAATCGCTGCGGCCCCGCCACCACCGATAGAGCGGTTGTACGGTTCCGGGAAGTCCGTCTCGGGGACTGTCGCGGCCCGCTGCTCGAGGACCTCCTGGGAGATGTCTTCCGGTGCCTCCCACCCGGTCCCTTTGGCGTAGTGGAGCGCGACCACGAGCAGGGTGAGCGTGGCCCCGGCGGCAAGTCCAACGAGTTCTACCATGTGCACGGCTATGGAATACTGGTTTAATTAGCTGTTGTTTCAGCGCGCGAGCACCGCCGACACCGCTAGACGGGGCGGCCCTCGGCACGACACGGACGGACAGAAATCCAGTCGGCCCTACTCGCGGCGCGGTACGTCGTGACGGCCGAAGCCGTACCGGAGTCGGTTGGCGAGGCGGCGTGAGAAGCGGCCGTCGTCGGCCCGGGAGCCGAACCGCTCGGCCAGTGCCTGGTAGATGAGCGGCACCGGAACCTCCTGTTCGAGCGCCTCCTGGACGGTCCAGGTGCCGGTCGACCCGCCCTCGACGCGGTCGGCGACGGTCCCGAGGTCGTTGCCCTCCTCGCGGAACGCCTCCTCGCAGAGTTCGAGCAGCCACGAGCGGATGACCGCGCCGTTGTTCCACGTGTTGGCGACCGATTCGAGGTCGAGGTCGTACCGGCCGTTCGCCAGTAGCTCGAAGCCCTCGCCGTAGGTCTGCATGAGCGCGTACTCGACGCCGTTGTGGACCATCTTGACGTAGTGGCCCGAGCCGGCCGGTCCCATCCGGTCGTGGCCGTCGGGCCCGGTGGCGACGGCGTCGAAGACGGGGACCAGTTCGTCGTAGGCCCACTGCGGGCCGCCGACCATCAGCGAGAAGCCCAGTTCCGCGCCCGCGGGGCCGCCGGAGGTGCCACAGTCGAGGTAGGCCGCGTCGGTCGACTCGGCGCGGCGCACCGAGTCCTCGAAGTAGGAGTTGCCGCCGTCGGCGACCACGTCGTCGGAATCGAGCGACGGGGCCAGTTCGTCCAGCGCGGCGTCGACCGGGTCGCCCGCCGGGACCATCAGCCAGATGCGTTTCTCCGAGCCGAGCCGGTCGGCGAGGTCCGCGATTGACGACGCCGGTCGAGCCCCGGCGTCGGCCGCGTCGGCGACGCTCTCCTCGTCGATGTCGAAGACGACGACCTCGTGGCCGGCTTCGAGTACGCGGTCGACGACGATGCGGCCCATGCGTCCGAGTCCGATGACGCCAAGTTCCATACCGGGGGGTCGCCGACCGAACAGGTAGGGGTTGCGGTTCGTCGTACTGGCGGCTGTCCTCGCACAGCTGCTCGCTACTCCGCGGTGACAACGTCGTAGTGTCCCGACAGTAGCGCGAAAACCGCGGCACGAACACCAGCCGTGCCGTCGTCAGTCGTGTGCCCGTCACCAACCGGCTGTCGCGGCCGCACAATCGCCGCGAACGCCGCCCCGTACTGCACTATCTATTCCCGCTCCGGAGCGCAAAAAGCCCACGGAATGCACACACATCATCCCTTATCCCGGGGACCACCGTCGTTTTGGTCCGGCCGCGCCTGGTGGAGATATGGACGACCGGATACGCGAACACGCCCGGATTCTCGTCGACTGGAGCGCCCGCATCGAGGCGGGCGACGACGTGGTCGTGGCCGTCGAGGACGGTGCTCACGACCTCGCCGTCGCCGTGGCCGAACAGCTCGGCGAGCGCGGCGCGAACCTCCTGTCGACGTACCAGTCGGACGAGCTCACGCGGGCCTATCTGTCGGCCCACGACGGCGATTTCGAGGCAAACCCCGAGTACGAGCTGGCGCTGTACGAGCGGGCCGACAGCGTGCTGTTCCTGAAGGGGTCGCGAAACACCGCCGAGACGGCCGGCGTGGACAGCGACCGTCGGCAGGCGTACTCGACGGCACGGCAGGCGATTCGGGAGGCCCGCCTGGACACCGACTGGGTGTCGACCCAGCACCCGACGCGGGCGATGGCCCAGCAGGCCGGCATGGCCTACGCCGACTACGCCGACTTCGTCTACGACGCGACGCTGCGGGACTGGGAGGCGCTGGCGGAGGAACAGGCCCGGCTGAAGGAGATTCTCGACGACGGCGAGCAGGTCCGCATCGTCGCCGATGGCACGGACCTGACGCTGTTCATCGACGGCCGCATCGCCGTCAACTCCGCCGCCAGCGTGGCCTACGACTCGCACAACCTCCCATCCGGCGAGGTGTTCACCGCGCCCTACGACACCGCCGGCGTCGTCACCTTCGACGTGCCGATGACCATCCAGGGCCGCCGGGTGAGAAACGTCGAGATGACGTTCAAGGACGGCGTCGTCGTCGACTGGTCGGCCGAGCAGGGCGAGGCGGTCATCGACGATATTATCCAGACGGACGGCGGCTCCCGCCAACTGGGCGAACTCGGCATCGGGATGAACCGCGGCGTCGACCGAATCACCGACAACATCCTCTTCGACGAGAAGATGGGCGGGACCGTCCACCTCGCGCTCGGGCGCGCGTACGACGCCTGCCTGCCCGACGGCGAGTCCGGCAACGACAGCGCCGTCCACGAGGACCTCATCACGACGATGGGCGAGGGGTCGCGCCTCGAAGTCGACGGCGAGGTCGTCCAGCGAGACGGGCTGTTCCGGTGGGAAGACGGGTTCGAGGGGTAACAGAGCTCGATTCCGTAGGCCGGGAACGGCTATTGCGCTGCTGTGGGCCGGGAGCGCCCTGCGTGGCGCGACCCGGGGAAGGGCAGGTATGCGGAGGCTGTGCTGACGATGTACCGCGAGCGGAGCGAGCGGTTTCACTCCGAGCGCGGCCACCGGCCGCGACTCGGAGGCCGTTTTTAGCGTAGATTATTGCGAGGAGCCCTCCCACAGCGGCGCAACGCGCCGCGAGGAAGGGCGACGAAGTAAAAAGGTACTTTCAGATTGCAAGGAATTGCGACACCAGCCACTTCGTGAACGTCCCGGTGAGCGCGCCAATCCACGAGAGGACGACGTAGTGCATGTAGGTGTTGGCGTTGTGGCCGCCGTCGACAGTCCGTATCATCAGCGACGACAGCATCGCGCCGAACATGATGATGATGATGAGCAGGAACTCGATGAGCGGGATGTTGTAGACGCTGGTGTTGATGAGCGAGGCGGCGTCGAGCCGGCTCCCGGTGCTCAGATTGAGCGACATGTCGGCAAGGATGTTGACGACCTGCAGACCGATGAAGAAGGCGAACGTCGAGGCGGCGGTCATCCCGTACAGCAGGCCGACGAGCGTCGTCGTCGCCTGCTTGCGCTTCTGGCGCAGTTGCAACACCTCGTTCATGTTCTCGGAGATGAGTTCGCCCAGTTGCTTGGGCGACCCACCCATCTCGCGGCCGATGAGGTACATCTCGGAGAAGGTCTGGATGAGGTAGGAACGGCAGTCGGCGGTGAAAAACCGCCAGGCGGCCGTCGGCTCGATGCGCATGTTCAGCCGCTTGTAGAGGTTGTCGATGTTCGGGGAGAGCGCGCCGAAGTCCTTCTTCCGGAGGGTGCGAAGCACCGCGCCGGTCGTGGACTGCTTCGCGCCCTCGGTCGCCCCGAGCGCGCGGATGAAGTTCGGGAACTCCGAGTCCCGGTCCTTGATGCGCTGTTCCTCCTGGCGGAAGACGAGCCCGGGGATGAGCATCGGCGTTATCGGCGCGGCGGCGTAGAAGGGCAGCGGCACCGAGTCGAACATGAAAAAGAGGTCGTTCAGCGTGACCGGGGAGACGCCGAGCATCCCGCCCATCGTGATGAAGACGAGCACCAGCGACAGCGACACGCCCGCGACCATCGACTTGTTGAGCTTCGACTCGACCGGCGACGGGTAGTCTTCCGGGTGGAACCACACCGGGTCGTAGGGGGCCATCGAGCGGATGGCGAGGTAGAAGCCGGTCTGGACGAACACGAACATCACGATGACGGCGCTGACCGTCATCGTCGGGTTCGTCCCGGTCAACACCGGGAGGACGACGGCGAACACCAGCGCGAACGTCATCGACAGAATCATCGACAGGTAGAGGTCCTTCATCACTTCCAGGCTGTCGAGGGAGCTGGTGTACACCGTCGAGTAGTGCTGGATTATCTGCTCCTGTTCGGTCAGGAGGTAGTCGTCCAGTCCCTGGCCGGCCCCGAGCGTGTACGCGAGGCGGTCGAAGAAATCGGAGACGGCGCGGCTCGGGACCTGCTTGGCGCGGCGGCGACAGGCGTCGTCGAGGCTCAGGTTCCAGGTGTCGACCAGCTGGACGATGCGGTGCATCTCCATGGCGAGTTCGCCGTACTCGTCTTCCTCGGCCAGCGTCCGGAACACCTCCATCCGGTCTATCTTCGTCGTCGCCAGCACGGTCATGTGCGTGATAAGCAGGTGAAACCGGTTGTTGAGTTCGCGCTTGCGCTGGCTCAACAGGATTTTGGGGTAGAAGACCGCCGACGCTATCACCAGGAGTCCAAGCAGGGGAATCGGGGCCCGGATGGCGAGCGGCAGGTCGACCAGAGCAGCGACGACCGTGGAGACGACAAAGAAGGCGGCGGCCGGCAGCAGGATGAAAAAGAGGTACCGCTCCAGCGGAATCGACATCTGGCGGTAGGACTCGACGAGGGACTGTATCGTCTCGGAAATCGTCAGGTCGAGGTCGCTCTCAGCTTCGCCCTGTGCCATCGTTAGTCCGGTCTGGCCATGTTGAACGGGATGCCCTCGACGCCGTCGCGCTGGAAGTCGGAGATGAAGTCGTTGACCTCGTGGTAGCCCAGAATACCCTCCTGGATGGCCCGCTCGATGAGGTCCGCGCGGAACTGGAGGTCGTCGTAGATGTCACGCGTGTCCTCGTACCCCAAGAGCGTCGCTATCTGCTCTTCGAGAACGAAGGAGTTGTTCATCCCCTGGAAGATGATTTCGTCCTCGACGGGGTCCCAGTTGAACACCTGCCGGGTGACGACGCCGTCCATCTCCTTGGAGTACCCCTCAATCTCCTGGACGCTGGTCACGCGGCGCAGGACCTGGTCGCCCTGCTTGACGCGGTTCTGGAACAGCGCCACGTCGGCCACGTCCATGAACGTCTCGGGGACGTTGATGGGTTCGCCGGTGAAGCGCTGAATCATCGAGACGATGTCGCTGGCGTGGAAGGTCAGCATCACCGGGTGGCCGGTCTGGGCGGCCTGGAACGCCATCCGCCCCTCCTCGCCACGAACCTCCCCGACGATGATGTAGTCGGGGCGGGACCGCAGCGCGGCCGCGACCAGGTCGAACATGTCGATGCTGGTCCCCTCGTCCTCGCCCTCGCGAGTCAGGAGCTGCTGCCAGGTGTTGTGCGGGGGCAGCACCTCGGCGGTGTCCTCCGCGGTGTAGATTTTGGCGTCGTCGGGAATGAACGAAGTGATGGCGTTCAGCGTCGTCGTCTTCCCGGACGCCGTCTCTCCGACGACGAACACCGTCTGCTCGTTCTCCAGACAGAGCCAGAGGTACGCCGCCAGCTGCGGCGACAGCGTCATCCACTTGGTAATCTGGAAGATGGAGAGGGGCACGTCGTCGCCCTGGCGGATGGTGAGCGAGGGACCTTTCAGGCTCACGTCGTCGGAGTAGATGAGGTTCAGACGCGACCCGTCCGGCAGCGTCGAGTCGACGATGGGGTCCGAGTCGGAGACCGGGTCGCCCATCCGCTCGCCCATGTTGCGGAGCCACTGGTCGAAGGCCTCCTCGCTCTCCCACTCGACAGTGGTCTCCAGCATCCCGTAGACCCCGTGGTCGACGTGGCACTCGCTGCGGCCGATGACGTGGATGTCCTCGTTGGCCGGGTCGCGCATGACCGGTTCGAGCGGGCCGAGGCCGACGATGTCGCGGTTCAGCCGGTAGAGGATGTTCTCGTAGGTCTCCTGGGTAACCTCGACGCTGCTCACGTCGGTCAGGCTCGACAGGCGCGTGAGGACGCCGCTGTCGCTGTCCTCGTCCCGGATTTTCGTCGTCTCCTGGAGCAGTTCCTCGATGCGGTCGTCGAACTGGGCCTCGTTTTCGGGGGCGGGCTTGTTGACGCTGCGCTGGAGCAGGCGGTTCCGGACCTTTCCGAAGACGGCCCGCTCGTCCTCGTCGAGCTCCGGCTCGATGGCGTAGTACTTCATGTCCTGGCCCACGTCGCCGTAGATGTGACAGAAGATGGGGCCGCCGACCGGGTAGAGCACGTTCGGCCGGTTGGTCTCGTACTCGTCGTCGGCCTCGTCGATGAGCATCGGGAACTCACCGGTAATCTGCTTGAACTTCTTCAGGTGGTCCCGGAGGTGGGGCCGCCGTGCTGCCATCTGTCGAAGCTCGTCCGACGGTTTCGCACGTCCGTGGTCTGTCATGTCTTATGTCACCTCTACGCGACGCTCCGCGATTCGATGACGATGCCGGTCCCCGAACGCACCGAGAACCCGATGGTGTCACCGACCTGTTCGCCCATGCCGGCAAAGCGGAGGACGTTAATCTGGCGGCGCACGTCGTTGCCGACCTCGATCATCTCCAGTTCGATGAACACGTCGGCGATGGCCCGGAACGGGCCGATAGCCTCCTCGTCCAGCGTCGACGGGTCGACGGTGAGCATGATGCACTTGCCCTGGGAGATGACGTCACGGAAGTAGGAGATGACCTCCAGGGCAGCCTGGCGCTCCTCGTTCTGGCGGACGAGCGCTTCGAACTTGGGGTCGTTCCGGAGGATAGCGTCGAACGTGTCGATGACGATGACGTCCGCGTCCCACATCACCTCGGCCTCCATCAGCCGCTTGAGGAGTTCCTTCCGGTCGGACTGGTCGTCGCCGCCGGTGAGCGCGTTCGACTCGCCGATGTCGGCGTGCAAGAAGAGCACGTCCTCGTCGAGGATGTGATCGACCATGTCGTAGGACAGCGAGTGCATCTGATCGAGGAAGCTGCCGACGGTGAGCTCCGTCGAGAGGTACGTCACCTCGTGGCCCTCCTCGCAGAGGCCGTAGGTGAACCGCTGGCTCATGGCGGACTTGCCGGCCCCGTAGTCCCCCTCGACGAGGATGATGCTGCCGGGTGGGATACCGCCGCCCAGTTCCTTGTTCAGTCGGTCGTGGTCGTCCAGGCCGAGCGAGAATAGGTCAGTGCTTGCGATACTCATGTGTTGAACTCGAACACCTCCTCGTCGCCGTTGACGACGAGCTTCAGACGGTGGTCGCCGCCGTTGAGGGTGTGGTTGATGTCGATTCGGACGACGTCGCCGGGCCGCCAGCTGTTCCCGCCGTCGGGCTCTAGGGTAACCGTGTAATCGGTGGCGAACGCCCCGTCGACAAACAGGTCCAACTGTCCGGGGACCGGGGCCAGCGTCTCCGACCCCGTGTTCTTGACGTGAATCGTTATCGTGCCGCTGTCGTAGACGTTGTCGCTACCGCTGTCGGAGATTATCTCCACGTCGGTCCGGACGTCGCTGCTGACGTCCAGGCCCTGCTCGGAGACGGCGTTGCTCAGTTCGCCGATGCTACTCGTGAAGACGCCGGCCACGCTCGCGGCGATGGCCATCGACGCGATGAACAGTATCAGGTGCGAGACGGAGACGCTGGCCATGCTAGCTCACCACCGCCGTCCCGGCGATGCCGTTCTCCGTGACGACTTTCACCCGGTCGGGCCGGCTGTTGAGCGAGGTGACGGTCATCGTCAGCCGCTCCTGTGGGGCCCAGACGTCCGTCGACCCGTCGCCGTCGACGGTCGTGGCGTAGCCGGTGCGGTACTCGTTGTCGACAAGCAGGTCAGTCGCCGCGACCGACAGCGTCTCGGACCCGGTGTTGTCGACGGTCACGACGAGGTTCTCGTTGCCGCTGGCGTTCCACGTCGCCGACGCAACCGAGATGTCGGTGTTCTGCTGGTCGAGCAGCCGGTCGCGCTGGTCCTCGCGGGCGTCGTTGACGCGCTCGAAGCCGTTGGCGGCCGCCGAGTAGAACATCCCGAAGCCGATGAAGGCGGCCACGAAGATGATGGCCGCCGAGCCGCTAACGCTGAATCCCATCGGAACCACCTCCACCCACCAGTTTCGAGAGCGCGACGGCGTCGGTGCCGCTGTCACTGTCGAGCTGTGAGATGTAGCGCAGGCTCTCCGTGTGGTGGTCGATAGACAACCCATCCCCGGTGTCGTTCACGTCGTCGAAGCCGCGGAGGTACGCCTTGAGTTGGTCCGCGACGGACTCGTCTATCCAGTCGATAGTCTCGTAGTAGTCGATGGCGCGCGCGGTCTCGCGGTAGCCCGAGTGCTGGACCAGGAACTCCAGCCACTCGACGACGATGAGGTCCGCCGCGAACCCCTCGGGCATCGTCGACAGGTAGGGCTTCCCGTCGCCGTCCGCGTCCGACCCGGCGTCGGTGTCGGTGTCCGAACTGGTGTCGCTGTCAGCGCCAGCGTCCCCGCCCACCGCCGCCGTCTCGGGTTCCGTCGCGGCGGGTTCGGGCTCCGGGTCGGGCTCGGGTTCCGGGTCGACAGCCGGTTCCGGTTCGGCCGCCGCGTCGTCGACGGCTGGCTCCGGTTCGGGCTCCGGGTCGGCCGCCGCGTCGTCGAGCCCGTCGTCCTCGATGACCTCGTCGAAGAGGTCGTCGTCCTCCAGCCCGCTGCCGTCGTCCCCCTCCTCGTCGGCCAAGAGGTCCTCGTCGTCGTCGGCCAGGAGGTCTTCGGCCTCGTCGGCCCCCTCTTCGGATTCGTCGCCCTCGGCCCACTCGGCGTCGCCGGACTCGTACTCGTCTTTGAGCTCTGCGAACGACTTGCCGCCGTCACCGTCGTCGCTGTCTCCGTCGTCGCTGTCTCCGTCGTCAGTACTCGCGTCGTCCATGCTCATGTCGTCCTCCGCATCGTCGAAGTCGTCGAACTCCTCGTCGAACGACCCGCCGTCGTCCATCGACATGTCGTCGCCGTCGTCGGGGAACATGTCGTCGACGCCGCCGTCGTCCATCGACATGTCGTCGCCGCCTTCCGTGAGCTCCTCGTCGAAAAAGCCCTCTGCGTCGGCGTTGGCGACGTCGTCGTCGATGTCGTCCTCGGTGTCGTCGCTTCCGTCGTCGTCGAACAGCCCGAAGGACCCGCCGCCCTCACCCATGCCGCCCATGCCGGCGTCGACGTCGTCGGCGAAGGGGTTGACGCCGCGGGTGACCATCTCGTAGATGTCGAGCAGTTTCCGGACGTTCTCCTCGGTCTCCTCGACAGACTCGGAGATGCTCTCGTTTTCCGTCCGCACCGTGTTGACCGTCGAGGAGAGACTGCCGACCTCGTTTTCCAGTTCGTCGAGGCGGTGTTCCAGTTCGTCGGTGTCGGGCCCGCTCGCGTCCTCCATGTCGCCGAACTCGTCGTCGCCGAACCCGCCCATGTCGTCGCCGCCGTCGTCGAGGCCGCCGAGGCCGCCGAGGTCGTCACCACCGCCACCGCCGTCGTCGGCCATCAGGCCGCCACCGTCGGCCATCTCGTCGCCGTCGCCGCCGTCGTTCGCGTTCCCGCCCTCGTCGTCCGACAGAATCGAGTCGAACATGTTCTTGATGCTCATACCGATCAACCCGCCAGTCAGCAAGACGAAGAGGGCGGGTGCCAGTCCAACCAGGTCCGGCGAGACGGCTGGAGCCAGCGGCACGAGAGCGAGACTACTCATCTCTTGTATATCAGGCCGTTTCTACTCTTGAATATTCCCCTTAGCGTATCATATTTGATAATAATATCCCATTTTCCTGGCTCAGATAGCGTAAATTAACACTCCAAGTACTAGCCTGTTACATTTCAAATTAATTCCAGTCGAGGACTTGTGAAACGGAGTCGGTGGGCGCGCCCCCGGCAGACGGGCGGCAGCCAGCCGTCAGACGCCGGGTTCATGCGTTTCGGGTGGCCCCCACGTCACAGCGTTATCGAGTCTGTGTTCGCGCTTTTGACAATGAGGTTGCCGGTGTCGGCTTCGAGCTTGACCGACCGGCCGTGGTCGCCGCCGAGGTCCTCGCCGACGACTGGGACGCCGAACGCGTCGAGTGTCTCACGGACTTTCTCGGCGTTGCGCGAGCCGATAGAGGACCCGTTCTCGGAGAAGTCGAGCATGTCGCTCCCGCCGGCGATTTTGGCCTCCATCGTGTCCGTCGCCGCGCCGGCGTCCTCCATGGCCTCGATGAGCGCTTCGACGCCCGTGTCCGCGAACTTCGCGGAGTTCCCGCCGTCGATGTCAGCCGCCGACGGGAGCATCACGTGGACGAGTCCGGCGACCGCGTTGCGGGGGTCGTGTATCCCGATACCGATACAGGAACCCAAGCCGCTGGTGGTCAGCAGGGCCGGCTCCGTCGTGACCTTGTACTCCGCGATGCCGACTTTGATGCGCTCCGGCGTACTCTGTGCGGGACTCTCCGTTTGGCTGCCGTCGTATACTTTCATTATTTGAATATCTGTTCGACGTCCGCGTCAGTCTCGGTCGCCCGCTCGACGTCGAGATCGTCGAGGGCGGCACGCAGTTCCTTCTCGTTCGGCAGGGCGTGAATCTCCGCCTGGAACTCGATGTCGTCGGTCCGCATCTGGGAGTCGATGATGAACGCGTGCTCCTGGTACTGGCCGACCTGGGCCGCCAGCGGGTCCATTATCGCCCGCCCCATGTCGTGGACGACGCGGGGCGGCGTGTGCTCGACGGACGTCTGGAGCACGTTCGCCCAGCCGTCGACGAACCCGCTTGTCATGATGTTGCCCAGCTCCTCGATGGCGGCCTTGTGCTGGTCGGTCAGCTCGTCGCCGTCCATCTCGATTGGCATCATCGCCTCCGCGACGTTGATGGCCGAGACCTCGTCGAAAAGCACCATGAGGTAGCCACTCGGCGTCCCGGTGAACTCGACGACCGTCCCGACGAAGGTGTCCGTCCCTATCTGTTTCGGCACGTCCTCGATGGGGGCGAAGCTAATCTGGGTCACCTCCGACTCCGTCGGGATGCCGGTCATCATCTCGACGTTGTCGGCGGCCTTCTGGGTACCGCTGGTCGTCATCTCGTTGAACGTCTGGAGCTTGTCGATGGGGATGGCGTCGCCGTCCGTATCGACGTGTTCCACCATCATCTCCGTGAGCGACTCGTACCCGGGGAGCATGTAGATGTAGAAGTTCACCGACTCGTCTATCCACTCTATCTCCGATTTGAACACGAACACCTGCTGATGGTCGCCGTCCTCGGGTGCGTCGGGGAGAATCTCGGCCCCGGAGCCCTCGATGTACTCCGGCGGCGAGTGGTCGATGGTCGCGCCGACGTAGTCGGCCCAGCCGTCGATGAACCCGCTCATCATGATGTTGCCGACCTCCTCGATGCAGCTACGGGCCATCGCCGCGTCGTCGCCGCTGCCGGGCATCATCTCCTCGGTTATCGTCCCGGCGCTGTCCACGTCGAACGCGAGGACGGTGTCCCCCTCGAGGACGCCGTCGAAGGAGAACCCGACGCCGACGAAGTCGCGGTCGGCGAGCTCCTCGCCGACGTCCGCTCTGTCGAGCAGCGTTATCTTCGTCACGTCGACGACGGCGTCGATGCCCGTCATTTGGCCCATCGACCGCGTGGCCTGTTCCGCTCCCTCGTGAGCGAGTTGGTTGAACGTGCCCAGCGACTGAATATCGACGTTCATCTATGAGGGGACGACGTCCTCGATAGCCTCCATCACGCTGGGTTTCTGGAACGGTTTGGTGATGTAGCCGTCCGCACCCGCCTTCACCGCCTCCTTCATCTTCTCTTCTTGGCCGACGCTTGTGCACATGATGACGTTCGCGTCGGGATTGGCGGATTTGATTTCGTCCGTGGCTTCGATGCCATCGCGGATGGGCATCACGATGTCCATCATCACCAGGTCCGGGGTCTCTTCTTTGAACACTTCGACTGCTTCGACTCCGTTTTCGACCTCCCCGACGATCTCGTGATCTTCTTCGAGAATCTCGCGGAGGAGGTTACGCATAAACTCTGAATCGTCGGCGATCAGTACGTCTGGCATGCCTATCAAGGCTACATATCGCGATGAGTTAAATAAAGGTGTCCCGTAAATTATCGCGTGTGATATCGGTGGGCACCGAAACCGGGCAACTGCGCGCCGATTCCGGCCGCAGTGGCAGGCTCGACTGGCCCGGTTTCCGGCGGAACTAGAACGTCGCGCCGTCGCGGGCCTCGACAGCCTCGACGAGGTCCGCGATGCTGTCGTCTGGTGAGAGGCCGGTCGACTTGACCATCCGCTTGAAGCTCTCGGGCGGGTGTTTGACCGGGACGTTCGACTCCGAGAGCAGGATGCCGAGCACGTCTTCGACCGACGTCGACCCGTCCATCTGCCGGCCGTACCAGAGCATGAAGCTCTCGAAGGCGGTGATGATGTCGTTGGAGACGACCTGTTGCTGGTCGACGTTCCCGTCGAACTTCGCGGTCACGTCGAACCCGTAGCGACTGTTCGACTCGGCCATCTGTTCGGCGAGCCACGCGTGGACGTTCGCGTCGGTGAACTCGGGCGTCTCCGGTTCGGGAGTCGGCTCCGGTTCCGGTGCCGGGTCCGGCGTGGAGTCAGACGGCACCTGATTGCCGTACGAATCGTCGGTCCGCACGTCCGAGGAGACGACGTACCGGCCTTCGTCTATCTCCGTGACGTGCTCGTCGTCCGCGATGTCTAGCTCCTCCGGGGAGAGTATCTTCCCGTCTTCCGGATTCGGTTCGTCTGACCCCGAGGCCATGCAAAGACATGGGAGAGGGGATGATATAATTCCGTCGCTGCTCGGGGTAGCCGACACGGTTTTGGCCGGTCGTCGGTATCCGTAACTGTGAGCGAACCGAACCGGCGACGGGAGCGAACGGCCAGGGAACGGCGGGCGCAAAGCTCCGTCGGGTCGATAATCCTCCTCATCGCGGCGCTGCTTATCGCCGCGGCGACGGCCGGGGTGCTGTTCGAGGTCGTCGGCGGCTTTCAATCGGACGCCGCGACAGCCAGCGACAAGAGCGCCGACCGGGTCATCGCGCGGGCCGTGGTCGTCGGGTCCACCGGCCACGTCAATACCACCGGCGAGACCGTCGACGCGGTGACGCTCGTCGTCAAGCGGGCGGAGGGGGGCGGAAACATGGACCTGAACGACGTCGTCGTCGGGACGACAATCGGCAGCGGGGCCGAGGCGCCAGTGGGCTCCGCGACCGAGGTTTCGCTTACCGCGCTCGCGGACGACGACGACTCGCTGGCGCGGGGGGTTCTGAACGACGACGGCGACCGGGCGGCGCTGCGAATCGACCTCGCGGCGCTGACGGGGGTCGAACTCCGGCCCAGCGAGAGCGGGACGATACGGTTGCTCTCGCCCGACGGCGCGACGACGAGAGTCCGAATCTCCGTCCCGTCGTCGCTCACCGGGAAGACGACGGTCGCCGTCTGACGGCCTCGCCGACGTCGGCCGGGACCTCGTGTGTGACGGCGCGCTCCGTCGTGACTGGCAGCGCGCTCTCGACGCCCCAGTTCGCCGGCGGCGGCCGGCCACACTGTGACGCGTCGCCGTTCATTTGTACGGAGACTGGTGCAGTCGCCCCCGTCGACGTAACGAGCCCTGAAGTCGTGGTGCCGTTCGCGCCACGAGTGGCCCCGTGTCGTTGCGCCGGCGGCATTGTCTCACGTCGCGGTCAGGGGCGGGACCCGCACCGACCGCGAGGCAGTGCGCGAACACCGCCGGTACGGATTCATCCTGTCCGACGTAGCACTTCCGACTGAATCACAGCGTGGGTTGGCTCGTCGCCGTTGAAATGGCGTGAAAGCGGAGACGTCGCCGCGGTACACGGTGCAGTAGTCACGAGTAGAGTCGTCACGAAACCAGCGCAGACGAGCCCCGGCAACTGCACGGGATGGCTGTCGCTGGGCGGGTGGAAAACAGAGAAAAAGCCGCTGCAGTCGAAAGAAGCCTAGACCTGCACCGCAGTTTCGCCCGATAGCGTGTTGGGCACGCTGATCCGGATTTCGGTGGTCGCGCCGGACTCCGTGGTCACTTCCAGCGTCATCGTCTCACCGGTTTCGAGCGTGCCGGGGTTGACGATGATGCGGAAGCGGTCAGCGTCGGTCATCACCGGGAGCGAGTCGTCCTCGTCCTGGACGGCCTGGACACCGAACGTCTCGTCCTCGGTGGCACTGCCGCCACCGTAGGTCAGCGTGTTCGTACCGTCGGGGCCGATGGTGGTGATGGTCGTCTGTTCGAGGTTAATCTGGTCAGCACCGGAGCCCTTGATAGCGATGATGCTGATTTCGGAGACACCGCCGCCGCCAGCGCTGTACTCTTCGTTGACCAGCAGCGCAGGGGTGGAGAGCCCGGAGTTGATGTCGTCACCCGCAAGTCCGGAGAACGAGCCACCACTGGTGGCTGCAGCGGTCGTTCCGGCACTGTTCTCGAGCGTGACCGCGGTCCCGGACACAGCGAGGTTGCTGTTGAACGGGTCGAAGGAGAGGGTCGCACCCGTCTCTTCGTTAGTCAGCTGAATCTCGTCCTCCGAGACGACGTCGATTCGGATGTTGTCGTTCGGGTCGACGTCCAGGCTACCCTGGCCGTTGTTGGGCGCGAGCGTCGAGTCGTCACCGGCGCTCGAGGCGGTCAGCACTTCGCCGTCGCTCACGATGATGTTCCCGCTGCTGTCACCGGTGAGGGGGATGTACTGTTCCGTGTTCTCGCCGATTTCGACGACGACGTCGTCGTCGTTACCCTGACCGTCCTGGAGTTCCAGGGTCTGAAGCGTCACGTCACCGTTAATCGGGTCGGTGTACGTGCGGCGGAGGGTGACACCGTCCGCGCTCGCGCCACCACCGGCGGTTTCGACCAGGTCGAGGTCGTTGGTCAGAGTGAAAGTCGCACCGGTGCGCTCGTTACGCACGGTGACGGAGGAAGCGGATTCACTCTCGAAGACTATCGAGTCCCCGTCCTGGACTGCGACCTGATTACTGCTCCCGCCCGAATCTTGCAGGGCAAGGGAGGTCGCGTCACCGGAAGTCGTCACGGCGACTTCGAGTGAGTCCCCGGAGCTAATTGCGAACTCACCGGGGGACCCGGTAGACGCGCCGGAGCTGTCGAAGACGATGGTCTCGGTCGGACCCGAGCCCGCGACAGACCCAATCTTCGACGCTACCTGAATCTGGTTGGTCACTTGGTCGCTACTCTCTTGGCCGGTCTGTTCAGCTGAACTCTGCAGGAAGCCAGCAGTGTTTATCAGGACGCCGGCCGCGATTGCGGCGACGAGCACCATCGCGATAAACACGATGAGGGTCCCGATACCCACTTGGCCTCGGTCTTCTGGATTTGTAATGCGTTCGAACATGTGTAGTCCGGGTCGCTCTGACCCTATCGGAACAAATACGTACCACCTAATAACACCATCCCTCAAAATTTTATTCCTGATAACGAGTGTTTCAGCCGGTTTAGGCTGCGATACCCGAAAGTATTCAGCGTCGATGAGAGCCGATATCTCGGCAGTGTAGGAAACCGGCGTGAAACCCGGAATCAGTATTGAAAATTAATTCTTCGGGGTTCCGAGCGAGGAGTCGACCGCTCGAATAGCGAGTCACTCGTAGGTGACCAGACTGTACATGACAAAGAGATATCCGAAAGTCGTCAAACCGCTGTTGACCAGCAGCAGCGACCGCACGCCCTCGAAGTCGTTGATGAACGCGCTAATCATCGTCGCGGCCGCGCCCGCGATAGCCAGCGAGAACCCGACCGAGAGGTGGAGCATCGCCTGCCGGGATGTCTGCACGTACGCCCGCATGGCCATCCCGACCATTGTCAGTCCGGCCACGACGAACACCAGCGTCGAGATGGCGTAGAGAAGTTCTATCATCAGCACTGTACTGTGCTACAGCGAACCCGTTATTAAATCCACGCTCGAAAATATCTCTGTTGATAACGGGGGTAAGAGGGTCTTTATCGCTCGGACAGGGTTCGCCACGCCTCGTCGAGTTTGTTGGTCACTTCCGACCGTTCCTCGATGTGGATGGTCAGTTCGTCGTCGAAGTCGACCCGGACCTCGTCGACGTTCCGCCGGTACACCTTGATGCGCCGGCGGTCGTCGGAGAGGATGTTGTCGTGGAGTTCCAGCAGGTCGTGTTCGGTCAGTTCGTCGATTCGGCGGTAACACGTCGCGATGGGGATGCCGAGTTCGTCGCTGAGCTCCTGTGCGGAGACCGGTTCGTCCGTCGCGTCGAGGATTTCGGCGCTGTATTTATTGCCAAGCGTCTGAAGAATCTCCCCTGAATCCATCGTTATCAAATCATAAATTCAGTCGATAATAAAGCTATCGCCTGTGATATCGGGTCGAGAAGGGACGAACGCGCGCCACACGTCGTTCGTTCGGAAATAGAGTTCTGTGGCCCTGTACCCGTCGTTTTACGGAGTAATAATGGCTTACTTCTGTCCCTAAATTGGTGATTCTTCCTCGCTCATCATCGAGAAGGCGCTGGCGTTCTGGTGGACGTCGATGCCACCCCGGTCGATCTCCATCGGGTAGATGTCGGTCTCGATGTTCTGCTTTCGCATCTTGGCGACCCAGACGTACCGGTTCACGCCGGTGTCGGTTGGCGTCTGGATGAGGTAGATGTTGCCGTCGGTGAGGTAGTTCTCCAGCCCGATTTCGGTGTCCGGGAAGACGGCCCCCTGCTCGTTGGTCATCAGCGTCGTGAGGCCGCTGTCGCTGAGGATGTCGGTGAACTTCAGGAGGTAGGTCCGTTTCTCCTTCTCGTCCTCGAAGAACAGTTCGAACATGGCGAGCGAGTCCAGCACGAGCCGGTCGTAGTCGCCGTCCTCGAGCTCTTCGAGCAGGATATCCAGCGAGGAGGTGAAGTCGTTCTCACGCAGGAGCACCTGCTTGTCGTACACCTTGATGTCGCCGTTGTCGACGTGTTCCTGCCAGTTTTCGAAGCCGATGGACTCGGCGGCCTCCCGGAGGTCCGACTCGTCTTCCTCGAACGAGAGGTAGATACCCTTCTCGTCGAACTGTTCGACGCCGTTGTAGATGTACTGGAGACAGAGGATGGATTTCCCGGCACCGGGGTTGCCGCTGACCAGTGTCGTCGAGTTCTTCACGATACCGCCGTTTAGAATGTCGTCGAGGCCCTCAATCCCCGTCTTGGTTTGCTCAATCATAGTTTCGGTAGGAACTGGAAGTTGATTAGATACTTCTCTGTCGGGAATGTTAAAAAGTCTTGCTGGTACACCGCTCAGAGAACCGGAATCAGTCCCCAGCGTGGACGACGGCGGGGTCCACCCAGATAACGAAACTGTCATCTCGCTTGATGACGCCCCGGATGGAGCCGGCGTCGTTCGCGGGTGATTGGTCGACCTGCTCCGGCGTGACCTGCACCACCTGGTACACCTCGTCGACGAGCCAGCCGGCCGCACCCTGTTCCTCGACGATTTCCGGGTCGAACACGATGATGCGCTTCTCCGTGCCCTCCTCGTCGATGCCGAAGACGACCTTGGGGTCGACAATCGAGGTCGTGCGCCCGCGGAGGTCCATGACGCCGCGAACGTGTGGCGGGGCGTTCGGGACGGACGTGAGTTCGCCGATGTCGACGATTTCGGTCACGTAGTCGATGCTCACGCAGTACGTCTCCGAACCGAGCTGGAACTCGAGTACCTGGCCGGTGGTGGCTGACTGGGCTGCCATAGCGGTTCTTGTCCACACTCTCGCGGACAGGGGCGCATAAAGGTGCCTGCTGGGCTATCAACTTTGATTACGTGGGCGGAGTATTTATTTCGGGGCCGACCGCGATTTGGAAGTAGGTATGAGGATGTCTCGTTCGCCGATGACTCCTGTCGAACGGGAGCGCTGGTGACATGGCAGGCGGTGTCCGCGCCGTGGTCGCAGACGACTCTCACTTCATGCGGAGTGTCATCTCTGATATCCTCAGCGATGGCAACATCGACGTCGTCGCGCAGGCGCGCGACGGCGAGGAAGCGGTGTCGGCCGTCGCCGAACACCGGCCGGACGTCGTGACGATGGACGTCGAGATGCCGGTGATGAACGGCATCGAGGCGACGGAGCGCATCATGGCGGAGTGCCCGACGCCGGTACTGATGCTGTCGGCCCACACCGACGAGAACGCCGACGTGACCTTCGAGGCGCTCGACAAGGGGGCGGTCGACTTCTTCACCAAACCCGGCGGGGAGGTGTCGATGGAGATGTCCCGTCTGAAAGACCAGCTGGTCGAGATGGTCAGCTCCGTCGCGGCGGTCGACGTCGGCACGAAGAGCAGCGCCGGCACGACCACGAGCGGCACGACGAGCAGCGACGGGCGGGACGCAGAGACGGCTCCGGCAGCGGGCGGCGGTTCGGCCACGAGCCGGCGGGCGGCCGACGCGCCGTCGACCGGGACGACCTACGTCGAGAACCCCACGCTGGTCATCGGTTCGTCGACCGGCGGCCCGAAGATGGTCGAGCAGGTGATGGCGAACCTCCCTATCGAGGCGGACCTCCGGGTGCTCATCATCCAGCACATGCCGGAAGGGTTCACCGGTCGCTTCGCCGAGCGGATAGACACGCGAAGCGACTACGAGGTCCGGGAGGCCACCGACGGGGCGCGCATCGGCGGCGGCGAGGGGCTCGTCGCCGCCGGCGACCGACACATGGTGGTCAAGAACTACCGGAACGGCCGACTGCGGACGAAACTGACGCGGGACGACCCGGTCAACAGCGTCCGTCCGGCGGTCGACGTGACGATGCGGACGGCCGCGGAGACAATCGACGACCCGCTCGTTGGCCTCATCCTCACCGGAATGGGCGAGGACGGCGCGGACGGGATTCGGCGCATCAAGGAGGCCGGCGGCAAGACCATCGCACAGGACGAGGCCACGTCCGCGGTGTACGGCATGCCGAAGCGAGCCGCCGAGACGGGCTGTGTGGACTCCGTCCTGCCCATCGACGACATTCCGGACGGCATTATCGACACGATTACTACTGAGGTGACCTGACAATGGACGACCAGTATCTGGATGCATTCATCCGTGAAAGCGAAGAAGCGATTACCGAACTCAACAACTCGCTGCTCGAACTCGAATCCGACCCCTCCGACACGGAGGCGATGGACTCGATATTCCGGACGGCCCACACGCTGAAGGGCAACTTCGGCGCGATGGGCTTCGACAACGCGGCGAACCTCGCACACGCGATGGAGGACCTCCTCGACGAGATGCGCCAGGGCGAGATGGAGGTCACGCCGGACCTGATGGACCTCGTCTTCGCCGGCGTCGACCAGATAGAGGTCATCGTCGGGGAAATCGAGGAGCACGGTGAGTCGGAGACGGAGACCGACGAGATGGTCGAGGAGCTCCGGGCGGTCCTCGAAGAGGGGGCCGCCGCGGGCGAGGCCGATGCGACGGCCGACGACGACTCGGGCGGCGACGACTCGCTCGCCACGGCCGCCAGCGCCGCCGACGCCGACATCGACGCCGACGCGTTCGACGAGCGGGTCCTGCAGGCCGAAATCAGCGTCGGGGAGTCGGAGATGCTCGGCGTCGACTCGATGCTTGCCGTCGAGGCCATCGAGGAGCGGTTCGACGTCCTCGATTCGAGCCCGAGCCGCGCCGACATCGAGGACGGCGAGTTCGAGGACACGTTCGTCCTGTATCTCGACGGCCCCGACGCGGCGACCGTCGACGCCGAACTGGGGACGACCGGCAAGGTCGAGCGCTTCGACGTGACCGACGTGACCGACGACCTGGTGAGCGGCGGCGACGCCGACGGCGGCGACAGCGGTGCCGGCGGGGACGCGAGCGCGGACCCCGACCCTGGGGCGGAAGAGGAACACAGCGTCGACGAAATCAAGTCCGTCCGGGTCGACGTCGACCAGCTCGACGACCTCCACGGGCTCGTCGAGCAACTGGTCACCAGCCGCATCAAGCTCCGCCGGGGCGTCGAGCAGAACAACCTCGACTCGACCAGCGAGACGCTGAACGAGCTGGACAAGATTACGGCGAACCTCCAGAACACGGTGATGGACATGCGGCTCATCCCGCTGAAGAAGGTCGTCGGGAAGTTCCCGCGGCTGGTCCGGGACCTCGCGCGCGAACTCGACAAGGACATCCAGTTCGAAATCGAGGGCGAGGACATCGAGCTCGACCGGACCATCCTCACGGAGATTTCCGACCCGCTGATGCACATCCTGCGCAACGCGGTCGACCACGGCATCGAGCCGCCAGAGGAGCGCGAACAGGCGGGCAAGCCACGCACCGGCCACATCACGCTCCGGGCCTCCCGCGAGCGCGACCACGTCATCATCGAGGTCGAGGACGACGGGGCCGGACTCGACGTGGAGGGCATCAGGGAGAAGGCCATCGAGAAGGGCGTCCGCTCGCCCGAGGAGCTGGACGCGATGGACGACTCCTCGATATACGACCTCGTGTTCCACCCCGGCTTCTCGACGGCCGACGAGGTGACAGACACGAGCGGTCGCGGGGTCGGCATGGACGTGGTCCACGACACGGTCTCCCAGCTCGACGGGTCGGTCAACGTCGACTCCGAGCCCGGCGAGGGGACCACCGTCTCCCTGCGCCTGCCGGTGACGATGGCCATCGTCAAGGTGCTGTTCGTCAAGGTCGGCGGCGAGGAGTACGGCGTCCCCATCAAGAACGTCGACGAGATTACGGGGACCGAGGAGGCGAAACAGGTCAACGGCCAGGAGGTCATCAAGCACAACGACGAGATATACCCGGTCATCCACCTCGACGACACCTTCGACATCGAGGGCGAGACGGCGAACGGCGACGGGATGCTCGTCCGCATCCGCGAGTCCGAGCGCCAGGTCGCGCTCCACTGTGATTCGGTCAACAGCCAGGAGGAAGTCGTCGTCAAGCCCCTGGAGGGCATCCTCTCGGGCACGCCCGGCCTCTCCGGGACGGCCGTGCTCGGCGACGGCAACATCGTCCACATCCTCGACGTGGTGACCCTATGAACAAAGGCAGCGAACGTACCTTCGAGACCCTCGTGGAGTTCATCGGCGAGGAGATGGACTTCGAATCGGGCTTTTACAACGACTCGTATCTCGACCGTCGCATCACCGCGCGGATGCGCCGGACCGACACCGACGACTACCAGTCCTACCAGCGCCTGCTGGAACGCGACGACGGCGAGCGCGAGGAACTGCTCGACTCGCTGTCGATAAACGTCACCGGCTTCTTCCGGAACCCGGACGCGTGGGAGCGCCTGCGGCCGGTCCTCCGGGACCTCACGGCGAACAACCGCCGTGTGCGGCTCTGGTCGGCCCCGAGCGCCGACGGCCGGGAACCGTACTCGGCGGCGATGCTCGCGCTCGACGACCCCGAAGTCGACGCCCGACGTATCGAAATCACGGCGACGGACATCAACGCCGACATCCTCGAAGAGGCCCGCGAGGGGACCTACGCCACCTCACAGACGACCGACATCGCCGAGGAACTGGAGCCCCTGGATGACTACTCCAAGTACATACAACAGGAGGGGGACACCTTTCGGGTCCGGGACCGGGTCAAGGAGATGGTCACCTTCGAGCAACACGACCTCATCCGTGGCGACCCCAAGCGGGACTTCGATATGGTGTTTTGCCGGAACCTCCTCATCTACATCGACTCGGAGTTCAAGGTGCCCATCTTCGAGACGATTCGGGGGTCGCTCCGCGAGGACGGCTACCTCATGATAGGCATGACCGAGACGCTGCCGACGGAGTGTCGCGACGCCTTCGAGGCGGTCGACAAACGACACCGTATCTACCGGCGAGTGTAGCGCCAATGAGCCTCTACGAACTGGAACGGGACGGCAAGGTACAGGAACTCATCCGCCTCCTCCGGGAGAGCGACAACCAGCGGGTCAAGGCCCGCGCCGCGGAGCTACTGGGGAACTTCGACGACCACGACGACCGCCGCGACGTGGTCAACGCGCTCGTGAGCGCGGCCCAGAGCGACAGCGACGCGGTCACCGGCGCGGCAATCGACTCGCTGGACGAACTCGGCGACGACGCCATCACGCAACTCATCGGCGGGATGGCCGGCGTCGACCTCGAAGACGACGCCGCCGACTGGGTGAAGGCGAAGGCGTACATGCAGGTGCTCGATGCGGACGTGCCGGAGCTCCGGATGGCGGCGGCCAACGGCCTCGGCACCCTCGACCAGGCCGACGCGGTCCCGAAGCTCGCCGAGCGGTTCGAGGACCCCGACCCGCGGGTGCGGGCGCGAGCGGCCCGGTCGGCCGGTAAAATCGGCGACTCGCGGGCGACGAACCCGATCGAGAACGTCCTGACGGACCCGAAAGCCGCCGTCAGGCGCGAGGCCGCCGACGCGCTGGGCAACATCGGGAACCGGCAGGCGCTCCAGGCGCTGCTCCCGCTGTACGAGGACGACGACGAGCGGGTCCGACGCATCGCCGTCGGCGCGTTCGGGAACTTCGGCAACGACCGCCCGGTCGACTACCTCATCGAGGCGCTCTCGGACGACTCGGCCGCCGTCCGGCGGACCGCGGTGTACTCGCTCATCGAGCTCCTGTCGAACGTCCCGACCGACCAGAGCCACGAGATACGGGACACCGTCGTCGAGAAGCTCTCGAACACGGACGACCGGAGCGTCGTCGTGCCGCTGGTCGAGATTCTCGAAGAGAGCACGCAGGCCGCCCAGCGGCGCAACACCGCCTGGATGCTCGGCCGGGTCACGAGCCGGGAGGAGCGGGACCGCGTCATCGACTCGCTCGTCGACGCGCTCGACGACGACGACCAGATGCTCCGGCAGTTCGCCGCCACCAGCCTCGCCGAACTCGGCGACGACGACAACATGGTCGAGCGGCGGCTGCTCAACATCGTCCAGAACGACGGCGTCGACCCCGAGGTCCGCGGACAGGCCATCTTCACGCTCGGGAAAGTCGGGGGCGAGCGCTCCCGGAAGACGCTGGACAAGCTCATCGACGAGACGGAACACGACGTGATACGGAAAAAGGCCTTTTCGGCCATCTCGAAGCTCGGTGGCCGCGGATGAGTCGGCCGAGTGGATTAAGACGCGGCGGAGCGTACGTGGGGACGATAGCTGGCTAACCGATGAGCGACGGAGAACACGCACTGGTCGATACGAAGGGGAAGTTCGTCCAGGTCGTCTCGGACGGGCGCAAACGCAACGACATCGAGTGGCTACCCGGTCGGATTCTCCTCTCGAACAAGCGGCTGGTCCTGGCGACCAACGACGGCAAGCGGACCATCCCGCTGTCGAAGGTCACCAGCGTCACGGCCAGCCAGATGAACCAGCCGCTGGCACAGGTAGACAGCTACATCAAGATTCAGGCCGGCCGGGACGTGACGCTCGTCTCGGCGAAGCAGGCCGAGGCGTTCCAGGAAAACCTCTACAGCACGCTGCTGGACCAGACCGTCGTCCTCGTCAACCACCCCGCGGTCAAAGGCGGCGTCGTCCAGGACGGCGGCTGGGAGAAGGGGCGACTCAAGCTCGACGGCGACTGCATCAACCTGGCCATCGCCAGCGGCACGTTCGTCGAACTGGACATCGACGACGTGGGGACCGTCGAGCGCAAGGAGAAGACGATTCGCGGGGACGAGCGCCCCCTGTTGGAGGTCGAACACACCATCGAGGGGACCAGCGTCGAGACCCACATCTCAGGGACGCCCCGACACGTCTCGCTCATCGAGGGGCTCGTCCGGCAGGGTGAGCAGCGCAACGCCGCCGACGACGTGGACCTCTCCGACAAGGAGACGCAGGTGCTGATGGCGCTGTACTCCGGCATCTCGCCGTTCAAGATACCGGACTTCGTCGACATGGACATCGAGGAAGTCGAGGCCGTGTACGACCGGCTCATCGAGTCGGAGATACTCGAACCGGTCCGGACGCGCCGCGAGGTCCAGCTGGAAGCCCGTGGCCGGTCGATTGCGAGCGACGCGATGGCCGACCAGTAGCCGGCGAGACCGACGGACGGTTCGACGCGTTTTTGAAGCGCGGTTGATTGAGAACAGGTATGGCAGAATTCACGGTCGCCGTCTCCGACCCGGAGAGCGGCCACACCTACCAGATAGACGTGGACGGACAGGACGCGAACCGCTTTATCGGCCGCGAGCTCGGCGACGAGGTCGACGGCGGCGCTGTCGGCCTCGACGGCTACACGCTTGAGCTGACCGGCGGCTCGGACACCTCCGGCCGACCGATGCGGCCCGACGTTCGCGGCGTCGCGACGAAGGAAATCATGTCCGACGGCGGCGTCGGCTTCGAGCCGACCACCGACGGCGAGCGCAAGCGCATCACCGTCCGCGGCCGCGAGGTCAGCGACGACACGCGCCAGATTAACGCGAAGATTACGGCCCGCGGCAGCGAAGACGTGGACGACCTCCTCGGCGACGACGAGTAAGTCACGTGCCGGACCGCGTTCCCAGCGACCACGACGCCGTCGAGACGCATCGCGTTCCCGTCGAGTCGGTCGGCCGGACCGACCGCCCGCGGGTCCTGTTACCGGCGGGCCTGGGCTTCGACGACGGCGACACCCTCCGCCTGGCGCTCGACGGCGACCGGTACCACGCCGTCGTCGAGACGAGCCTCGACGGCGAGCCGGTCGTCTCACACGTCGCCGACAACCGCCGGCTGGCCCGCGAGCGGGCGGGGACGAACCGCCTCGCCGAGTGGGTCGCCGACGGCGACGTCTCGCTGGGCGGCTCGGCACACCTCGACGTGGTCACCGACGGCGAGGAGTACGGCCTCCGGACGCCGGGCAAACGCGTCGTCTACACGGCGACCGGCGGGCCGGACGCCTCGCTGTCCGACATCGCCCGGGACCTCGACGGCTGACGCCGCGTCCCCGGCGTCCGATTTTTGCTGCTGATACTCGCGCGAAACGCTCAATATCAGTGCTGCTGTACATCGGGTAACGGACGAATGTCGGAATCAGTGATCGCGGATTTCGTCGGCAAATTTAACTCCGAGGTGGCCGGCCGGGGTGACCCGATAAAGGGCCGTGTCGTCCTCTCCCAGAAGCGGCTGGTACTGGCCGCCAGCGAGGACGACAAGCTCACGATTCCGCTGGAATCCATCTTCGACATCGCCATCGGGCAGGTCCCGCCGGACCTGGGCGATTTCTTCGACTCGACGGTGACGATTGCCTTCGAGCGTAATGGAAAGCGGCTGGTGGCGGCCATCGAGGCCGACGACGAGAAAATCGAGAAGTTCGGCACCGTGCTTTTCAAGGCCGTCGTCAACGGCACCGAAACGACGGTCAAGGAGCGGGCTCGCGTCGGTGGGCGCGTCACCGACGAGCCGTTCCGGACCGCGAAACTGTTTCTCACGCCCGGCAGCGTCGAGTTCCGGCGCAGCGACGGGTCGTTCACGGTCGACCTCAAGACGGTGTCGGACTTCGACCGGAACACGCGGGAGATAAACGGGAAGGGCCGGCCGGTGCTGACGGTCCGGCACATGAAAGACGGGACGGCGATGACGACGCTGGCCGCGATGGCGTCGAACCGCAAGATGTCCATCCTCGGGCGCTACCTCCGCCGCGAGTACGCCGACCTCATGGAGGAACTCAAGGACGTCGAACTCACGAAGGACAAGAAGGAGGTGCTGGTGGCGATGTACTCGACCGGCGACATGGACGGGATGCCGCTGGCGAGCATCCTCGGCAAAGACTCCTCGGAGGTGTCGATGATTCTCCAGGACCTCTCCGCTGACGGCCTCGTGCAGGACGGGACCGACGGACCGGCGCTCACGCCGACCGGCCAGGTCGTCGCCAGCCGTCACCTCGAAGACGTGAACGCCTGAGCCGGCCTCACTCGCCGTCCGACGGCGGCTCCTCGGCCCCGACAATCGTGCTGATTCTGGCGTTCTCCTTGAGCCGCAGTCCCGCACCGCCGACCGACAGCGGCACGCGCGGGAGCACGTCGACGTGCAGCGTCGGGTGGGTCGCGCCGCGTTCGAGCAGTTCCGTCCGCGGCTGGAACGTCACCGTCGCCTCGCCGGTCAGCGACTCGTTGTACTCGACGAGGTACTGGCCGCCCCGCAGCGTCCACCACTCGTAGTCGTCTTCCGGGTCTCGCTTCTCGCTGGCGTGGGGCGCGACGCCGGCCGCGTCGAGTTCGCCGCCGCCGAAGTCGATGCGCCCCGGCTCGACGATTTCGTACACCGAGGCCACTGTCAGGTCGAACCCCGGGCTGTCAGTCTGAGTCGGTTCGTGGACGATGTCCGTGACGTACGCGCCGAAGTCGGTCATGCGCGACGGTACTCGCCGAGCGGGCCTAAAAGTGGGGCCACGCCGGGGCATCGGCCTGCGGGCGGAACGGGTCACTTTTGGCCGGCGAGCGATTCCCTCCCTGCATGACCAAACACGCGGAGTTCCTGGCGGGCGAGCGGCCCGAAGACGTGCTCTTCTTCCTCCACGAGGACGCCGTCTCGAACCCCGGCGCGCTGGCCGAGTATGCCGACGAGGTCGAGGACGGCCACGTCCTCGTCCTGCCGGGCGAGGACGGCCGGAACGCGTTCCAGTCGGCGACCGGCATCGACCCGATGGGACTGGCCCAGCAGGCGATGGGCACCGAGGGTGACATCAGCGACGACCTGACCGGCGCGAACTGTCCGGTCGCCGAGGAGGAACCGGACGTCGACCACACGACGCGGTTCGTCTTCGCATTCGCCGAGGAACAGAACGAGGACGTGGGCGGCCTCTACGCCGAGGGCGACGTGGTCCACGCCTACGCGGTGTGTGCCTGTGGGGAACGGTACAGCGATAAGTGGGTCGCCGGGGAGTAGCTCACAGCAGGAACGGCTGTGCCAGCCGGACGAGCAGTGCCTTCGGCAGGCCGATGGCCATACTTCCTTCGTAGGTATACTTAATCTCTACCTCGTCACGAGTGACGCCGTGCCGGAGGTTCTGAACGCCGTCGAGGAGGAACCAACCGCCGAGGAGCGCTCCCGGCGCGACGACCCAGACCGGGCTGCCTACCGAGGCATTGTACCCCACGAAGCCACCGAGGAGCAGTCCGAAGACCACGTGGTCGGCGTAGTCGCCGACTGTGGCCTCGGCGAGCTCGGCGAGCAGTTGTACGGCGAAGAACACGGCCGCGACGGCGACGGCATAAATTGGCGACCGATTGAGAACGTACCAAACGACTCCGACGACGACGGCGGAAGAGAGTTTCTCGGTGACCGCCGTTCGGTCGGGGAGCCACGCGGGGAGGGCGGTGGACATCTGACGGTCGGGAGTCCGGATGGCGGGCGTATAAACGTTACTCGGCCGTTCAGTTCCCGGGCCACGTTCCGACGACGAGCAACGCGAGTCCCAATCCGGCGAGGAAGTATCCCTAACGGGCGATCCGACTGCTGTTGTCGGTTCCGCGCCCGTTCGAGTTTCGCACCCACTCCTCGCCCGACACCAAGTTCCGTATTGACTGGCAAAAGCGGCGCTCACTTCGTTCGCGACGGACTCCGGTTACCGGTCGGTGTCCATTCCTTCTTCTTCGTCTTCGGGCAGCCGTCGGAACGCGTCCACGATGGCCTGCTTCGCCACCGCCCCCTGCGTCGTCCAGTGGTGGGCGTAGTCCATCATGTCGTCGTAGATGTCGGGCTTGCAACCGGCGGCCTTCGGGTGGCCGCCACCGTTGACCTGCTGGGCGACCTCGTGGGCGCGCTCGAAGTTCTCTGTACCGCGAATCGAGGCGGAGCCGGCGGGCTTGACGATGACGGCCGCGTCGGCCCCCTGCTCGCGCAGGGCCTCGGCGACCTCGTTCTGTGAACAGCGGCCGTAGGTGACGCCGACCGTCCACTCGCCGACCTCGCGGAGTTCCGCCCGGTCGACGGCCTTCTCGATGAGCGCCTCCTTCTCGACGCGCTTCTCGTCGAGGAACTCGTGGTACTCC
This sequence comes from Haloarcula sp. DT43, assembly GCF_037078405.1. Taxonomy (NCBI): domain Archaea; kingdom Methanobacteriati; phylum Methanobacteriota; class Halobacteria; order Halobacteriales; family Haloarculaceae; genus Haloarcula; species Haloarcula brevis. The sequence continues at coordinate 602,820 of NZ_JAYMGZ010000001.1, read as the reverse complement.
GGGGAGAGGTCGGGGCCGTGTTCGCGGACCGCCTCGATGTACTCCTCGGGTTCGCTCCAGTAGGAGAGGTCCGCGAGGTCGTCGCTACGGGGGTCGTCGCGTATCCAGAGGTCGTGGTCACGGGTGACAGCAGCGAGGTCCGCCCACTGCTCGTCGAAGTCGTGGTCGAGTTCGGCCAGCGCCACGTCGGCGGTGCACACCTCGTCGGAGTCGCCGACGGTGCGTTCGACGCCCGCGGCGTCCACGTCGTCGGCGAGGTCATCGGGCCACTGGTGGTGGTCGAACCAGACCACCCGCTCGACGGCGTCGACCAGCGCGTCCAGCGGCGCGATGTCGGACTCGCGGTCGGGACAGAGGTCACAGATGAAGACGGTCGCGCCGGGGTCGGCGTACTCGGCGGTCCACTCCAGGGCCTCGGTGAGTTCGTGCGGGCCGGCGGGCAACAGCGCGCCCTCGCCATGGGCCTGCCGAATCAGCGCGGTACAGGCGAGTCCGTCGGCGTCGGGGTCGGCGATGACGACGACGCCGGCGTCCTCAAGCGTCTCGGCGGCTTCGGCTTCGGCTTGCTCTTCCTCGTAGGAATCCGGGACGAAGAACCCCTCCCCGGGGAGTACCGATTTGCGGCCGATAGAGAGGCGTTCGTCGTCGATGAGCCAATCGTCCATGCCCCAGCAAGCGGGCGCGGCGTCAAGAAGCCGTCGGGTTCGACCGTGACAGACCGGGGACGGCGCGGCCGCGGCCGTCGGTCCGTGCACCGCTCACGTCGTCTCGACGCCCCGGAATTCGAACCGCGCGCCGCCGGACTCGCTGTCTGTCACGGTGACGGTCCACCCGTGGGCGTCGGCGATTTGCTCGACGATGCGGAGTCCGAACCCGGTCCCGTCGGTAGCGGTCGAATAGCCGGCCTCGAAGATGTCCTCGCGGTCCTCGGGCGGGATGCCGGTGCCGGTGTCCGCGACGTAGAACCCGTCGGTGAGCGCGCCGACGGTCACCGTCAGGTCGCTCCCCTCGCGCTCCGGGGCGTCGGCAGGGACCTCGGGACCGGGCCGTGCGTGTTCGACGGCGTTCCGGATGAGGTTTTCGAGCATCTGTTCGAGTCGCCCCCGGTCAGCCACGACCGTCTGCTCGGTCCGGACCACGAGCGTCGCGTCGCCGGTGGGGACGTTCTGCCAGCACCCCTCGACGACTGCCCCGAGAGCCAGCGCGTCCGTCTCGGTGACCTCGTCCCCGCTGCTGGCGAGCGTCAACAGGTCGTCGATGAGCCTGTGGCTCCGCTCGATTGCCGCGGCGACGTCGTCGAGGTGGTCGCTGTCACACTCGGTCCGGGCCAGTTCGAGGCGGCCCTGTGCGACGTTCAGCGGGTTCCGGAGGTCGTGGCTGACTACGCCGGCGAACTCCCGCAGCCGCTCGTTCTGGCGTTCGAGCGTCCGCTGGCGCTGTCTGCGCTCCGTGACGTCCTCCGAGACCGCCAGCCCGGAGATGACCTCGCCGTCGTCGTCCCGGACGGGAACCGTCTGAATCTGATACTGGCTGTCCTGGTACTGCTGTTCGAACCGGTGGGAGCGGCCGTCGAGCGCCTCGCGGTAGTAGTGTTCGAGCTCGTCGGCAATCGCCTCCGGGAACAGGTCGTGTGGCGTCGTCCCCTCGAAGTCGGCCGACGTGAGCCCCACAGAGCGGATTTCCCCGCCGCCGGCGACGGTGTATCGGCAGTCGTGGTCGAAGAGGAACACGCCCATCTCGGGGAGGTTCTCGATGAGGGCCTCGTACTGTGCCTTGAGCCGCCGGAGTCGCCGCTCGCGCTCGGTCCGGTCGGTGATGTCACGGCCGATACCGACCAGCAGCGGCGTCCCGTCCGGGTGGACGATGCGGTTGGCGACGTACTCGTAGGGTATCTCCGTCCCGTCTTTGGTCATGAGTGACGCCTTGAGACGCGCGTGTCCCGTCTCGAACACCTCGCGGATGGCCGCGGCCGTGGCCGCCCGGTCCGACTCGGAGACGAAGTCGATCCCGTTCATCGTCGCGATTTCGTCGTCGTCGTAGCCGGTCACGGCCGAGAGGCTCTCGTTCCACCGCTGGAGCGTCCCGGACTCGTCGTAGACGAACAGCACGTCCTCGATGGCGTCCAGCATGTCGTCGGTGTACTCGTGGTAGCGCTGGAGGTTCCGTTCCCGCTCCTTTCGCCCGGTGATGTCCCGGACGAGCCCCTGGACGAACCGGACCGAGCCGTCGTGTGTGACCGGGCTGGCGCTGACCTCGACCTCGACGAGGTCCCCGTCGGCGTCGATGAGGCGCAGTTCGAGTTCACGGACGGTCTCGCCGGCCGCGACCCTGGTGAACCCACCGACTGCCGTCTCCATGCTCCCCTCGGGAACGTAGTCCTGGAACGGGGTGTCGACGAGTTCGTCGGGCGTGTAGCCGAGAAGCGATTCGACGACGGGGGAGACGAACCTGAAGACGCCGTCGGTATCCAGGCGGAATATCGTGTCCGGACTCACCTCCGCTATCTCGCGGAACCGGCGCTCGCTCTCGCGGCGGCGCTGTTCGGAGCGGTGGCGTTGGATGGCGCTCCCCAGCAGATTGGCGACGTTCTGGACGAACGTCACGTCGTCGTCCGTGAAGGTAGTCTGGTCCGTCGAGTGCGTGCCCAGGACGCCCCACGGGTCGTCGGTGTTGCCGATGACGATGCTGATGCCGCTCACCACGTCGTGGTCCAGCAACAGCGGCGGGCCGCTGAAGCGCTCCTCCGTGGCAAGGTCGTCGACGACGACCGGCTCCTCGGTCTTGAGCGTGAAGCCGGCCTGTGAGTCCAGCCCGGCCCCGACGGTCGCGGTGCCGACCAGTCCCTCCTGCCAGCCGACGCCGGCCCGCAACAGGAGGTCGGCGCTGTCGGGCCGGTATTCGAGCACCTCCGAGTACTCCGTGCCCAGCGTGTCCGAGACGAGTTCGACCGCCTCCTCGAACAGCGCCTGGAGGCCAGAGCCAGAGAGGGCGTGTTTCCCCAGCGCCGCCAGCGCCGACTGCTGTTCGATACGCGATTCCAGCCCCGCTTCCGCACGCCGCTGTGCGACGAGGTTCTCGATTCGGTTCGCCAGCAGGGTGTAGCGGTCGGTGCCGTGTCCCTTCTGCAGGTAATCGCTGACGCCCTTGGAGACGGCCTCGCTGGCGACTTCCTCGCTCCCTTTGCCCGTGTAGAGGACGAACGGGAGGTCCGGATACGTCTCGCGGACGACCTCCAGAAACTCGATGCCGTTCGTCTCGGGCATGTCGTAGTCCGAGACGACGCAGTCGAACGCGGCCTCGGAGAGCCGTGCGAGCCCCTGACGCACGTCAGTCGCCGTCTCGACGGTGAACGCGTCGCCCTCACGTTCGAGAAACGTGGCGGCCATCTCGGCGAACTCCGGGTCGTCGTCAACGTGGAGCACGCGGACTTTGCGATGCATCTCTCAAGCGATATGCGCCAGGGAAATATAAATATACTGTCAAATGTGTGGTCAGTCGGCCGGACGCGGGGCCGCGCTGGGGCGGCGGCGTCAGACTTCGGTCCGCTCGGGGTTGGGTTCGCCTTCGAGCTGGCGGACCGTCAGCACCGGCATCGGGGCCTGCCGGACGAGCTCCTCGGCGACGCTCCCCAGCAGGAAGCCGTGTTCGCCGTGGCGGCCGCGGGTCCCGCTGGCGATGACGTCGGCGTCGTGTTCCTTCGCGTACTTGCAGATTTCGTCGGCCGGGTCGCCCTGCCGGACGGCGGTGATGAGCTCCTCGTCGGCGTCGGCGTCGGCGGCCTCCCGGATGAACGAGAGGGCGCGACCGCCAGTGGTCGCCAGCGCGCGCTCCAGCACCTCCCGGACCTCTTCGGGCGTCGCCTCGACCTCGCCGGTGTCGACGACGTACAGCCCGTGGACAGTCGCGTCGAAGCGCGCCGCCAGGTCCAGCGCCGCTTCGACGGCCCGCTCTGCGCTGCCGGAGCCGTCCGTGGCGATGACCACCGTATCGAACATACACCACGCATCGAAGGCACGACTAAATACACTGTTGGTCCAGCCCACGGCGTCGCGCCCCCGGCGCGAACCTCGGTGGATTTTTGCCGGCCGGGGTCGCAGTGGCGAGTGATGGACATCGACCTCGTACTCGTGCCGGTCGACGGCAGCGACCAGTCGGAACGGGCGGCCGAGTACGCGATTGCCGTCGCGGAACGGTACGACGCCGACCTCCACCTGCTGTTTGTCATCGACGAACGGCTCCACCGGAACATCGAGAACGGCGACGTGAGCGCGGCCGCAATCGCCGAGGAGCACCGGGCGTTCACCGAGCGCATCCACGAGACGTTCCGCGAGGCCCACGACGGCGCGTTCGAGACGTCGTCCGCGACCGCGTTCTCCGAGACGCGACTGATGCAGACGCCCGGGAGCGTCATCCTCGACGTGGGCGAAGACGTCGACGCGGATTTCATCGTCGTCCCGCGCGAGAAGGGGGAAGAGGCCGTCGGGCGCGCGGCGACGTACGTCATCGAGTACGCCAGCCAGCCGGTCCTGACCGTCTAGAGGCGAATCGCCATCTCTATCTCGAAGCTCTCGGCGCTGCTTATCTCGAACCCGACCTTCTCGTACAGCGCTATCGCCGGCTCGTTCCACCGCTCGACGGTGAGCCAGACGTGGTCGATGCCCTCGGCCCGGCCGTGCCCGAGCAGCGTCTCGACCAACGCCGTCCCGATGCCGGCCCCCTGGTAGGCCTGTAACACGAAGATGGCGAGTTCGTGCTCGCCCTCGTTGTCCGGGACCAGCGTCGCGTGGCCGGCGACGGTGTCGTCGTGTTTGGCGACGACGTTGACGCAGTCGCCGTCGAGTATGGTTTCGAGCCACTCGCGGATAGCCTCCTCTTTGACCGGCGGGATGCCCTGGGCCCGGTCGGCCGAGTCGAAGTCGAGATACATCTCGACGAGGCTCTCGGTGTCGGCGTCGTCGGCGGGAATGACGTCGATGGAGCGGTCCTCGCGGTCGGTTATCGTCCGCGGCGGCTGTGGGAACTCTCCCGCGGGTTCGTCTGGGTACGTGCGAGTCATCGGATGAGAGTCACCGGCGTCTGTGCGTTCAACAGGACGAACTCGACGATGGGACCGAGCTGTATCTTCCCGAGCGGCGAGCGGCCGCCGCCGCCGAGGACGATTCTATCGAACCCCTCGCTCTCGGCGATGTTCACCAGTTCGCTGCCCGGCGACGACCCCTCGATGTGCCGCAGCGCCGGGTCGAGCCCGCTCTCGGCGATGTGCTCTCGGACCCGCTGTCGGACCGCCTCGGGGTCGGCGTCGACGTCCTCGTTCTCGAAGGTGACGATTGTCAGTTCGTCACCCGTCTCCGATACGCGGTCGAGTGTTTCGGTCAGTGCCTGGTAGGACAGGTCGCTGCCCCCGACACCGAGCAGGAGTTTCATAGTCGGGCCATGCGTGGCAGTGGTGAAAAAGCCACCTGGCCGAAGTGCTATCAATGGACACGGCACGCGGGACGGCGGCGATACCCTTTTTCGCCGCGGGCACGCAGTCTCGTCTATGACTGAGGGCGCACCGCCGGACGAGACGGATGCGGGAGCGGCAGACGACGCGGCGGCCGGACGCGAGTCGGCGGACGACGGGACCGAGAGCGAAGTCACTGACGGGGCGGCGACCGAGTCCGCCGGCGACGCGGCGGCCACCGACGTTCCCACGGACGTACAGAAGTACGACCGGTTCAAGAAAATCGAGGGCGGGACCTACGACCGCGCCAACGACTTCCTTCGGGACCGGACCTACATCACCGCCCGCGAGTGGGCCATCGCCCGCCTGTGTGCCGACTTCCGGACGGAGACGGGCGTCGAGATGACGAAAATCGGCGAGAACCTCCCCGAACTCGTCCCGTTTATGACCGACACGTACACGCCGCAAGCCGTCAACCAGGCCCGCTCGGCCTTCGAGGACAAGGTCCGGAAGGCCGGCGCGACCTTCCTCTACGGGGCGATGTGTGACTTCTTCACCGCCGAGGACCTCGACGACGTGATGTACGAGGCCACGGAGGTGGCGAAGTTCCTGCTGGAGGTCGAGGGCGTCGACCTCGCCGTCGAGGACGAGATGGAGGCCGAGGACCGCATCTCGTCGGTGATGCGGGAGGTCCGCGAGCAGTCGGCCGCACTGCGACACGACGAGGTGTGCTGTCCGGAGTGTGGCAACGAGTTCCAGGTCGACGAGTGAGACGCGTGACGCCGCGTGCTGGAACCGGGGACCGGTCTTGCCACGAAACCCCGAGAGACAGCTGCGAGAAACGCGTGTCCGGGCGGCCCCCGAACGGGCCACAGCGGCAGTCGGGATGAGCGACGTCGACCCCAACACGCAGCCGTCGCTGTCGACCCGCGAGGCGACACAGAGAGTTCTGCGGACGGACCTGGCCGTCGGCATCGGCGGGGCGGTGCTCGGCTACGCGGAGGCGGGGACGGCCCTGTTCGACATGCTGCCGGTGGTCGTCGGGGTCGGGCTCCTGACGGGCGTCGCGGTCGCCGTCGTCGAACACGACGCGGTCCCGGGCGTCTACCCGGAGGTCGCCGCGCTCGCGGCGTTCGTCGTCCTCGTGGTCGCCGGCGCCGGCCTCGTGGCGCTCGCCGGCGCGCCGATGACGGTCGTGCTCGCGGCCGCGCTCTCGGGGTTCGGCGTCGGCGCTGTCGTGAACCGGGTCCTCTACGGCGTCGTCTTCGACGTGCCGGCCTACCGGCTGACGAGGGTGCGCGAGCGGTCGTAGTCCGGTGGCTCGGCCGGCTCGGGGTCGTCGTCCGTCGTCGCGGCGCTACTCGAGTCGCTCGCTGTCCGCGCCACGGACGTTCTGCCCCTGGTGGTCGTAGAACACGTCCTCCTGGGGGGCCGTGTCCTCGCCCTCCAGCGCGTCGCCGCGCTCGTACACGACGGTCCCGCGGACCATCGTCCACTCGGGGAACACCGCGTCGAAGCCCTCGAAGGGCGTCCAGTCGCATTTCGAGTGCAGCGCGTCGCCGCGAACCTCGCTCGTCTCGGTGGTGTCGACGAGCACGAGGTCGGCGTCCTTGCCGGCCTCGATGGTCCCCTTCTGCGGGATGCCGAACACGTCGGCCGGGTTGCGCGCCGTGAGGTCCCGGACGCGCTCGTACGTGAGGTCGCTGTCCGAATCGCGGGCCTCGGCGAGCAGGAGCGGGAGGGCCGTCTCGACGCCGGGGACGCCCGACGGCGCGTCCCAGATGCTGGCGTCCTTCTCCTCGCGGGTGTGGGGCGCGTGGTCGGTCGCAATCATGTCGACCGTGCCGTCGGCGACCCGCTCGTAGAGCTTCTGGCGGCGCTTCTCGCGGCGCAGGGGCGGGTTCATCCGTCCGAACGTCCCCAGCTCGGAGAGGTCGCGCCGGGAGAGCAACAGGTGGTGTGGCGTCACCTCGGTCGTCATCCCGGCGTCGCTGGCGATGTCGACGCCCTCCGGCGTGGACGTGTGAGCGACGTGAATCGTCGTGTCGTGTTCCTGGGCGACAGCACAGGCCCGCTCGACGGCTTTCGCCTCCGCCTTGGCGGTGCGGAACGCGCTCCAGGCGTCGGCGTCGTCGCGGGCGCGGGCGTCGTCATTGAAGTAGTCGGCGTCCTCGGCGTGGACCGTGACCGGCACGTCGTTGTCGGCGGCGGCCTCCAGCGCGTCGGCGAACAGGTCGGCCTCGATGCCCATGTCACCGGTCGAGTCCGCAAGGAACACCTCGCCGAGCGCGAACAGCCGGCGGCGCAGGAGGACGTTGGGAATCCAGTCGGCCGTGACACCGCCGTTGATGCCCCAGTCGACGACCGAATCGGCGGCGAACTCTGCCTTCTGGTCGAACGCCTCGCCGTCGACGGTCGGCGGGTCGGTGTTGGGCTGGTCGACGACGGTCGTGACGCCACCGGCCGCCGCGGACCGCGAGCCGGTCTCCCACGTCTCCTTGTGTGGGTAGCCCGGCTGGCGGAAGTGGACGTGCGCGTCAATCATGCCGGGAAAGAGGCGCTTGCCGGTCGCTTCAATGACGTGCTGGTCCGACGCGTCCAGGTCGCGGCCGACCTCGACGACGGACTCGCCACGCACCCGGACGTCGCGCTGGTGGCCGTCCGGCAGCGTCGCGTTGCGGATGAGCATACGCCCCATCGGCCGGGCGGACGCCTAAGTCTCTCGGATAGTGCTCACCGACACCTCGTGGCCGTCGGCCAGCGACTGCTCCAGCGCCGTGACGACCCGACCGGGGTCGGCGGTCCCTCCGGCGTTGGCGACGCTCCCGACGCTCTGTGGGTCGAACGGAACGTCGAGCGCGTCGTAGACGGGAGCCAGCACCTCGGCGATGGCTTCGTGGTCCCGAACGACGACGATACCGCCGACGACGGCGACCGACTGTCGGACGCGCTGGGCGAGTCCGGCGATTTTGCCCCCGGCCCGGAGCGAGTGGCTCCCCGGACAGAACGAATCGGTGGGTTCGCCCGGCCGGGCGGTGACGCCGCAGTCGTCGAGCGCGCGCTGCAGGGCATCTTCGACTCGTTCGTAGCGGTTCTCGATGGTCCCACGCGGGTCCGCGGACGGGACGGCGAGGGCAAACGAGACGGTCGACCCGGTGTAGGCGACGGCGCGACCCCCCACGGCGCGCTCGATGACGGTGTACCCCCGCTCGCGGGCGGCCCGACGGCCCCGCTCGTAGCCGTCGCTGGTGGCGTCCCGGCGGCCGAACGCGACCTGCCTGTGCGGTCGCCAGACACGCAGGGCCGGCTCGCGGTCCTCGGCGACGCGGTCCGCCATCTCGCGGGTCCGCTCGAAGTCCGTCTCCGGGTCGTCGGTGCGACCCTGTAGCAGGCGCATATCCGGTCAGTACGGACTCGCGGGGCTAAAGCGGTCCGCCACAGTAGGGCGAACAGGCGACACACGGCCGTCGCGGCGGGACGTGTCGCGCTCCCGCTGCCCCCGCCGCGGCTGTCGTCAGCGCACGCGAAGCGGTGGTCCCGGCACCGCGCTTGAACCCTCGGACGACAGAGCCATACCGGTCCACCCCTAATCGGCGGCGATGGCCGTCACGATACCCCGGGACGTACTCGTCCAGTACTACCGGTTCTCCCTGTACAACTCGCCGTTCGACGCCCACGACGAGGGGTGTGCCATCGACATCTACCCTGACGGCGAGCGCGCGCCGTCCCCGGTGGCCGGCGAGGTACTGGACACGAAGACGGTCCGGGCCCCGCCGAAGGCCTACGCCGCCGAACACGACCACCTCATCCTGGTCGACACCGGCGACGCCGTGGCGCGGCTGCTACACGTCGACCCGGCCGTCGACCCCGGCGAGACGGTCGCCGTCGGCGACGACCTCGGCGCGCTGGTCCGGGCCGGGTTCTTCGCGCCGTGGGTGCCAAACCACATCCACCTGGGGTTTCGGGCCCCGGACGCGAACCCATACCGGGCGTCGGGGTCGCTGCCGGTCGAGGCGGCCGTCGACGTGACGCCGCTGTCCTGGGACGGCACCGGTACGGTCGTCGAGGGCGGCGAGACATGGGTGCGGCTGGACGAGCCGGCCCATCCGGCATCGGGCGACTCCTTCGCCGGCATCGGGAACGAGGCCGGCCCGGGAGTCCTCGACGGCGGCCTGCCCCACTACACGGGCGGTGGGGTGCTCGGCGGTGACGGGACCGAGCGGGCCGCTCTCGCCGGAACGCGCGTCGGGAGGGCCGACGGTCGCACGGTCGCGTGGGACGACCTGACCGTGCTGGCGAACGGCGAGCCGGTGACCGGCATCGCGCTATTCTGTGGCCGCGAGCGCTTCGGCGCGAAACTCGTCGGCGAGGGCATCGACCTCGCGGTCGGCGACGAGGTGCGGGTGACAATCGAGCGGGCCGCGGCCGACGACGCCACGTAGCTGCGGCTCCCCGTAGCACTCGGCGTGGGCGTCCCTCGCTAATCAGGCGAAGTCGAGGTCGTCGCTGTCGGTCACCTCGCCGAACAGCCAGTCGGCGTGTTCCAGCGCGTACTCGCGGTGGTCCTCCTCGATGAAGCCGACGGCGTCTTCCACGAGGAGCGGGCGATAGTCCCGCAGGCCGGCGCTGGAGGCGGTGTGGAGGACGCAGACGTTGGCGAGCGTGCCACAGATGACGAGGTCCTCGATACCGTGGGCGTCGAGCCACCCCTCCAGTTCCGTCCGGTAGAAGGCGTCGTAGGTGTGCTTGACCACGACAAGGTCCGCCTCTTCGGGGTCGAGGCCGTCGGCGAGTTCGGCCTCCCACGACCCCTCGACGACGTGTTCGCCCCACCGGTCGAACTCGTCGTAGTAGTGGGCGTCCTCGAACTGGTCGGGCGGGTGCACGTCGCGGGTGAAGACGACGCTCGAACCGGCCTCACGGGCGCGGTCGACGAGTTCGGCACAGGGTTCGATTGCCGCTTCGCTGGCCGGTGCGTAGAGGGTCCCGTCGGGGTGACAGAAGCCGTTCTGCATGTCCACCACGACGAGCGCGGTCTGTGCTGGGTCGAGTTCCATGGGCAATCCTTGGGACGGCGTGAGTACGAAAGTTACCCCGTAGCGGCAGGAACGGTCGGGAGCGGCGTCCCGCGGGCACGAGCGACCGCACCTAGCGTGTGACTTTTTACTGTGGTGACCGTCCTTGCGGTAGATGCGCCGCCCTTCCGCCCTCGTCGTTCTCTGTGCCGTCGCGCTGTTGCTTGCCGGCTGTCAGGTCCCCAGTGTGTCGTCCGACCGGACGGAGTCAGGCGAGGACAGCCTGACGCCGAGCGGGCCCGCGACCGACTACGGGAGCGACGGCTCCGCCCCGGCAGCACCCGGGACGGACCGGCTGGGCTACGAGAACGGCTACTGGTACAACGAGTCGCTGTCGGTGACGACCGAGGACGGGCTGAACGAGACGGAACAGGAGGCCGTCGTCGCCCGGACGATGGCCCGCGTCGAGCGGCTTCGCGGCCTGGAGTTCGAGGAGACGGTCCCGGTGTCGGTCGTCTCGCGGGCCGAGTACCGCAACGACACCGGCGGCGAGGTCGGCGAGTCCCTGCGCCAGTTTGACAACGCGAAGTTCGAGGCGCTGTTCTTCGTCGGCGAAGACCGCGATTCCATCGCCGTCCAGCGGAGCAACCGCGGCGAGAGCGTGCTGGGCTACTACAGCAGCCAGCGCGGCGAAATCGTCGTCGTCAGCGACTCCGAGACGCCGACGATAAGCCGGGGAACGCTGGCCCACGAACTGGTCCACGCCCTGCAGGACCAGCAGTTCGGCCTGGGGAGCGACGCGCGGACGCGGGACCAGGTCCAGGGCCGGAACGGCCTCGTCGAAGGTGACGCCGTCGCGGTCACGCAGGCGTACACGGCCCGCTGTGGCGAGGCGTGGGAGTGTATCGACAGGCCCGACGCGGCGAGCGGCGGCGACCGCCACTTCGGCATCAACTTCATGCAGTACTTCCCGTACAGCGACGGGCCGGGACTGATTGCGGACTTGCGTGAGCGCGGCGGCTGGCGCACCGTCGACGACGCCTACGACGAGTACCCCGACGGGGCCGTCGAAGTGACCTATCCCGGGCGCTACCCCGAGTGGGAACCCGCGTCCGTCTCGCTTGCAGACCGGTCGGGCGACGACTGGGAGCGGGTCAGACCCTCGAACGACCGCGACCGGCCCGACTACGCCGTCGTGGGCCCGTCGGCCATCGCCGGGTCGATGGCCTACACCATCGCGGACGACTACAACGAGTCCAGCGTCGTCCGGACGGGAGACGTCATCAACTACGAGGACGGCTCGCTGGACGCCGACGGCCCGTACAACTACGACCTGCCCGCGACCGATGGCTGGCAGGGCGGCCGGATGCACGTCTACGACAACGGCGCGGAGACGGCCTACGTCTGGAAGACGGCGTGGGCGAGCGAGGCCGACGCCCGCGAGTTCGCCGACGCCTGGGAGCGGGTCATCGCTCACTGGGGCGGCAGCAGAACCGCGGCGGGCCACTGGGTCATCGAGGAGGGCAGTCCCTACGCCGACGCCGTCGCGGTCCGGGTCGACGGGGACACGGTGACCGTCGTGAACGCGCCGACGGCCGCCGACCTGGAGGCGGTCCACGATGCGTAGGGCACTGCTGGTCGCGCTGGCGGTCGTCCTCGCGGGCTGTACGGTCCCGACCTTCGGCGGCAGCGACCACCCCGAGTCGCCGACCGGCGGGGACGCCATCGGCTACGAGAACGGCTACTGGTACGACGACCCAGTGTCGGTGACGACCGGCGACGGGCTGAACGAGAGCGAGCGGGAGGCCGTCGTCGCCCGGACGATGGCCCGCGTCGAGCAGATACGGGACCGGGAGTTCGAACAGTCGGTGCCGGTGTCGGTCGTCTCGCGGGCCGAGTACCGGAACCGGTCGGGGAGCAGCGGAAGCGGCAGCAGCCGCCCACAGGACCCCTGGAACGACCAGGTGTGGGAGGCGCTCCTGCTCATCGGCGAGGACTCGGGCAGTAGCGAGGAGATCGGCAACACGCTCTCGACGACGGTCCAGGGCTACTACTCGCCGAGCCGCGACGAAATCGTCGTCGTCAGCCCGACGGAGACGCCCCAGATAGACCGGCGGACGCTGTCACACGAACTCGTCCACGCCCTGCAGGACCAGCAGTTCGGCCTGAACGGCTCAGCGGAGACACAGGACACCCAGCTCTCCCGACAGGGCGTCACCGAGGGCGAGGCCAACTACGTCCGGGTCCTCTACGAGCGCCGCTGTGGCGACCAGTGGGCGTGTATCGCACTCCCGGACCGCACCTCGGAGAGCAGCGGCGACGGGGACAGCGGCAGCCAGGAGCCGAGCTACAACGAGGGGCTGTTCACCGTCCTCTACCAGCCCTACGTCACCGGCCCGCGGTTCGTCGACCAAGTGCGCGCCGACGGGGGCTGGGACGCCGTCGACGCGCTCCACGACGACTTCCCGGACAGCACCGAGCAGGTACTCCACCCCGAGAGGTACCCCGACGAGAAGCCCGTGAACGTCAGCGTCCCGGACCGCTCAACCGACGAGTGGAGCCGCTTCGACCACGACCCGGTCGGCGACACAGTCGGGGAAGCGTCCATCTACGCGACGGTCTATCACAACGGCCAGACCGACGGCGACCGCTACAGCTACGAGAGCGAGGCCTCCGAGGGCTGGGCCGGCGACCTCGTCGTGCCCTACCGCGACGGCTCGGGCGGCTACGGCTACGTCTGGCAGACGCGCTGGGACACCGAGGAGGACGCCCGGGAGTTCGGGCAGGCGTATCGGGCGGCGCTGACCGAAGAACACGACGCCCGCCAGCCCCGCGAGAACGTCTACGTCGTCCCCGAGGGCGACCAGTTCAGCGACGCCTTCCGCGTGGTCCGGTCGGGCAGGACCGTCCGCATCGTCAACGGGCCGGGAGTGGGCGACCTGAACGACATCCACCGAGCCGAGGGGTGAGCGGGCCTCAGGTGACGCGTCGGTACGCGAACCGACCGAACCCCGCGACGCTGACGACGGCCGTCGCGTAGGCGGTCAGGTCGTGGGGCGGGTTCGAGACAGCGAGGTAGCCGCCGACCGTCCCGAGCGCGGCGAGGCCACAGAGCGCCCACAGCGCGACGGCCCAGCGGCCGCCGACCGGGGCATCTGGGTCCGGGTCGTCGCCGTTGGACCCGCCGCTCGCGGCGTCGTTCCGGTCGAGTATCCGCGTCGGGTCGTCGGGAACACGCTCGTCGGTGTCGGGCGAGGACAGCGGACTCCGTTCGTTCTGATTGAGCGGAATCTTCGACAGGACGAAGCGGAGCCACCGCGTTCGCGGCGTCAGCGCGTCGCCGAGCAGCAGGAGGCCGAGCGCGACCAGCACGCCGGCGGGGAAGAAGTCGAAGCGCTGGGCGAGGTAGGCGTCAGCGGGGTCGTCCGGGTCGTAGTGAACGGTGACCGACGAGCCCTCGTCGTAGTTCGACACCACCCGCGCGGCGCGGTCCCGCTGGTTCGTGTCTACGTCGGTGCCGAACGCGACGTCGCGGCCGGTGTAGGTCCGGCCGTCGACGCGGTACGTGTAGGTCACGTTCGGCCGGTAGTACCGGTTGCCGCCGAGCGTGGGGCGGCCGAGTTCGGCGTAGCTGTCCAGCCGGGCGTCCTCAACCGTGCCCGTCGTCGCGGCGTAGCCGGTCGCGGTTCGGTACTGCGAGCCGCCGAGGCCGATGCCGGCGGCGAGCAGCCCGAGCGCGAGCAGGAGGGCGACAGAGCGGCGGGGGCTGAGCACGCCCGGCGGGTACCGGTGGCGGCGTAGAAAGCGTTTGGGACGACGCTCCGCCGGCGTGCCCCGGGAGCGTCGACGCGCGACCGTCGACCGGACCGCTTTTTCCCTCGCACGGCCGAACACGGGACAATGACCGAGGAGTTCGACGTCGTCACGCCCGAGGCCATCCGCGAGGGGCGGGCGACCGACGCCTACTTCGACCGGACGATGGAGGCGCTAGAGCACGCGGGCAAGAACCCGGACGTCGTCGCCGAAGTGACGGCCAACCAGTTCGCCACGGGGACCTGGAAGCTGCTGGCCGGGCTGAAAGACGCTGCACAATTGCTCGACGGGCGCGCCGTCGACGCCGACGCGCTTCCCGAGGGCCAACTGTTCGACGGCGGCCCGGTGCTGCGCATCGAGGGGCCGTACCGGGAGTTCTGCCGCCTGGAGACGGCGCTGCTCGGATTCCTGTCGCACCCGACCGGCATCGCCACGCGGGCGCTGGAAGCGCGCCACGCCGCGCCGGAGTCGTCGGTGCTGTCCTTCGGGTCCCGTCACGTCCACCCCTCCATCGGCGCGATGGTCGAGCGGGCGGCGCTGCTGGGCGGGCTCGACGGTATCTCGAACGTCGCCGCGGGCGAGGTCATCGGGCGGGAGGCCGGCGGGACGATGCCCCACGCGCTGATGATATGTTTCGGCCGGGGCAACCAGGAGGCGGCGTGGCGAGCGTTCGACGAGGCCGTCCCCGAGGAGACGCCGCGCATCGCGCTGACCGACACCTACAGCGACGAGGCCGACGAGGCGCTGCGGGCGGCCGAGGCCATCGACGACCTCGCGGGCGTCCGCCTGGACACGACCGGCTCCCGCCGCGGCGACTTCCGCCACATCGTCCGCGAGGTCCGGTGGACGCTGGACGCCTACGGCCACGAGGACGTGGACCTGTTCCTCTCCGGGGGGCTGACGCCGACGACGTTGCGGGAACTCCGGGACGTGGCCGACGGCTTCGGCGTCGGGAGCTACGTCGCCAACGCCGACCCGCTCGACTTCGCGCTGGACATCGTCGAGGTAGACGGCGAGCCGGCGGCCAAGCGGGGCAAGCTCACCGGCAAGAAGTCGGTGTACCGGACCGGAGCGGGCGGCCACCACGTCGGGCTGGCCGACCGCGAGGGACCGGCCGGGGCCGAGTCGCTCATGGAGCCACTGGTTCGTGACGGCGAAGTCGTCCGGGAGTTCGACCTCGACGCGGCCGTCGACCGGGCGGCGGCGGACGCCGAACAGGTCGGCTACGAGGGCGTCGGGGACGAGTAACGGGCGTTAAGTCGCCGGCCCGCCTACGCCGCGTATGGTCGACCGCATCATGAAGGTCAACGCGTACACGACCTTCGACCTGCTCGACGGTGAGGTAGAGGGCCACGGCTTCGAGGAGGAGGCCCTGGCCGTCCTGAACGTGACCGCGCCACGGAAGAACCCGGACCACGTCGAACTCCAGTTGGAGATGGACAACACGGACCTCGACGCGGTGAAACCCCACGCGGACTCGGTGACGCTGTCGGCGGCCCAGGCCCGCGAACTGGCCGCCGAACTGGAGGAGTACGCCGGGAAGGTCGAGGACGCGCAGTCGGAGTAGCGTCTCGCCGGGACGTGGGCGCGACCGCCGGGCGATAATTCTTTGATGTGTAGACACATACCACGGAGTATGGCGACCGAGACACCCGGTAATCCAGCCGCACGGGAGCTCGGCTACTGCCCGTGCTGTGGCTACCAGACGCTGCCGGAGGGCCGGCCGGGGTCCTACGAGATGTGTCCGGTGTGTCACTGGCTCGACGACCCCATCCAGTTCGGGGACGCGGCGTTCGTCAGCGATACGAACCACGTGTCGCTGACCGAGGCACGGGAGAACTTCCGCGAGCACGGGGCGTGTTCGCCCGACGAAGCCGGTGACTGCGAGTCGCCGGACGGCATCGACCGCGACCCGAACTGGCCCTACGAGGCGTGAGAACGCGCTCGGCCGCCGGCTCAGGCGGCCAGCGAGATGTCCAGATACAGCATGACGACCACGCCGACCATCAGGCCGAGCGTGGCGACCCGTTCGTAGCCGTGCTGGTGCGTCTCGGGGATTATCTCGTCGGAAATCACGAACAGCATCGCGCCCGCCGCAAAGCCCATCGCGTATGGCAGGAGCGGCTCGACGAGCGTGACCGCGACGGCCCCCAGCACCGCGAGCGGAATCTCCACGACGCCCGCGCGGACGCCGGCGAAGGCGGCGTAGAGGCGGCGGTCGAGGCCGGCGTTGATTGCCGCGACGGAGACGGCGAGCCCCTCGGGGATGTTCTGGATGCCGATGGCAAGCATCAGCGAGAGCGCGCCGCCCAGTCGGGCCGGGTCGCCGCCGGCCGCGCCGAAGCCGACGCCGACGGCGAGGCCCTCCGGCATGTTGTGCAGCGTGATGGCGAGGATGAACAGGACGACGCCCGTCAGCCGCGCCTCGTCAACCGGCAGGGACTGACTGGGATTGGCAGCATCGGTCCGCCGGCGGCCGGTCAGGAGGTAGTGTGCGTGGGGAACGAGCACGTCTGCCCGGTCCAGAAAGAGCGCGCCGAGCGCGACGCCGACGAGCGTCGGAATCGGGTTCCCGCCGGAGTACTCCTCGATACCGGGCAGGATGAGGCTCGTGAACGCGGCGGCGAGCATCACGCCGGCGGCGAAGCCAAGCGCCGCGTCGAGCGCCCGTTCGGAGGGGTCGCGCCAGACGAACACGAGCGACGCGCCGAGGAGGTTCATCAGCGCGATGACGACGCCGCCGACGAGGCCGTTTATGAGCGGGTCGGTACCGACGAGGTCGGCGAACAGTTCGACGAGCCCGGATTGCATCGTCCAGTAGTGGACGTCGCCCCCTCTTGGGTGTGTCGACAGTCGGATGCCGCGTCGTCGACGCTGTCGAATCCCGCCCCCGATGACGCCGGCGTCTGGATGGCGGGACCAAACAGATGTAGCCCCCGTGCAAACAAACACCGATATGACACGAGACCGTCTCGTCGTTGCAGTGCTCGCCCTCGTCGTCGTGACAGCGGGCTGTGCAACCGACGGACCGGCCACGCCGACCGAGGGGCAGACGAGCGTCACGGTTGCAGTCGAGAACGACGGCGACGGGCCCTACACAGCCGAGGTACTGCTCATCCCCGACCGGCTCAGTCAGCTCAGCGTGGCATACGAGAGCGGCGTCTCACAGCCGGTGACGAACCTCTCGTCGGTACGCGGCGTCTACGCCTTCGCCTGGCGGAACGTCACCGACGTTCGCCTCCCGCCGGGGGTCGAAGCGGGCAGTTCCAGCCGGTTTCAGCTGTCGCCCGGTGACCGGGCTGAAACCCAGCTGTCGGCCCCGGTCGCCGACGCGACACTCCTCGTCGTCATCCGTCAGGACGACCGCGTCGCCGCCTGGGCAACGATGTACTGCGGCCAGGAGAACACGCTGGACCGCGTCGACATCGGTGCGAGCGCCGGCAATCCCGGACGGTTCACCAGCGTCGACCTGTCGTGTGCACAGCGGTGACCGGTTGAGTACGACCGGCGCGTTCTAGCGGCCGAGGGTTCCGGCCGTCTGGCCGCTTGGGAGGGTCGGCCGGGTTGCTCGCGGCCGCTAGAACGGCTCCGACGAGCCGACCAGCCGACGCATCTCCATCGCGCTGGAGAAGTCGTCCCGGGAGACCACGCGGGTCCCCTCCGGACCGTCGACGAAGGCGGCGGTGGCCCGGGCAGTGTCGAGGGCCACGAGCGCGTCGAAGGCGGCCATCGCCGCGGGGAACCTCGGGAGGTCCGTCTCCATCAGGTCGGCGACGGTGTCGGCCTCGCGTTCGGCCGTCGAGAGTTCCCTGAAGTCGCCGACGGTGACGACGCCGACCACGTCGCCGCCGCGCGTGACCGCGAACTCCGTCCGGCGGTCGGCGAACATCCGGTCGACGAGGTCCTCGACGGTGGCGTCGGCCTCGATAGTCGCCGAGAGCGGACTGGCCACGTCCTCGACAGTCATCCCGTCGAGCAGCGCCGCCAGCGCGACCGAGCGGGACTCGCCCGACGCGGCACCGTAGACGAACAGCGCGAGCAACAGCAACATCGGGCTAAACGACAGGACTCCGACGACGGCGAACAAGACGGCGAACCCGGTGCCGACGCGGGCGGCGATGCGGGTCGCCGTCGCGTAGGGCCGCTTTCGCGCCAGCAGCGCCCGGAGGACGCGGCCGCCGTCCATCGGGAACGAGGGGAGCATGTTGAACGCCGCCAGGACGAGGTTCGTGACGGCCAGCCAACCGACGACGAACAGCGTCAGTTGCGCGCTCGCCGGCAGGGCCACGAGCGCGGCGTAGCAGACGAGGCCGACGAGGACGCTCACGGCCGGGCCCGCCAGGGCGATGACCAGTTCACGGTTCCACTCTTTGGGCATGGATTCGAGGCTAGCGAGGCCGCCGAGAATCCAGAGCGTGATTGATTCGACCCGGAGCCCGTAGCGCATCGCCGCCCAGGCGTGACCGAGTTCGTGGAGGGCGACGCTGACGAACAGGCCGACGGCCGCGGCGGCCCCGATGACCCACGGCGTCTGTCCCGCGGTCAGCACCGTGAGGTCGAGGGGCACGCCCGACAGCGTGCTCACGATGCCCGCGTATACCGCTATCTGCGCCCCGCTGCCGATAATCCAGGCCAGCACCGGCAGGAAGACCAGCAGCGAGATATTGACCCGTATTGGAATCCCCCATACCGTCGTGATGTGGAAGTTTCGCACAGACGGGCAGACGGGGAGCGGTCGGGTATATCTTCTGCCGGGAGCCGACGCCGGCGAGTAGCGGGCTTATTCAGGGTGTAGCGCGTACGGACCCCCAATGACAGTTCGACACGACGGGCTGACCGTCGACTGGCTGGGGTACGCCACGCTCCGGTTCGCCGGCGACGACACGGTCGTGTACGTCGACCCGGGCCGGTACGGCGTGCTCACCGGCGAGTGGGAGCCACACAGCGACGGCATCGGCCACCCGCCGAGCAGCGACTACCGACCGGAGGACGGCGACGTGGTGTGCGTGACACACGTCCACCACTACGACCCCGACGGCATCGAGCGGGTCGCGAGCGAGGACGCGACAGTCGTCGCCTACGAGGGCATCGACGAACGGGTCGGCGACCGGGACCTCCCGCCGCTGTCCTCGCTCCCGTACGACGTCGTCGAGGTCGGGATGAAATCGCAGACGACGGTCGGCGACGTCCCCATCTGGTCGACGCCGGCGTACAACGAGCCGGACGGCCCGCACACGCTCCCCGACGGCACGCCCTACCACCCGGAGGGCTTCGGCTGTGGCTTCATGATAGCCGTCGAGGGGATCCGGGCGTTCTACCCCGGCGATTCGGACGTGCTGCCCGGCCACCGGACGCTCGACGTCTCGCTGCTGTGTCCGCCCATCGGCCCGCGGGCGACGATGGACCGCCACGAGGCCGCCGCCCTGGCCGCGACCATCGACCCGGACCTCGTCCTCCCGGTCCACTACAACACCTTCTCGAACCTCGAAGCCGACTCACGCGAGTTCGCCGCCGACGTGGCCGAGGCCGGCGTCCCGGTCGTGCTGGACGAGCAGTGAGAGGGTCGCGCGGTTCCGTCACCCGCGTTCGGCCCACTCGCCCCGCGCCCGGTGGGCCGCCGCTATCTCCGCGATGTCGTCCCCCGCTAACGCGCCGCGCTCGGTGACGACCGTCACCGCGGCGGCCGGCGTCACGTCGAAGGTCGGGTTCGACACGGCGATGTCCGCGTCGCCGTCGTACACCTCCCGCGGCTCCCGTTCCTCCCTGTCCCACGCCGCGTGCGGCGCAATCTTGTCCGTCGCACACACCGCGTAGCAGTCCGCGTCCGCGGCGGCCGCCGACAGCGCCGTCGAGCGGGTTCCGGCCTTGTTGACCACCCGACCGTCCGGAAGGACCCGGTCAGCACCCACGACGAGCGCGTCGGCGTTCCAGGCGTCGAGTTCGTGGCCGACGGCCGCGTCGGTGGTCAGCGTCACCGCCACGTCGTCGGCGAGCGCCTCGGCGACGCCGACGCCCTCACCGCCGGGCCGCGACTCGGCGACGAGTACGGCCTCGGGCGCGGCGGCGTCGACCACCGCACGGACGGTCCCTGAACGGGAGAGCGTGGCGAGGCGGCCGCCGACGCGCTCGGCGGCGACGGCGGCGGCCACGCGGTCGGCGGTCACCGCGTGGTTCAGCGCCTCCGTGGCGGCCCGCTCGACCGCCGCCGGCGATTCGTCGCTGACGGCGGCCATCGCCCGGTCGACCCGGTTGGCGACGACGACCATCGAGGGGCGCACCTCGCGTATCTCGGCCGCGAGCGCGGCGAGGGCGTCCCAGTCGTCGCCGTCCCGTTCGGCCGTCTCCAGGTCGTCGCGCCGCCCGGCCTCCGCCAGGGCGGCCTCGTCGCGGAGCACCTCCAGCGCCCGGAGCGACAGCCACGCCGAGCCGTGGGTCCGGTCCTCGCGGACGGTGGCGACGCGGGGCCGAACGCGGTCCCAGGCGGTCCACAGCCGCGGGACCGTCTCCCGGGACAGTATCTCAGGCGGGTGGACCCACGCGGTCTCGGTCGTCTCCTCGTTCGTCGTTACCGTGCGGGCCTCGCAGTCGAACAGGAACGGATGGACGACCCACCGGACGCCCCGGTCGGCATCCGCGACCCGGAACGGGTCGCCCTGCCGGACCAGCGTCGCCGCGCCGGTCAGCCCGGTCTCCTCGTCGATTTCGGCCCGCGCGGCCGTCTCCGGGTCCCGCCCGGCGTCATCGGCGACGTGGCCCGCGACCCCGCCCCACTGGCCCCGGTAGGAGCCGACCGCGTCGCTCCGGCGCAACAGCAGCACCTCGCCCTCGCTGCGCAGGAAGCACGTCACGACAGGGCGTGTCTCCATACGGGAGCCGAGGGCCGGCCGGAGCAAGAAAGTCCGGGCGTGGCGAGGCCCGACTGCGTTGCCGGGACTACAGCGCGTCGAGCAGACGGTCGACGTCGTCGGCGGTGTTGAACGCGTGGACGGACGCCCGAACCGCTTCAGGGTGGGGGAGGGACCTGACGACGATGCCGTCCGCCGCGAGGCGCTCGACGGTCGCCTCGGGGTCGTCCGCGGCGAACGTCACGAGGCCGGACTCGTATGCGCGGGGACTCAATAAGCGGTCGCCGAGGCCGTCCTTGAGGCGGTCGGTCAGTCGTTCGACGCGGGACTGAACCGTATCGAGGCCGACGGCCTCGATTGTCTCGACGGCGTTTGCGAGCGCGACGTAGGGGACCGGCGAGGTGGTGCCGACCTCGAAGCGGCGCGCGCCCTCGTAGTACTCGTACGCCTCCGCATCGGGACTCTCGACGCTACGGTAGCCGATGCGGGTCTGGCGCAATCGGCCATACGCGTCGGGGTCGACGTAGAGGAACCCACCGCCCCAGACGCCCAGCAGCCACTTGTGGCCCGCCGCGACCACGAAGTCCGCGCCCCACTCGGTCACGTCGACGGGGTGTTGGCCGACAGACTGGACGGCGTCGACGAGCACCTGCGCGCCGGCGTCGTGGGCCGCGTCGACCACGTCCGCGACCGGGAGTCTGGTCCCGTGTGTCCAGGTGAGCGAACTCAGTGCCACGAGCCTGGCATCGGCCACGGCGTCTTTCACGTCTGCCATGTCGAGCCGCCCGCCGTCGGTTTCCAGCACACGGACCTCGATGTCGTGGGTGTCGGCAAGCCGGTCCCAGGGGAGCGTACAGGCCGGGTGTTCGAGGTCGGTCCGGACCACCACGTCGCCGGGCTGCCAGTCGATAGCCCCGGCGACCATGTTGACCCCGTCGGCGGTGCTGCGAGTGAACGCGACGTTGGCGGCCTCGGTCCCGATGTGGCCGGCGACGACCTCGCGGGCCGCCGCGATGGCGTCCCACGCGACCGCGTAGGGGCCGTCGCCGGCAGGCGCATCGAAGGCGTGCCGTTCGAGAAACGACGTGGCGGCGTCGACGACGGGGCGGGGCGTCGGCCCGCTCGCGCCCGTGTTGAAGTACGTACACCGTTCGAGCGCCGGAATCGAGGCCCGCAGTTCGGCCGGGTTCATACCGCTGTCCACGAGCGCCGCACGCTTCAGCCCTGCGTGACTCGGACGCCAGCAGTACCGGTCGGGTCCCGGACCGACACACCGGTTCCGTTCGTGCACATCTGACCCCGAAATAAGCCGTTTTCGTTGCGTTTCACAACAAAAATCGCTTATTACTCAGCCTCAGCCGCATCTCCAAGCGGCCGCCCAGTGCTCAGTCCTGCTGGCACTCACAGCCGCCCTGCTCGAAGAACTCCGCGACGGCGTACTGGCTCCCGCACGACTGGCACAGCACCTGTGCGTCCAGAAACACCTCGAAGTCCTCGATGTCGACTCGGCCCGTATCCCGGAGTTTCTCGATGCGCTGGTCGGTGACCGACAGCGTCCGGGTCAGCAGTCGTTGGATGCTCTCGAGGTCCTTCTCGATTTTCTCGTCGTCGGACAGCCCCTGATACTCCGCGCCGCGCCACTCCTTCAGGTACGACCGGATGGCCTGATAGGTGACGAAGTCGGTTTCGAGGGCGTCGACGTCGACGCCGTTGCGTTCGAGTCGGTTGACGGTGTCGGTCCGGACACCCGTGCTGATGTCGTCGCCGGTGAGGTTCTCGTAGGTCGATTCCACGTCGCTTTCGAGCGCGCTCAGCCCCGCATCGACCAGCGCGCGCTCGAGGAGTCGCTTGTTGAAAAACTCCGCGAGGTCACGGAGGCTCATGCGCTCTTCGCCGTCGCCGGTCCAGCGAGCCTCCATCTCCGCACCGAGCCCATCGAGTTCGTACTCGTCGATGAGTCGAGCGACTTTGCTCGACGGCCGCCCGTCTGTCGTATTCGCCATCTGTTGTCCCCACGTACGGTAACCGGAATTAAAAGGCTACTGGGGTTAGATCGAAGTGATGCGGTTGAAGTCGTCGTCCAGCGCTTGGGCGTCCTCCGGCAGGAGGGCGACGACCAGGTGCTCGGCGTAGTCGGCGAAGTACTCGACGAGTTCGGCGATGCGCGCCGAGTCGATGGCCTCCAGGGAGTCGAGCAGCATGAACGGGACCGATTCGTGGAGGTCGTGGACCAGATAGCCCGCCAGGGCGAAGATGAGGCCCGTCACCTCGCGCTCGCTCTCGCTCAGGTGCTCGATGGTGTCTTCGTAGGCCGCGCCGTTCTCGGTTGTCCGGACGATGTGGAGTTCGAACACCGTGCGGTCGACCTTCTGACGGCCCTCGCGGACGGTCTGCTCGACGCGTTCTATCCAGATGCGTTCGAGGTTCTCGTACTCCAGGATGCCGAGGATGGCGTCCATGTGGTCGTTGAACTGGTCGACGGCGTTGGCCTCTATCTGGTCGATTTTCGTCCGCTTGTCGGTGAGTTCGTCCACCAGCGCGTCGCGTTCCTCGCGGAGGTCGTCGGCCCGCTGGACCATCGCCTCGATTTCCTCGATTTCGGCCGAGACGTCGTCGAGGTCGGACTCCAGGCTGTCGATTTCGAACTCGAGCTGGTTGGCCTCACGGTGGAGCGAGAGGATTTCGTCGAAGTCCTCGGACTCGAGGTTGTCGACCTCGTCTTCCAGCGATTCGACGTCGCTGGTCAGCTCCTCGCGCCGGTCTTTCAGCGAGGCAATCTGCTCTTCGCGGCGGTCTATCTCCGTCTCCGTCTCCTGTATCTTCCGCTCGACGTTCTCGCGGCGGCGCTGTTTCTTCTCGGCCTCGCGCTGGTCGGCCTTGAGGTCGTCCAGTTCCGACTTGATATCGTTGAGGTCCTCGACCTTCTGCCGGCGGAGGTCCTGCAGGCGGTCGACGGTGTCCTCTATCTGCTCGCGGTCGACCGTCGAGCCACACGTCCAGCAGACGACCGACTCCTCGTCCTCGCTTTCGAGGAGTTGCTCCGTCACGTCCCCGTCGGAGCCGCCGGGCGCGTCGTCCAGCGACTGGATGACGTCGTAGTCCTCCTCTTCGAGGCGCTCCTCGTTGTACTGGATGAGGCTCTGGAGGTCGGATATCTCGCTGTTCAGTCGCTGTCGCTGGTCGCGCAGGCCCGCGATTTCGTCTTCGAGGTGCTGGTGGTCGCCCATCGGTGTCTCCGGGAGCTCGTCCAGTTCGTCGTCGAGGTCGGACCGTTCGCGTTTCAGCGAGGCGATGCTCTCCTCCTGGGCCTCGATGTCCCGGCGGACGGATTCGAGGTCCGACCGCGTCGACCGGAGCTCTTCGAGCTTCTCTTCGAGCACGTCCTGTTCCTGCCGGCTCTCCTCGATATCCCGGCTGCTGTTGTCGATTTCCTCCTCGCGCTCGGCCAGTTCCTCGCGCTTGTCCGCTATCTGCTCGCGGAGTTCGGTCCGGCGCTGTTCGAGGTCCGGGAGGTCGCGCTGGCGGGACTCGATGGTGGCGAGTTCGTCGTTGATGTCGCCTTTCTCCGCTTCCAGCCGTTCGACCTCCGACCGGATGGCGTCGATGTCGACCGGCCGCATGATTATCTCGCGGAGGTCGTCGCCCCGTGCGACGGAGCGACGGGCCTCGTTGGTTTCGAGCAGGAACGCGAACAGGTCTGCGACTTCGGGGTCGTCGAGGTAGCCCGCCCCGTCGAACTGGACGGCGTCGCCCGCCCGCGTGAGCGTCCGTTCGTACATCTCGTTCCCGTAGCTGAGGGTGACGCTGCCCTCGTCGGCGTCGCCTTTCAGCGTCGCCTGCGTGCTCCCCATCGCCGCCATGATAGACTGCAGAAACGACGTCCGGTTGGTCGCGTTCTTGCCCGTCAGAACCGTCACACCCGGCGGAATATCGACCGTCGTCTCGTCTATCCCGCCGATGTTGGTCACATCGAAATGGGCGACACTAGAGTCTTGCTTTGATTCTGGCATTGGCCTGCTGTTGTCGGAGAGGATATAAAAATAATTTCATTCCCAAAAGTGAACGTCTGTGCGGGGCAGTCGACACACTGGACGCAGCGGCCGCGTTACCGGCACGGAGCGACGGTCGACCCCGAATAACACCTGTACCAATATTATTCCTGCACTGCGACTGACGGTGCGTGAAGCGGCCAGCAAAGTCTATTTTGTTGTGTTTCCTAATGGATATCGCTTGTGTAGTATCTCAGATGCCAATCTATAAGTCGCCGTGTCCGGAACCGGGACGTGTGACCCGCTACGAAACGTTGCTGGAGGTCGAACTCGACGAGTGGGACAGTGGGTACGGCGTTCTGCAGGTCGTCGACCCGGACGACAGCGACACCGCCGAGTTGCGGTTCTGTTACTTCAACGAGGACGGCAAGTTCACCAATCGACCGCTGACGCTGCGGCCCGA
Source organism: Haloarcula sp. DT43 (assembly GCF_037078405.1). Lineage (NCBI taxonomy): Archaea > Methanobacteriati > Methanobacteriota > Halobacteria > Halobacteriales > Haloarculaceae > Haloarcula > Haloarcula brevis. Next base: position 577,252 of record NZ_JAYMGZ010000001.1, on the reverse strand, counting down.
CGAGGAGACGCTGGACCGGACGACGCGAATGGTGGAGAACCTCGGGTACGTCGCGCGGACGTTCGACCCGGCGGAGATACGCGAACTCGTCGACACGCTCGGCGAGGACAGGGTCATCGAGCTCGCACAGCTCGTCGACACGCTCGGCGAAGCGCGGTTGGCGGAGATACTCGGGGCGTGAGGATGGCAGAGACCCACCCGCTCGTGACGGTCGAAACCATCGTTCTCGTGGGTCTCGGCGGGTTCGCCGGCTCGAACCTTCGGTACTTCGTCGGCCTCTTTCTGCCGGGGTTACAGGGGACGTTGTTGGTCAACGCCCTCGGCAGTTTCGCGCTCGGCGTCCTGGTGTACGAGGGACTGCAGGTCGGTGCGTTGGCCAGCGAGACGAAACTGGCCGCGTCGACGGGCTTCATCTCCTCGTTTACCACCTACAGCACGTTCGCGGTGGAAACCGTGCTGACGCCCGAGTGGGCCGTCGCAAACGTCATCGGAAGTTACGCCCTGGGGTTTGCGGGCGTCCTCGTCGGCCGCCTAGCCGTCCGTCTATCCGCCAGGGGTGAGCGCTGATGGTGGCTATCGAGCCGGCGCACCTGGTCGGAACCGGCGGCGCTATCGGCGCGGTCTGTCGCCACTACCTGGCGGGAGCCGTCCAGCGGGAGACGTTCCCGCTCGGGACGTTCACCGTGAACGTCGTCGGGAGCTTCGTCCTCGGATTGCTGACCTTCGCCGGCGTGGCCGGCGACGCGGCGCTGCTGGTCGGCGTTGGCGCGTGCGGGTCGTTCACGACGTTCTCCTCCTTTTCCGTCGGGACGGTCCGGCTGTGGGAGGACGGGTACGTGGCGCTGGCCGTGCTCAACGCCGTCGGCACCCTCGTCTGTGCGCTGGCCGCAATCGGACTGGCCTATGGGCTCACCCAGGTAGTGTGAGTCCCGTCGCATCGGTCGTGCGAGCGCGAGTTCAGAACCCGCCGTCGGTTCGGGCCTCGACACCGTCGAGGGCGCTTGCCCGCGGCGTCTCGCCGCCGTGGGGCGTCCGCCGCTCGCGGACCGTCACGCGGTGGACGGACTCGGTGCTGTCGTCGACGACGAGCGCGTCACCCGTCGCCTCGGGCAGTCGGGCCGCGAAGTCGCCGTCGAGGTACGTGGGCTGGACCGCCTGCAACGCGTCGATGTCGGCCGCGCTCGTCAGCCGGTGAGCCACGAGCAGGTCGGCCTGGGAGACGGTCGTCGCCGGCACGGCGCTGGGTCGCTGTGTCGCCAGCACGCAACTGACGCCGGGCTGGCGGCCCCGCGTGACGAGCCGACGGAGCGGCCGCCGGGCGACCCCGTCAGTAAACGCGTGAGCCTCGTCGACCAGCAGCCAGGGCAGGCGGCTCGTCCGTTCGGCCAGGCGAGCGTCGTACAGCGCGGTGGCGACGGCGGCCAGGACTGCGCCCGCCGGCCGCGAACCGAGGTCGGACAGGTCGAGCACCGTCAATTCGTCGCTACACAGTGCCTCCGTCTCGATGCCCGCCGAGTCGAACACGTCCCAGGACGCGGCCAGCGCGAGGTGGTTCGCCGCCGCTCGGCCCGCGCTCGCTGTCGTCTCCGCGTCGGTCACCCACGCACGCATCCCGTCGAGCGTCTCGCGCTCGCTGGCCGCGCGCCACACGAGCGCGCCGGCACCCTGTTCCGGGTCGAGCCCCAGCACCGTGCACCACTGGCGCGGGCCGAGCGCGTCCGCACGGACACCGGGGTCGACCACTGTCGCCGACGCGTCCGCGGCGTCCAGCGGCGCGAACGCACCCATCGGGTCGACGACGACGGGCGCGACCCCCTCGGCGGCCAGCAACCCCTCGGCGAGGACCCCGAGCGTGTACGTCTTCCCCGACCCGCGCTTGCCGACGACGAGGCCGACGTGTGGCCGGTCGACGTCGAGGTCGACCGCAGCACCGCGGCTCCCGTCACGGGCCCGATAGTGGCCCAGCCGCGCCGTCGCCCCCGTCACACCGTCGCGTCCGATGACGACCATGCCGGCGGTTGGTCCGTTCCGGTACTTGAACGTTCGTCCGAGGGTTCAAGTGCGAATCCGGAACCACACCGTCCCATGTCAGACTCGCTGTGGCGCGACGAACGTGCCATCGAAGGGCTGCCGATTCGCCTCGTCATCGCGCTGGTGGTCGGCGTGGCCTGCCTCTCCGTGATGATGAGCACCATCTCCGGAATCGAGACGCTCCAAGTGACCGAAGTCGACGTCGAACCGCATCCGGAAGTTACCGACCCGGGGACACAGGACGTGGTCGTCACCGTCGTCGACTCGAAGGGCGCGCCCGTGTCCGGCGCGACGGTGGTCGCAAAGAGCGGCACGGCGACGCTCTCGTCGGTCACGACGGGGGAGACAGACGGCGCGGGGAACGCGACCCTCTCGCTGTCGCCGTCGCTCGGGCCGAACCAACAGGACGGCACGGTCACGTTCGAGGTGAAACCGCCGGCGGGCAGTAGCTACGAGGACGCGCGCTCGAACACCGATCTGCTCGTCGTCAGGTCGCCCTAGCCGTCCCAGTCTATCCACTCCTGCTCCCAGCCGGCGCGGGACTGGGCTGCCCGCCGGGCGTGCTCGCGGTCCTCGCGGTGAGTCCGGTTTCGCTCGACGGTGTCTGCCTGCTCGCCCTCGACGAGCATCGGCTGGAAGGCGACGGTGCCGTGTCGTTCGACCGACCCGTCGGCGTCGACGACGGCCAGCGACTGCTCGCCGGTGCCCAGCGGCATCACCAGCCGCCCGTCGTCGGTCAGTTGCTGGAGGAGTGCCCTGGGCGGGTCGATTGCGGCGGCTTCCAGCAGAATGCGGTCGTAGGGCGCGTACTCGGGCAGCCCGTCGTCCCCGTCGCGACGGTCCACGAGGACGGCGTCGTAGCCCGCTTTCGCCAGGTTCTGGCGCGCTTCGACGACGAGCCGCCGCGTGATGTCTATCGCCTGTACGTTGGCCGCGCCGACGTGTTCCGCCAGCACTGCGGCCGTGTAGCCGACGCCGGCACCGACCACGAGTACGTCGTCGTCTTCCTCGGGCGACAGGGCCTCCAGCACTCGGCCGGCGGTGCTGGGCGAGAGCACGCGCGTGCCGAGGCGTTCGAACGGACGGTCGGAGTAGGCCTGTTGCTCGCCGACAAAGGCCTCGCGGGGGACGGCACGCATCGCTGTCGACAGCCACGCGCTCCGGACGACACCCTTGCTGTCGTGTTGCAGGCTGTCGACCATGTCGTCCCGCAGTACCGCCGGGTCCATACCAGTATTTTCGGCCGGAACTATATCAATGGCGCGACACCGGCCACGTCCCTCGAAAACCTACTGCAGCGGGACGAACCGGACGCCGCCGTGGTCGGCCCTGTCGAGCGTGCCGTCGGCCCGCTTTGTCGCCCGGACAAGGCGCTGTCGGCCGTCGCCCAGCGGAGCCAGGAGGACGCCGCCGTCGCGGGTCTGGTCGACGAGCGGGCCGGGGAACTCCGGGGCGGCGCAGGCCAGGTACGTACGGTCGTAGGGCGCGTACTCGGACCACCCGTGCTTGCCGTCGCCGACTCGCACCGAAACCTCGCCGTAGCCGGTCGCCGCCAGCGTCTCGCGGGCCGCGTCGGCCAGCGGCGCGTGGTACTCCACGCTGTAGACGTTCTCGGGACCGACCAGTTCGGCGGTCACCGCGGCGTGGTAGCCACAGCCGGTCCCGATTTCGAGCACCCGGTCGCCCGGGGACAGGTCGAGCAACTCGGCCATGAGTGCGACCATGTGCGGCGCAGAAATCGTCTGGCCCGACCCGATGGGGAGGGGGCGGTCGGCATAGGCGCTGTGTCGCTCCTCGTCCGGGACGAACAGGTGGCGCGGAACGGACCTTATCGCCGCGAGGACGGCCTCGTCGGAGACGCGCGAGCGCAAGCGGTCGGCCAGCCGCGACCGCTGTCGATCCCAGTCGACCATCCTACCACGCTGACCACGCCGTGGTCGACTCGTCCCTGACGTACAGCCGGTTGATGTCCTTGGCGATACCCATGTCGCCGTCGTGGTCCATGTTCTGGTGGTCGTAGCCGTGGGCGTCGTCGCGGACGTGAATCCCCTCGACAGTGAACTCCTCCTCGCCGAACTCCTCGGTCTCGCCGACGACGAACTCGTAGTCGCCGGGGACGTGGAGCTTGAAGCTCTCCGTCTCGTCGTGGGTCCCGTCTTTCGGGTGCATCGTCACGTTGACCGCGACGTTCCCGACCGCGCGCGACCAGATGGTCTGGACGTCGTCGGCGACCGCCTCGTCCTCGCGGCCGTCCGCGGTCTCCAGGCTGGTGATGCGCGCGGTCACGACGGCTTCCTCCGTCTCCAGCAGGAACTCCTCGCCGACGGACAGCTCCTCGCCGGCCGGGACGTCGACCTCCGCGGTGAAGGAGTCCCCGTCCTGGGAGACGACGACGCTTCGCTCCAGCGTCTCCTCGTCGGGCAGTTGCTCCTTGTGGACGTGGTCACAGTCCGTACAGCGGACCGTCACGTGGCCGCCCGGCTTCAGCACCTCGTGAACCGTTTCCAGGTCCGGCGAACAGGCCGGACACGGGAGGGCGATGCGGTCGCCCGGTGTAGCGTCTGTCATACACCGGAGTTGACCGCGCTCCCGTAAATGGTCGTCGCCACGCCGCTGCTCGTGGTTCTCACCCGCACGGCCACACAGAACTTATTGAACCGACGGAACAACTGCCGGGGTCCCCGGAAGAACCGCGCCGAGATAGCGAGCGCCTGCATCGTCGCGCTGCTGCCGGCGCTGATGGTCGCAACGCTCGTGGTGCTGAAGGGAGCGTTCCGCTACGACCCGCCCGATGTCCCACAGGTGGGGACCACTATCACCGTCGCAACGATGGCGTTCATGGCCACAGTACACGGGCTCGTCCTCGCGTGGAACCTCGGCTACGCGGTGCCGTTCGACCTCGTCCTCGCCGGGTCGCTCGTCTGGGCGGTGCTCATCGTCGTCTACGCCGCGAACGGAGAGCGCGTACACGCATAGCGAGGCGGTCGTCGTCCGCGCGACCGTCGCGGCCTGACCGCTCACTCTACCCGGGGAAGTTTCACTTCCTCGCCAGCTCACGGCTCCCGTCAGTCGCCGTTCGCTCGTGGGAGGTCCACGACCTCCCCATCCGCGTACACGGTCGGTTCCGTCAGAATCCCGTCCAGGTGAATCGGCGCGTGGACGTCCCCGCCCATCGCGTGGTCGTCGCCGATGGCGATGTGGACCGTCCCGCCGGCCTTCTCGTCCAGCAGGACGGAGCCGACGAGTTCGGTCACGGCGACGTTCGTGCCGATGCCGAGTTCGGCGAGGTTGTAGGCGTCGCGCCCGACCTCCTCGGCGGCCTCCTCGACCTCGGTGCGGATGTCGGGGTCGTCGATGTCCGTGACGTAGCCGTCCTCGACGTCGAACGTGAGCCGTTTGCCGTCGAGTTTGCCGTGGGGACGCATCGTCCCGTCGACGACGAACGTGCCGTCGGCCGTCTCCGGGGCGAGGAACACCTCGCCGGCGGGGAGGTTCGACATCTCGCCGGGTTCGTGGACGATACCGGTGTCCATGTGCCACTCGCGGTCGCCGACGCCGAAGGTGATGTCGGTGCCCTGTGGCGAGGTGACCCGGATTTCCGCGGCGGCTTCGATCTGGGCCAGCACGTCCTCGCAGTGCTGTTCGATGCGGTGGTAGTCGGCGTCTAACCCCATCAGGAACACGCCCTCGCTGATGCCGGGCAGCGTTGCGACCCGAGCGCCGGCGTCGTTGGCGTCGGTCCGGGCCTGGGTGTGGCTCAGGCTCTTGGTCGTCGGCGCGAGCACCACGTCGGCGGTCGCCATCGCGCCGGCGACCGGCGCGGGCGGCTCCACGCCGTGTTGCTCACCCGGCGGGTAGCGAACGAAGACCGCGTCGTCGGTAACCTCGGCGGCGACGCGGTACAGCGCCTCCCCGATGGCTTTCCGCAGGTCGTCGGTGATTACCGCGCAGGATTCGTCGGGCTGGAGGTTCAGACACTGTTTGACGGCGGTCTCTGCGGGGGCGCGAAGCGACGAGTTGTCCATACCGTTGCTGTGCTCTCCGACCGAATAACTCTTGATAGCCCGCCGCCAAACCGCGCGATATCTCAGCGATTTCGGACGTTTTATGTTAAAAGTTCACAAACAGCAGAGGTACAACTATCTGAGTTAATTTCTCCAAATTTTAATCACAAAGAATATACTCTCCCCGGAGATATGGACATCCATGCTCCACGTGGGCATCAACGGCTTCGGCACCATCGGGAAACGCGTCGCTGACGCGGTGCGTGTCCAGCCAGATATGACAGTTGCGGGCGTAGCGAAGCGCTCGCCGAACTTCGAGGCAACTATCGCGGACGACCGCGGCTACGACCTTTACGCCGCGGACGGGCGCGAACCGTTCGACGACGCTGACCTCGCGACGGCCGGCACAGTCCACGACCTCATCGAGACGAGCGACGTGGTCGTCGACACCACACCGGGCGGCATCGGCGCGGCCAACGCGCCGCTGTACGCCGAACACGACACGCCAGCCATCTTCCAGGGTGGGGAGGACCCCGACGTGGCGGACGTGAGCTTCAACGCTCGCGCCAACTACGAACAGGCGGTCGGCGCGGACACCGCTCGCGTCGTCTCATGTAACACGACCGGCCTCTCACGACTGCTCTCGCCGCTGAAGGAATCCTACGGCGTCGAGAAATCGCGCGTGACGCTGGTCCGGCGCGGTGCCGACCCGGGCCAGACCGGTCGCGGCCCCATCAACGACACGCTGCCGGACCCCGTCGAAATCCCCTCCCACCACGGTCCCGACGTCCAGACGATTTTCCCCGACCTCGACATCGACACGATGGGGATGAAGGTCCCGACGACGCAGATGCACACCCACAGCGTCAACGTCACGCTGGAGAGCGAGCCCACGACGGAGGAAGTCACGTCCCTGCTCGCCGACGAGTCGCGCCTGTTTCTCATCCCTGAGACGCTCGGCATCGACGGCGCGGGGAAGCTCAAGGAGTACACCCGCGACGCCGGCCGCCCGCGCGGCGACGTGTGGGAGAACTGCATCTGGGCCGAGTCCATCACGGTCGAGGGCCGGGACCTCTACCTGTTCCAGGCCATCCACCAGGAAGCCGACGTGGTGCCCGAGAACATCGACGCCGTCCGCGCGCTCTCCGGGCGGACCGCGAGCGCCGAGAAGAGCATCCGCCGCACCGACGAAGCTCTCGGCGTCGGCCGCGGACTCGTCGAACACGACGGCAGCCCACAGCGCGTCGACAGTCACGCCGACGACTGATTCTCACTCCAGTTCGTGGAACTCGATTTCGCCGGTGTCCGTCGAGAGCGTCGCGACGGAGAACGGCCCCGGTGCCGGCGGAATCGAGATACCACCGGGATTGATTCGCTCCGTCCCCCCGCGCTCCTCGTGGCCGCGTTCGTGGGTGTGCCCGTGGAGCACGTAGTCGTAGCTGCCACACTCGACCAGCGCGTCGACGAGTTCGCCGCTGGTGCCGTGATACACCGCGATGTCGTGTCCGTCGACGGTCAGCTCGCCCATCTCGCCGAAGTACGTGCCAAAGTCCTCGACCGTCGATTGGACCGCCCACTCGCCGTCGTTGTTGCCGCGGACGGCGTAGAACGACCAGTCGCGGTCGAACGGCGTCACCGAGAACGGGGCCACGAAGTCGCCGCAGTGGACGACCGTCTCACAGCCCGCGTCCGCGAACGTCTCGACTGCGGCCTCGACCAGCGACGTGTTGTCGTGCGTGTCCGAGACGATACCGACGTGCATACCGACGACGTTCAGCCGGCGGCGACTTGAACGTTCCCCGACAGCGACCACCGCGGGGCCGCGACGCTTTTGTTCGGGCACCGTCTACAGCGACCGATGGCACGGGGACTCATCGGGACAATCGAGCTGATGGTCGCGGTCGTACTCGCCGCGCGGGTCACCCTCCTCGGCGTCGACAACGTCGCCCGCGGCCAGACGGCGGTCGGCGCGGTCTTTCTCGGGTTAGCCGTCGCCTTACTGGTCATCGAGTGGGTCGCTCCCTCCCCGACGGACATCCCCGGCGCAATCGCCGGGCGGGCGCGCAACGCGCTCCCCGGCGGACAATCGCCAGACCGTGACGACGACTAAGTCTCGTCGCGCCAGCGGTCCGGGTCGTCGGCCGCGAGGTACTCCCTGAGAAGCGACGGGAAGTTCCGCCCCTTGAGATACCGCAGTCCGAAGTCCTCGGCCCAGTTGATGATGCCCTGGTCCTCCGTGACGACGCCGGCGTCCAGTTCCTGTGCGAGTATCAGGAGGTCGAAGTCCTCGCGGGAGTCGAGCACGCCCTGCCGGAGCGTGTCCCGGTACTCGTCGCGCAGGTCCGAGATGACCTTGTCCACCTCCGTCATGTGGTCGTGTTCCTCGACCGTTTCGGCCCGCGATTCCTCGGCTTTCCGCACGGCCTTCTCGGAGACGCGAAGGCCGCGGTCTACCCGCTCCGACATCTCGTCGATGAACTCGTAGACGAGGTCCGCCGGAATCCGTACCTCGTGGTGGGCCGGGGACTTCGTGATGACCCACGTGTCCAGTTTCGTCAGCACCTCGTCACTGATGGCTCGGTCTTCGAGCATCGTCGTCAGTTCCGCCTGTATCGACGGCGGCATGTAACAGGAGATGTTGTGGACCAGTTTCGCCTCCGAGATGAGAACGAGCAGTTCCAGGCAGGCCGCCTCCAGGTCCTCGTCGCCGCTCCTGATTTCGGGGGTGAGAAACAGCGACGTGTCGAGGACGAACCGTTGTTTGAGCGGGCGGTCGACCATACCGGCACTACGGTAGCCGGTCACTAATGCTCTCTGACAGTCGCCACGCGCCAGCAGAATATTTGGTGTCATGTCAACGAACACTACGTACGCCGAGAGACGGGGGTCGCTGTTCGACGCCGACCCCGCGGACCTGCTGGAACACTTCGACACCGAGTGGTTCCGCGGCTGGCGGTACCGGCACCTCGGCGACGAACGCCGCGGCGACGGGAAGGCGGTGACCGGCTCAGTCGGCGGCGATGGTCTCGCCGGCCTCGTCGAGCAGTTCGTCGATGGAGCGGTCGCTGGGCTCGTTTTCCAGCAACACGTCGATGGGCAGGGTCGGCGCGCCGTCGACGAGGTTCTCCAGCAGAACGAGTCGCTCCCGGGCGCGTGACATCCCGACGTAGAACACGCGGCGTTCGTTGTCGGTCAGCGTCGGCACGGGACTCGTGTGTTTGGTGAACTCGTCGACGCCGGGCACTTCGATGCCCTGCTGGTCGACCGTCGCGGCCATCTGCTCGACCACCTTCTCCGTGAGGTCCGTGGCGACGAACACGTGGTCGGCCTCGCGGCCCTTCGCGGAGTGGATGGTGCCGACGCGGACGCGGTCGGCGTCCATCCCGGTGTAGTCGCCGGTGAAGTAGGCGTCGACGGTCCGCTCCTGGAAGTTGGTCACCTTCCGGAGCATGTCGCCCGCGGAGGCGGCGTCGGGGAGGAAGGGGACGTGTTCCCGGACCACGTCGGGTTCGATTTCGATGTCGGCGATGTCCTGGTCCTCGTGGGCCTCGTCTATCTCTTCGAGCGCGTCGAAGAGGTCGTCGCGCTCGCCGGTCCCGAACGCGGAGTCGACGAGCATGTCGGCCAGCCGGCGGGCCTCGAGCACCGTGAGCGGCTCGTCGGCCTCGACGGCTTCGAGCCCGTTGACGTACTGGGTGAGCCGGTCGGTCCACATCCGCTGGTCGGTGAGACAGGAGAAGGGAATCCCGTTGTCGATGAACTCGTCGATGAACTGGAACATCTGGTAGCGCGCCCGGAACAGGACCATCACCGTCTCGTCGGACTGCTCGATGGTCCGGGTGACGTTGCGCGAGAGGTCGAACATCGAGGGGTTCTGGACCGCCTCGACGCGGCCGCCCTCCTTGCGGGGGTTGAGGTCCTTCTCCTGGCGCTTCTCGATGTGGCGGACCTCGCGGTTGACGACGTTCAGGATGCGCGAGGGGAGCCGGTAGGAGTTGGGCAACACCTCGTCCTGGGTCACGTCTTCTTCCAGCAGGAGGTCGGGGTCCGCGCCCTGCCAGGCGTAGACGACCTGGTCGTCGTCGCCGGCGATGAGCACCCGCTCCATGTGGGGCTTCCACTCCTGGTAGACGTCGTACTGCAGGGTCGTGATGTCCTGGAACTCGTCGATGATGAGGTAGTCGACGTTGGGCAGCAGCGAGCGCTGGGCGACCCGTTCGAGCATGTCGGCGAAGCCGGTCAGGTCGTTCTCGCCCTTGTAGGTGCGCCAGCCACGGATGACGCTCGGCACGTCGACGCGGTCGTCGTCGGTCGGCCAGGTCGGGGTGTACTTGTTGCCGGTCTGGGCGTTGTCGTCGATTTCCGGCGGGAGCCGGACCTCCTCGTCGTCCCACTTGAAGGGGACGTCGTACCAGTCGGCCACGTCCCGGCGGGTCCGCTGGAGCCACTGACTGGTCGCGATAATCTTGTTCCCGAGAGTGGTCGAGCGGGCCGAGCGGCGGCGCGAGCCCTCGTACTCGTCCTCGTAGTCGATGCCGAACTCCTCGCAGAAGGCCTCCTTGTCGTCCTCGCCGACGACGTCGCCACGCGAGAGGTTCAGCAGTTCGTAGGCCTTCGCGTGCATCGTACAGACGTTGCCCCGGAGCGCCCGCGGGGACAGGCCGAGGCGCTCGGCGAGGCGCTCGCGTATCTCGGCGGCCGCCGCACGCGTGTACGAGACGACCAGCACGTCGCGGAAGTCCACGTCGTCGTCTTCCAGCAGTTCGTCCACGCGGTCGAGCAGCGCCGTCGTCTTCCCGCTACCGGGCCCACCGAACAGGCGGACAACCTCGGTGGTCGAATCAGTCATTGAACATGTAGTGGGCCCGGGGCCAAATAAACGACGTGCTTTAGCGGGACGACGACCGATACGCGTCGGACCGGGGACTCAGCGGTACAGCGAGACGTACAGCATCGCGAACCCGATGATGAACGGTATCGTCTCCGCCATCTGGAAGAACACGCGGGCGAGGGCCCCCGTCTCACCGGCGCTCAGTTGCGTGATGACGCTGGAGATGGCGACGCCCATGCTGATGAACGCGAAGCCGATGAACGCGTACTGGAGCCGTTCCGACGGGCGTTTCCGGTAGGCCTGGAAGCTAATCAGCGTGATGCCGAGCGTCAGCCCGAACACCACCATCCGCATCAGGATGAGCACGCCACGGGCGATAGCGACGCCGGTCGTCATGCGGTCGGGCCTCCAGGTACGGCGGGACTCATTCGGGGTTCAGCTCGTCCCAGAGCTGACTGAACCGGTCCGGGAGATTCTCCTCCCGGTAGATGCGGACCTTGTACTCCTCGTCTTCGAGCGAGATGACCGTCGACTCGAAGTTCGACTCGTACACCTTGTAGTGGTTGCCGTCCTCGGCGACGAGCGTCCGGTCCGTGACGAGGTCGTACTCGTCGAGCAGTTCGATGCGCCGATACACCGTCGGCAACGAGAGGTCACACTCCTCGGCCAGTTCCTTCGCCGACTGCGGTTCCCGACTGATGGCGGCGAGCACGCGGCGTGCGTGCTGGTCGCCGATAGTGTCGAGAATCTCCTCGATGCTCTGTTCCTCAGCCACTACACGAAGATTCGTGTCGCGTTATATAAGCGTTTTCGAGCGCTGAGGTGGTTTCACGCTCAGAAAACACTGCCCTGTTTATATCATGACTGCCCCTGTACCCGTCACCGCGGAGCGCGTTCAGGTGAGACCATGTCCGGAGACGACCTCCGTCGCGTGACGACGGGTAGACCACAGGGCCAGACGGCCGACGAGCGAGTGACCCCGTTCGACGGCACGGAGCGCCCGGAATCGCACGACCCACCCAGTCGTGACGCCATCCCGGAGTCGGTGTTGGATTCGGTCATCGACGACCTCGACGGCGGCGACCTCGCGGTCGAGGACGGCTTAGTCACACAGAGCCTGGAGGAGATTCTACTGGCGACGATTGCAGTCGCCGATGGTGGCACCCACGGCACCGGACTGATGGACGAACTGGAGTCACAGTTCGGTGCCGAACTGAGTCCGGGGACAGTGTACCCCCGGCTACACGAACTGGAAGCGGACGGCACGCTCCGAGTACACGAACTCGTCCAGACGAAACAGTACGGCGTCGCGGACGCTGCCGCTGCGGAGGAACGTATCGCGGAGTCGGCGCACCAGCATCTCGCAGTCGGACTGTTTCTCCACGCGGCGCTGGACGCGTTCTAGAGGGGGCGGCGACCAGTCGCCGGCCGACCAGCTATCCGCTCCCGTGTTACATGGTGAGCGAGAAGCGCCACAGTCGACACTGACGGTCGTGTGTCTCGCTCCGACGAAACCGAAAAGCGGAGTTCCTTACCGTACCGGTGTCCAGCCGCACACCGAGCACTGGGCCGCTGTCGACTCGTGAAGGCCGCCGCAATCTGGGCACTGCTTCTTGTTATAGCTCTCTTCCCAACCGCTCTGGTCGACTTCGTGACCACGCTGGGAGAGGAACTCGTCGAACATATCGTCACTGCTCGGTGCGGACGCCATACATGCTATGGTATATCACACCAGTATATAGGTTTAATGGTATTGTTAAACATTACCACAAATAGTGACAGCCCGGTGACTTGCACCGGCCACAGCCGGCCGTCTACGCGGCATACTCTCGACACCACAGAAACGAGCAGTCCGTCGGGTCCGCCGCTGGCCGCGTCCGTCAGGCGTCGCCTAACCGTCGGTCGGAACCGGGTGAGTGTAGTCGACGGTGATGCGGGTGCTCGCGATGAGCGCGTTGGCGATGGCCTCCGTCGCCGGCTCCTGGTCCGCCCCGCCGTCGAGCGCCAGTTCCTCGCCGAGCGCGAACACCTGAAAGCGGTGCTCGTAGGGCTGGCCGGCGGGCGGACACGGCGGTTCGTACCCCGGCTCGTTGGGGGGCTGTGTCCCCTGTCGCGCGCCGCCGAGGGTATCGAGGGTCGGCTCGCGCGGAAGCCCGGCCGGAATCCGCTCTGTCTCCGGCGGGACGTTCCACAGCGTCCAGAACACCGGCTGGCTGAACACGCCGCCGTCGTACTCGGCAGTGACGGCCAGCGCCGCCGTCGGCTTCGGGACGCGCTCGATAACAAAGGGCGGGGAGACCCCGGCCCCGTCGCAGGTGAACCGGGCGGGGAGTTCGTCCCCGGAACTGAACGCGGGGCTGGACGCCACGAAGGCCGGCGTCGCGTCGTTCGACTGCCCGGTACAGCCCGCGCTCCCGGCGAGTGCTGACGCCCCGAGCGTCCGGAGGAGGTGGCGGCGGCGCATGCCACAGTGGCAGGGACAGGCAGTAATCTACCTTGTGATACCACACCAGGTCCGGTGGAGGCGCCACCGGTCCTGTTCAGGGCGAACATGTTCCGTCCCGTCGCCAGCGGGTGAGAACGTCTTGCCCCCTTCTTATTTTGGGGTAATAGAGTCCCAACCACATGGAGCTCAAACGCAAGACAATCGCGAAGGTAATCGCTGTCGCGTTCGTCTTCAACCTCGTCGTCATGGGGGCCGGCGCGTGGATTGCGTACCAGGAAGCGCCGCCTATCCCCGAGGAAGTCGTCGGACCCGACGGCGAGACGCTCGTCACGGGGGAGGACATCCGTGAGGGCAAGAAGGCGTTCCAGAAGAACGGGCTGATGAACCACGGGTCGATTCTCGGCAACGGCGCGTACTACGGCGCGGACTACACCGCCGACGCGCTGGCGCTGAAGACCCAGCACATGCGGACCTACTACGCTGAAGAGCGCTACGGGACCACGTACGACTCGCTGTCGACGGCTCAGCAAGCCGCCGTCGACGACGACGTCAAGCAGGACCTCAGCGGGGAGTACGACGGCGGAAACATCGAGTACTCCGCCGCAGAGCTGTACGCCCACCAGCAGGTCCGCCAGGAGTACGTCGACCGGTACCACGAGGGGAGCCACGAGCGGGGCGTCCCCGAGGGGATGATCGACTCCGAGGCCGACGCCCGGCAGTTCGCCGACTTCGCCATGTGGACGGCGTGGTTCTCCCACACCGACCGCCCGGGCGGCGACCACTCCTACACGAACGACTGGCCCTACGAGCCGGCCGCCGGCAACGACGCGACGGGCGCGGCGATGACCTGGAGCGTCGTCGCCATGGTCCTCCTCGTCGCCGCCGCCGGTGGCGGCATCTGGCTCTACAACGCCGTCAGCCTCCCGGAACCGTCCGCCGGGGACCTCTCGGTACCCGAGCCGGGCGACGTGAGCATCTTCCCCAGCCAGCGGGCCGCCCTGCGGTTCATCCCGGTCGCCGCCGGGCTGTTCCTCGCGCAGGTGTTACTGGGCGGATTGCTCGCGCACTTCTACATCGAGCGGGCCGGCTTCTTCGGCATCGAGGAAATCTTCGGCGTTCATATCCTCCAGCTACTGCCCTTCGCCATGGCGAAGACCTGGCACATCGACCTGGGCATCCTCTGGATAGCCGCGACCTGGCTCGGCGCGGGCCTGTTCCTCCCGCCCTTGCTGACCGGCCACGAGCCAAAGCGCCAGTCGACGTACATCGACGGACTGCTCGGGGCCATCGTCGTCGTCACCGTCGGCGGCCTCGGGGGCATCTGGCTCGGCTCGCACGGTTACTTCGGCGACCTCTGGTGGCTCGTCGGCAACGAAGGGCTGGAGTACCTCGAAGTCGGGAAGCTCTGGCAAGTCGGGCTGCTCGTCGGCTTCGGCCTGTGGGCCGTCCTCTCGATTCGCGGCCTGAAGCCGCTGCTCGACCGTGAGCCGGTGTTCGGGCTCGCCCACATGATACTGTACGCCGGCGGCTCCATCGCGCTCCTGTTTACCGCCGGGTTCTTCTTCACCCCGGAGACCAACATCGCCGTCACGGAGTTCTGGCGCTGGTGGGTCGTCCACATGTGGGTCGAAGGAGCCTTCGAGTTCTTCATCGTCGCCATCATCGGGCTGACGCTGGTGTCGATGAACCTGCTCAGCCGCCGCAGCGCCGAGAAGGCGGTCATGCTCCAGGCCCTGCTGGTGATGAGCACGGGCGTCGTCGGCGTCTCCCACCACTACTGGTGGGTCGGCATGCCCGACATGTGGGTCCCCATCGGGAGCGTGTTCTCGACGCTGGAGCTGCTCCCGCTCGTGTTCATCCTCTACGAGGCGCTGGGCCAGTACCGGGCGATGTCCGAAACCGGCGGGTTCCCCTACAAGCTCCCGTTCATGTTCATCATCGCCAGCGGCGTCTGGAACTTCGTCGGGGCCGGCGTGCTCGGGTTCTTCATCAACCTCCCGCTCATCAACTACTACGAGCACGGCACCTACCTCACCGTCGGCCACGCCCACGCCGCGATGTTCGGGGCCTTCGGCTTCCTCGCGCTGGGGATGGTCACCTACATGCTCCAGTTGGCCATCGAGCCCGGTCGCTGGGACGGCTCCTGGCTCCGAGCCGCGTTCTGGTGCTGGAACGTCGGCCTGACGCTGATGGTGTTCGTCTCCGTCCTGCCTGTGGGCTTCCTCCAGCTGGAGGCCGCCTTCACCGGGAGCTACGCCGCGGCCCGGAGCCTCGCGTTCTACAACCAGCCGCTCGTCCAGACGCTGTTCTGGGCGCGGCTCCCCGGTGACACGATCATCATCCTCGGGACGGCCATCTACGCGGCCGACCTGGTCCGCAAGCGGTTCGTCCTCCGGGCGTCCGAGGACGACCCCACGGTCGAGGACATGGCCGTCGCCGAGGGCGTGATGAGCGACGACTGAGAGGGCCGGGCAGGGCCGTTACGCGCTGCCGAGTTCGCTGGTCCAGAGGTGGTCGATGTCGGCTTCGAGGTCGGCCGTGTCGAGCGTCTCGACCCCCGAGAGGTACTCGCAGGCGTTTGTGAGGTGTTGCTGGACCATCGCCACGTCGTCGGCCGACTTCGCAGCACAGAGGGACATCCAGGCCCGGTTGATTTCGAGCCGCTCCGCGAGCGCCTCCGTGACCGGGATGTCGTGTTCGTCGCCGAGCTGTGCCATACGGTCCAGCACGTCCGTCGGGACTTCCAGCTGGACCGTGAGGTCCCGCGACGGCAGTTCGGCGGTGACGACGGTCGTCTCACAATCGCCCTCTCCCCACGGCGCGATGACGTACTCCTGCCCCTCGGTGGCCATGTCCCACCGGTCGCTCCGGGCCCTCATATTTACTCACAGGCTAACAGGTAGAAGGCGACGTATACCGGCCGTCTCACGGCGTTAGTCGTCGGCTTCGGCCGACTCCGCTCGGGGAATCGTCACGTCAGTGAGGCCGGCTTCGATTTCCTCGCGGCGGTCCTCGAACTTCCCGGGGAGCACCAGCCGACCGCCGAGGTCGTCGAGCGGTTCGTCGCTGTCGTAGCCGGGGCCGCTCGTGGCGAGTTCGAACAGGACGCCGCCGAACTCACGGAAGTACACCGACCGGAACCAGTGGCGGTCTATCTGCGACGTGGGGCGCAGCCCCGCCCCGCGGACGGCCTCGCGCATCGACTGCTGGTCCTCGTCTGTCGGCGTCTGGAAGGCGACGTGGTGGACCGTGCCGTGGCCCTGCCGCCCGCCCTCGATGGTCGGCAACACGTCGACGTACTTCCCGACGGACCCTGGCGCGGCAAAGCGGGTCCGCTGGTCGCCGGGCGTGTCGCCCTGTGCCTGCTCGGTGCCGACCTCTTCGAGCCCCATCGTCCGGAGCAGGTCCTCCGTGGGTTCGGGGTCGGCGAGCCACAGCGTCACGGAGTGGAACCCCCGGATAGCGGCGTCCTCGGGGACGAACTCCGTCCACGGTTCGGTGGGGTCGTCCCCGGGAATCTCGACTTCGACCAGTTCGACCGGCAGCCCGTCCGGGTCCCGGAACGGGAGGACGGTCTCGCCGAACCGCTCGACGCGGTCGTCGTAGTCGACGCCGTACTCGTCGAAACGGCCCTCCCAGTAGTCGAGGCTCCCCTCGGGCACCCGGAACGCGGTGCGTGAGACCTGTCCGGAGCCGACCTTCCCCTGGGAGTGGTTCTCCCACGGGAAGAAGGTCATGCTCGTTCCGGGGTTCCCCGCGGCGTCGGCGAAGAAGAAGTGGTACGTGCTGGGGTCGTCCTGGTTGATAGAGCGCTTGACGAGCCTGAGCCCGAGCGTCTCGACCCAGAAGTCCATGTTCTGCTGGGGGTCGCTCGCGATACACGTGACGTGGTGGATACCCGGCGTGGGGGTGGCGGCAGTCATTACTCCGAGTACGTTCCGGAGGTACTTGAGTTACTGCTGACGCGAGTGTTACCGGGCCACGCCCAGTGTCGACGCCGCGCACGCGCCGCCCCGCCACGGACCGCAATTATATATACTGTTGGCGGGACAGTCGCGTATGGCAGACGCGGACCGGACAGCGATTCTCGGCGGGACGTTCACACCGATTCACAACGGTCACCGGGCGCTCCTGCACAAGGCGTTTCAGACCGCGAGCCACGACGGCCCCGGCGACGGCCACGTCATCGTCGGGCTGACGAGTTCCGACCTGGCGACCGAGACGCGAAGCGACCCGACACACGCCGAGCAGTTGGGTGCGTACGACGACCGACGGGACGCCCTCGAGACCGAACTGCGCGAACTGAGCGAGGCCTACACCGCCACTTACGAAGTGCTCCGGCTGGACGACACGCAGGGTCCGGCCGCGACCCGGGCGGACGTGGATGCCCTCGTCGCCTCGCCGGAAGCGAAGGCGCAGCGACGCGCCCACGAACTCAATCGGCAGCGGCTGGACGCGGGCCGCCGACCGCTCGAAGTCCACACGCCGCCGTTCGTCGTCGCCGAAGACGGGACGCGAATCAGCAGCACGCGGATTCGGAACGGTGAAATAGACGTCCACGGTCGCCTGCTCGACGGGTCTGAGTGACGCGGCGGCCGGTCGCCCCGGTGCGGCGTCACTCGACGGTGTCCGGACGCCCCGCGTCGAGCCGTCCGGCGGCCTCGGAGACGGTGAGTGGCACGTCCGCCGTCCGCCCCTCGAACAGCCTGACGACCTGTGGCGGGCGGAGGTCACAGTCTCTGAGCAGGTCGGTGTCGGTCAGTACGTCACGGGCGGCCCCTCTCGCGGTGACCGTACCGGTCGCATCGAGCAACAGCACCCGGTCGGCGACGTGGGGAACGAGTTCGGTGTCCGGCGTCGAGACGACGAGCGTGACGCCCTCGGCCGCGAGGTCGTCCAGCAGGTCCAGCACCGTCGCGCGGTTCGCGGCGTCGACGTTGCTCACCGGCTCGTCGAGCAGCAGGACGTCCGGTTCGACGGTGAGGGCGCTGGCGAGGGCGGCCCGGCGCTGTTCGCCGCCGCTGAGCCGGAACGGCGGCTTCGACAGGAGCCCGTGGAGGTCCAGCCGGTCCGCGACCCGCTCGACGCGGCGGTCGACCTCCGCGCGGCCACAGTCGAGCTGTGCCGGTCCGTAGGCGAGGTCCTCGCGGACGGTCGGGTTGAACAGGTAGTCCGCGGGGTTCTGCGTGAGGACGCTCAGCCGGCTGCGGACGGTGTCGGCGTCGGTCGTCTCGCCGAAGTACCGGACCCGGCCGCCGTCGGGCTCGACCAGGCCCCCGAGCAGTTCCAGCAGCGTCGACTTGCCGGCCCCGTTCGGGCCGAGCAGTGCCACCCGTTCCCCGCGGTCGATGGTCACGTCGACGCCGTCGACGGCCAGCGTCCCGTCGGGGTAGGCGTACCGGAGGCCAGTGGCTTCGATAGCGGTCACGCGACCACCACCACCGCGACGGCGAGCGCGACGACCAGCCCGAAGGCGAGGTCGGCCCGCCCGAGCGGTTCCCGGGGCCGGACCGGCGTCGAGCCGGTGCCGCCGCGGGCGCGGGCGGCCCGCTGGACCCGCTCGCCGCGTTCCAGGCTCCGGACGAGAAACGAGCCGACGAAGTGCCCCGAGTCGCGCCAGTTCCGCCGGAGGCTCGGCTCCGCGACGGTCCGGCTCCGGCGGGCCCGGACCATCCGCTCCAGTTCGGCGAAAAAGAGGAGCAGGTAGCGGTACGTGATGCCGAGCAGGGAGACGGCGATGGCGGGGGCCCGGAGTCGACGGAACGCCGCCAGCAGGTCGGCGAAGCGGGTCGTCAACAGCAGGACGGACAGGAAGCCGACACACGCGGTCACGCGGACGGCGAACGTGAGCACGTAGTCGACGCCGGCGGCCGAGAGCGGGAGCGACCCCAGCGAGGGACCGCCCATCAGAACCGCCTGTGGCGCGACGACGACGACCGCAAAGACTGGCGGACCGCTCAGCCGGCCGAGGAAGGTGCGGACCGGGACCCGCGAGAGCGCCGCGAGCGCCGCGGCCAACAGCGCGAGCGCACAGACGACTGCCAGCGTCCGCTGTGTCACGGTAAGCGCGACGAGCGCCACGACGCCGACGAGCTTGACTGTCGGCGTGACGGCCTGGAGAAACCCGGCCCGGTCGGGCAGGTCCTCCGCGAGCAGGAACCACTGGGCGCTGGCCGCGATAGCCGCGACGGTCCGGTCGAGCAGGTCGCTGCCGCCCATGCGCTACTGCCGCCTGTCGGTGTCCGCCCCGAGCAGGCGACCGATAGCGCCCCCGAGCAGGAGCGTCAGCGCGGTCCCGACGACCGCCGACACGAACGTCCCCGTCGCGCCGCCGAGACCGGGGACGCCGTAGTCGGGGAACAGCGCCGTCCCGACGGCGGTGGCGTGGTCCGTCGCGCCGGTCGCCTCGGCGGCGTTCGCCAGCGGTTCGGCGTAGCCGACCTGACCGGCCGCCCAGCCGAACACCGGCGCGAGCAGCGTCAGGACCAGCAGCGCGGCGAGCGCGCGGGGGAGCCAGTCCGGCAGGCGCATCACGCGCTCACCTCGGGGGCGGCGTTAGGCCGCAGGTCGGGGCGAGCGCGGGCCAGATAGCGATAGACGGAGGCGGTGATAGCGCCCTCGATGAGCCCCAGCGCGAGGTGCCCGACGCCCATTATCGAAAGCGTCGTCAGCAACTGGTACTGGAACGCCGAGGAGAGCCCGAGCTGGAGGGCGGCGGTCACCGCGCCGGCCGTGATGCCCAGCCAGCCGGCGGCGAAGGCGGCGCGGAACTCGCCGTAGGGGACGAGCAGGCGGTAGACGGCGTAGCCGACGTACACCTCGACGACGGCCATGTTGAACACGTTCGCGCCGAGGACGACGAGCCCGCCGTCGCCGAAGACGAGCGCCTGAATCGCGACGACGGTCGCGACACAGAGCGCGCCGAGGTGCGGCCCGAGGAGGATCGCCGCGAACGCGCCCCCGACGAAGTGGGCGCTGGTGCCGCCCGGAATCGGCCAGTCGAGCATCTGCGCGGCGAAGATGCTCGCCGCGACGACGCCGAGCAGCGGTGCGCGCGCGTCGGGGACCTCGCCGTTGACGCGCTTCGCGGCGACGCCCAGAACGACGACCGTGAGCGCGCCGAAAAGCAGTGCGAGCGGCAGGTCGATGTACCCGTCAGGAATGTGCATGCTACCCAGGTCTGGCTCCGGGGCCGTAATAATACTTCTTCATCGAGCAGTATTACCGACGCCGGGAGAGTATTACCGAAGCCCGGAAACCCATATGCCAGCCCGCGTCTATCGAGAGGCATGAGTGAGGACCTCGACCGGATCAGCCTGACGCTCCCCTCGTCGATGGTCGACCGGCTCGACGGCATCGTCGACGAGTGGGAGTACGCGAGCCGGTCGGAAGCCATCCGCGACTCGCTGCGTGACTTCTTTGCGACCTACGAGTGGGAGTCCGGCGACGAGCAACACCACCACGGGACCATCGTCATCGTGCACGACCACCACGTCTCCGGCATCGCCGACGAACTCCAGACGGTCCAACACGAGATGTCCGACATCATCACGTCCGTCCAGCACATCCACCTCTCCCACGACACCTGCATGGAGACGCTCGTCGTCGCGGGCGCGGGCGACAGCATCACCGAACTGGCCAACCGGCTCCGCGCAATCGGGGGCGTCCAGCAGGTCAAGGTCGTCGTCGTGGACGAGTAATATCTGACGCGGGTCGTACGCGACGAGGTGGTGACCGTTGCCGGCTCGGTCGGGGCCGCCTGCCGGGAGCGCCGGACCGCAGCGGGCGCAGACACAGCGGAAATTGACAGATATTTCCGACGACCGTCCGTTCGTCCGGTATATGCAATTCTGTGACGAGTGCGGGTCGCTGATGCACACGGAGGGCGACGCGTGGGTGTGTCGCTCCTGTGAGAACGAGGAGCCGCGGGATTCGCAGGCAGAGGCGGCGATGGCGACCCAGGACGGACAGCGGGACGACGGGGCACCCGCCGTGGCCGACGCCACCCAGGACTCCACCGAGACGGTGCAGGAGCCGTGTCCGGCGGCCGACTGCGACAGCGACCGGGCCTACTACGAGATGCTTCCCAAGCCCGGCGGCTCCTACGAGGTTCGACTGTTCACCTGCGTCGAGTGTGGCCACAAGTGGCGCGAGTCCTGACAGGCCCTTGCGAGTGCCGCCGAAATACCCGCGGCCCTCCGGGTCAGACGCGCATCACCCGGTCGTAGAATTGCGAGTCGGTTCCGTATGCGGTTCGACAGCGACCCACAGATTGCCGTCTACTCGTCGGCCCGGGTCGAGACCGTCACCCACCCGTCCGCTTTGACCTCGATTTTGTACTCGTTGTAGCGGAACTCGACGGTCGACTCCGTGCTGTCCTCCGAAACGTCGGGCCGCCCGAACAGCGCGGTCTCTATGGCCGCGGCGTCGATGACCTCGTAGAGGGGCGGCGAGAGGACCTCCGTGACTGAGACCCCCTCTGCGTCAGCGATGGCCTCGACGATGACCGTCGTGATGTCTCTGGTCGTCGCCGGGTCGTAGTGTGACTGGGTGATGAACGCCCAGCCACCGTCCGTCGTTTCAGGCCCCCGCTCCGTGTCGCTCCCGAACTGTGCGTCCTCTCCCGTGGACGTCGAGTCTTCGTTCTCAGTCATCGGTTTGCTCCCCGTGGTAGTCGCTCCGAGCGTGGACCTCCTGTGCGGCGTCGACACTCGCGCCGAGTCCCTCCAGGGCCGCGAGCACCTGCACGGCGTTCACGTCGGCGAGTATTGTGCTCTCGTCCCCGCTCCGGTACGTGATGATGTCGTGGTCGACGAGCTTCGGAATGTGCGCGTGATAGAGCGAGGTGAACATGTCGTCGCGGTCTGTGTCGGTGACGGCCTCCTCGTCGATGTCCTGCTCCCACGCCACGAGTTTGGTCGCCAACTCCGGGAGCGTCCACTCGGTACTCGATAGCAGCGAGTAAACCAGGTACCGCCGCCGCGGGTGGGCGAGCGTCTCGAACACGTACTCCATCTCCAGGACCGCCTCGGGAGGAGTGGGGAGCTCACGGATGTACTCGTTTACCGCCTGCTGCACCTCGTCCCCTCGCTCCGGCTCCCCGCCATCTCCAACCATGGGTCCCCGAAGCACGGTAAGGGACGAAAAGGCTGTCGAGAAAATGTTCGCCCTGTTGCGGGCCGAGTCCGAACTATCTAGCCTCCGGTCCACCGACGACCGTCGTTCCTACCCGCCGGCGAACACCGCGTCCAGGACGCCACGTTCCGCGCCGCGGATGTGCTTCGTGAACGTCGACGGCGAGATGTCGAGCGCGTCAGCGAGGTCCCGCCCGGTCTGGACGCGGGGCGATTCGAAGTAGCCGCTCCGGTAGGCCAGTTGGAGAACCTCCTGTTGGCGTGGCGTCAATCGGTCCAGCACCGTCGGCTGTGAGACGCCACCCGCCTCGGGTGACCGCGTCCGCGTTCGGCGCGACAGGAGTTCGATGTCCGGCACGTCCCGCCTGACGTCCTCGACGACCTCGCGGACGTCGGCCGACGCCGGAAGGTCGACGACGATTGTCGCAGCCGCCGCGTCGACATGTAGCGAGCGCACCGTCGTATCGTGTTTGAGCAGGTGCGACGCCAGAATCGGCTCGGACAGGTGGGCCTTGAACAGGCTCCCGTCCTCGCGGTCGGCGACGTGGGTCAGTTCCTCGACCGCCAGCACGTCGTCGCTGGCGGCGAGCAGGGCCGCTGGCGTGGCTCCCGTCGCGGTGAAAAACACCGTCGGGGTCTCGTTTGCCCCCGACACCGCCCCTTCGAACGTGATTTCGGCCCCAGTGACCCGGGCGAGGCGGGACAGCGGCGACTCCGTCGCCGTCGTTCGGAGCGTGAGTTCGACAGCGCTGTCCGTCCGGTGGGCCGCCCTGTGTTCGACGGCGTGAATCGCGTGTGAGATGGTCTCCCCGAGTTCGGCGAGGACCTCCGTGTCCCGCGCGTCCGGGGAGTTCCGGGCCGGCGACCCGCCGTACACTACGAGTACGCCGTAGACCGACTCCTCGTAAGCGAGCGGGATGCTGAAACACGAGCGCCCGCCACGGCCCGGTTCGCGCGTCGGTGGCGATGTCCTCGATAATCCGCATCTCGCGCGTCCGAATCGCGGTCACGAAGGGGTCCGGGGCGGACCCCAAATCGTCACCCGGGGTCGAGAGGGCCTCGACGGTACTGGCGTCGACGCCCGCCCACGACCGCGGGCGGACGGTCCCCTCGTCCGGGTCGAACGTCCCGACCAGGGCGAACTCGTAGGAGTCGCCCGCCGCCAGCCGTTCACAGACCGCGTCCTCGATGCCCTCGCGGGTGTCGGCGGCTACGAGCGCCTGGTTTAGCTCCCGGATGAGCGTGTTGAGCTGGTCGAGGCGGGTCACCTCCTCGTGCAGGTCCGCCAGCTCCGCGTCGCCAGCGGCGCGGTCCCACGCCGTCTCGATTGTCGCCGCGACCGTCTCCACGAGGGCGACCGCTCGCTCGTCGACGGCGTCGGGCCGCGTCGAGCCGAGACACAGGACTCCGTGACGGCCGAGGGGGGCGAACACGCGACTTCGCAACGGCCCGGTCTCGTCCGCCGGGGCGTCGCGGTCGTTCCACACGTCGAGGGCGGCCCCGACGAACGTCTCCCAGGCCTGCCCGGCCATCCCGGTCGAAACCTCGACCGCCCGGATGTCCGCTTCCGGGTCCACGTCGACGGCGTGCGCTTCGAGGGCACCGCTGCTGTCGTCGTACCGCCAGAGCGCGACGTACTCCACGTCGAAGACGTCCCGGACGAGTGGCACGACAGAGTCGGCAACCGTCGCCGCCTCCGCGTCGCTCAGCCGCCGGGCCGCTGTGTTGAGCCGTTCGAGCGCCGCCTCGCTCTCGCGGCGGTCTCGCTCGGTCTCCTTGCGGTCGGTGACGTCGACGACGAACTCCACGGTCCAGCCATCCTGTAGCGGTCGCGCGTCGGCGGCCCCCCACCACCGCGAGCCGTCAGCGCGGCAGTACGGCTTCTCTGGGACACCGCCGGTCTCCTCGGATTGCTCGGCCCGTCGCTCCGGGTCCGAGCGGAACTCTGCCGGGGTGAGGTCCCGCCGGGAGGTCCCCAGTGCCGCCTCGTAATCGAGCCCCGCCATGTCGAGAAAGGCGTCGTTCGCGTCCACAATCGTTCCGTCGTCGTCCCAGACGACGACACCGACCAGCGCCGAGTCGAACACCGGGTGAGCGCGACCCCGCGCGCGTCTCTCGGGGGCGCTCCCACGGTGCTCCTGCCGTCCTTCGACGGGTATCCACCACACCCGTCCCTTGGCACCGACCTTCTTCGTCTCGACGTCGGCCTCGTCGGCGAGCGTGTCGAGTCGGTTGTAGATTGTCCGGCCGGAACAGTCGAACTCTGCGGCAATCTCCGGCGTCGTGAACGGGGTCCCAGGGGGACCGAGCCGGTCGAAGACCGCCCGGACCGCGGCCGGCGATGGTACGGACGAACCCATGAGACTGATTGTACCCCGACGAGCAAAAGGATGCTGTCAACGGAAACGGGTCGGGCGCGTTCCCCCGGCCGTCTCAGCGTTGCTGGGGAGTCGAAGCCGCTAGCCCGCGCTCGGTCACCCTTCACGGAGGTGGTTCCAGGTGTGGTTTTCCGTGACCGCGACGACGAGTTCGTCGCCACCAGCGATGTCCCGGGGGCCGTTCTCCGTCTGTCGAGGGCGACACCCAGGTTCAGTCCACCGACAAACTGATTGAGTTGCGTCCCCTTCGATGGGACACAATGATGCTCCCCACCCATGCGCTCGGGGGAATGACGCTGGCGCTGTCCGTCGCGTTCGTCGCGCCGGAGTTCACCGGGGTCGCCCTCGTCGCGGGGTTTCTGGGTGGCGTGTTCCCGGACGCGGACTTGTATGCCGGCCACCGGAAGTCGCTTCACTATCCGGTGTACTACACCGCCTTCGCCCTCCTGGCACTGGTGGTTGCCGGGCTGTCCCCGTCGATAGCGACCGTCGCCGCGACGTGTTTCCTCGCCGGGGCGGCCGTCCACAGCGTTACCGATATCTTCGGCGGCGGCCTGGAGTTGCGCCCCTGGGAGGCGACGTCCGACCGCGCCGTGTACGACCACTACCGGGACCAGTGGATTGAACCCAGGCGCTGGGTCCGATACGACGGCTCGCCCGCCGACCTTCTGGTTTCGCTCACGCTCGCTGTGCCACTTCTGGTAGCACTCGGCGACCCCCTCCGACAGGTCGTCCTCGGGACTCTGACCGTCGCTGTCGTGTACACGGCGGTCCGGCGTCTGCTGCCGACGCTCGCCGCAACAATCGTCGACGACGTGCTCGCGCCGCACCTGCCCGACCACCTGCTCGCGTACGTGCCCACTCGCTACCGCGAAGTCGAGGGGTGACACGGCGGCCGTCACCTCTCCACCGACCAAAGAGTCTTGCCCTCTCCGGGTCTGGGTCAGCCGTGAACGCTGATGGTTGAGGCCACAGCACTCGCTATCTCGCTCCAGACCGGGATTTTCGTTCTCTTTCTGGTCGCGGTCCGACGCCGAAACGTCGCCGCAGCCATCAACGCCGCCGGAGCGTTCGTTCTGGCTCTGCTGCCGGCCGTCGCCGAATTCGGGCTCCAGATAGTGCTCGCTCGGAGTGTGGCGTTCGGCCCAGTGCTCCCCGTGTGGCTCGGGGCCGCGGGGTTCCTCCACTCGCTTGGCATGCTGGGGCTGTACGAATCGACGTGGTGGTGGGACCACCTCACGCATACGGTTTCCGCAGCGCTCGTCGCGGCACTACTCTATGCCGGCACTATCGTCGCGCTCCCGGTCCTGCTCGGCGTCGACGGGTCCGGACCGGCCGCGCCCGTGACCGTCGCATCCACGTTCGCAATCGGGGTCTTCTGGGAACTCATCGAGTTGGTCGCCCGCGAAGCCGGCGAGCGGTTCGACATCGAACCGGTGTTGGTCCATTACGGCTGGCGCGACACCGCTGCCGACCTCGGGTTCGACCTCGTGGGAGCCCTCCTGATACTCGCGACCGACCTGCGCGTGTTCGTCCCACTCGTGGAACAGTTCCCTGTTGCGACGGGAGCGGTGCTGCTCGGTACTGGTGGGGTCGTGTTCGGTGGTTCCGTCCTGATGATGGTCGGACTCGGAAGCGCGATGCGGGCCTGACCGGGCGCGACACCGTTTTCGGGGTGACAGCGTCGTGCCCTCGCCGTTCACACGCCGCCGAGAGCGCGACCGGCCCTCACAGCGAGGAGCCTATTTGACGGTCCACCACGTGCAGTTCCCCATGGAGCACGTCGAATACGTCTACACCAGCGGAATGACCGAGTCCGACGTCGACGACCGCCTTCGAGCGGGAGAACACGGCGTTCTGGGGCTCGCAGCGGACAACGAAGCGTACGCGGTTCCGCTGAGCTACCACTACGACGGCGACCGGTTCCTGCTCCGAGTGAGCGAGCACGACGACCGGACCGAGAAGGGTAAATTCCTCGAAACGACCGAGATTGCCACGTTCGTCTGTTACGAGGCGTCCACGGACGGGTCGTGGAGCATCCACGTTCGTGGGCCGATTCGGGAGTGGGAAGGGAGCGTCGACGAGACGACGCTCAACGAGTGGTTCCAGCCGTTTCGACTGTTCGACGAGGCCATCGAGAACGTCGAGTTCTCCCTCTACGAACTGACGCCGAGGACCGTTCTCGGCCGGGAAACAGTCGAGTAAGACGGTCACGGAGCCGAAGGCCTCGGCTCAGCTAGTCCGACAATGTCCCAAAGATACACATATATTGAAGTACTAGTCCATGTTGAAGAATTTTTGGGTCCAAATAAAGATATAAAACTTCATTCTCCGAGAATATAGCTCTATTTTCCGGTATAGGTTTTTGAGAGCCTGATTTTGTGGCCGTTAGACTACAGTCGAAGTTCATCGATATCTCTGATATCGCTAGAGTTGACGGTCGAGCCGGCAGCGTCGATTGCTTCCGGTGGGACGCGGTCGTCAGGGTCGAACAGTATCGCCGAGTCCGCCTCGACGAACGCTTCGGTGTCGGTGTGTGAGTCGCCGACGTACGTGATTTCGACGTTCGGCCGGTCTCGGCGAATCGCTCGCAGTATCTCGCCTTTCTGGGTCGGACCGACACCGACGTCGATGCCGGCGAGAGCACCGTCTTCGAACCGAATCCGATTACCGCGGACGAACGCGGGGTCGAAGCGCTCGAACCGCGCGGCGAGATTCGCGACGCCCGCGCTCAGGATACCGAACGGTACCCCCTCACCCTGGAGGGACTCGAGCACGTCCGTCGCGCCGGCTTTCGGCGTCACTGCCGCTGCGGCCCGCTCGACGTCGTCGGCGGTGATTCCGGCGGTTCGCCAGTGGTCGACGGTCTCGCGGCACCACGCCTCGAACGTCAGTTCGCCGGCGTCGAAGCGGTCCTGTAACTCCTCGCCGACGGACGTCGTCCCGTACAGGGTGTGTAGCAGTTCGAAGCCGCCTCGCTGGCGCGTGAGCGTGCCGTCGAGGTCGAAGACGACGAGGTGCGTCATCTCATCGCTCTGCGACGACCTCGATTTCGACATCGATGTCCACGGGGAGTTTGACGACCTCGACGGCGCTCCGGGCCGGGTACGGCGCGGACATGAGGTCGCCGTAGACCTCGTTCACCTCGTCGTAGTACCGCATGTCCTTGACGAACACCGTCGCCTTCACCACGTCGTCGAGCGACGCGCCGCCCGCCCGGAGAATCGCGTCGACGTTTTCCAGCGTCCGTCTGGTCTGTTCGGCGGGGGTGCCGTCGATTACGTCGCCGGTGTCCGGGTCGACCGGCCCCTGCCCGGAGACGTAGATTCGGTCGCCGGAAGCGATGCCTTGCGAGTACGGTCCGATGCTGTCAGGTGCGTCGTCTGTCGTGAGTTCGTCCATTGTGGGGTTACTCCGTCGTCGGTCGTTCGTCCGCGTCGTAAATCTCGTTGATGAACGAGGTCGGCAGGCTGTTCGTCAGGCCGCCGTCGAGCACGAGGTTCTCGCCCGTGATGAAACTCGACCGCTCGGAGGCCAGAAACAGCGTCGTGTCGGCGACCTCTCCCGGCGTCCCGAAGCGGCCGAGCGGGTACTGGTCGAGCCACCGCTCCCGGACGCCGGAGTCGCCGGTCCGCTGATCGGTGTTCTCCATCTCCCTGCGTCGGTTCTCGGTTTCGATTGTCGCCGCCGACAGGACGTTCGAGCGGACCCCGTGTTGCCCGTAGTGGGTGGCGATGTTGCGCGAGAGCGCCAGGAGGCCGCTCTTGGCCTCCGAGTAGCCCGACAGGCCGATGCCGAACAGGCCGTTGACGGACCCGACGTGGACCATCGAACCGCCACCGGCGGCGACCATCGCCGGGAGGACCTCCTTGCTCAGGAGGAACTGGCTCTTGAGGTTCAGGTCGACCATCGATTCGAACGTCTCCTCGTCACAGCGGTGCAGGACGTTCGCCGATTCGACCGAGGCCCCGGCGTTGTTCACGAGTACTCGGAGGTCGCCGAACTCGTCGATAGCTGTGTCGACGAGGTTCCGCACCGCCTCTCGGTCCGTCACGTCACACTCGACCGGGACGACGCGGCCCTCGTGGGCCGCCGTGAGTTCCTCGGCCACCGACGCGACGTCGTCGTACGACCGCGAACAGATGGCCACGTCGCCGCCGGACTCGGCGAACCGGGCCGCGATTTCGCGACCGATCCCGCGCGAGGCACCCGTGACGATTGCCGGACGGTCCTGTAGCGATAGCTCTACCATTGTGGATAGTGAATCAGCGGCGTGCCTATTGAAGCTTGTTCTTCCCCCGACATCAGCATCGGTACTCCGCGACCGCGTCCATGTCGACCGAGATGCCGAGCCCGGGCCCCTCCGGGGCCGGGAGACACCCGTCGCTGACCTCGAACGGCTGCTCGATGATTTCGCCGTCCCAGCCGTAGTACGTCGAGTCCGGCGGGAGCGAGAACCCGGGGATACCGGTGACGCCGTGGAGAATCGCGGCGGTGCGAATACCCAGGTCGAAGGCGCAGTGATGGGTGAACGGCACCCCCGCGTCTTCGAGGAGCGCGGCCTGCTGACGGATGCCGCTGATGCCGCCGGCCGGCGTCAGGTCGATGACGCCGACGTCCATCGCGCCGGCTTCGACGAGCGACTGGATGTTGTGCGAGATATAGGTGTCCTCGTTCGGCGCGATTGGCTGCCTGAGCCGCTGGCGGAGGCGTGCCAGCGAGCGATGGGAGTCGACGCGAATCGGCTGTTCCATGTACTGGAGGTAGATTCCGGCGTCTTCGAGCATCGCGCCGACGCGGACGGCCTGTTCGAGCGTCCACCCCTGGTTCGGGTCGAGGCGGAACTCCAGTTGGCCGTCCGTCTCGTCGTGCATCGCTTCGATTCGCTCGACGTCCTGTCGCCAGTCCCGGCCGGCCTTCGTCTTGAGCACCGAGAACCCGGCATCGAGGGCCTCGCGGGCCTTCGCGCGGGACTCCTCGGGCGAGAGAATGCCGAGACAGAAGGCGACGGGGACGGGCGAGGGTGACGTGTCGTCGCCCTCGATGTTCTGACGGTGCTGTTGAGTTCCCTGCGTCGGGGCCGTCCACCCGCCCAGGAGTTCGTACACCGGCCGGTCGAGCGCCTTGCCCACGATGTCCCAGCAGGCCGTCTCGACCGCCGCGAAGAACATATCGACGTTGGTGTACTCGACGAACACCTGTCGCCGGAGCCGCTCGATTTCGAACGGCGACTGGCCCTGTATCATCGGGCCGACGCCGTCCTCGATAATCGCTTCGGTGGCCTCGGGCGAGAGGAACACCCGCATCTCCCCCCAGCCGCTGATGCCCTCGTCGGTGTCCACGCGGACGAGCACCCGCTCCATCGACTCCAGTCGACCGTGGTTCGTCACGTAGGGGCCGATGCCGAGATGCTCGTCGAGACCCGCCAGCGGCACGTCTACAGTAACGGCTGTCACGTCAGTTATCTCCATGCTCACTCCTGGTCCGGGAAGCGATAAGAAAGTACCGTTTGCGGCTACCCGTCGACCGCGTCGATTGCGGCACCGACCCACTCGAGGGAGCGCGACGGCAACAGTCCGTAGTTGTAAAACGACACCCGCGGAACGCCGGCCGCCTGTAGTTCGGTGAGGATGTCGACGAGCGTCGACCGGTCGTGAATCGCCGGATGCCCGGGCAGGAGGCCGACGTGAAGCGGCGTGTCGGCCGTGACCTCGTCGACGGCGCGATACGCCGCCAGCACGTCCTCGGTCGTCGATTCGTACGCCGGCAAGCAGTAGTAGTCGACGTACTCGGCCAGTCGGTCGAGGTCGGCACCGACCATCCACTCCCGGCCCGGTTCGGGGGCTCCGACGTAGTATCCAAGCGGCGTGGTGCCGGCGGCCGCGCGCAGGTCGGCGAACACCCCTTCCAGCGTCGCTTCACGAACGTCAACGTACGCGGCGACCGCGTCGTGCTCGCGAAGCCACGCCTCGGGTGACCGGTCGTGTGCGATCGCTCCGGCGACGATGTCGTCGATGGTGTCGGCCACCGCTTCTCGGACCCCATCGACGGAGACGCCCGCGTCCGCCGCGTTCGACCGGCAGTGGTCGCAGAAACACACGCCGAGGAGGAACTCACCGAGCGCCCCGAGCCGCGCGTGTATCTTCTGGTGGTGCCACCCCCAGCCGGTCCCGTGGAAGTAGTCGAACGTCTCCAGTTCCACGCGCTCGATTCCCGGCCGTGAGGCGACATCCGAGACGAGCGCGGTGAGATATCGCTGGACCGCGGGCTGGGACGGACAGAGGCCGAACACCAGGTCGTCGCCGTGGGCCGTCTCCAGCGTGTACTCGGGATGTCGCATCCCCAGCCGGGAGTTGTGGCAGCCGACGGTCCAGGAGGTGAGGGCGAGGTCCGTCAGCTCGGCCCCGATTTCGTCGACCCAGTCGCCGTCCATCCCCTCGTAGGGCACGGGTTCGAGCCGACCGTAGTCCGGTCCCGGCTCGAAGTACGAACTCGCGCGAGCGAACAGCGTCCGCCGCTCGGGGTTGTGCGGCGCGAAGGCCTGGACGGTGTGGTAGTTCGTCGCGAGGTTCAGTTCCCCGATACCTATCTCCCGGAGCCGTGCCTCGACGCGCTCAGGCCCCTCGTCGAGCACGTCCCACGGGTAGGCCCACGTGGCGAAGTCCATACGTCACCGTCCGCCGGAACGCTAATAAAAGTAGAGGCGGTTACTCCTTGACCGCGCCCGCCGTCATCCCGGCGACGATGTACTCTTCGAGGAAGGCAAACAGAATCAACAGCGGGACGATGCCGATGACCGACACCGTCAGCATCATCCGCCAGTCGGTCTGGAGCGCGCCGACCATCGAGAAGACGCCACGCGGGACGTTGTACTTCGCGCTGTCGGTGAGGAAGGTCAGCACGAACAGGAGCCGGTTCCACGCGTAGAGGAACGTGTACGTGATGCTCGCGACCAGCGCCGGCTTGGTCAGGGGCAACACGATTTTCGTCAGAATCTGGAACTGGCTCGCCCCGTCGATGCGGGCCGACTCCTCCAGCGCGACCGGGATGGTCTTGAAGTAGCCGTACAGCATCCAGACGTTGAACGGCAGGGTGAACGCCGCCGCCGGGATGATGACGGCCAGGTAGGTGTTGAACAAGCCGAACTGCGTGATGACGTCGAACAGGCCGACGATCAACACCACCGGCGCGAACATCTGGACGACGAGGACCGACAGCAGGAACGTCCGCTTGCCGACGAAGTCGTTACGCGCACAGGAGTACGCCGCCGGAATCGCCAGCGCGAGCGTGAGCGCGACGGTCCCGAGCGAGATGACGAAGCTGTTCGCTATCCAGAGCAACACGTCGGTCTGGGTCCACACGTCGAGGTACGCCTGGATGGTGGGGTCGGACGGCACCAGCGTCGCGGGCGCGGAGAAGATTTCGTTCTCGGGTTTGAGCGTGCTCGAGAACATGGTGTAGAACGGAAGCATCATGACCCCGAGCAGGGCCAGCAACACGCCGTAGAGGCGGACCTTGCGGAGTCTGCTGCGATCGTAGCCGGCCATCGTCATAGCTCGTCACCCCCGCGGGTGTAGACTCGAAGGTAGATGATGGCGAACACGAACAGGAACAGGAACCCGACGACGCTGTAGGCCGCGCCGCGTCCGAGGTTCCCGTTCTGGAGGCCCACCTGATAGATGTGGATGACCAGCGTCGCGGTCGTGCTGAGCGGGCCGCCGCCGGTCATCGTCCAGATGGTGTCGAAGCTGACGAACGTCCAGATGGTCGACAGCAGCGTCGCGATCAGGATGACGCTCTTGAGCTGCGGGAGCGTGATGTAGCAGAACTGATGCCACCGCTCGGCCCCGTCGATGGCCGCCGCCTCGTAGAGCTCCTGTGGAATCGACTGGAGGCCCGCGAGGAAGATGATGGCCATGAACGGCGTCCCTATCCAGATGTCCGCGACGACGACGCCGAGCCACGCGATGTCGGGGTTGCCGAGGATACCGATGCCCTGCTCGATGAGGCCGAGCTTGAGCAAGATGGCGTTGAGGAAGCCGAACTGCGGGTGTTCTATCCAGCGGAAGACGACCGCCGAGATGGCGTACGGGATGCCCCACGGGATGAGAAACGCCGTCCGGAAGAACTTCCGGCCGCGGATGTCGCCCTTGAGGTGGACGGCGATGAGCAGCCCCATGACGGTCTTGCCGGCGACGCCGACGACGACCCAGCGCCCCGTCTGCCAGAGCAACTGGTAGAAGATGTCGCTGGTGACGATTTCCGCGTAATGCTGGAGGCCCACGAACGTCTCTATGTTCGAGTCCGCGGGCGACTGGTACAGCGAGAGGCGGAACGTCTCCAGTATCGGATAGCCGACGACGGCCAGCAGGAACAGGGCCGTCGGCGCAATCAGGAGATACGCCCGGCTGTTGCGCTGGAAGTACGCCAGGCCTCGCTCGAGACGCGAGGCGTCTGTCGTGTCAGTGTACTCCTCGGCGAGGCTCATCTGTGTGGCTCACTCCATCGCATCTTCGAGGTCGCTCTGTGCGTCGTTGAGCGCCTTTTGCGGCGTCTTCTGGTCGGCGAGCGCCTCCTGAATCGCCTGGACCATGCGGTCGTTGAACTGGCTGAAGTTACTGAGCTTCGGCCGCGCACGGGCGTACTCGCTCGCTTCGACGAACGGGGCCCAGTTCTTCGAGTCGGAGAAGTACGGCCGTTCGCCGACTGCCTCGACGACCGGCAGGAACCCCTTCTGCTGCGAGTACTGGAACCGGCGTTCCTCGTCGAAGTAGAACCGAATCAGGTCCCGGGCGAGGTCCTTGTGCTCGCTCTGGCTCAGAATCGTGATGGCGTCGATGGTGAAGAGGCTGTACCGCCCCTCGGGCCCTTCGGGGACCTGGACGATGCCGTAGTCGAAGTCCACGTCGCCGCTTTCCTTGGCCGAGTCGATGTTGAGCCCGGTGTAGACGTGGCCGATGACCATGCCGAGGTCGCCGTTCTCGAACAGCTGCCGGATGTCCTGTCGGGTCGAGGACAGCGGCGAGGACTGGGTCACGCCGTGTTCGAGGTGGAGGTCGGTGTAAAACGAGAGGGCGTCGACGGCCCCGTCGGTGTTGACGACCGGCAGGCCCTCGTCGTTCACCAGGTCAGCGCCGTGGGACCAGTGGTAGTGGTAATACTGTGACCCCGTCTCGATGGCGTCGGCTCCGGCGAGTCCGAGCGCGGGGACGCTCGCGTCGCTGTCGCGTATCTGCTGGGCCGCCGCCAGCATGTCGTCCCAGGTGTCGAGCGACGGGTTCTCCGGGTCCAGCCCGGCCGTCTCGAACACGTCCTTGTTGTAGTAGAGACACTTGTTCGAGGCGGCCCACGGGACGCCGTAGTGTGAGCCGTTGTACATCGTCCCCGCCGCGACGCCCTCGGAGAACTTCTGCCCGAACTCGCCGTCCATCATGTCGTCGAGCGGTTCGAGCGCGTCCTTGCCGACGAGCTGGGGAATCCACCGCGCCGGCCAGCGGCTCACGTCCGGCGCTTGGCCGCCGTCGACGCGGTTGTTCACCGTCTGGCGGGCGTTGTCCCACGTGACGCTGGTGAACTCCACGTCGACGTCGTACTCCTCCTCGAAGGCCGCGTTGTTCTCCTCGAAGAACTGCTGGATGTTGTCGCCGACGCCCATGGTGAGGAACTGGATGCTCTGAGAGCCGCCGTCTCCGCCGTCCCCGCCGTCGGTGCCGCTTCCGCCGTCGCCACTGCTCCCGTCACCACTGCCACCGTCACCGCCGTCGCCGCCACTGCACCCCGCGATAGCGATGGCACCGCCCGCACCGAGCGCCTGAAGCAGTTGCCGTCGGTCGAGACTGTCCTCGCTAGACTCGGGATTGTTACTGGACTGCATCGTTATTGTCACCATGCCCCACGTATATAATGATTGTCGTTCGTGTCATATTTCGTTGATTTTCACGCGTTGTGTTCGTGAATCGCGACCAGCAGCGCCGCGAGTTCGTCGCCGATTGCCGACCGGAGCCGTTGCCCCGTTTCCGCGCTGGCCTGTTCGGGGGCCCCGATAGCGCCGGACCCGGAGTACGCGTCGAACGGCCGGTACACCGAGACCGGCCCTCCGTCGAGCAAGTCCTGGCCGGCCCACCGGTAGTGTTCGTCCATCGGCTCGGCGTCTCGGACTGTGGGGTCGCCCACCAGGTCCGGCCGTATCGCGAGCATGAGCGACGTCTCGAACTCCCCGCCGTGTGCCATTCCGCCGGTCCCGCTCTGTCTGATTTCCTCGGTGGCGTCGGCCGCCAGTCGGAAGTACGTCGTCCCCAGGACTTCCGCGTCGGTCTCGGTACCGACGGTGCTGACGACGGCGTCGATGAGCGGCCCGTTCCCGCCGTGGCCGTTGACGAACAGCACGGCGTCGAACCCGTTCTCGATACCGGTGTGGGCGATGTCTTCGAGCGTCGCCCGGAGGTGCGCGAACTCCAGCGAGAGGGTGCCGCCGAAGGTGAGGTGGTGGGGCGAGAAGCCGCTCCAGACCGGCGGCGTGACGAGCACGGGCGTCTCGTCGAGGCGGTCGACGGCGGCGTCCACCATCGCCTCCACCAGGAGCGTGTCGGTGACGACCGGCAAGTGGTCGCCGTGTTGCTCCACGCTCCCCACCGGGACAATCAGTACCGACCCCGACTGCTCGCCGACCGCACGGACGTCTCTCGCGGTCTTTCCGGCCCATTCGCTGTCTTTTCGGCCGATGGTCTCGTACAGCATCTTACACCGACTCCGTCGCCTGCAACTCGGTCACTGCCACGCGCTCGCCGTCAGGGTCGAACAGGTGCATGTCGTCCGTGTCGAATCCCAGCGAGAGCTCGTCGCCGCGATGTGGCCGGTATTCGCTGGCCACCCGCGCGACGACCTCTTTCGAATCGCCCGTGGTCTGCAGGTAGAGGAAATTGTCGGACCCCATCGGCTCGACGACGTCGACGACGGTGTCGATGTACTCGCCCCCCTGACCGGCCACGAAGTCCTCCGGCCGGACGCCGAGCGTGTAGTCGCCGTCCGGGATGTCGAGGTCGATTTCGAAGTCGACGGCCGGCGATTCGAATCGGGTGCCCCCGTCGCTGGCAGTGACGGTCACGTCGAAGAAGTTCATCGAGGGCGAGCCGATGAAGCCCGCGACGAACTTGTTGTTCGGTTCGTCGTAGCACCGCTCGGGCGGGTCGACCTGCTGGAGTTCGCCGTCGTTGAGGATGACGATGCGGTCGGCCATCGTCATCGCCTCGGTCTGGTCGTGGGTGACGTAGACGGTCGTGACGTCGAGTTCCTCCTGAATCCGCTGGATTTCGGTCCGCATCTGGGTTCGGAGCTTCGCGTCCAGGTTCGACAGCGGCTCGTCCATCAGGAACACCTCGGGGTCACGGACGATTGCCCGCCCGAGCGCGACCCGCTGCTGTTGCCCCCCGGAGAGTTGTTTGGGCAAGTCCTCCAGGAGGTCGGATATCTCGAGCAGTTCCGCCGCCTCCTCGACCCGCTCGTCGACCTGCTCGTCGTACTCCCCCGAGAGACGCAGCCCGAACGACATGTTCTCACGCACGGTCATGTGCGGGTACAGCGCGTAGCTCTGGAACACCATCGCGATGTTCCGGTCCTGTGGCCTGACGTCGTTGACGACTGTGTCACCGATGGCGATTTCGCCGGCCGTCACGGTTTCCAGACCCGCTATCATCCGCAACGTGGTCGATTTCCCACACCCCGACGGGCCGACGACGACGACGAACTCACCGTCCGACACCGAGAGGGACAACTCCTTGACCGCAAGGACATCGTCGTCGTATACCTTGCTAACGTTCGACAGTGTAACCTCACTCATACGGATAGGAGAGTAATCCACAGCCTGGGTAATAAAAGTTGGTAGTGAGAGCGACTCTGTGTCGCACAAACACGTCGAAAACCGCCGTTTGAGACGTCGGGTATTCGATTTTCAGTCGTCTGGCGCTGTAATTGTGTTTTAACCGAGTGATTCGACTCGTTCGTCGTTACTCTGAGCGGTCGCCGTAATCTCAAAACGGGACATAGAACGGTTCTGTACAGCAGATATTCCAGAAAGCGAACTCGTCGGATTCGCTTTCAACCCTGTTGGAAACTGTCACGCGGTCCGGACTGAATTATCTGTGATATCCCGAGAGTGTACTGAGAGGGGCTCTTCCAGCCAAATTCCACACATACACGACTAATTGACAGATTCGTGTGAGTTGTTGTCAGTATTCGCGGGTATCCATTCCACTCAGAATAACACGCGTACTCTTGTTAGAAGGGGCGAGTTGGCGGAAACTTCGCTGTTTTCAATCTGATTGGAAAGATATTCTATACTGGGGGAATGTTTTTTATCCTGGACGAAATAGAGAGGGACATGTCGAACCAAGATACGAAAACTATCAGCGCCGTCGAAACGACGTTTGATATTTTATCCGCGCTGACAAAACTCGAACCCGTGGGCCTTTCCGAGCTTGCGACGCACCTAGATCTCCCCACGAGCACGCTGTTTATTCACCTCAACACGCTCGTGGAGCGGGACTACGTGGTGAAGGAGTCGGGGAAGTATCGGCGCTCGTTTCGATTTCTCGAACACGGTGGGAGCGTTCGCCATCGGCTAGACGCCAGCCGACTCCTCCGGAACAAGGTCAAGGAACTCAGCGACGAGACGGGCGAGATTGCCGGCGCGGGTATCGAAGAGAACGGACAGAGGGTGATTCTCTACCGGAGTTCCGGTGAGAAAGCCGCGGGGGACGAAATCCCGATTGGCAACCACACCGAGATGCACTGGACGTCGCTCGGGAAGGTGATTCTCGCGAACCTCCCACGCGAAAAACGGACCAGTATCGTCGAGGAGCATGGACTCCCGAAAGGGACGGACGAGACGCTGACATCACGGGACGAGCTCGAATCGGCACTGGAGCGGATTCGCGAGCAGGGCTACGCGATAGACGACGAAGAACACCTCAGAGGCGTCCGCGGTGTCGCCGTTCCCATATTCGACGAAGAAGATAAAGTCATGGTCTCGCTCGGAATTACCGGTCCCAGAGACAGATTCACGTCCAATTATATGGCCAGACTGCTGGATATGCTCAGATATACGAAAAACGAAATCGAAGTTCGCAGCCAGTACTACGAATACAGCACTATCGATGGATGACAGCTCCATATTTCCCTTATAGCAGTATTTTGTATGTACTCTTGGCAAATTCAGCACTACGTAGCGGTTTTCTCTCATCGGTTTCGCCATAACACAGACAATCGTACTGTGACAGGTCGATGGGTCAAGTACCCTATAGTGCCCTGAGAGACTCTCATACCGGTTGAAACGCTGAGTCCGTCGACTGGAAACTCCACCGAGAAAATGGTTACGTACGGCATGTGGCTTCCGTACTGCCCGGTCTGCACCAATCACCCAGCGCCGACCGCTCAGAGCGCGTAGGCCATCCGCTCGCCGGCATCCAGTCCGCACCGGATGGCGGCGTGGAGACGGCCCTCGCCGGGCACCCAGTCGCCCACGCAGTACAGCCCAGCGTCCTCGGCGCTGTCGACGGGCCCGCTAGCCACGCCGCCCTCGGGAAGGGCGTACCGCCAGCCCTGGTGGTCGCTCCAGGCTGGCTCCGCCAGTCGGTCGTCGCCGATAATATCGGCTGTCATCCCCGCGAGCGCGGCGACGTTCTCCGTGGCGTCGTCGTCGTAGTGCTCGATGGCCCAGTCGTGGACCGACTGGACGACCAGGAGGCTCTGTCCGTCGGGGACGTGGCCGGCCTTGCACTCCTCGCGAGCAATCCAGCCCACGTCGTGTTCCTTGTCCGTGTTCACCAGCGCGTAGTACGGCCGGTCCAGCTCGAACTCGTAGTGTAGCACCGCTGTGTACACGGCGCGGTAATCGACGGCCTCGACGGCCGCCAGCAGCGCGTCGCGGCGGTCGTCATGCCAGTCAGTCGAACGCAGGAGGGCGGCGGTCTGCGGGGCCGGCGGGTTCAGGACCAGCGCATCGAACGGCCCCCACTCCGTGCCGTCCGTATCGGTCAGGGTCCAGCTGCCATCGTCCCTAGCGATACTCTCGACTCTTGTGCGCCGGTGGACGGTCGCGTCGGTCCCGCCGAACAGTCGTTTGGCGACCTGTGTTAGCCCCGCTCCGTAGCTCCATTTGTGCTCGTCAGCCGCTCGACCCGGCGACACCGCCCCATCACGGTCGAACGTGTACACCGGCTCCGTGACATCCACCAGCCCGTCCGTACCGAGCACCTCACTGACGAGGTCGTTCACGCGGCCGTCGTCGGACTTCAGGTAGTTAGCGCCGTAATCGTACGTCAGGTCCCCGTGCCGGCGGGTGGCCGCGCGGCCACAGAGCCCGCCGGACTTCTCTAGGACCGTCACTTCGGCATCAGTCGTGCGGTCCAGCACGTGTGTGAGCGCCGCAGCGCCCGCTCCGGCACCGACAACGCCGACTCGTGTCATGCTCGTCGTTGTGTCCGGAGGTGTGAGAACCCTCCGGCTCCGGCGAGCCACGCTCCCCTGTCCGACAGCGTCGGCGACGACCGCTACGACTGGTTCGGGCGGAAATCGGTGTCCGCTCCCCGAGGAGGCCGTGAGCGACCCGGTTCGCTAGCTCACAGCGACCGCGAGATGAAACGCGCCGATGAGTGTGAACCCGGCTGCGACCAGCCAGTCACCCGGTCGGGACCCCATGTGGCGCTGGGTCGCCGCGCGGAGGAACCACCAGCCAGCTATCCAGACGAGCAGGTACGGCGCGAACCACGCCGCAAGCCAGCGCGACGCGAGTAAATCGAGGATTCCAATCGAGACGAGGGCGTAGCTGACGGCGTGGTTCATAATCTGTGCGATTCCGCGGATGTCCGACCGCTTCGTCTGGTACGTGACGACGAGCAGCGTGAGCGGACGCAGCGAGTCACCCTCGGTCGGTATCGCGCCGTCGAAGTCCAGGAGCCACGGCATAGCAAAGTGAACGCACCCCAGAACGACGGTAAACGCGCCACAGACGAGGAACCCGGTCGTAAGAAGGGGGGCGGGAACCATCAGTGGACGAACTTTCGACCGGGGGGATATTGGAAGTGGGGATTCCGTCGACCTGTCGCCTGAAACGTGATAGGCAGCAGTGCAGCGTTCTGTAGCGAGTCGTTCCGTGGGGCTGCATCGCCAGCACTGCCGTCTGGCGGGTCCCGCGCTCCGGCGCTGGCGCGGCGTGCCAGCGGGGGTCGTCGCGATGCTCCTGACGTATCCGGTGAGGTACGTCCACGAACAGGCACGGACGACGACCACGGCGTCACAGTACTGCTGTGCCTCTCACACCTAGACCATTCACCGGAACTGGG
This sequence comes from Haloarcula sp. DT43, assembly GCF_037078405.1. Classification (NCBI taxonomy): domain Archaea; kingdom Methanobacteriati; phylum Methanobacteriota; class Halobacteria; order Halobacteriales; family Haloarculaceae; genus Haloarcula; species Haloarcula brevis. The sequence goes on along the minus strand of NZ_JAYMGZ010000001.1, from coordinate 537,090 downwards.
ACACTCTCGCAGATATGGGCCCTGCCGGTTTCGCGGTTCCGTCATGCGGTTACTAAAAGTAAGTCGGTGAGTCATTGTTACACTTCAGGGAGGTAATCACGGCGCTGTTCGGACTTCTCACGTTCGCCACGGCGGTCGTAATGCTTATCGAGAATCTGGTCGCTCGCGTTCAGTCGGTCCGACACCACACGGCGCGGGACATCCTCACGCCGATACGCGGTAACCCTGCCACTCCGAACGTCATGTGGTGACCGAGCGGATGGGCACGTCGAAGCCTTCCGATTCGACGTAGCTTCGCACTCATCCGGGTCACGATCATGCGGGCATTCCGCTCCCCGCCAGCATGGTCGGGTAACCCTGTACATCGTCGTCCGGAACGTCGACGTGGAAGCACGACCCTGCGAAGTCGTAATGAGCGGTCGACGCCCATGCTCGTCGAAAACCGGTTCACGCGGCCCGTCGATGTAGTCCTGCAAAACGTTGGCAACGTGGTCACTGATAGCGTTCCATCGCTGCCCCTTCTCCCCGTTCTTTAGCGGCGTATCGGTCTGTGGGCGATGGACAAACTGGATGCCCGGATTGTCCTGTTCGAGTTCGCAGTCATCGATATCCAGCCCACGAATCGCGCCCATGCGGGCTCCGGTGTGCCACAACAACAGGGCGATGACGTGGACCCTTGATGCGTACTTGTACATCTGGAAGTAATCGAGAATCACATCAGCACGCTCGGGATCAAGCGTCGATGCACTCACCTCACCAGCGTTGCTGATCGTCGGCAGCGGGACCTTCGTCCGAAGATCCTCGGGTACTGCATCTACCTCAGCAGCGAATCGGAGGAACGAACGGACCGTGGCCAGCTGCCCGCGAAGGGTTATGGGCTCGATCTCGTCGCGGCCCTTCCCGTTTCCTTCACGCCGCCAGACGCGATAGGCGTACAGATCGCGGCCCGAGAGGTCGTTCAAGTTCTCAATGCCCTCTTCGCGGCAGAACTGCTCGAAGGCTTCTAACCGATACTCCTGTGACTGAATCGTTGATTCGGTCAGTTCGTCCTGTCGGGCTTTGAGGTACATATCGACGGCGCGGCCCGGTTTCAGTGGTTGGAGATTGTTACTCATGCCTTCTCACCACCGCAACTGACCGCCTATCCTCAAAGCTACGGGCTGCACAGCCTGAACATATCGGCTTGAGGGTCCGTGCATCAATCCCGTCAGCGTCAGCTCGACAGGTGGCGCAACTACCGTCGTCAGAACTATTCGATTGCGATGCTTCGGTGTTCGTGCGGGGCTGTAGCCCCGTAATGGTGGATTCGCTCATCGTCTACAGAGCGCGAAGCCACCTTTTCGGGCGGTGTACCAGACCGCCCGTTCATCACGAACCAAGGAGAGTCATCTTCAACCGAATCGGGTGCTTCGCATATCCACAAACAGGCCGATTATGCATAAATGCATTGGTAGCCTCAATTCGAATTGTTAGTGAGAAATAAGATACTCTATACTCTTGTGGGAATTGAATGCGTCAGTCAGGATCTTGGATGACTATCTGGGATGACCGAATACTGGAGATAATCCGCGAAGAGGAATCAGGAACCTCAACGGAGCTCGCAAAGCGAGATGAGATCCATATTGCCCAGTCCACGGTTTCTCGCCGACTGCAGAAACTTAGCGAACACGGCCTCCTTCGCGCTCTCGGAAATGGAGTTTACGTCCTCACTGACGAGGGAGAAGCGTACCTCGAAGAAAAATACGACGCTGAAAGAGAACGCTATATCAACGGTGGCGGATCTTCCGACGGAGAAAATGGTGCTGATGCGGCTGACGGTCCCGGAATCAACAGCTGACGACGTTGCCCTGAATCATGTCACGCAAGCCCGCCAAATGGATGGTCCCGTTAGATGAACGGATTCTCGAAATACTGAAAGCCGAAGGTTGGTCATCACCTCGATACATTGCCCAGAAAGTATCGCTTCGTGCCTCTGTTGGCCGTGTACGTGAGCGCTGTCGGATGCTCACGTACGCACAGATGATCGAACCACTGACCCGTCAGTTCCAGAACTACGATATCACGGGGTACGGATTGCGGTACCTAGAGGGAAGACTGGATGCGAGTAATCAGCCTTGGCCGTCAGCAAAAAAGGTTCTGAGTGAGAAGATATAATTTCTCGGTTAGAGTGTGAAAAATACTAATCTTGCAAAAATGAATTCTCACCCGTCTGTTGAGATTTCGTCCGGGTCGGTCCCCGGTTCAGTTTGCACGCTACTGCCAGAGATGGCGACACTAGCAAGTTGACGTAATGCCTCTCCCTTCCGGCCGACCTGCTCAGTATCGTCATTCTCTTTCGTCATATCAGAGACTCTGTGCTGTAGATACTTGTACGCTTCCCATAGAACCCCCACCCGTTATTAAGGAATTAGATACCAGAGAGTCCATGACAAAATGTGAAGCAATAGCGGGATTAGGCAGAGAATCCGATATCGCTCCGCCCACTCAGCCCGGACAGCATAGACTACACCAATAATCCCTGATATCATTCCGGCCGAGAATGTCTGCCAGATCGCTCCGTATGTGATTCCAGAAACACTGAACACAAGCGAAATAAAATCCGTAAAGTGGAGCATCTGTGCTAAAATCAGCAACAGGGCGGTAAAGAAGCTAATTTCCCAAAAGACAGCTAATAGCCTCATTAAGCCGCGTCTGTCAGATAGTAGTTCATACTTCATGTCCCATGTATAATCACCACCAGTAGCCTCTGGTAACCGAGTTGAGAGAACCCTAGTGTCTTTACCATAACCGTTTTCATAGAAACCATCGCGGTCCTTGTGTTTAGAAGACTTCTCGGCTACAGTAGAATATTCTCGTGGTCCTTCAACAACAAAGAGTTCAGAGTGAGTATGATTTGAGAGCTTCTTGGCTCGGGCAACGAACGAAGGAACAGTAAAAAATTTTCGTTTCCAGTTGCGCACCCATCCCGAAAAAAGACTAGGATCTGAAATTCGACGGTATTTTACCGCTTCAGACTGACCAAATGTGATTTTAACTGTTCGCAATTCACCAGGTTTGATAGGCTTATCTTCTGGGAGTTGGATGAGCAGTTTATATTTGATACCACCAAACCGGTTTTTTATATTTTCATGAGCGTCCGGATCAACCTGTTTAAGTTCACTAAGTAGGTTATCAACCTCTCTGTTGGGAAAGTAATTGAGCTTTGTTTCATCTTCATCAAAAACCTCTAAATTGAGACGAAAATCAACAAGCGGCAAGAATATGTAGGTTTTCTCTTCGTCCGCGTTGTTTCGGACAATGAATTCTTTTTCACGATTCCGGTCGGTAGGTGAAATATGTTTTATACGATTAACGACTCGGACTAACTCAATAATCCCGGATTTTGACCCAATCGGTTGATTACCATCACCAGAGGTAGACACGAATAGAAATATCAATTCATCGTCTGGATATATTCTTTACTATGGATCGGAGAGGTAGTTGAACAGATCGGAGTTGTTCAAGAGTTATAGATGGCGCCCTATTTTTGAATCGTTAGTGATTGTGTACTCTCAATCTCATATACTCCGGCTATACTCAGAGCCTGACCTATCTCTCGCTTCTGTCGAATAGTAAGATCGTCCCGACACAGCACGGTTTGTATTTGCTCGTCGATTCGCCAAGAGAACTCGGCTGAGCGCATGAGTGCCTTCGTTTTGTTACAGTCCCAGAACTCGGCAGCCTGCTCAATAGTATCCGTGCGATGCGCGTGCTTACCATCTTCGCGGATTCGCATACAGCCCACTCGTGAACACGAGGTCAAAAGACAGGTATTCTCGGCTAACTCGAAGCTCGATTACTAATAAAGACTGCTGCAGGCCATGCCCACCGGGGCACGATTACACCGTTGGTCCCACCCAATTGGTTATGAGTGTGCACACGGCCAGTTCCCTCTCGTGTGCATATCGCGTCAAGCGCAATCTTCGAGCTGCAACCCCATGGTTTCAGTCGAAGCTCGGTTTTGTAGCGCCAAAACCGAGTTCAAGACCACCTTGTAGCATTCTGAAACCGGAATCAATATCAGAAAAGTTGTTGAAAAGGCGTTTGCGGGTTGGTTCCCGCTGAAATCAAAAGGGTAATACTGGTCTCCAAACCAGGGGGTCAGATCCAGGCCCCCCTTGGCGCACACTTTCAATTCGATCTATATCGGCTTCAAGCCAGGTTTGAACAATGAAGTGTTAACCTAACAGTAAATCGGTTTTAATATGATATACAGATGTGGAGTAGACGTAATGGACTTGAAAGAACTATTCCGTGACGATGACGCCGTCTCCCCAGTTATCGGCGTTATCCTGATGGTCGCAATTACAGTGATTCTTGCGGCTGTCATCGCATCATTCGTGCTCGGTCTCGGTGACCAGGCTCAGCAAGCAACCCCGCAGGCCAGTTTCTCATTCGACTACAACGAAGTCGGTGGAGACGGGAATGGATATGTGACTGTCACCCACGATGGTGGCGATTCGATAGAGGCACAGGAACTCTATGTTCGTGGGAGTGGGATTACTGATACCGGTGACTCAAGTGCGACATACATAATCGACGGTACTGCAACCGGATCTTGGGAAGATGCCGGTTACACTGGCGGTTCTGAGATTACTGCAGGCCAGACCGTTGATGTAGAAGCCTCAGGTGCTTACGACATCAGAGTTGTCTACGAGCCTGTCGAAGGCGATACCTCTGCTACGTTAGCAGAAGATAGCGGACCTGACGCATAACGTCCCTATTTTCATTTTTTATCGATTCCACAGAGTCATCTATCGGCAGCTACCTGGCTTTTACCGAAACACGCGAGCCTGTCTCTCGTCCGCTTCGAGCGGATGAGTACCCTATGTTCGGAAAGATAGACATCGAAGACGCCCTGGCCGGTGTGATTTTCACCGCCAGCGCGTTCGTCACCAACGGTATCGCATCAATCAGTCTGCTCGGCTACGACCTCGCCGCCTCTGTGTTCACCGTCCAGGGCACGAGCATCGACCTCGCGTTTCTGCTGTCGCTCGTCGCCTTGGCGATGGCATACGCCACCAACCGCGTCAACGAGAGTCGTAACAAGAACTACCAGCTCAATACCGATCTCGTGGATATCGCCAAGGGGTCGGCCACTGTCGAGACCTACCTCGCGCTCGGGACGCTCGTCATCGTCCTGTTCACCGGGCTGAATATCCTCGGCGCGCAGGATATTGTGGTCGGTTCGGCCGCTATCGGCCTCACCGTCGTCGCCGTCGAGGCCGCTGGCTACTACGTTATCAGCTACCTGGGGTGAATCCGATGGATCGCATACTCAGCTATGGGCTTGTGGGCACTATCGGCGTCTCTGCGTCCACAATCTCGGCGGCCATCGTTGGCGACCCCTTCCCCGTCGTCGTTCCGGCCATCGCCGCAGCTGGCATGATCGGGGCCCACCACGTCAAAGAACGAGATACAGCGGCTGGCGCTGACGACCAAGACGTTCGTACCAGTGTCGAGCAGGTCGAAACCGACGGAGGGCGCAAACAGTGACCCGCGCCCGCTCGGTCCTGCTCGCCGCACTCATCGTCTGTTCCGCCGTCGTTGGGGCCGCTGGCCCTGCGCTGGCTCAGTCGACGGAGACGGCTACGGACTCCGGGCCAGTGACCAAAACCTTCGAGACAGGTCCGCACAAAGTCAAGATTGACCTCTTCGATGTGTCGTCCGAGACGACCATCACGGTGATTACCGACGAATCGCCCGCTGGCAACAACACGGCGATTCTGAAAAAGACCGTCAGCGGCTCTCAGAATAGCGCACACTTCCGAAACGCAGGTGCGTATGAGTCCTTCACTATCCGCGTCGAAGGCGCTGATGGGCCGGTATCAATGTCAAAGGGCGGTGTCACGGATGCATGGACACCCGGCGATGACGGCAAATTCCTCGGAGACACGGGCGGAGATCCCGGATTCACCTACGACCTGAGCGAGCAGATCGGGGAGTCGGTGATGCCCCAGGTACTTCAACTCGACAGAACCCCGCTACCGGGCAGTACAACCGTCAACACGACGGGGTTGGACGCTCAAGAGACTCGCCTAGAAATCTACCAGTCCACGCTGAATCAAAAGGCATCGAACGACAATTACCACACCACGCTGTCTAACCAACTGTCCGATAGCAAGACTCAGGCCCGCATTATCGGTAAGAACGCATATATCAAGGCCCTGAACAACGGGGATAGCAAGTCAGCCGCAAAACAGGACGCAAAACAGGCTGTAGCAGACTTCTACACGGTAAAACAGCAGAATCTGAATACTCAGTGGCAGATTACCACTGAATTGTTCGTCCAGAACCGGCAGTTGGCCAGTGACACCTCGGGAGTGTCCGCGAACTACCAGACTGTGAACGAATCAGTATCAGACAGTGACGCCAAAACCACGCTTACAGGGCTTGGAACAACTACACTCACCACAGTCAACGGAACGACTATTGAGAGTAATACCATCTCCATTTCTATCGAAAACACCGTTCAGAATGAGGCTAACAGCTATTCTGGCGGTGCGCTACCTGACGGGTCCATGTCGGGCCACGCCTCTGGCTGTACCTCGTGCGAGGTGACGGTTGACGGACTCAAAACCAAACCTCACGATACCACGAACCAGGCCGCTATGGCATTAGCATGGACGAAATTCGGCAATGAATGGTCTGAAATCCAGAGTCAGAACATCCAAGTCCAAAGCGAGATGGACACGCTGGCAGAAAACACCTACAGCGCCTATCAGAGTGGTGAAATCAACAGTAGCGACCTCGTTGACCCCTACGTACTGGCATCCGAACAGTCTGCAGGCGACGACTTCCAGGGCTGGACCGCCGCACAGTTGACCCTGATGGGACAGAACTCCCCGGAGAACTTCGACCAGATCGGGAGCTTCAACGTTACAACCGAATCCGGGACACAGTACGAAGGCGTCCTGTTCTCGCAGGAAAACCCTGCCAGCGGTCAGTTCGAGAACGGTTCAACCTACAACCCCAACCAGATCGGTGGCACGCAGTACGTCGTCACCAGTGACCGAATCGTCGAACTACAGAGTAACTTCACGATCAACAGAATCACTACAACGAGTGGTGAGACTACTGGAAACGTCACTATCCAGAAGACGACCTACAAGACGACGAATGTTACCGAACTCAAACAGCAGTACGAGGACCTCGCATACAAACGCGCACAGATAGAGGCTCGTAAGAAGGCCCTACAGCAGTCAGCCGGCGGTGGCCTGCTCGGTGGCGGCAGTGTTCCACCCGTCGTGGCACTGGCCGTCATCGGCACGCTGCTCGGTATCGTCGTTCTTCAGAACTAATCCACCCATGCGTTCCATTTTCTTCGTCGCGCTGCTCGTGGTCAGCCTTGGCTGCGTCAGCGCCCCGACCGCGGCACAGTCCGCAGGGAACCTCCCCGCCGAAACACCCGGCCCACAGCCCACAGCCAACGCCACGGAAACCACCCGCATCGACGGACAGACCGAGATTGTCGGCTCGGAGTACCTACCGGACAAGGGCATCGCTCGCATCACCCTCCGGTCGAGCGCGGTACAAACAGTGACGATCTCCGACGCCGGCCGCTTCCAGGAAGGCGGGAAGATTCCCGTCCGCACCGTCGCCATGCGCTCGGACGACACCGCCACTATCGAGATTCCCGTCACCGAGAAAGACGGCTATGTTGGTGTTGCCATTTCCACGGAGAACACACCCCTGTACGCCGAAATCGTACAGCAGCCCTCCGGTGGCGGCTTAGATATCCTGCGCGCGCTCTCGTCGCTCCAGGCGTGGCTCGCCGGGGCTGGTGTCGCGTTCGTCTGGATGATTATCGCCGGCTACAACGTCATCCGGAGCGAGAACGGCCGGCCGGAGGTAGCATAATGCCTGCGCCGACCTTCGCGGACAACCGTGACCGGCTCACCTACCTGCTGGCCGAGTACAAGCTACTCGTCAGCGGGATGCTCGTTGGCGCGGTCGTGCTGTTCGCTTACTACCAGCCACAGCTACCGACCCTGCCGACGTGGATTCCCGCGGTTGCCGTCGGCTGGCTCGTCCTGGCGATTCCCTGCTATCTCGTCGGTGCGAAGATCGCCCGCTGGCTTCGCAGGCGTAACTGGGTCGAAGTCCATCACGTCAACGCCGTCGAGGACACTACCGAGAAGTACTACGTCCCGCCGGAACTCTGGCGTGAAAAAGAGATAGACGGCCCCGACCCCTATCCTGTCAACGGCGGATCTGCGTGGGCAGTCCGTGAGTACGAGTATCTCGAAGACATCGACCAGCTCCGAGTGGAAGGTGTCTGGCTCGAAGGTTGCCAAGATACCCAGCTAATGACCAGCAAGAAGCAGATGCAAGACATTCACGGCTGGCTCATCGACCGTGCCGAAGAGTTGGCAGCCATCCGTGGCCGGTGGAGTCGCGGCAGTGTCGAGCTCCAAAAGAAGCTCGTCACCGCTGATGCTGAAGCCAACGAGCGCGGCCAGATGATCCAGAAAACTGCGGCCAAGGAGACCTTCGGCGACCTCATCGAAGACGGCGAAGATCCCGAAGACGCACCCACCATCCACGACCTCACCGACGCTCCCGACCCCACAGCAGACGCCGCTGTGGGCTATGGGCAGGAGGAACCGGCCAACGAGCAACCGCAGGACCCACGACTAAACGATGACTGACGACGGTAACGACCTCTACACACCCGCACAGTTCCGTGAGTATCAGGACGGCTACGGGCAGCGAGAGTCTGACGTGCATCAACACGCGGGCATCGTCCGCGACGAAGAGCTATCCCGGTACCTCTCGATCCTCGAAACTCACTACGACCCGCAGGAGTGTGACCGTCCCGAGAAGATGCCTGGACAGGCCAAGGACCTCTCGCATGTTCGGGATATCGTCCGTATCGAAGGCACTGAGACGGCCCGGAAAGCCATGGCCAACGGTGATATGCAGTCACTCAAGCACTTCACCGGAGACGCCGGCCAGCGGGCCGATATCTCTGGTATCAAAGCCATCGACCAGCTCCGGGCACAGATGACCGGCCCCGCGCCGATGTTCTACGAATGGGCCGAACCCGGCACTGGTAAATCCAATTTCGCCTGTTTGCTCGGACAGCTCTGGAAAGAACAGCAGCCCTCGGACGCCCTGGTCGCATCGAACATCCGGACGCTCGAAGAGACCGACGAGTGGACGGACTCGGACGGCGACCGTCGTGACGGCTGGCTCGCCAACTACGGCGAGCTAAACGAGTGGCTGAAACAGGACGGCGACCCCATGCACAACGAGCAGGTCCCGAAACTGTTCATCTTCGACGAGGCCAGCAGCAACGCGGGCGGAAGCGGAAAAGACGGCTACGATACCAAGACCAAACTCGGGCCGCTCACGTACAAGATCCGGAAGTACGGTGGTTCGCTAATCATCATCGGTCACGACGGCCGCGACGTGCATCCGCTCGTTCGAGAACTCGGTGTGTGCGTCCACAAGGAGGGACTGAAAGAAGCGACCTTCTACGAAGACGTGCGGAACCGGAAGGGCGTCAACCCGATCTTCTCCGTGTCGGGTATCCCCGAGACAGACTGGCGCTACGACGACAAGGAGCCGACCACATGGTCGTGGTCAAGTGGCGATGATGCCGGTGACGAGGTAGACCCGGAAGACCTCTCTCGGAAGCTTGCGATCTACACAGTCATCACGGCCAAGGAGTCTGAACCAGACAGACCAAACCACGAAATTGCCGATTTCGTGCCGTACAGCGCCGAATGGGTCCGACAGCGCTGGAACGAGTATCAGGACGACGGCAAGCACCGAAACGTAGTTGGTGAAGTGACGGAGCTAACCGCATGACTGCGATGGGATTCGACCAACCCAACAACAACCAACCCCCCGGCGTAGCCTTATTATTGGCCCATGGCGTGCGCTCGCGGTGCGAGCACGCGCGAGCCATGGGCAACGGCCGCGAACAGCCCGGAGGAGTATCTATATATGACGTACGCGAGGTGCGCGAATGAGTCGAAGCCACAAAGCCAATCACTACGGTACGCTCGTCGAGGGGAAAGCCACCGAGCGATACGACCTCGAACTAGATCGGTGCAGCTGGCATGACGCGAAGCGTCCAGACGGGACACCGGTCGAGATTAAATCAGCGATGCACCGGCATTCCGATGGGCAGCCCGGCACGTTCAAACTCTACGACCAGTACCACGAGAGGCTACGGGCAGCGAACGGGTGGTACGTCTTCGGCGTGTATCGCGTTCGTGGACAGGGTGTAGAAGTGTTAGGGTGGGAGATGAGACATTCCTCGCGGCTACCTCATCTTGATTGGCATGGTGGTGGAAATCACCGACAGTCGCGACAGTCTAAAATTACTATTTCAGAAATAATATGAAGACTATAATTGAATAGTTGATGAGTATAGGTTATGTTTTTGTCTATGAATCTAATTACTGTTATAAGATGGATAAAGATGAGTCTATAGAAAATGAAGATTATCTATTTGAAGAAACTACGAGACAGATTCAAGAGCAGATTGAAACTAATCGTGAGGCAAAAAGACAAGGGGCAAAAATACTCAGAATTGTCGCGACGTTAATTGGTGTTGGAATAGCTGCGATTTCCGCGATCAGTTCAATCATATTATCTGAACAGATTCCTACTGAAGAAGTCTTTCCAGAGTTAGATTATGACAGAATGGCAACCAGTATCAGCTTGTTAAATGATAGTCAGTATGAATATATCTATGGAATAGCGGTAATAGGTGTTCTGTACTATATCTGGCGAGCGTCTACTAACGGATGGATTTCAGTCTCAGGCGCTCTGGATGCGATGTCTCCTACCAGAATTAAGACAGGAGTTCAGCTATCAGAATTGCAAAAGTTTGAGGACATGAAAAGATCAAAAAGAAATAAGGAGATTATATCGGAGAATATCAGAATAATAGAAGAGAATAAGAAAGACATCAACTCCACCCAAAATGCATGGGAGGGAGGTCATTCTTCGCTTGTAATATCTTTATATTCTATATTCATGCTCGTTATATTATCGATATTACTTCTTACTGGACAAGCCAGTTTAGTTCTTCTTAGTATGGGACTGATAGTTGTGGCACATCTATATTGGATTCATCGTTACATCGGATCAGAGCGTTTGACCAAATTAGCTACGCAAACGCCAAAGGCTGAGATATGCAAGTACTTGTCTGTACTGGCTCTGACAATTATGTTCAAGTTACCGGATGGCGGAATAATGCTTGCTGCCTCTGCAATTATTCTTATACTCACGCTGGTTTCATCCCGAGAATTTTGGACGAATATGAATGGAAATTCAATAATGAATTATGTTTTTAAAGAGATAACCATAACAGTATACAGTTTGGTGATTGGCGCGTTTCTTTTTGTTGGTAGCCCTAACCTTTTCCCAGATCAAGGAATCCCCGCTCTTTTATTCATTTCAATCTTTATTTTGTCCTTCTTTTATGCGCTCATTGCTGCACTAATCGGGGCATGGAATGGGATGTATGATCTAACCGAAAGATATGGACTTTTGATTTCAGTAGTGTGGATATTAATGGCATTTCTAATAGCAATCAATGGATATGCTGTTGGTGGAATATTGGGAGGACTAATGATGTTGGCGGGAGTTGCAACAGTTATATTCCTTATTTGGAGCACATATAATCTCTATCAGAAAGATATTGAGATAGGCTGGTTAACAATCGAATTACCGACGGAAGAATAGTGACCTGCTGTGTATTTTGGTTAGGTGGCCTTAGCCACACGACTAAGGGGAACCCGGAAGCCTGCGCACCGGGTTCCCCCTGGTCGCGCGGCTGGGTGATGTGACCACCGGGAACGAACCCAGCCGCGCGACGCGCGATTTTCGAGGGAAGGGTACAGTATTGCCGCAAAATCAGTGTGTTGGACAGTGATGCCTCTAATCAGGTGGCGCGCTAACCGCCGTGCCACTCGTCAGCTGGCGGGCAGCCGGCCGCCCGCCATGCCTCGAAGTCGAAGCCTTCGCGGCCCTTCTCAGCCGCCCGCGCTTCGCGCAGGTAGTCGCCGGAGCGGTATGCTGTCTCAAAGGCTTTCGAGAGGTCCCGGAACCGCTCACGACCGGTCTCCGCGGTCTCAACGACGACATGAACGCCGTAGGTATTCTCCTCGACACACTCGGTGTAGGCCGTCTGGATTTCCCGCATGATATTCTGTGCTTCCTCGAAGTCAGTCGGCGTGTAGCCCACCTTCAACAGCTTCCGGCAGTCGTCAGCGTCGGTTTCCGTGATTGCATACTCGCGGCGGATTCGCGCCCACCGTGACCGAGAGCGTTCTTCGGCCGCGTCGGCCAGCTCCATCGTAGCACTCCCGATCTCCTGCTCGAACCGCTCGCCCGCTGCACGAACTCGCTTCAGTAGCTCCTGCTGGATTTTCTTCGAGGACAGTTCCATCTGGCCGTAGGTGTGCTCGATCAACCCCTCCATCCGCTGGATGACAGTCCGAATTGTCCGGTACGTGTAGCCGGTCTTCTCGGCTGCCTTCTGTGGCGAGACCTTCCCACCGTCGGTGAGTAGCAGTTCCGTCACGTCCCTGTCGGCAGTGGTCATGTCTCCCCACAGCTGCATCACGCGGTGTTCCTGGTCATCTTCGATCTTCGGCAGGGGACACTGCACGAACTTCCGGGCTTCCGTCGTATCCCGGATGTTCCAGAACGGATCGAAATCGACGAACACACTGCTCTCGGCGCTTGTCGCCAGCCCACACCAATCCAGACAGTTCATAATCATCTCTTCGAGTTCACGCCGGGCGTCGTCGAGGTCGTCCCACCGAACGGTCTGCTCGGTTCGGCTGGTCTGGTAGGACACCTCGAATTTCGGATGGTATGGGGCCTGGTCCGGTTCGTAGTTGTCCGGGTGGTTCGGATAGTAGTGTTTGAGTTCTTTCCCCAGCCCATGCCCACGGACCAACTGGTCGGCTTTCTCGTCTTCGACCGTCGCAGTGACGTAGTAGCCGGGCAGTTTCGTGTTGTCTTCAACGTGCTTGCGATACCCCGAGCGGTCGCCCTGAATGAGTGTGTGACAGCGCGCTATCGGTCCATCCGGCGCGTACAGCGGCCCGCTGTCTTCGCGGTGTAACCGGACGTAGTAGGCCAGATCGTTGATGTGGCTGTCCGGGTGTGGCTGGTCGAAGTACCGCGCGGCAATCCCGTAGGCATCCATCACGCGCTTCACGAGCGACAGATAGCGCTCGTGGGGGATGTTGGACGCCTGTACCTGGACGTCGATGTAGGGCTCACCGTACTGGGGCACAGAGACAGGTTCGCCGTCGGCTGTGAGATTCGGCCACCGTGGTCGGACGGTGATCGTCCCGCCCTTCACGCGCTTGTCCCGATCTGCCCGCTTCCCCTCGTAGGTGGGCGAATCCTTCGAGACAAAGTAGAACTGGAACTCGCGGACGTTCTGGATCTGGAACTCCGGATTGTCCCAGGCGTCCAGACCGCTCTCTGAGTAGTCGAAACAGGTAGCCCATGTCTCGCCTGCGAGTTCGATATCCTGCGTGGGTTTGCCTTCGGTCTCCCAGCGGTCTCCCCACTCCTTGATGAGTGAGTCCATCGCGTAGTATGGCTTCAGCCCGTAGTCAGGAACACCGGGATCGGGATGCACGCCAATCGTAAAGCGCACGTCGCCCTCATGAGGGGCGCACTTGAGGTGCCGCGACATCCCTACCTCCCGTCCTCGATCTCCGCGACGGCCTGCTCGACCTCGGCCTGACTCTTTGCGAGAGGTTGGTGGTTTGTCCAGTCGAACTGAAGGGGTTCGCCCGCTTCTACGTCGTACAGTTTCGAGGCACGAACGAACCCCGTCATGCCGAAGTCACCTCCACTTTCTCGCGGGCTCGACGGAGCAGGTTCCCGACAGTGCCGGGCGAACGGCCAGTTTCGCGGGCGTATTCCCGTGGCCCATACTGGCCCATGCCCACAGCCTCGTACACTTCTCGCTCGGCGTCAGTCAGTGGCGACAGGTCCGGTTCGTAGTCGAAAAGTGACGACTGAGGGCTCACCGCCAGTCACCTCCGAAACACTCCGGGTTCCCACAGAGTTTGTAGTGCGGCCGATACGCGGCAATGGGAACCTCCGTGAAGTCTGCGTCACTTCGGTAATCGGCTTCGGGACAGGCGGGTGTTGGCTCGTCAGCGTCCGGATTGAGGCGGTGTAGCGTATCCGCGTACTGCGAACGGTTCCGCACGCCCGTCTCAGGCAGCGTAGTGGGCGATGACGCCTTACTCATCGCCCGCACCTCCGGATCGCAAAATCGCCAGACAGCGGCGACCCCCAACAAGATGCTTGTTGAACTCAGAATTTAGCGGGGGTGTCTTCGAACCCCAATTCCGTCGTTCTCCACCCGCTCGCACACCTATCGCTGCCGGTTCATGTGGGATACGATTCGGGCAGAAACTGGATGGGCCCTGCCGGATTTGAACCAGCGCTCAATCGGTTATGAGCCGATCGCTTTAACCGGACTAAGCTAAGGGCCCTCAGAGTGGTGTTGATGAGTCCCCCTCTTTAGCTTGTCGGGTTGGAGCGGGAGGGAGCGCGTCACCGCAGCCATCCCGGAAAGCAGCAGCGGTGCTCAGCGGGTAGGGAGTGGGAGAACGACGCCACCGCCAGGGCTCGAACCTGGGACAACCTGGGTAACAACCAGGTGCTCTACCAACTGAGCTACGGCGGCGCGAACGCATCTATGGATTGCCAGAGTTGGTAATTAGGGCTTTCGTTTCGGGTCGGCATCGACACGCTTTCACGCACTTGTGCGTAATCCGCGGTATGAGCGATGAGTTCGACGCCGTCGTCGAGGAGCTGCGAGCGCGGGTCTCGCCGACCGACGACGAGCGAGCGCAGTTACAGCGGGTCGCCGACGCGGTGATAGCCGACGCCGAGTCGGCGGTCGCCGACTTACCGGTCGACGCGGAGGTCGTGCAGGTCGGGTCGACGGCGCGGGGGACCTGGACCGCCGGCGACCGGGACGTGGACGTGTTCGTCTGCTTTCCGCCGTCACTCGACCGCGAGCGGCTGGAGGAGTACGGGCTGACGGTCGGACACGCGGTGCTGCCGGAGGGGCGCGAGGAGTACGCCGAACACCCCTACGTCGTCGGCGAGCGCGAGGGGTACGCCGTGGACCTGGTGCCGTGCTACGCGGTCGGGGACGCCACCGAAATCCAGTCCGCGGTGGACCGGACGCCGTTTCACACCCGGTACCTGCAGGAGCGACTGGACGACGACAGCGCGGGCGAGGTGCGGGTGGCAAAGCAGTTCCTGAAGGGGATCGGCGTCTACGGGAGCGACCTCCGGACGCGCGGGTTCTCGGGCTACCTCACGGAGTTGCTGGTGCTCGAATTCGGCGGCTTCCGGGGATTCGTCGAGGCGGCGGCGGACTGGCACCCGCCGGTGCGGTTGGACCCCGAGGGCCACGGGACCGAGACGTTCGAGGACCCGCTGGTCGTCATCGACCCGACGGACCCGGAGCGCAACGTCGCGGCGGTGCTGTCCGCCACGAACGTCGCCACGCTCCAGCACTACGCCAGGGCCATCCTCGCCGACCCGCGGGCGTCGCTGTTCACCGAGACGGAGCCGGACCCGTTCACCGCGACGGACGTCGAAGCGGCGGTGGCACGGCGTGACACGACGCCGGTGGCGCTTCGCTTCGGGGCTCCGGACGTGGTCGACGACCAGCTTTGGCCCCAGCTCCGGAAGTCCCTCGACGGGCTCCGAAGCGAACTCGACCGGCAGGGGTTCGAGGTCTTGCGGGCGGCCGCGTTCGTCGAGGACGACGGGCAGACCCGACGGGACGCGGTCCTCCTCCTGGAGTTCGCCGTCGCCGAGCGGCCGGCCGTCGAGCGCCACGAGGGGCCGCCGGTGCACGTCCGCGAGCACGCGAGCGGGTTCTTCGAGAAGTACGACGGCGACGCCGAGGTCGCCGGGCCGTTCGTCGACGGGGACCGCTACGTCGTCGAGCGACCGCGAGCGGTCACCACGGCCGTCGGGTTCCTGTCGAGCGACGCCGTCTTCGGCGTCGGACTGGGGCCGCGGATAGCGTCGGCACTCGAAGGCGGCTACGAGGTCCTGGTCGGACCGGAGATTGCGGCGCTTGCCGACGGCTTCGGCGTCGACCTGGCGGGCTACTTCGACCCGAAGCCCTGAGCGGCGAGGTCGTCGAGAACGTCGCGGGCGTCGTCGCTGACGTCGTCGTCCGGTTCCATCGGCTGATACCCGTCGAACACCTCGTGGACGGTGGTAACCGAATCCGAGAGCGTGTCCAGCCCGTAGCCGCCTTCGAGGACGAACCCGAGCGCGGCGTCGCAGGCGTCCGTGAGCGAGCGCATGCGGTCGGTCATCGCGCCGTACCCCTCCGTCGAGACGCGCATCCGCGAGATGGGGTCGTGTTCGTGGGCGTCGAAGCCGGCGCTGACGAGCAGCAGGTCGGGGTCGTAGTCGCGTATCGCCGGCGCGATGCACTCGTCGATGGCGGCGAGGTAGTCGGCGGTGTCGGCACCGGGCTTGTACTTCACGTTGAGGTTCGTGCCGTCGGCGTCGCCCGCGCCGGTCTCCGAGATGTCGCCCGTCCCGGGGTAGAGCCCGTCCTCGTGTATCGAGGCGTAGAACACGTCCGAGCGGTCGTAGAAGATGTCCTGCGTGCCGTTGCCGTGGTGGACGTCCCAGTCGAAGATGGCGACGCGCTCGGCGTCGGCTTCGAGGGCCGCCTGTGCGGCGACGGCCGCGTTGTTGATGAAGCAAAAGCCCATCGCGTCGTCGCCGACGGCGTGGTGGCCGGGCGGCCGGCCGAGTGAAAAGGGCGTATCCCGTCCTGACGCCCCCGATAGCGCGGTTTCGGCCGCCCAGACCGCGAGGCCGGCCGACGCGAACGCGGCGTCCCACGTCGCCTCGACTGCGACGGTGTCGGCGTCCCAGTTCCCGCCGCCGTCGTCACAGAACTCGCGGAACTCGGCGATGTAGTCGGTGTCGTGGACCGCACGAACGAGGTCGATGTCGGCGTCGCCGGCGGCGACGTACTCGACGCCGTGGTGCTCTTTGAGCGCGCGCCGTATCGCTCGAAGTCTGTCGGGACTCTCCGGATGTCGCGGCCCGGTGTCGTGGTCCAGACAGACCTCGCGGTAGCCGAAGTTCATTCAGTAGTACTGTTCGAGTTCGAAATACGTTTCCACGTCAGCTGCCTTGATGGTCCGGCGGTCAGCGTGACGAGCCAACGTGGCGGCCGCGGCGGCCGTCTCGTCGGCGTACGTTTCGAGGAGCGACGCCAGCGCGACGCGGGCGTCCATCGCGACGCGGTAGTCGTCGTCGATGTCGAGCCGTGCGATACGGTCGACCGGTGCGACGGGAAGTTCGAGACCGTCCTTCTCCGGGACCTGTTCGATGCCGAAGTCGGCCGGCATCAGCGTCTTCCGGCCGTCCGTGGTGGCCTCCGTGGCTGCTGTGACGGCGAGCGAAGCGCCGTGGTCCTGTATTCGACGAGCCAGTTCCTCCGCAGCGTCGGCACTCACCCGGAGTCCGTCCGCGTTCCGCCGAATGACAGCGTCCACCGGTGCGAACGGTAGCTCGACACTCATACCCAAACCGGGGAGTGTTGCGGTCTTAAGAGTTTCCGTAGCGTCGCTCGGCGACTCAGAACACGTCCTCAGCGTTGAGCCGGTCCTCGCGGAGTTCGCCGCGGACAGTTATCTCCTGGCCCAGTTGGACGCGTTCGCCGGTTTCGACGGTCATCGTCTGCTCGCCGTCGTCGAGTACCACGGGGTCGCCGGTCTGGACGACGGTCCCGGTGAACTCCACCTGCTGGCCGGCGCTCTGTGCGCCGCTGTCCGGAGAGGTATCGCCTGTGCCACCACTGGCGGCGGCCGCTCCGTCGCTGTCGTCGGCACTGTCGCCGAAGGAAGAGAGCCCGGCGTGGTCGGCGTCGGTCGCCTCGGCGCCGGCTTCCCTACCTGCTCCGCCGGTCGCCAGGTCCGCGCCGTCCCCGAGGACGACAATCGTGGAGTTCCAGCTCGCGGAGGCTTCCTTGTCGTCCTGCCAGCCGTCCTGGATTTCGACGTCCGCCGCGAGGACCTCGTCGCCCGGCGCGATGTCCTTGTCGGCCTTGTCGCCCCACAGCGCCACCCGGATGTCGCCCGTCGCGTCCTGGATGCGGACGTTCCGGACCTGACCCTCGCTGCCGTCGTCGCGGTCGAAGGTCCGCTTGGGGTCGGCCGAGCGGACGACGCCCGCGATGTCGACCGTCTCGTCGAGTTCGACCGCCGAGATTGGGTCGGCGTCGGGCTCGAAGGTCACGTCGTCTTCGACTTCGTCGACGGCCCCCTGGTCGCCGACGTGGAGTTCGAGCGAGCCGTCCCGCTCCCGGACGTAGCCGTCGACGACCTCGACGGCCGCGCCCGCGTCGAGTTCCTCGGCGCGGTCGGCCCGGTCGTCCCACAGCGTCACCCGGATTCGGCCCGTCTCGTCGCCGAGCGTGAGGTTCGCGACGCGGCCCTCGCTGCCGTCGTCGCGGTCGAACGTCCGTATCGTGTCGGTGTCGAGGACGAGCCCGCGCAGCGTCACGTCGGACTGGCCCATCGTCAGCGAGTCGATGGACGAGCCGGCACCCGGCTCCACGTCGATGGTGGCGTCCTCGTCCGGTTCCGCCTTGTCGACGGACACCTCCAGCCCGTTGTAGCCGTCCTTCGGCCGGCCCTTGACCCGGAGCACGTCGCCGACCTCGAGTTTCCCCTCGTCGATGTCGACGGCCTGGCCGTCCCAGAAGGCGAGCCTGACGGTGCCGCTCTCGTCGGCAGCCTCGACGTTGATAACCCGGCCGTCCTCGTCCTCGCCATCGCGTTCGAAGGTCTTCAGGTCGCCGATGGCCATCACCTTGGCGAGAAACTTCACCTCGTCCATCCCGGGCTCGATGTCGGCGATGGCGTTGACCTCGTTCTCGTTGAGTTCGTGAGCCAGCAGCATCGCGGCCGTCTCCTCGTCGGCGAGCCCACCCATCTGCTCGACCTTCTCCTCGACGGCCTCGCGGAACTCCGCCTCGGAGACGTCCGTCTCTAAGTCCTCGTAAATGTCCTCTATCGCACCCATCTATCTATGGGATGCTGGGCTGTGGCGCGCTTAAGCGTTGTCGTTGGGCGAGCGAGCGGCCGCTGTCGGTCGATTTCGGTCGTGTCCGGACCACGTCTGGACAGTGGTCGCGGGATGGGATATAAACGTTCGCCGGCCGGCGGCCCGCCGCGCCGGGTCACTCGCTCGGCGTACCGGGCGAGCCAAACCCCCCTGCAACGCGGTGTGTCGACTCACCGCGTGACGGCACGCGAACCGTCACCCTTTTTAGAGGGACCACCCTCTCTGGAGATGAGTCCGGATAGGGTAGTGGACTATCCTCTTGGCTTGCGGAGCCAGGGACCGGAGTTCAAATCTCCGTCCGGACGTTTCTGCGACGCAACTCGCCGAGCGACAGCGAGGCGACTGCGTCGGCGAAACTCTGAGAGGAGATTTGAACACGACAGTCGCAGCGCGACCGGAGGGAGCGACCGTCTGTCACCTGTTCAAATCTCCGTCCGGACGTTCACTGCGTTCACGACCGGACGTGCTCCACGCTCGCGGTACTCGCGTGGAACTCCGTCCGGACGTCATTCTCCCGAAGCAAACCGGCGAGCCACGGGCCTTCGGCTCCCGCGTGTGCCGGTGTGGTTTTCCGGCGTCGAACCGAACTGCCCGTATGCGGGACCACCTCCGTGCGGGTATCGCAGTGTACAATGAGGGTCGCTATCACGCCGCACATGACGCGTGGGAGGAATACTGGCTGGCCCTCGACGAAGGCGACGACGAGCGGTTCCTGCACGGCCTCATCCAGTTCACGGCGGTCGTCCACCACGCCGGCGAGGAGAACTGGTCGGGCGCGCGGGGGTTGGCCGAGAGCGCGGCGGAGTACCTCGACGGCCTGCCCGACCCGTATCGCGGCGTGGCGCTGGCGGACGTGCGGGCCTTCCTCGACGAAGCGGCGGCTGACCCACACCGTGCGGCGACGGACCCGCCGACACTGACACACGACGGCGAGGACGTCGGCTACGACGCGCTGGGTTTCGAGGCGACGGCCATCGCCGCCGAGGTGCTGGCGGAGGCCGACCGGTACGACGAGGCGGTCGTCGACGCCGCTGTCGACCGGGCACGGAGCGAACTCGACGGCGACGGCGGCTCGCAGTTTACCGGGCTGCTGTTCTCGTTCGTGCGCGAGCGCGACCGGCGGCCCGTCGTCTACCAGCGGCTCCGGGACCACGTGCAACTGGAACAACAGAAAGACGACGACGTGCGTGGGCTGTTCGACGGGTCGGGATAGCGTGCGACTGGGGCGGTAGGAGGCGCTTACGGCTCCGGTTCGGCGACGCGGTCCTCGCCGTCGAAGTGCGCGGAGTTGTCCTGCGGGTCGTAGCCCAGCACCTCCTTGGCGCGTTCGATGGAGTAGTACTTCCGGTCGTTGTCGGAGATGCCGTAGACGATTTCGTACTCGTAGTCGGCCTGGAGCGCGCAGTCGTGAATGTGGGCACAGTCCCGGTAGGAGAGCCACATCGCCTGGCCCCGCTCGTAGTCGATGGGCGGGTGGCCCCGTGTGAGGTTGCCGATGCGGATGTTGCAGACCGAGAGGCCGTACTGGTCGTGGTAGTACCGTCCCAGGACCTCGCCGGTGGCTTTCGAGACACCGTAGAGGTTACCGGGGCGGGGGAGTTCCGTCCCGTCGAGGCGGTACTGGTCGTCCGGGCGGTACATCTCTGGCGTGCGCTCGTCCGTTTCGAAGGAGCCAACGGCGTGGTTCGAGGAGGCGAAGACGAACTTCTCGACGCCCTCGTCGACGGCGGCCTCGTACATCTTCTGCGTGCCGTCGATGTTGTTTTCGAGGACGGAGTCCCAGGGGGCTTCCGGTCGGGGGTCGCCCGCCAGGTGGATGACGGCGCCGACGCCGTCCATCGCCGCGGCCACGTCGCCCTCGCTCGAAACGTCCCCGACGAGGTACTCGTGGTCGGGCTCCTCGGCGGGTGGGCTGTGGAACATGAGTTTCCACTCGTAGGCGTCCTCGAGGCCTTCGAGGATGGCCGCCCCGACAGCGCCGCCAGCGCCGGTGAGCAGAACCGGGTCGTCCATTCGTATGAGACGATACGTCGCACGCAATAGGTAGCTTGCGGTTCGCTTTTGTGTCGCCCAGCCGAGCCGATGGTATGGAACCCACAACCCCACAGGAGGCGTGTTTCGAGGCGGGCATCAAGTTCGGGTCGCTGTATCACCAGTTCGCGGGGACGCCGGTCAGCCCCGACAGCGCCGACTCGCTCGCGGCCGCGATGGAGGAGGCCATCGAGAACCAGCCGTTCTGTGAGACGGTCACCGTCAGCGTTCGAACGGCGGCCCTGGCGGACGCTATCGCCGCGGGCGGGGCGGACTACACGGAACTCACCGGGCGGCTCATCGACGTCGAGATGCGAATCGAGTACGAGGGGGTCACGGTCGAGACGAGCATGGCGATGGTGGACGGCTACCCGCTGATGCAGGTCGACGCGGTGCGGGAGTGAACCGACGGAGGACGGTCTGAATCCCCGACAGGGCCCCGAAAATTTTACCAGATGGGGATGTGAGACTTCCGACATGGCCCTCCACGCAGTCGACGACATCGACGACGCAATCGACGCGACGAAGTCGTTCCTGTTTCCGATACGACGCGGCGTCTGGCTCCGGATGGCGTTCGTCGTGTTCTTCATCGGTGGCGGCGGCGTCGGACTGAACAACCTCCAGTCGGTCGGCAACGTCGGCGACTTCGGCGGCCCTGGTGGTCCCGGTGGCCCCGGCGGTCCGGGAGGCGACTTCCAGCTGGCCGCGCCGCTCGAAACCGTCGTGTCTCTGCCAGGAACCCTCGCCGCGCAGGTCGCCGGACCCGACGTTCCCGCCGGTGCCCCGGACGAACTGCTGGCCGGCGCTGGACTCCTCGCGTTCGCCCTCATCGGCCTGTTCGTCCTGCTGTTCCTCGCCTACGGTATCCTGAGCAACTTCATGGAGTTCGTGCTGACCCAGGCGCTCATCGACCGCGAGGTACACGTCCGGCGGTACTTCAGCGAGCACGTCGGTGACGGCATCCAGCTGTTCCTGTTCCGGTTGGCGCTGGGCATCGTCTGGCTCGGAATCGCGCTCGTCGTCGGCGCGGCCGTGTTCTTCCTGGCGCTGGGCGGCGAGATGGCGAACGTCGGCACGTCGAGCGTCCTCGCGCTGTCGGGGCTGTTGGTCGTCGTGTTCGCGGTGCTGGCAGTGAGCTACGGCGTCGTCTTCGGATTCACCACGGTGTTCGTCGTGCCCATGATGACGGCGAGCGACGAAGGCGTCTTCTCGGGGTGGGGACGGCTCTGGGGCTCGATGAAGCGCGAACCGAAACAGTACCTCGCCTACCTGTTTTTCTCAATCGTCCTCCAGATAGGGGTCGGCATCGTCAGCGCGATTCTGGGCATCGTCGCGCTGCTGGTCGTCATGATTCCGTTCGGGCTCGGTGCGCTGGCGCTGTATCTCGTCCTCCAGAACACCGCCGGCGTGGTCGCGGCCGCGGTCGTCGGCCTGCTGGGACTGCTGGTCTTGCTCGTCGTCAGTGCGCTGATTCAGGTCCCGCTAACGACGTTCCTGCGGTACTACGCGATGCTCGTGCTGGGCGACATCGACGCCGATATGGACCCGATTCCCGAGGTGCGCTCGGAAATCCGAGCCGAGTGACCACAATGGCTTTTCGGTTTCAGGACTGACCGGGCGGCCACGTCCTGCGGTTTCACTTTCACTTTCAGGCGGGCTTTTAACCCACCACCACACCAATCGTGCCGTATGAGTCAGTCAAGTCTGGACGACGACGAACTGTTCGGCGAAGCCGCAAACGAGATGCGCACGGACGTCGAGGAGTCCCTGGCGAAGGCCCGGGACGCGCTCCCAGAGGCCGATTCGGTCTGGGACGTAGAGGCCGACAACACGCTCGGCGTCCTGAACGCGCTCAAGACGGCGCTGGACGTGGGCGACGCGGAGGACCACCTGCGGGACGCCAAGAAGTGGTACACGATGGGCGAACGCGCCGACGCCTTCGAGGACGCCGACGACCTCGCAGAGGAGATCGAGACCATCGCGGACCTCATCGACGATGTCGACGACGCCCGCGAGCAGGTCGGTGACCTCACAGCGACGATTCCACAGCTTCGCAGCACGCTCGAAGAGTTCGAGGGCGAAGACGGGGCGGACACAGAGGCGGACGCCGACGCGGAAGCGGAAGCCTGAGTTCGGGACAGCCACGCGCCGGCGACTGATCGCTACGTGCTCCGCGGTAGCCAGCGCGTCGCTCGCGTCGTCCAGCGGCTTTTAACGCACCAGTGTCACATCGTAATCGGACCTGATACGGCGAGAGTCACGACCCCGTCTTCTCGCTGGAACACGACAGCGAGCCGATTCAGACGATGGAATCCGGACGCGTCGAGAAGTAGTTGAACACCGCGCCGAGGCCGACCCCGTAGACGACGTGAGCGACCAGCGTCAGCACCGCGTACAGCACCAGCGTGAGCCCGGACTGGCCGGTGTAGAAGGCGAGGACGAACCCGGTCCACATGGCCCCGCCGAAGAACGCGCCGCTGACGGGGTCTGACTGGCCCGGGAGGTACGCCTTCAGCGAGGCAAACAGCAGCGGCCACGGGAACATCCCGCCGCCGAGGAAGATGAAGAAGCCGAACAGCACCTCCGGCACGTAGCCGGTCAGCCCCACGAGTTCGGTGAGGATGGCGAAGTCGTCGAGGTTGAACGCGCCCAGTGACTGGGCGATGAGGAAGACGACCGTCATCATCGCGGTCCCGACCAGTCCGCCAGCAGCACCGACGACGCCGTCGGCGATAATCCCGGCGAGACTGTCGAACTCCTCGACCTCCGAGAGACCGTCGTCGTCGATTGTCGGGTCATCGACGCCGGGTGACGTGTCTTCCATGGTGTGTCGTAACATGCCAATGGATAAAAAGGTTCCCGCACACGTTTGGGTGTGGAATGGCATATGTCAGCTGTCTGTCCCCAATACCTATTATAGGGTAGGAAGAATCATGAAGGTAATGGCGGGACCCATGATAACACTTGCCGCGGTTGTGTTCCCCTTGCACGGTGGCGACGTCAGGGCACCGAGCACGGTGTTCGACCAGATATTCGAGGTGTTTCTGCTGCTGGGGACGGCCGTCGGGGTGGTCGTCGTCGCCTACACGATGTACCACGCGCTCAAGTACCGCGACGACGGGAGCGATACGGACCCGTACGCGGACAAAGTCAAGCGGCCTCAAATGGGCGAGATGCCGACTGGAGGCTCGGGCGGTCGGAAGGTGTTTTACTCCTTTAGCATCAGCGCCATCATCGTCGTCTCGCTCATCGCCTGGACCTACTCGCAACTGCTGTACATCGAGCAGGGTCCCGACCCGGCCCAGGAGGAGGCGCTGGAAATCGACGTGGAGGGGTACCGCTTCGGCTGGGACTTCATCTACCCGAACGGGCACACGACCAACACGCTCTACGTGCCACAGGACCGGGTGGTCAGGTTACGGGTGACCTCGACGGACGTGTTCCACAACTTCGGGATACCGGCGGTGCGGGTCAAGACCGACGCCGTGCCGGGCCAGTACACGTCGGCCTGGTTCACGGCCAACGAGACGGGGACCTACACCGCCAAGTGCTACGAACTGTGTGGCAGCGGCCACTCGCTGATGACGGCGGAGGTGGTCGTGCTGTCCCAGGACGAGTACGGGGACTGGTATAACGGGACTGCCGAAGCGGGCGGGAATCAAGCGGTGAACGGTACCGCGACCGACTCGGCCCGCCTCGGAACGCCGACCGCGGGAGGTGTCGGCGCGTGAGCCACGACCACGGGCTCCCGCCCAAGTCGTCGGTCAGTCGGTGGTTTCTCACGACCAACCACAAGGACATCGGGGTCCTGTATCTCATCACCGCGCTGTTCTTCCTCGTCTTCGGTGGGGTGTTGGCCCTGCTGTTCCGTCTCGAACTGATTTCTTCCGGCGCGGACCTGCTCGGGTCGATGGGGTACAACCAGGCCGTCTCGACCCACGGCCTGCTGATGGTGTTCTGGTTCATCTCCCCGTTCGCCTTCGGATTCGCCAACTACCTCGTCCCGCTGCAAATCGGCGCGGACGACCTCGCGTTCCCGCGCCTGAACGCGCTGTCGTACTGGCTGTACCTGTTCTCGGGGCTCCTGATGGGCGTCTCCTTCTTCCAGGGGACGACGTTCGCCGGCGGCTGGACGATGTACGCCCCGCTGAACACACCGGCGTACATCCCCGGCGAGGGGCTGGGCGCGACCTCGGTCGTGCTCGCGCTCATCATGTTCACCGCCGCCGTGACGCTCGGGTCGGTGAACTTCCTGACGACGATGTACCGCATGCGCGCCGAGGGCCTGCGGATGCGGGACATCCCCATCTTCTCGCTGTCTATCAACCTCACCGTCTGGATGATGCTCTTTGCGTTCGCGGCGCTGCTGGCCGCGTTGATGATTCTCGCCTCCGACCACATCCTCGGGACGACCTACTTCCAGTACTCCATCGACGGGACGACGATGGCGACCGACGCGGACAACCCCGGCGCGTCGCTGCTGTGGGCGCACCTGTTCTGGTTCTTCGGCCATCCCGAGGTGTACATCGTCTTCTTCCCCGCGCTCGGCGTGATGGCCGAGTGCTTCCAGACCTTCACGGGCCGCCGGCTGGTCGGCCGGAAGTGGTTCATCATCTCGATGGTGCTGGTGGCGCTCCAGAGCTTCGTCGTCTGGATGCACCACATGTTCCTGACCGGCATCAACCTCCCCATCAAGACCATCTTCATGGCGACCACCATCGGCATCTCCCTGCCCTTTGACCTGATGGTGTTCTCGCTCATCTACACGATGGCGAAAGGACGGGTCCGATTCACGACGCCGTTCCTGTTCTCGCTGGGCGCGCTCATCCTGTTCATCATCGGCGGCATCACCGGCGTCTTCCTCGGCGCGATCGTGCTGGACTATCAGTTCCGCGGGACCTACTGGGTCGTCGCGCACTTCCACTACGTGATGGTGGCGGGCGCGACCGCCCTCTTCGGCGGGCTGTACTACTGGTACCCGAAGATAACCGGGAAGATGTACGACGAGCGCCTGGGGAAGATACAGTTCGGCGTCTACTTCCTTGGGTTCAATCTGCTGTACTTCCCGATGTTCATCGCCTGGGAGACCCCGCGGCGGGTGTTCGTCTACCCCGAGGGCCTGCAGATATGGCACTCGATGGCGACCGTCGGCGGGTTCGTGCTGGGTGCGAGCTTCCTCCTCATGTTCTACAACCTCTTCGTCAGCCTCTGGCGCGGCGAGGATGCCGGGGACAACCCCTGGGCGTACGCCACCTCCGCGGAGTGGGCGGTGTCGTCGCCGCCGCCGCTGGAGAACTTCCCCGGCGTGCCCAGTTACGCCACCGGGAAACTGGAGTTCCTCGACGACGAGACGGTGGCGGAGCGGACCGGCCGCACGCCCGGGGCCGCGGCGCACGGCCACGCGGCGACTGACGGCGGGACCGCGACGGACGGCGGGGCTGTGACGGCCAGAGCCGCGGCGACGGCCACCGCGATGGAGCCGGCCCACGAGACCGCCGGCGAGGAGCACGCCAGCCACGCGAGCTTCTGGCCGTTCCTCGTCAGCCTCGGCGGGTTCGTCGCGTTCCTCGGCCTCTCGGGCGTGCGGACGGGGAGCGTGGTGTACCTGTCGATGGCTGCCGTCGGCGGTCTGGTGACGTTCGGCTCGCTCGTCGGGATGACCCGCGAGCCGTTCCACGCGCCGGAGATGGCCATCGCGGAGCGCTGGCCCTTCTCGTCGGTCGAGAAGCTGAAGCTCGGGATGTGGACGTTCCTCGCGAGCGACATCGTCCTCTTCGGGGCGTTCATCGGCTCGTACGCCTTCGTCCGGGTCGCCTACGGCTGGACGGCCTGGCACCACGACCTCATCCCCGCCGAACACGTGACGATGCCGGGGCTCATCAACACGTACCTATTGCTCACGTCGAGCTTCCTCGTCGTGCTGGCGATGGTCGCCGCCGAGCGGGAGAGCCGCCGCGGCACCGTCGCGGCGCTCGTCGGGACGTTCGCGCTGGGCGTCGGCTTCCTCATCAACAAGGGACTGGAGTGGCAGCACCTGTTTCACATCCACAGCGAGGCGTTCCCGAACGGGTGGAACCTCTCGACGAACATCGCGTCGTCGACGTTCTACCTGACGACAGGGCTCCACGGAGCCCACGTCACCATCGGGCTCATCATCTGTGCGTACATGGCCGTCAGGGCCTGGAACGGGGCCTACCAGGGCGACGACAGAGCCATCGAGTACTTCGGGCTCTACTGGCACTTCGTCGACATCGTCTGGCTGTTCCTGTTCCCGCTGTTTTACATCCTCTAGAACAATGGACTGGAAAGGATACACCGTCATATACGTCGTACTGTTCGTGTTCGCGACCGCACAGGCCGTCGTCGAGTTCGCCGGCCTCGTCGAGAGCGCGTACTGGGCCGCCTTCGGGATCATCATGGTGCTGTCGGTAATCAAAGCCGTCGGCGTGGCGGCCTACTACCAGCACCTGCGCTGGGAACCCCGGGCCGTCACGTACCTCGTCGTCGGTGGCACCGTCGCCGCGCTCGCGCTGACCGGAGCCGCCGCGTACTCGATTCTGTGAGCGCGCTCAGGCGAGCAACTGGAGGCTGACCGCGACGAGAAAGAGGACGCCCGCGACGGTCGCGGACTCGGCGACCGCCAACGAGCGCGGGTGGCCCCGCCGCGTCGCCGAGAGGTACACGCCGAACAGCAGGTAGCCACAGAGACCCGCCCCACCGACAATAGCAACCGCCACCCCGGCTATCGACTGCGTCTCGACGGGCCCGGAGATAGACGCGACGACGCCGACGAGCAGACCGACGACCAGCACCGCGAACGCAGCGACCCAGACCATCGGTCGGTCGGCGTACGTCTCGAACCGGCCCTCGCGCTCGCCCGCCGGGGAGCGGGCCCTCGCGGCCGCCCCGGGGCTGTACTGGTACCAGCGGCGTCCCCGAACCATCCATGCGACCACCGCTATCACCAGCACGCCCATCAGTGCCGTGCTAGCGAGGTACGCGGTTGACATGCGATAGCATACAGGATGCTAGACAATAATCGTTTACCTCGTCGGAACTGGGCGTCAGCTGACTGGGTCGGCGTCGACGCCGGTGAACTCGAACCGCGCGCCGCCGTCCTCGCCCGCGGTAATCGCCAGTTCCCAGCCGTGGGCGTCGGCGACCTGCCGGACGATGGCGAGCCCGAAGCCGGTCCCGCTCTCGACGGTCGTGTAGCCGGCGTCGACGACGGACTCGCGGTCGGCCGTCGGGATACCGGGGCCGTCGTCCTCGACGTAGAAGCCACACCCGTCCGGCAGGTCGCCGACGGTCACCGTCACGGCGTCCGCCCGAGCGGTCGACGATGGGCCCGTCGAACCGTGCTCCACGGCGTTCCGGATGAGGTTCTCGAACAGCCGCTTGAGTCGCATCTCGTCGGCGCGGACGGTCCGGTCGGTGTCGACGACGAGGCGCGCGTCGCCGGTCTCGACGGTGTCCCAGCACGCGTCGACGACCGCGGCCAGCGGGACCGGGGCCGGGTCGTCGACCGGACGGCCGTCGCGGGCCAGCGCCAGCAAGTCGTCGATGAGCGAGCGCATCCGGTCGTGGGCCTGTGCCACGTCGGCCAGCCGCGGGTTGTCGCAGTCCTCCATCGCCAAGTCGAGGTGGCCCTCCGCGACGGTCAGCGGGTTCCGGAGGTCGTGGCTGGCGACGGACGCGAACTCGTCGAGACGGTCGCGCTGTCGCTGGAGTTCCCGCTCCTGGCGCTTCCGCTCGGTGATGTCCATCGCCGTCAGGTACACCCGTTCGAGGGTGTCCGCGTACTCCGCCGGGACGTTCAGTTCGATTATCTCGTGTTTGCGCTCGCCCGAGAGCGTCCGCCCGACGGTCTCCCAGCGGTATGTGGTCTCGCCGGCGGCGAGCGCGAGCCACATCCCCGCGGCCGACTCGTAGGCCACGTCGGTGAACACCTGGTCGAGGTTCGACAGGAGGGCCGCTTTCGACGGGGCGTCGTAGTACGCCAGGGCGTTCTCGTTGACGTCGACGACGTCGATGTCGGCCATCAGTTCGCGGACGACCTCGGGGTTGGCCTCGAAGTGGGCTTCGAGGTCGTCGACGCGCGCGGCGATGTCGTCCAGCCGCCGCTTGCTCGCCGAGTAGTCCTCCTCCCAGATGATGAGCGGGTTGTTCTCGAACAGCGAGCGGTATCGCTTGCCGGCGTCGCCGGCGGACTCGACGAGGCGGCGCTGCTCGACGGCGTCCCGGACCGTCGAGACCAGCACCGCCGGCCAGCCGGTCGCGTCGGGTGGGCGTCGGAGCGTTCGGGCCGCACCGCGCTCCAGCGCCGTGAGTTCGCGGGACCCGTCGCCGCTGTCGACCACTGCGACGAACGGGGTCGCGTCGTCGAGGGCGTCGAGGACCGCCATGCCGTCGACGCCGGGGGAGTCGAACTCGCAGACCACGCAGTCGACGGCGGCCGAAACGCACTGTTCGATGGCATCGACCGTGGTCGTCGAGCGGTGGACGGAGCGAATCGACGGCGCCGACTCCAGCGCCGCGACTGCCTGCCGGGTTCGGTCATCGGCTCGGCCGCTGCCGACGTACCGGACCGAAACGGGGTCCCCCACCTCACTACCCATGCGTCTCTGCACGGGATGTACCCTGATAACGTTGTGCGTCAGACGGGCCGGGGGAGCGCGTTCCGGCTGTCGACGCCGAGTCTCAGCCGTCGGCAATCGCTGCCGAGTGACGGGTCGAACACTGCGTGCTCACCGGTTCAGTCATCGGCATCCGTCCGCGCCCGCCGCTGAATCGCCCGCTCGACGAACTCCTCGGGAAGTTCGTCGATTTCGCCGGCCTGGACCGCCCAGAGGTTGGCGTAGAGGCCGTCGGCGGCCAGCAGTTCGTCGTGGGTCCCGCGTTCGACGACGCGACCGTCCTCGACGACGAGAATCGTGTCGGCGTCTTTCACCGTCGAGAGGCGGTGGGCGATGGCGAAGGTGGTCCGGTCGGCGGTCAGGTCGTCGAGCGACCGCTGGATGAGCATCTCCGTCTCCGTGTCCACGTCGCTGGTCGCCTCGTCGAGGATGAGGAGTTCGGGGTCTTTCAGGATTGCCCGGGCGATGGCGATGCGCTGGCGCTGGCCGCCCGAGAGCTTGACGCCACGCTCGCCGACCATCGTGTCGTAGCCGTCGGGGAGGGTCCGGACGAACTGGTCGGCCTCGGCCGCTTCCGCGGCGGCGACGATTTCCTCGTCGGTGGCGTCGAACGAGCCGTAGGCGATGTTCTCCCGGACCGTGCCGTAGAAGAGGAACGTCTCCTGGCTGACGTAGCCGACCGCCCGCCGGATGCTCTGAATCTGCACGTCGCGCACGTCCTGGCCGTCGATGCGGACCGCGCCCTCGTCCACGTCGTACATCCGGAGGAGGAGCTTCAGAACGGTGGATTTCCCCGCGCCGGTCGGGCCGACGAGCGCGACCGTCTCACCGCCGTCTGCTTCGAAGGAGACGTCCGAGAGCACCGGGTCGCCGTCGTAGCCGAAGGACACGTCCTCGTACTCCACCCGTCCGTCGGTCACGTCGAGCGGCGGGGCGTCCTCGGCCTCCTCGAGGCGGCCGGGCGTGTCCATCAGCCCGAACACGCGCTCGGCGGAGGCGTAGGCCCGCTGGTACATGTTGATAATCTGTCCGAACTGGGCCATCGGCCAGACGAACCGCTGGGTGTAGATGATGAAGGCGACGAACTGCCCGCGGGAGAGCGGGACCGACAGCGGCCCGGGTGCCTGCCCGGTGACCATCAGTCCGCCGACGACGAACGTGACGACGAAGCCGAGCCCGGAGACCAGCCGGAGGCCGGGGAAGAAGGTGATGCGCGTCTCGATGGCGTCCCAGTTGGCGTCGAGGTAGTCCTCGGAGGAGTCCTTGACGCGGTCGGCCTCGTAGGGTTCGGTGTTGGCGGTCTTGATTATCTGGATGCCGCTGAGGTTGTTCTCCAGTCTGGAGTTGAGCTTCCCGACCGTCGACCGCACCTCGGCGTACTTGGGCTGGATGGTCTCGATGAACCGCTTGGTGAACACCGCGATGAGCGGGACCGGGAGCAGCGCGACCAGCGCCAGCTGCCAGTTCATGTAGAACAGGTACGTGGCGATGCCGACGACCATGATGACCATCCGCGAGGCGGAGTTGAGGCCGTCGTTGAGGAACTTCTCCAGCCGGTTCACGTCGTTCGACAGCACGGACATCATCTCGCCGGTCTGTTTGTCGGCGAAGAAGTCCATGTTCAGCCGCTGCATCGTCTCGTAGGTGTCGGTGCGGACGGCGTGTTGGACGTGCTGGGCGAACTTGTTCCAGCCCCAGTTCCGGCTCCAGTGGAAGACGGCCCCGAGGCCGAACGAGGCGGCGATGATGCCGGCCGTGAGCCACAGCTGTGGCCCCTGGCCGCTGGGAATCCAGGCGTCGGGGACCAGAAAGAGGCCGTACTCGGCCTCCTGGAGGAAGATGGCGTCGATAGCCAGCGCCAGGAGGATGGGCGGCAGCAGGTCCAGCATCCGGGCCACGATGGAACTACACAGCCCGACGACGAACGCCGCCCACTGGCCCCGACCGTAGCCGGTGAACAGCCGGAGCATCGGCCGGTCGACGCGTTCCCTGGCGTCCTCGAACACGTCGTCGTCCGAACCCGCGTCGAAATCCATTGTCGAAACCAGGGGCCGAACCCGCAAAAGGCCGTCGGGCTACGCCGCCTCGGGCGGCAGTTCGACCCGGTCGCCAACCTCGACGCCGGTCCGGTTCGTCCACCCCTGGTTCACTTCGAGGACGTACTTCCCGTAGCCCGGATACTCCTCGCTGTACTGTTCGCCCTCGGGCGGTGTCGGCGCGTGGTGGATGGTCGTGATGGTCCCGTTAGCGTCGATGAAGATGATGTCCAGCGGGAACGACATGTTCCGCATGACGTAGGTGTGTGTCCCCTCGGAGTCGTGGACGAACAGCATCCCCTCGTCCGGTCCGAGCGACGCCGTCTCGCTCAGGCCGACGTAGCGCTGTGTGGTCGTCTGTGCGATACGTACCTCAACCGTCCCCAGCGGCTCGCCGGCGGTTCCGTCACGTACCGCGACTGTCGTCCCCGGCGTCGAAGCGGCCGTCCCGGTCTGTGTCGTCGCCGTCGCAGTCTCCGCCTCCTCTCGAACCGTCACCGTCCCCTCCTCGTACTCGCCGGTCCCCAGCACGTCGACCCAGAGCCCGGTTTGGAGGACCACGGCGGCGGCGACGAGAAGCCCGACGGCTCCCAAGACAGCCACGGCGGGGCGCTGCATACTCCGTGTGAGGGGCACGCCGTGGGTAATACTGTCGGTGCCCACTGTCGACTGAGAGAGAAAGCGTTATTCCTGCCGATGGAAAACGGTGGGACGTGGGTCCGTGGTCTAGTTGGTTATGACGTGGCCTTTACAAGGCCGAGGCCGGTGGTTCGAATCCGCCCGGACCCACTTCTGACACCGACTGCGGCGAGTAGAACGAGGAGCCAGCGGTGTCTGTGTGGGTGATGGTGATTCGAACCCTGGAAGACGAACGGAGAGAGTTTTCCTTCGGTTCGAATCCGCCCGGACCCATTCTGCGACGAACGAACGTGAGGAGTGGATAGGTCACAGACCGGCCTTGTCCACCGTACCCACGTTCCCTGCTCCGGTCGTATCGTGGTGTGGCCGCCGACAGCGGGGCCCTATCTCGATTGATAGTCGCCCGTAACCCATATATCCGGAGTAGTGATAGTTCGTGCCATGATAGACGGTTCGACGTGTCCGGCCTGTAGCGGGCACGTCTCGACGACCAACGGCACCGAATACGAGTGCGACGACTGTGGCGAGACGTTCGACAGCGCGGACCTGTTTCTCCCGTAGTCGGTGGTCGGCCCGCCCTGTCGGTGCCACAGAACGCCCGCCGGCTTTCGAAATGCTTTTTTCTACCCTCGTCATCGCTTGGAGTGCACGCCGCCTTAGCTCAGACTGGGAGAGCACTCGACTGAAGATCGAGCTGTCCCCGGTTCAAATCCGGGAGGCGGCATCCTACTTTTGTATCACCGACGGACTGAGAGTCAGGATCACGACCCTGAACGGCGGCCCGTTTCGTCGGTCCGTCCCGGTCGCCGGAACAGGTACTTCCGTGGCGGCGAGTAGCATGGGTATGGCAGAGGAGTCAGCACACGAGCAGATGGAGCGGCACGCGGCGCTGACGGAGGAACTCGCGGACGTCAGCGCGGAGCGGGATGCAGTCGCAGCCACAGTACAGGACCGCCTCGCCGACGCCATCGGAGCGGCGATAGCCGAAGCCGGTGCGAGCGTCGGGAGCCGCGGGCAGTCGAGAGACGGCAAGCGGTTCCGGTTCGAGGCCAGACTCGACCGGGCCGCACTGGTGGCGGCGGCGACCGAGCGGTTGCCGGACGGTTTCGTCGTCTCGCACGTCAACGACGACGGGACGCTGAGTGTGGACTGGACCGGCGACAGCACCACGCCCTCGAAGCGGGAACACGGGGCCATCCTGAAAGCCATCGTCGCCGAGGAGACGGTGACTGATGGCGATGGGTTCATTGAGTCCGTGCCGAGCCGTGACCGGGTGCTGTCGCGGGCGGTCGAGTTGGGCGTCGACGAAAGCGACGCGGCGGACCGCCTCGCCAGGCTGGCGACGCTCGACGTGGTAGATATCGCCGACGACGGTGTCTATCCCGACGAGAACTTCTCTCGGTACTGATGGGGCGGACTGCTGGCAGAAAAGCCACGGCGGTCGAGGGGCGGTAAGCGGGGTTATTCGATGTCGATGCGGTGTGAGTCGTCAGGGGCGTCGCCCGCACGCGGGAGCGTCACTTCGAGGACGCCGTTGTGGTAGGAGGCGCTGATGTCGTCTTCGACCACGGGGTCGGAGAGAGCCACCCGTTCGGCGACCCGCCGACTGTGCCGGCGAGCGCCGTCGCTCGTGTCCTCGGCGACCGTGCTCTCGCCCTGGATGCTGAGGACGCCGTCCTCGAAGCGGACGACGAGGTCGTCCCGCTCGAAGCCCGGGAGGTCGGCCATCACGACGAACTCGTCGTCGCTCTCGTCGACGTGGAGGTTCGTGTCGATACTGCGGCGGTGACCGCCCGAGCGCGTGTCCGGTCGGTCGTCCAGCCGGGCCGGGGCGTCGCCGGTCCAGTTGCCCGAGGGGCCGTCGAACCAGTGGGCCGCGCCGTCGTCCATCATCGTCCGTCGGGTCTGTGCGAAGAGTCGGAGCATCGTTTCGAACGGGTCGTTACTGTGTGTCATAAGCACATTATATAAGCTAGCGCTGATATTAACAGTTGCGTAACACGTGATATCACGGGCGACGACCGCCTCGTCGGCCGTGTCGGAAGTGCGGCATGAGATACCGTAGCGGAACTATTTTGACCGGCGTATGGCTAGAACAGCCACGACACACCGCCGAGTGCCCGGTCCGTCGGTGGCCGGGCGAACGGAGACGAACACACTATGGCAACCGATTCCGGCACCCGGATAGACCCGTCGGCCGACGAGGTATCGAACTACGACTACCGGAACGACAGCGTCGCCCGGTCGGGCCTCGTCGACGACCTACAGGCGCGAATCGACGGCGAGGTCCGGTTCGACGAGTACTCGCGGCAGTTGTACGCGACCGACGCCAGCCTCTACGAGGTGGTGCCCATCGGCGTCGTCTACCCCCGGTCGACCGAGGACGTGGCCGCGGTCGTGTCCTACTGCGCCCAGCGGGAGATTCCGGTCCTCCCGCGAGGCGGCGGGACGAGCCTCGCCGGCCAGACCGTCAACGAGGCCGTCGTACTGGACTTCTCGCGGTACATGGACGGTCTCGTCGAGGCGCGGCCCGGCGACCGGCGAGCGCGGACCCAGCCGGGCATCACGCTCGGCGACCTGAACGACGAACTGGCCGCCCATGGGCTGAAGTTCGCCCCGGACCCGGCGTGGGGCGACAAGAGCGTCCTCGGCGGGGCTATCGGTAACAACTCCACTGGTGCCCACTCTCTGCAGTACGGCAAGACCGACGCCTACATCGAGGAGTGCGAGGTCGTCCTCGCGGACGGTACCGTCACCACCTTCGGCGAGGTCACCCGCGAGGAGCTGCGCGACCGCGCGAACCCTGACGGCGACCTCGAAGGCCGGATTTACGCCGAAATCGAGCGGATACTCGCGGAGGAGGGTGAGGCAATCAGGAGCCACTACCCGGACCTCAAGCGCAACGTCTCGGGGTACAACCTCGACTGGGTGCTCGACGACGCCGAGGACGGGACCGTCAACGTCGCCTCGCTGCTGGCCGGCAGCGAGGGCACGCTCGCCATCGTCACCGAGGCCGAGGTGTCCCTGGAGCCGATTCCCGAGACGAAGTCGATGGCCCTGCTCGCCTACGAGGGGCTCGTCGAGGCGATGGCGGACGTCGCGGACATCCTCGAACACGACCCCGCAGCAGTCGAGGTACTCGACGACGTACTCATCGACCTGGCCCGCGACACCGCCGAATTCGAGGACGTGGTCGGCATGTTGCCCGACGGGACCCGGGCGGTCCTCATCGTGGAGTTCTACGCCGACGACGAGGAGAGCGGCCGGCGGAAGGTCGCCGACCTGCTCGCGGACCGGACGAACGACGTCGCCCCAGACACGGACCCGACCGCGGACCGGACGGTCGTCGACGCGCCGGTGCGGGCCTTCGACGCCATGGAGGCCCACGACGAGGCGAAACGCGAGCAGTTCTGGAAGATGCGCAAATCCGGCCTCCCTATCCTGCTCTCGCGGACGACCGACGAGAAACACGGCTCGTTCATCGAGGACACCGCCATCCCGCCCGAAAACCTCCCAGAGTACGTCGCCGACTTCCAGGAGATTCTGGAAGAGCACGACACCTTCGCTTCCTTCTACGCCCACGCCGGGCCCGGCGTGCTCCACATCCGCCCGCTCGTCAACACGAAGACCGTCGAGGGGGTCGAGACGATGGAGTCCATCGCCGACGCGGTGACCGACCTCGTCGTCAAGTACGGCGGGAGCGTCTCGGGCGAGCACGGCGATGGTCGCGCCCGCACGCAGTGGAACGAGAAACTGTACGGCACGGACCTCTGGGAGACGTTCCAGGAGCTCAAGTCCGCGTTCGACCCCGACTGGCTGCTCAACCCCGGTCAGGTCGTCGGCGTCGACGCGAGCGAGGTCGAGTCCGGCGCGATGCCCGAGCGAGCACGCACCGTCGACATGACCGAGAACCTCCGATTCGACCCGGAGTACGAGTTCGACGCCGGCTTCGACCCCGCGCTGGAGTGGGACAACGACAACGGGCTGCAGGGGATGGTGGAACTCTGTCACGGCTGTGGCGGCTGTCGCGGGCCACAGGAGACCACCGGCGGCGTGATGTGTCCGACCTACCGCGCCGCCGAGGAGGAGATTACCGCGACGCGGGGCCGCGCGAACATGCTCCGGCAGGCGATGAGCGGCGACTTGCCCGACGACCCCACCGACGAGGAGTTCATGCACGAGGTGCTGGACCTCTGTATCGGCTGCAAGGGCTGTGCGAAGGACTGCCCGAGCGAGGTCGACATGGCGAAGCTCAAGGCCGAGGTGACCCACGCCCACCATCAGGAGCACGGCTCCAGCCTGCGGGACCGACTGTTCGCGAACGTCGACGCCCTCGCCGGAGTCGGGAGCGCCGTTGCGCCGCTGTCGAACCTCGCGACGAAGGTCCCGGGCGCGCGGACGGTGCTGGAGAAGACGGTCGGCATCGCCCCCGGGCGGACGCTCCCGAGCTTCCGGCGCACGACGCTGCTGGACTGGTTCGACGAGCGCGGCCCGCAGGTCCCGGCCGAGGAGGCCGAGCGACGGGCCCTGCTGTTCCCGGACACCTACACGAACTACAGCCACCCCGAGGTGGGGAAGGCCGCCGTCCGGGTGCTCGAAGCCGCGGGCGTCCACGTCCAGGTGGCCGACCGAACCGACAGCGGGCGGCCGGCCCACTCGAAGGGCTTTCTCGACCAGTCCCGGGCGACCGCGCGAGAGAACGTCGACGCGCTCGTCCCGTCGGTCGAGGACGGCTGGGACGTGGTCCTGGTCGAACCGAGCGACGCCGTGATGGTCCAGTCGGACTACCTCGACCTGCTGTCGGGCGCGGACGTGGAGACGCTGGCCGCGAACGCCTACGGCGTCTGTGAGTACCTCGACGCCTTCCGGCTGGACGAGGCGGTCGAGTGGGATGCCAGCCCCGAGACGCTGACCTACCACGGCCACTGCCACCAGAAGGCGACGAAGAAGGACCACCACGCCGTCGGCGTCCTCCGGCGGGCCGGCTACGACGTGGACCCGCTCGATTCGGGCTGTTGTGGCATGGCCGGCTCCTTCGGCTACGAGACCGAGCACTTCTCGATGAGCAAGGCCATCGGCGAAATCCTGTTCGACCAAATCGGCGACAGCCGCGGCGAGACGGTCGTCGCGCCCGGGGCGTCCTGCCGCACGCAACTGGAGGACTGGGACGAAAGCGACGGCGAGCCGCCCCACCCGGTCGAGAAGCTCGACGCCGCCCTAGCCTGAGTCCGGTTCCGGCTGGCGGACCGCCCGGACGATGCCGACGGTCTGGCCGACCATCGCCAGCCCGATACCGGCGAGCAGCGCGGCTTCCGCCGCCGGGAACAGCGCGCCGGCGTAGACGGCCGCACCGAGGACGCTCAGCGCCGCCCCGGCCGCGTACGCACGCCGACCTGCCGGGACGCGCTCGCCGGTGTAGTAGAGACCGACGCCCGGAACGACCATCCACCCCAGTATCGTCGTCGTCAGGAACGGATCCCGGAGCGGGGAGTAGAGCAGACCGACGATGCCGCCGACGGTCAACAGCAGGCCGACGAGGAGGACGTCACGCCAGAGTCGGAGGACGCCGGCCGCCATCTCGTCCCACGAGAGGACGGCGAACGCGGTGATGAGGGTGGCGGCGACGACGTGGAACACCAGGACCGTCCGGTCTGTGACCACGTCGAGGTGGGCCAGTCCCACGAGCAGCCACGCGAGCGGGACGAGCACGGCCGGCCCCTGGGCACGCAAGCGAGGGAACATACCACCCACTGTGCCCCCCACGGGCAAGAAACGTCGGTCATCTGACGCGGGGTCACGGTCCGGCCAGACGGTTATCCAGCGGCTACCGTCTCGGTTTCGCACGTCGACGGCTGGGTAGTGAGCGTATACCAGGCGGCCTCGTCTCACCGGCCGCGGCGGCGTGTGTGTCGTGCCAGTATTACACAGTGTATAACCACCGGACAGCAGGTGGGTCGGTCCGTTGACAGCCGGAGCGCCGTACCGACACTGTTATCCGTGGTGCTGGCATCTCTTTGGTTGCAATGGCGAAAGGAACGGTTGATTTCTTCAACGACACTGGCGGTTACGGTTTCATCGACACTGAGGACGCGGACGAAGACGTCTTCTTCCACATGGAAGACATCGGCGGCCCGGACCTCGAGGAAGGACAGGAGCTCGAATTCGACATCGAGCAGGCGGACAAGGGTCCGCGCGCCAACAACGTCACACGGCTCTAACAATGGCGGAAGGCACTGTCGACTTCTTCAACGACACTGGTGGCTACGGCTTCATCGAAACCGACGATGCGGACGAAGACGTCTTCTTCCACATGGAAGACGTCGGCGGCCCTGACCTCGAAGAGGGGCAGGAAGTCGAGTTCGACATCGAGCAGGCGGACAAGGGTCCGCGTGCGACCAACCTCACGCGACTGTAAGACGGTTTCTGTCTACAGTTAGCACTATAATTGTCAGCGGTCGCGGTGTACGGTAGCGTACACGGCAACGTCGCTGGCACGCACACTACTCCCCGAGCGGCAGGACCCGGCCTATCCGGCGAGTGGCGACGCCGCCCGGTAGATGATTTCCATCGGGAGCCCCGCCGCGTCCCGGGGCGGCTCGGGCGGCAGCGTGTACAGTTCCCCGTCGCCGGGCTGGGCCGTGTACGCGAGCGCGACGGCGTCCAGCACGTCGTCGACGGCGACTGACGCGCCACCCATCGCCGCGGCGGCCTTCTGGACTGTCGGGGCAGCGTCGCGGTCGTGATGGGCGAGAATCCGCATCCGCTCGGCGTACCCCCCGGCGGTGTGTTTCGGGTAACTGAGCGGCTCGCCGGCGAAGGCCCGGAAACAGACCTCCGGGTGTGACTCCCGGATAACCGCGGCGGCCTCGGGCAGTTCCTGGAGGAGTTCGTCGACCCGGGCGAGCGCGTCGCTGCGCGCGAACGCCTGCTCCGAGAGTTCGTGCCCGGTCTTGCGCCTGTGGACGCGGTTGGCCGTCGAGTACCGCTGTTTCCGGGTCGCCTCCCGGACCGGCGGCGTGCGTATCGCCGCGCCGCGCTCGCCGAGCACTGACCGGGCGAGTTCGTCACACCGGCGATCCGGGTCGCCGGACTCGACGAGTCCGACCGGGACGCCGACCAGCACCCGACGGGCGCGCTCCTCGTAGGCCGACCAGCACTCGCCGATGCTGCCGAACACCGACGCGTGGTCGAAGCCGTCGCCGACGAAGGCAACGGCGACCCAGGACCCGTCGCTTTGGTCGACGCCGACGTACAGCGGTTCAGCCATTACCGGTACTCGTTCGGACGGGCGCAAAAGTGTATCCCGAGGTGTCTCTCGCCCAACCGGTCCGGGCTTCGGGCACCCGAGCGCAGGGCGTCACGACCGCCCGAACGTCGTGAGGTCCTGCAGCGGGACCAGCCGATGTTCCATGGCTGGCTTCGTGTACCCGGCGGACTCCTCGGAGACGCCGCTCGTGAACACCTGGACCTTCTGCTGGAGGACGTGGGGCACGCCGTCGGTATCCCGGATGATGTCGACCGACCGCCACGCTTCGGCTTCCATGTGACGACATCTCACTCCGGAGCCACCTGTCTCTTTCCCCGCTACTCCTCGGCCATGCGCCGGAGGTGGCGGGCCAGAGCCCGCTCGCCCACAGGCATTTAGCCGGCGCGAGCGTGGGGGCGGCCATGGACGGTGTCGTACTCGCCGCCGGCGAGGGGACGCGGATGCGACCGCTCACCGCCGACAAACCGAAGGGACTGGTCGAGGTGGCCGGACGGCCGCTGGTGACCCACTGCTTCGAGACGCTGCTGTCGGTCGGCGTCGACCACCTAGTCGTCGTCGTGGGCTACCGCGGCGACGACATCGTCGCCCGCTACGGCGACCAGTACCGGGGCACGCCGATAGCGTACGTCCGACAGGACGAACGGCTGGGGCTGGCTCACGCGCTCGAACAGGCCCGGACCGCCGTCGACGGGACCTTCGTCGTACTGAACGGCGACAACGTCTGCCGGGCGAACGTCGGCGAGGCGCTCGACCGCCACCGTGCGACCGACGCCAGCGCCACGCTACTGGTCGAGGACGTGTCGCGGGCCGAGGCCAGGTCCACCGGCGTCGTCACGACGGACGGCGAGGGACGGGTGACCGGCCTCGTCGAGAAACCGGCGGACCCGCCGTCGACGCTGGTCACGCGTGGCTTTTTCGTCTTCGACCCGGCCATCGGCCACGCCTGCGCGCTGACGCGGCCCTCCGAGCGCGGGGAGTACGAACTCCCCGACGCAATCGACCTGTTGTTGAGCGCCGGCCACCGCGTCGAAGCGGTCGAGCTGGACGGCTGGTGTCACAACGTCAACGAACCGGGCGACGTGGCCGCGGTCGAGCGACGGCTGGACTGAGTCAGAACAGCGCGAGCGACGGGAGATACAGGAGCACACAGGCGAGCGCGCTCCGGCGGTCGATGCCGCGCCGCCAGTACAGCAGTCCGAGGACGGCGAGCGAGACGACCAGCATGTAGGTCACGGACGCGGCGACGGCGTCCGGGTCGGCCAGCGTGACGTCCGCGACCAGCGCGCCGACGCCGAGGGAGAACACCGGGTCGGTGATGTTGCTCCCGAGCAGCGACCCGACGGAGATACCCTCGCGGCCCTCGTGGGCGGCGATGCCGGCGACGGCGATTTCCGGAGCCGTCGTGCCCAGGCCGGTCAGGACGCCGACGAGGTACTCGGGGATGCCCGCGGCGGTCGCGATGGCGACGCCGTTGGTCACCAGCAGGTGACCGCCGACGACCACGAGTCCGATACCGAGCGCAATCCATGGCAGCGCCCGCGCCGGCGGCTCCTCGTCCTCGATGACCTCCTCGGTTATCTCCTCGCCGCCTTCGGTGGAGTAGAGGTCGTGGATGAACATGAGGTAGGCGAGCATCATCAACAGCCCCTCCGAGCGGGTGATGCCGTCCTCCAGCGTGAGAATCATGATGACCATGGCGAGCACCATCGCGCCGCCGTAGACCAGGACGTTCCGCCGCTCCGCGGTGATGGGGGAGATGAGCGCCACGATACCGATGGCCAGCGTTATCTGTGCCGTCTCGGAGCCGACGATGTTCCCCACGAGCAGGTCGCCGGCCCCGTAGGTCGCGGCGTACACCGAGGTGGTCATCTCCGGGACCGACGTGCCGATGGAGACGACGGTGACGCCGACGAAGAAGGTGGAGACGCCGTAGTAGAGGGCGAGTTCGGCCGCCGACCGCACCGTCCTGTCCGCGCCGACGAGGAGGAGCCCCAGCCCGGCCAGAAAGCCCGCGGCGTCGAGAACCGTCATGTAGTTCGAGTGATAATCTCGGGATTCAAAAACGTTGACCTCGGGGACGACGAGCGGCGTCGCCGTGTGAGAGACCGAACAGCGAAGGCCGTGCAGTCATATGGTCCCGTATGACACGGGCCAGCGCCGTCCGACTGGGAGCAGTCTGCGTCGTCGCGCTCTTGGCCGGCTGCGGGGCGCTGTTCGGCGGCGGACCGTCATCGGCCGACCCGACGGTGACGCCCGCGGCCGTTCCGACCGACGAGACGCCGGCCGGGGGCGCCGAGGCGGCGGCCCCGCAGGGTGGCGAGCGGGGGTACTGGGGGAACGTCACTGCCGCGAACACATCGGCCGTGACACAGCCGCGGGTGCTCGGCCTGCGGCCGAACTGCGAGCGCCCGCCGGGGCTGGTCGTCCACATCCAGGTCCTGGCGCTGCAGAACAACGACCCGGCGACGAACGAGGGCATCAACACGACCTGGCACTTCGCCGCGCCGTCGAACCGGGCGGTCGCGGGCTCGTACGCCGACTTCGTCGAGACGATACGGCGGGGGTTCCGGCCGCTGCTGAACGCGACCGCGGTCCGGTACGGGCCCCTCGACCGGAGGGAGGACACGGCGTCACAGCCGGTGACGGTCGTGGACGCGACCGGGACGGCGACGGCCTACACGTGGTACCTCGAACGCCAGACCGGCCCGCGCTACGAGGGATGTTGGATGACGACCGGCGTGGCCGCTACCCCTCCATCCCGCTGAAGGAGAGGCCGCCCTCGATGTAGCGCTGGGCGAACAGGTACGCGAGCATAATCGGCGAGGCAAAGGTGAGCGCGAACGCCGAGAAGCGCGCCCACGGGATGGAGTACTCGTCGACCATCGCGTACAGGCCGACCGGCAGGGTGTAGTTCTCCGTCCCCAGCAGGGTCTGGGCGACGACGAACTCGGTCCAGCCGGTGAGGAAGACGAAGATGAACACCGTCGCCAGCCCGGCGGTCGACATCGGGATGATGACCTCCGTCACCACGCGCCACGGCGGCGCGCCGTCGACGACGGCCGCCTCCTCGTAGGAGACCGGAATGCCGTCCATGTACGTCTTCAGCAGCCACGTGTTGAACGGGACGGCGGTCGCCGCGTAGTACACCGCGAGCGCGAGTTTGCTGTCGTTGATGCCGAACTGGACGTACAGCGCGTACATCCCGATGAGCAGGGCGACCCCCAGGCCGCCGCCGATTTGGGTCATCAGGACATAGAGGAACAGGACCTTCCGGCGGAAGAGGAACTCGCGGCGTGAGAGGGCATACGCCGCCGGGACGATGAGCGACATGGCGATGAGCACGGTCGGAATCGCCACCGTGAGGCTGTTCCAGAGGAAGCGCTTGAACTCCGACGGGCGGTCGACGCCGTAGTCGGAGGCGTCCAGCATTTCGAGCCCCGGCGTCTGGAATACGACGGCGAGGTCGGTGAACGGAACCCCGACCGAGACCGAGTACGCCGGCACGATGAGGTCGCCGACGACCCAGATGAACGGCCGCAGCGTCGGGTCGGAGGGGACGAGCGAGAAGCTCTCGGAGGTGTACAGCGAGCTTCCGGAGCCGGAGAGGGCCGCCATCAGAATCCAGTAGATGGGAAAGAGGAGCGCCAGCACCACCAGCGTCGCGCCGATGGTCGAGAACACGACTTTCAGGACGTCCGAGGCGGGCAGTTCGCCGTGGCGGACCGCCTGGACGGTGTAGGACCACTTGCGGACCGTCCGCGCGGGCATCGTCGCGAACGTCTTGATGTCGTCGCCGAGCTTCCGGGCGACTGCGCCCAGCAACATCAGTCGTTCACCCCGTCGGCGAGCTTGCCCTTCTTGACGTTGAGCCACATGAACGCGCCGATGAAGACGAGCGCGATGATGCTGATGGCCGCGCCGCGACCGTACTGCTGGAACGACAGCGCTTCGCGGTACCCGTAGACGACGATGAGTTCGTTGGCCCGGGCCGGCCCGCCCTGATTGAACACGAACGGGATGAGAAACTGCTGGAACGACGCGGCCGACGTGAGAATCGACGCGAACAGGACGGGCCGCTTGATGGACGGCAGCGTGATGTGGGCAAAGCGGGCGAGAAAGCCCGCGCCGTCGACGACCGCGGCCTCGTGGAGCTCCTCGGGCACGTCTTGGAGCGCGCTGACGGTGATGATGACCATGAACGGGTACGCCAGCCACGCCTCCGTGACGTTGTACGCGACGAAGGCGGTCCAGCGGCCCGACAGCCACGCGACCGAACTCGCCCCGAACGCGGTCAGCAACTGGTTCATCAGCCCGAACTCGGCGGAGCTGAAGATGCCGCGCCACACGGTGATGGTGAAAATCGGCGGCAGCCCCATCGGGAAGATGATGAGCGAGCGCAGGACGCGCTTGCCCCGGACGAGGTCGCTCGTGACGACGAGCGCGATAGCCAGGCTCGCTCCGATTTTGAGCGTGACGCTCGTGGCGACGAACAGCCAGGTGACGCCGAAGGAGTTCCAGAACTGCGGGTCGGTCAGTACGTCGACGTAGTTCGACAGGCCGACGAACAGCGCGTCGCC
This sequence comes from Haloarcula sp. DT43, assembly GCF_037078405.1. Classification (NCBI taxonomy): domain Archaea; kingdom Methanobacteriati; phylum Methanobacteriota; class Halobacteria; order Halobacteriales; family Haloarculaceae; genus Haloarcula; species Haloarcula brevis. The sequence continues at coordinate 492,737 of NZ_JAYMGZ010000001.1, read as the reverse complement.
GAACGTGAGTACGGCGACGACACCCTCGCCGGCGAAGAGGTTCGCCGGCTCGGCGTTGGTAAAGGAGATGCCGAGCAGGTAGAGGACCGGGAACAGCATGAACGCCGAGAAGACGAACAGCCCCGGCAGCACTAGCAGTAACGACGCGTCGTCCCGCGTCAGAAACGGGACCGATTCGATGCGGTCCGCCGCTCGTGAGACCGTACTCATGCGTCGCGTGTCACTCCCAGTTGCTGCGGATTTCCTCGGCGGCGGTCGTCAGTGCGTCTTCGGCGCTCGCGTCGCCGTTGAACGCCTCGATGAGGGCGTTCTCGAGCGGGGCCCAGACCTTGTTCATGCGGGGGTCGGTCGGCATCGGAACCCCCTGGCTGACCGTCTGGGAGTACGTCCGGACGTGGGCGGGGAGTTCGTCACTGCCGACGAGGCTGTCGAGGACCGGAATCGCGCCCTGCTCCTCGGCGAGTCGCGTTGCGTGGTCCTCGTTTGTGGCGAACCACTCGACGAAGTTCCGCGCAGCCGTCGCGTCGGCCCCGCCCTCGCTCATCGCGTCCGCGAAGTACCACATCGAGATGCCGGTGTAGGGCGTCACCTCGCCGCCGTCGATGTCGGGGAACGTCGCCACCTCGTAGTTCACGTCGTTCTGGTTCAGCGTCGCCAGGTACCACGGCCCGTTGACCGCGAAGGCGGCGTTGCCCTCCGAGAAGGTCGCGGCCTGCGGTTCGTAGTTCGGGTCGTCGGGCATGTACGGCCGGAGCGTGTCGAGGGCGAACTGGAGTCCCTCGACGGCTTCGGCGGCGTCGAGCCCGAGCGCCGGGTCCTGGTCCGGGTCGAAGTAGTAGCCCCCGAAGGCCTGAATCCAGCCGCTCGTGAAGTACGGATTGAACGGCGCGGCGAGGCCGTACTGGCTGCTGCTCGGGTCGTGGTAGTCCTCCATCGCCGCCACCATGTCCTCGACCGTCTCGGGAGCCTCGTCGACGATGTCCGCGTTGTAGATGAGCGTCACCGTCTCCGCCGAGTGCGGGAGGCCGACGACGGCGTCGTCGAACTGGACGGCGGAGGCCGCGGCGTCCGTGAACTGGTCTAGGCTCACGGAGAGGGCCTCGAACTGGTCGACGACGAACTCCCGCTGGTAGTAGTCGCCGACCCAGTCGTGCGCCCACTCGAATATCTCCGGCCCCTGCCCGGCCGGAATCGCGCTCGTGGTCTTTTTCTCCATGTCGGAGATGTCCGACCCGTCGACGGCGAACTCCGTCTCGCTGGTGAACGTCTCCATCGCGGCCTCCCGCGCGGGAATCTCCGAGTCTTGGAGCTGGTACCACGCCGTCGCGGTCCCGCCCTGGCTCGCGCCGCTTTCGTCGTCGGCCGCGCCGTCGCCGGACGCCGCTCCCCCGCCCGACCCGTCGCCGCCCTGCTCTCGGACGCTGCAGCCGGCTACGGCCGCAGTCGCCCCGACGCCGCCGATTCGCTTGAGTATCGTCCGTCGTTCCATCGTCATGGATAGATATGCGATGAAATAGTCGTTCACAACTTAAATCATTCGGAAATGAGAGGGGACAATGATGATAGATTCCAGACCGTGCCGGGGAACCGCCCCGCAGTGTGGCGGTTTCGCCGACTGCGGACCGTGATTAGAATTGAGGTAATATATTTTCAGACGTTTTTCGGAAGCGTAACACTCACAGTACCGACCGCGCACCGTAGGGACATGCACCATCCAGGCCCGCCGCGGTTCGCCGCCGTCGGCGACCCGGTCGAACTGGCGCCGCGCCGGCCCGACCCCGACGTGGCCGCCGAGTGGGAGCTGGTCGAGCGGCCAGCGGGGAGTACGGCGACGCTCGGTGACGGTCCGGTCTGTCACCTCAACCCCGACGTTCCGGGCGTGTACCGGGCGGCGGTGTCTATCGCCGGCGAGACGCACGAGCAGGTCGTGCGGGCGTTCCCGGCCGTCACCGAGACCGTCCGGTTCAGCGTTACCGAAGACGACTTCGGGGCCGAGGACCTCGCCGTCGCCGACCGCGCCGTCGTCATCGGGAAGTTCAACGACTTCACGATGGGGACACACTGGGCCGAACGCGACGGCGACGAGTGGGTCGTCGAGGCCGACCTGCCGCCGGGGACCCACCACGCTATCTTCAGTTTCGACGGCTCCTTCGAGGCGACTGCGACCGACGAAGTCACCGTCGAGGGACCCGGTCGGCCGGGGGTCGAACTCGCCGGCGACCGCGTCGACGGGGACCTCGTCGTCTCTGCGCACGTCCGCGCGGCCCCGTCGGGAAGCGAGCCGGCGGTGGAGTTCCATCTCGACGGCCGAGACACGCTGGCGGAGTCAGCCGTGACCGTCGACGGCGACGAACTCCGGGTCCCACGCGAGGCCCTTCCCGAGACGGCCCGGATTCACGCGGTCGCCGTCGCCGAGCGCCACAGCGTCTCTGACACGCTGGTCGTGGAGCGCGACGGCAGGACCGGGGGCGGGGAGACGAGCGCAGGCGACACACTGGCCGTCTCACGGCCGGCCGACCCGCCGGCCTGGACCGGCGACGCCACCATCTACGAGATATTCGTCCGGTCGTTCGCGGGCGAGACCGTCGCCACCACTTTCGAGGCCATCGAGCGGCGGGTCCCCTACATCGAGTCGCTGGGGGTCGACGTGGTGTGGCTCACGCCCGTCCAGGCGAGTCCGACCCGGCACGGCTACCACATCACGGACTTCTTCGACACCGCCGCGGACCTGGGGACGCGCCGGGAGTTCGAGTCGCTGGTCGACCGGCTCCACGACGCGGGAATCCGGGTCGTCTTCGACCTGGTCATCAACCACAGCTCGCGGGACCACCCGGCCTTCCAGCTCCACCGGGCGGGCGTCCCAGAGTACGCCGATTACTACGAGCGCGTCCCGGCCGAGCGCGACCTCTCCGGCGTCGACTGGGCCGGCGAGGACGCCCCGGGGTACTACTTCAACTGGACGCACATCCCGAACCTCAACTACGACTCGCCGGCCGTCCGCCGCTGGATGCTCGACGTGGTCGAGGAGTGGCGCGACGTGGTCGACGGCTTCCGCTGTGACGTGGCCTGGGGCGTCCCACACGGGTTCTGGAAGGAGGTCCGCGAGCGGGTGAAAGCCGACGACCCCGAGTTCCTGCTGCTCGACGAGACGGTCCCGCGCGACGCCGCCTTCGCGGAAAACGAGTTCGACCTCCACTACGACACGGACCTGTTCGACTCGCTCCGCGACGTGGGCCGGGGCGACGAGCCGGTGTCGGCGCTGTTCGGCGCCCTCGACGAATCGGTCGAGCGGGGCTACCCCGACCGCACCGGCCACATGCGCTACGTCGACAACCACGACGAGGACCGTTACCTCGAGGAGTGTGGGGCCGCGCCGCTGCGGGCGGCCGTCGGAGCAGTGTTCACGCTCCCCGGGACGCCGATGATATACGCCGGCCAGGAGCGCGGCGTCGAGCGCCAGCGCGGGACGATGCGCTGGCACGACGGCGACGCCGACCTCACGGAGTTCCACCGACGGCTGGTGGCGCTGCGGGACGACCACGCCGCCCTGCGCGCACCAGGAATGACATCGGTTTCGCACGCCGTCGACACCGGCGACGGGGACCGCGTCGTCGCCTACGAGCGCACCGACGACGACGAGACGCTGGTCGTCGTCCTGCACTTCGGCGACGGGGCGGCGTCGGTCTCACTGGATACCCCGGTCGGGGACACCGACCTTCTCAGTGGCAATCTGGTCAGTAGCGACGGGACGGTTTCGGTCGAAGATGTCGTCGTCGTGCCGGCGGCGGACGGCTGAACCGGCCGCGTCCGCGGACTCGGCGGGGCCCTGGAGTCGTTGGAAACTTCTATGAAAAATCCCATCAAACTTATTATCGAGCGGTGTGTGACCCAGGACAATGGCGAGTCTCGAACTAGACGGTCTCCGGAAGGAGTTCGATGGCGGCTCCATCGTCGCGGTCGAGGACATCGACCTGACTATCGACGACGGGGAGTTCGTAACGGTCGTCGGCCCGTCGGGGTGTGGGAAGTCGACGACGCTGCGGATGATTGCCGGCCTCGAACGGCCGACGAGCGGGCGCATCCGCATCGGCGACGAGGACGTGACGGACGTCCACGCCCGCAAGCGCGACGTGGCGATGGTGTTCCAGAACTACGCGCTGTACCCGCACAAGTCCATCCGGCAGAACATGGCCTTCGGCCTGCGGATGAGCACCGACCTCTCGAAGGCCGAACGCGAGGAGCGGGTCACCGAGACGGCCGAGATGATGGGCATCGACGACCTGCTGGACGACACGCCGGACCAGCTCTCGGGCGGCCAGAAACAGCGGGTCGCGCTGGGCCGGGCCATCGTCCGCGAACCCGACGTGTTCCTCTTCGACGAGCCGCTCAGCAACCTCGACGCGAAGCTCCGGACGACGATGCGGACCGAAATCCAGCGGCTGCAGGAGGAACTGGGTATCACGGCCGTCTACGTCACCCACGACCAGGAGGAGGCCATGACGATGGGCGACCGCATCGTCATCCTCGACGACGGGCGGCTCCAGCAGACCGGCCGGCCGAAGACGGTGTACGAGAACCCGAGCAACCGGTTCGTCGGCGGCTTCGTCGGCTCGCCGTCGATGAACTTCCTCGACGTGACCGCGGAGTCGGTCGGCGACGGCGTGCGCCTCACCGGCGCGAGCGAGGAGTTCGAGTACGACCTCACGGGCGGCCGTATCGGGTCCCTGGGCGACGGTCGGGGTGGCGCGTACGTGCTGGGAGTCCGGCCGGAACACGTCTCCGTCAGCGACGGCGGCGACCAGAACGCCGTCCCGGCGACGGTCGACGTGCTCGAACCCGTCGGCAGCGACAACTACCTCTATCTCGACCTGGGCGAGGCACGGCCCGGGTTCGAGGGCGACGGCGTCCCGGCGTTCGTCGCCAGGGTGAGCACCGACGTGGAACCGGCCGTCGGCGACCGCGTCCGGGTGTCGTTCGACGAGTCGGCGGTCCACCTGTTCGACCCGGAGACCGGTGAGGCGGTCACGGCCGGCGAGGACGCGCCCGTCGCGACGCCACAGTAGCCGCCCTTTTCGACCCGTTATACAGTCCCTACGCGGCAGAGTTCCGACCGGAATCCCCGCGTCACTCGCCGACGCTCGCCGGCTCGGCGGTGAGTTCCCCGGCGGCAGCGAGGTGGGCGACCGTCGCCAGCCGGAGCGCGTGGGGCCAGCCGAGCGGCGTCCCGCAGTCCGCCGTGCCGTCGTCGAACAGTTGCTCGGGGAGGTAGCCGCCGGACTGGACGAGCGACCCGCCGGGGCGGAGTTCCCGAAGCAGGTCCCGGGACCGGGCGTAGGCCGCCGACGCCCGGCCGTCGCCGGCGTCGCGCAGGAGCGACCCCAGCTGCGCGGCTCCGTTTGCCCCCCAGGCCGTCGAGACGGTCCAGACCTTCTCGCGGTCTTGTGAGCCGCGCCGCCAGTCGTCGCCCTCGAAGCGGACGAGCCCGCGGACGTCGCCGGTGTCCCGTTCCAGCCCGTCGAGCGTCGTCTCGACGTGGGTCCGGAGCCGCTCGCGGGTCGCGGCCGGCAGGTCGACCGTCTCGGCGGCGGCGCGACAGGCCGCGGGGAGGGCCAGCGTCGCCGAGTCAAGCCGGTCGTCGAGGGCACCGTCGTGTTCGCGGAGGGCGTAGCGGTCGCCGGTCCAGAGCGCGTCCAGCGCCGACAGCACCGTCTCGGCCTGCGACCGGGCGTGGTCCCGGAGCGTGGCCGAGACGGGCGCGCGGGCGACGGCCGCGTAGGCGTGCACGAAGGTCGCAGCGGTGTGCGTGAACCGGCCCTGCATGTTCTCCCAGGCGTTCTGGCAAGCGATGGGGAGACCGTCGTCGGCCAGCGTGTCGTCGATGCTCTCGACGGCGCGCCCGAGCGTGGCTTCGATTCGCTCCGGGTCGGCTGGCTCGCCGGTCCGGAGGTACGTCGCGAGGAAGGTGGTGACGCTCGCGGTCTGGTCGGCCTGATAGTCCGCGTCCGAACCGCTTTCGAGCCGGGCGTTCGCCCAGCCCGGCGCGAGCGTTTCGTCGCCCGGCCAGACGCGGTGGGGCCAGCTCCCGTCCGGTCGCTGTGTGCGACAGTAGAATTCGGCGGAGCGCCGGTGCCACGCCGACAGCCCGAGGTCGAACGTCTCGTCGGCTTCGAGCAGGAACGCCGCTATCTCGGCGTCGTCCCGGAACCACGTGTAGCCGTAGCCGCCGGAGGTGACGTAGTACGGGTCGAAGTCAGGAGCGGCCATTCTGGCCCCGTTGGCGGCCGAGAGCAGCGAGAGGACCCGGAGGTCGGCCACGACGCTGTCGCGGCTCGGCGTGTCCGCGGGCACGCCTGGGCGCTGTGTCTCGTCGACTTCGACCAGCGTCTCCGCAGTATCGTGGTCGCTGACCAGCCGGTCGACGGTCGACAGCGCCGCGTCGCGGTCGGTGTCGGCCGTGTCGGTAAGCAGCGTCGCCAGCGTGACGCCGCCGTCGACGAACGGCGCGGTCAGCAGGACGCCGCCGGTCAGCGTCGTGTCCTCGTACCGCCGCGCCCCGGTGGCCCGGGGGAACGAGACGGGGTCGCCGTCGACGAGTTCGGGGAACCGTTCGGGAATCTGCCCCCGGATGGTGTCGAGTTCGCTGGAGACGCCAGCGAAGTCGTGCTCGGAGCGGTGGTAGGCCTCGACAGCGTTCCCGTGCACCAGGAGGCTCTGCCGGCCGTCCCGCCCGTCCGGTGCGAAATCGAGGAAGGCCCGCAGCGACACGTTCGCGGGCGCGTCGCCGCGGAGTTCGAACCGGGTGATGTGGGCCCGCTCGATGGTACAGTCCGTCTGGACGACGGCCCAGTCGCCACAGTCGTGGACCGTCTCGACGACGCCACCGTCGCCGCGGTATCGCTGCTCGGCGTCGGCCCCGAACCACGTCGTCGAGTCCGTCTCGACGCCGAACCGCGAGCGGTCGATGCCCGTGAGCCCACACAGCGGGTAGGAGTAGTCCCGCAGCGAGCCGTCGCCGTCAACGTGGACCAGCCGGCTGTCGAACCCGGAGAAGATGCCCGTCGTAGAGCGGAGCTCACCCGGGAACTGGTGGCGGCGGTCCCGCGTCCGCTTGAAGTCGTTGAGTGCCGTCCGGAGCGTCATTGGAGAGTGGCACCACTGCAGGGAATATAAAATGTGGTGTAATAATTTTTCATTCTTGTGGCGGCGAGAGGCGGGGCGACGGCGCGACCCCGCGACGGGGGCGTCGGAGGTTACAGGGCACCGAAACACAGTTATCCGCCGCCGGTACCAGATGTGAACAGATGGACGATTCGACTCTCAGGGACAGGCTGGGACAACTGGGTCTGTCGGAGAAGGAAGTCGACACGTACCTGTCGATTCTCGGCAGCGGCGAGGCCACGGCCAGCGAAATCGCCGACGACACCGGCGTCTCCAAACGGTACGTCTACAGCATCAGCGAGTCGCTCGAGGACCGCGGGTTCGTCGAGGTCAACGACCACGTCGTGCCGACGACGATACGCGCCCGGCCGCCCGAGGAGGTCATCGACGCGCTGACCGACCGCCTCGAGGAGATGGGCGGGGCGCTCGACTCCCGGTACTCCGCGAGTGCGCGGGAGCCCCAGCAGTTCGACGTCATCAAGTCGCGGGTGACGGTCATCAAGCGACTCACGGAGTACATCAGGAACGCGGAGCGCGAGATTATGCTGTCGGTGCCCCAGCAGTACCTGCCCGAGATATCGGAGGAGTTGGCCGCGGCCGTCGACCGCGGCGTCCTCGTGATGCTGGTCGTCAGCAGCGCCGACGGCCTGGCCCCCGAGGACGTGAGCGGGCTGGCCTCCGTCGCCCGCTCCTGGGACCAGCCAATGCCGATAATGCTCACCGTCGACGCCCAGTTCGGCCTCGTCTCCCCGGCGGAGATGGTGACACGCACCAACTCCGACCAGCGGGCCATCGCCTTCGTCCAGCAACAGCTCGTCCCGGTGCTGTCGGGGTCGTTCCTCGGGAACTACTGGCTGATGGCCACCGAGGTGACCGTCGCCGACCCGGCCCCGTTGCCGGCCACCTACCACGACTTCCGCCACGCCGTCCTCCAGGCGACGCTGCACCTGCGCGCCGGCCACGCCGTGCAGGTCTCCGCGGAGGTCCGGGCGGTCCAGGCCGACGACGACACCACCACCATCGAGGGGACCGTCGTCGAGACGAAACAGGGGGTCGCCGAGCCACAGACCAACTCCTACCCCATCGAGCACACGCTGGTCGTCGACGTCGGCGACCGCACCGTATCCCTCGGCGGCTCCGGATCGTTCATCGAGGACTACGAGACGGACGCGGTCACGCTCTCGCTGGCCGAGTGAGCGGCCGGGGTCAGTTGCGCCGGCTCGGGTCCGGCCAGCGGTAGACGACGTAGCTCTCGGACGTCGGCTCGTCCGCGGGGTTCCAGACGAGACGGACCGTCGCGTCGCTCAGGTCCAGATGCTCCCCGCCGCCGACACCGGTGAACTGTCCGCGGTGTATCGTGACCTGGGTCCCCGAGGTAATCCGCGCCGGCACCTGTGCCTGTATCGGGTCGGCGGCCATGGCCACGTCGCTGCCGTCGGAACTCTCGGCCCCGGAGACGGCGACGGAAAGATTGTCCCGAGAGACAGTGTCGCCGCTCCGGAAGGTGAGGTTCAGGTACTCCCCGTTGCCGGTCGTCCGCTCGCTGTAGTCGGCCACGATAGCGACCTGTGGGGCCTGCGCGGGGCGCTGGTCGCTGAACCCCAGCGCGAACGCGCCGACGGTCGCGGCGAGAATCGCGGCGATGCCGACCAGCAAGACGATGCCGATGACCGGGCTGACACCCCGGCGTCGCTCCCACACCCGATTCATTGGGCGCACGTGAGGCCCAGACGGATAAAAGACACAGCGTCGACTCACCCCTCGATATCCGATGCCGTCCTTACACCGTGGGGAAGAGCGCGTCGGGGAGGTCGCCCGGCAGCGCGTCGCGGTCGTGGCCGGCGGCGAAGTCGGGGTCGGGCCCCATCGGGACGATGCGCTTCGGGCTCACGTCGGGGTGAGTGGTGTAGTAGTGCTCCGTGATGTGGTCCATGTTCACCGTCTCGGCGACGCCGGGGAGCTGGTAGAGGTCACGCAGGTACGGCCAGAGGTTGTCGTACTCGCGGATGAGCTTGTGGTTGCACATGAAGTGGGTGTGGTACACCTCGTCGAAGCGCACCAGCGTCGTGAACATGCAGACGTCCGCCTCGGTCAGGCGGTCGCCGGCGAGGAACCGCTGGTCTTCGAGCACGTCGTCCCAGTGGTCGAGCGCGTCGAACAGCTCCTCGACGGCCTCGTCGTAGGCCGACTGGCTGTCGGCGAAGCCACAGCGGTAGACGCCGTTGTTGATCGGCTCGTAGATGTCGTCGATGATGCGGTCGACCTCGTCCTGATAGCCCTCGGGGTAGAGGTCTACGTCGTTCTCGGCCACGTCGTCGAACTCGGTGTCCAGCATCCGGAGAATCTCCTCGGACTCGTTGTTGACGATGGTCTCCTCCTGTTTGTCCCACAGCACCGGGACCGTCACGCGACAGGTCGCGTCGGGGTCGGCCTCGACGTAAATCTCGCGGAGGTAGTCCGCGCCGTTGACCGTATCCGGCGTACACCCCTCCTTCTCGGGCGTGAACTGCCAGCCGTCTTCGGCGCGGAACGGGTCGACGTAGTCGACGGTGATGGCGTCTTCCAGCCCCAGGAGCTTCCGGGCGACCAGAACGCGGTGGGCCCACGGGCAGGCGCGGCAGGCGTACAGGTGATACCGCCCCGCCTCGGGCTGGAACCGCGCGTCGGGGTCGTCCTCGATTCGGTCGCGGAAGGTGGTGTCCTGCCGGTCGAAGGCCCCGTCCTCGTTCGTGGTTTCGTACGCGTCGGTCCGCCACTCGCCGTCGACGAGCATGTTCATGATACTCCGGATACGCGTGCGAGGGGTAAAAGAGCGCGGTGACAGCGGTGTTACCGGCGACAGGTCACGCCGGACCGAGGCGTGAGAGCCCGGCCACGGTGGCGGTCGATACGGGGTCCCGGGCCGCCGTGTGAGACACCACGGCATGCCGCCGGGCGGGTTCGAAGCCCTTATTGGGCCGCTCGGCGACGTATTCTCCAAGAGTACCTATGTCGGACAAACCCGCCTCAATGTACCGGGACATCGACAAGCCCGCGTACACCCGACGCGAATACATCACGGGCATCCCCGGTTCGAAGATCGCACAGCACAAGATGGGCCGCAAGCAGAAGGACGCCGACGACTACCCCGTCCAGATAAGCCTCATCGTCGAGGAGACCGTCCAGCTCCGCCACGGCTCCCTCGAGGCCTCCCGGCTGTCGGCCAACCGCCACATGATAAAGGAACTCGGCGAAGAGGGCGACTACAAGATGACGCTGCGGAAGTTCCCCCACCAGGTCCTGCGCGAGAACAAGCAGGCGACCGGTGCCGGGGCCGACCGTGTCTCCGACGGGATGCGCGCCGCCTTCGGGAAGATAGTCGGCACCGCCGCCCGCGTCCAGGCCGGCGAGCAACTGTTCACCGCGTACTGCAACGTCGAGGACGCCGAACACGTCAAGGAGGCGTTCCGCCGCGCCTACAACAAGATAACGCCCTCGTGTCGCATCAAGGTCGAACGCGGCGAAGAGCTGCTGATAGCGTAACTCACGCAACAGCGTCCACTCACCGTTCGTGGCACGCGAGGGGCGTCGCCGCCCCGACCTCGTTTCTCCGCGCCGCTCCGACGAGGAGTCACGTCTGTCGTCACGGGCACTCTGGAACGCCGACTTGTCGTATGCTACCGCCCCGCAACGTTATTGCACCAGTCCCGCGTACTACCTAGCATGGTACTCAGATTCGTCCTCCTGGCGTTCGGCGTCCTCGAACTGCTCCGCCCGCGGACGGTCGTCGACTTCTGGATGGGGCTCGCGGCGACGAACGGCGACGAGATAGACCTGCGCCCGTGGGTGTACAGCGCCGCCCGCGTCGAGGGCGTGTTCCTCGTGCTGTGGGCGCTCCGGCGCGGTCGCGGCGGGGACTGACCGACCGCCCCACGCGTCCCGGCGCTGCCAGCGGCGTTAGGTCGCCCCGGACAGTCGGACCGTCAACACCGGCGCGTCCGCCGTCCGGACGACCTTCTCGGCGACGCTACCCAGCAGGAACCGGTCCAGCCCGCTCCGGCCGTGCGTGCCCATGACTATCATGTCGATGTCTTCGGTCCTGGCGTAGTCGATGATTTCCTCGTAGGGGTCGCCCATGCGGTGCGCAGAGACGACGGCCGCGCCGTGGTCGGCGATGTCGTCGACCGTCTCGTCGATGACCTGCTCGGTCCGTTCCTGCAACGATTCGATGGTCGTCGCTTCCGCCCCGGCGCTCCCGAGGTACGTCGAGTCGACGACGGAGAGCACGTGAATCGTCGAGTCGTGCGTCTCCGCCAGTTCCAGCGCGTGTGCGAGCGCCTCGTTTGCGCCGTCGCTCCCGTCCGTCGGAAAGAGAATATCGTCGTACACGTGTGGTCTATTTACTCCCACTATACATAGTGTTTGTCTGATAATTACATCGATAGTTGCGTATTCATTCAGTATACCCACTATTCTGTGGTTGGGACGGTCGATACGCCGCGGGGAGCGACGGCGTGGCTGCGAGCGTGTTTTATCCCTCCACACCAACTGGAAGGCATGCACAGGCTGGCCGTCACGACGAAGGCCGAGACCTTCGAACGGATGGCGGAGCCGTTGGCGGCCCGGGACATCGAGGTGGGCCACGTCGAGACGGCCGAGCGGACGCTGGCGCTCGACGAGCGTCCCTTCGACACGTACGACGTGGGCTTCGTCTATCCGTCCCGAATCATGGAAGGGGCCGTCGCCGACGCCATGCTGGACGTCCCGTGGGTCAACGACCGCGAGGCCATCCTCCGCTCACGGAACAAGGCCGACGTGCTGGCGCGACTCGGCCGGGCGGGCGTTCCCGTCCCCGAGACCGTCGTCGTGTCGAACCCGGCCAGCGAGGCCGAACTGACGGCGGCGTTCGAGCGGTTCGACCCGCCAGTGGTCGTGAAGCCGAACTCGACGACCCGCGGCGTCGGCGTGGCCAAGGCTCACGACCTGGACTCGTTTCTCGGCGTCGTCGACTACCTGGACCTGGTCCACGACTACCGCGCGGTCGGCGACCGGTCGTTTCTCGTCCAGGAGTACCTGGCCGACGCCGCCGACTACCGCGTGATGGTCGTCGACGGCGAGTACGTGGGCGCGGTCGAGCGCCGACTCCCCGAGGCGAGCCGCGAACGGGGCCGCTGGAAGCACAACGTCCACCGCGGGGCCGAGGCCGAGGGGCGGGAGCTGCCGGCGGAGCTACGGGCGCTGGCGGAAGCGGCGGCCGACGAACTGGGGATTCCGTACCTCGGCGTCGACCTGCTGGTGACCGACGGGCGCGCGGTGGTCAACGAGACGAACGCCCGGCCGACAATCGACTCGGCGACGAAGTACCAGGACGGCTTCTGGGACGACTTGGCGGCGTTGATACGGCGAACGGCGACGCGGTGACGGAACCGACAGCGCAGAAAACCCGGCGAAAGCGAACTACAGTTCGATGTCGGCGGAGTCCTCTTCGGGGTCGAAGGTGACTTCGAGGATGCCGTTGTTGTACGTCGCGGCGGCGGAGTGTTCGTCGACGCGGGTCGGCAGTGTCAGCCGTTCGTGGTACTCGCGCTCGGCGCTCTCCGCGTTGATAGTGAGGACGGTGCCGTCGCACTTGAGGTCGATTGCGTCCTTGTCGACGCCCGGAACGTCGGCGACGACACGGATTTCGTCGTCGGTCTCGTGGACGTCGACGTGGAGGTCGGCCCCGCCGCCACCGGCGTCACGGTCGATGTGGACGTCGCCCTCGGCACCCATCATCTCGTCCATCATCCGCTCTATTTCCCGGAAAAACTCGTCGAACGGGTCGTCACTGTCATCGCGTCTCATTCCTACCGGGCAATACGTCGGTCCGTTTCAAAAGCCTTCGGACGGCCCCAGTACCTGCCCCGGTCGACCGGACACTGTCACGATTAATCATTCGTGCTCGAACACGCATAAACAAACACAAATTTACAACAGATCCGAAAACATTTTACACTGACCGACAGCCTGTCTAGACAGCAATGAGTGAGCCAGTCCGTGTCGGCCTCAACGGCTTCGGCCGCATCGGCCGCAACGTATTCCGCGCATCGCTTGCGAACGACGACGTCGAAATCGTCGGTATCAACGACGTGATGGACGACTCGGAGATAGACTACTTCGCCCAGTACGACACCGTCATGGGCGAACTCGAAGGGGCGAGCGTCGACGACGGCGTCCTCACGGTCGAGGGCACCGACTTCGAGGCGGGCGTCTTCCACGAGACCGACCCCACACAGCTCCCGTGGGAGGACCTCGACGTGGACGTGGCCTTCGAGGCGACCGGCATCTTCCGCACCAAGGAGGACGCGAGCCAGCACCTCGATGCGGGTGCTGACAAGGTCCTCATCTCCGCGCCGCCGAAGGGCGAGGAGCCGGTCAAACAGCTCGTCTACGGCGTCAACCACGACGAGTACGACGGCGAGAAGGTCGTCTCGAACGCCTCCTGTACGACCAACTCTATCACGCCGGTGGCGAAGGTGCTGGACGAGGAGTTCGGCATCGAGGCCGGCCAGCTGACCACGGTCCACGCCTACACCGGCTCCCAGAACCTGATGGACGGCCCGAACGGCAAGCCCCGTCGCCGCCGCGCCGCCGCCGAGAACATCATCCCGACCTCGACCGGTGCCGCGCAGGCGGCCACCGAGGTCCTGCCGGAACTCGAAGGGAAGCTCGACGGGATGGCCATCCGCGTCCCGGTGCCCAACGGCTCCATCACCGAGTTCGTCGTCGACCTCGACGACGACGTGACCGAGAGCGACGTCAACGCGGCCTTCGAGGAGGCCGCCGCCGGCGAACTCGAAGGCGTGCTGGGCGTCACGAGCGACGACCTCGTCTCCTCTGACATCCTCGGGGACCCCTACTCCACGCAGGTCGACCTGCAGTCGACGAACGTCGTCAGCGGGATGACGAAGATACTCACCTGGTACGACAACGAGTACGGCTTCTCGAACCGGATGCTCGACGTGGCCGAGTACATCACCGAGTAACCGCCGACCGCCGTTTTGCGTGGGGACTGCTCGCGGTGGCGAAACAAATTTATAATTATTATTCGCTAGGGACTAGCACACGCAGTGCGAACAGTCCGTCGCGGCTGGCTCGCTCTGTGTGTCGGCAGAGTCGGGTTCGCGTTCCCCACCCCCCGTAGAACGACCACCCCACCCACACCCACTTTCGCTCCCTTTCCCGAGTCGACGGACGTGGACGGCACCGTGACGCGAGACGTCCGACTGTTCGGACTCGGAAACCGTTAAGCGGTCGGCAGGTCACCTGCCGAGTGATGACTTTCCAGACGCTCGACGACCTCGACGACGGACAGCGCGTCCTCGTCCGCCTCGACCTCAATTCCCCGGTCGAGGACGGCGAAGTACAGGACAACCGGCGGTTCGAACGCCACGCCGAGACCATCGACGAACTCGTCGACCGCGGGTTCGAAATCGCGGTCATGGCCCACCAGGGCCGCCCGGGCCGGGACGACTTCGTCTCGCTTGCCCAGCACGCCGACATCCTCGCCGAGCACATCGACCACCCGGTCGGGTTCGTCGACGAGACCTACGGGCCACAGGCGATTCACGACATCGCCGACCTGGAGTCCGGCGACGTGCTCGTCCTCGAAAACACGCGGATGTGCGACGACGAACTCCCCGAGGAAGACCCCGAAGTGAAGGCCCAGACGGAGTTCGTCCAGACGCTCAAAGACGAGTTCGACGCCTACATCAACGACGCGTACTCGGCGGCCCACCGCTCGCACGCCTCCCTGGTCGGCTTCCCGCTGGTGATGGACGCCTACGCCGGTCGCGTGATGGAGACCGAGTACGAGGCGAACACCGCCATCGCCGAGAAGGAGTTCGACGGGCAGGTGACGATGGTCGTCGGCGGGACGAAAGCGACCGACGTCATCGACGTGATGACCCACCTGGACGAGAAGGTCGACGACTTCCTGCTTGGCGGCATCGCGGGCGAACTGTTCCTGCGGGCCGCGAGCCACCCCGTCGGCTACGACATCGACGACGCAAACCTCTACGACGAGCAGTGGGAGACAAACAGCGAGAAGATCGAGTCCATGCTCGACGATCACCGCGATCAGATCACGCTCGCGGTCGACCTGGCCTACGAGGACGAAGACGGGGGCCGCGCGGAGCAGGCCGTCGACGACATCGAGGAGAAGACCGTCTCCTACCTCGACGTGGGCAGCGAGACGGTCATGGAGTACTCGCCGGTCATCCGGAACTCCGAGGCCGTCTTCGTGAAGGGAGCGCTCGGCATGTTCGAAGACGAGCGCTTCTCGGTCGGGACCGCCGGCGTCCTCGAAGCCATCGCCGAGACCGACTGCTTCTCCGTCGTCGGCGGCGGTGACACCTCGCGAGCCATCGAGATGTACGGGATGGAAGAAGACGAGTTCGGGCACGTCTCCATCGCCGGCGGCGCGTACATCAGGGCGCTCACCGGAGCGGAACTGATCGGCGTCGAGGTCCTGCAGCGCTAACTGCGACCCTTCGTCTCGGCGTGTCGCAGGTCCCAGTCCGGGCGGTCGTCGGGCACGTCGACGAGACGGCGCGTTTCGGTCGGTCCCGTCCGAGCGTGACGGGCAGTCCAGTCGTGGTCAGCGTCGGGCGTGACTGCCATACACGGCGGTACTGCCGGCGAGAATAAATTCCTTCTGACGAGCGGTCAAAAATAATTACTCGGTTTCGAGTCTATCCTGAGCCGCCGGGAAGCGAAGTGCTTTCCGCCGGCCGGCCCGAATCCGCGGTATGTTCACCGGAATCGTCGAGACCACCGGCGAGGTGCAGGCGGTTATTGACGACGAGGGCGGGCGGCGGATGCGCATCGGTGCGCCGTTCGAGGGGCTCAGTCACGGCCAGTCTATCAGCGTCAGCGGCGTCTGTCTCACCGTCGAGAAGTCGGTCGACGGCGAGTGGTTCGAGGTGTTTCTCGCACGGGAGACCCTCGCCCGGACGTTCTTCGACGACCTCGACGGCGGCGACCGGGTGAACCTGGAGCGGGCGATGCCGGCCGACGGGCGCTTCGACGGCCACATCGTGCAGGGCCACGTAGACACGACGGCCGAAGTCGTCGGCATCGAACAGGAGGGCGAGGACTGGACGTTCACGTTCTCGCTGCCCGAGGCCCACCGGGACTACCTGGTCGAGAAGGGGTCGATAACTGTCGACGGCATCAGCCTGACCGTCGCGGACCGCCGCGAGGACGCCTTCGACGTGGCTATCATCCCGACGACCTACGCCGAGACGACGCTGTCGGAGAAATCGGTCGGCGACCCGGTCCATCTGGAGGTCGACGTGGTGGCGAAGTACGTCGAACAGCTGGTCTAGGGGTCGAACTCGGTCCGCTCGGAGTGGAGCGCGGTCTCGTCCTCGTCGGCGTGGGCGCGGTGGTAGGCCTGCCGGTAGGCGTCTATCTTCTTCAGCAACAGCAGCCCGAAGACCGAGTCGTACACGATGACGAACCCGAAGAAGGCGACGAGGAAGTCGACGTTGTAGAGGCTGGCCAGGATAGCGGTGACCGGGCTGGACAGCGTGTTGTAGACGGCGTGGATGACCGAGGCGATGAGCAGCCCCTTCAGGACGATGGGGCCGGCGTCCTCGGGGTTGAACTTCGCCAGGCCGAGGTAGTAGCCGGCGAACGCCGAGTAGATGACGTGGCCCGGTCCGGCGAGCGCGCGGACGGCGGTGATGTCGCTGCCTGCGGCGAGCAGTTGGACCGTCCCCCCGACCATCTGCGTGTTCTGGGTGATGTACAGCGCGTTCTCGATTGTCGCAAAGCCCAGTCCGGCGACGGCCCCGTACACCGCGCCGTCGACGACGGTGTCGAAGCGGGTATCCCGAAAGGCGTACAGGCGGACCGCCAGCAACTTCACCGTCTCTTCGACGGGGCCGACGATGAGGAAGAAGAAGAACACCTGGCCGAGAAACGGCACCAGGCCGAACCCGGAGCCGATAGCCTGGACCGGCGCGCCGAAGACCCCGTTGAGGATGCCCGCGAAGCCGGCAAACAGCACGCCCAGCAGGAACGTCCCCACCAGGAGCGTCAGCGGCTCCTGTGTGGTCACGTCGGCGTAGTAGATGTAGACCGCGAGCCCGAGCGCCGGCACGGCCGAGAGAATCGCCATCCCGGCAAACAGCGGCTGGTCGCCGACCGCGCCGAGGCTCCCGAACGCCACCTGGAGGAGGAGAATCGCGACGGCCGCGAGGATGACCAGGTACCGCAGCGTTCGGAGCCCGACGTGGTAGAGCCAGTGGGCGAACCGGTCCAGCGCCGACCGGCGTTCCCAGGTCGATATCTCGTAGAGGTCCGCCGACCCGTCCGCGTTTACCTCGACCGGGTCCTGCCGTCGCTTTCCCATGTTCCACGTCTACAGCCCGTCTCACCTAACCGTTTGGTTCAGGACATCGGGCGAGCCGGCACCGCGGGAAGCTTGCAGGAGACGAGAGGCTTTTCGCACGGGCACACCAACAGGGTCGTATGACGCTACGCGCGGGTGTTCTCGCGGTTCAGGGCGACGTCTCTGAACACGGAACCGCAATCAGACGGGCGGGGGCGGCCCACGACCGGACGGCGGAGGTCGTCGAAATACGCGAGTCGGGGCTGGTCCCCGACTGCGACGTACTGCTGCTCCCGGGCGGAGAGTCCACCACGATTTCCCGGCTCGTCCACCGGGAGGGCATCGCCGACGAAATCGAGGCCCACGTCGCGGCCGGCAAGCCCGTGCTGGCGACGTGTGCCGGGCTCATCGTCAGCGCGACCGACGCACAGGACGACCGCGTCGACACGCTGAATCTCGTCGACGTCGCTATCGAGCGCAACGCCTTCGGCCGACAGAAGGACAGTTTCGAGGCCCCGCTCGACGTGAACGGCCTCGACGAGCCGTTCCCCGCGGTGTTCATCCGCGCGCCCGTCATCGACTACGTCGGCGAGGACGTGGACGTGCTCGCGACGTGGGAGGACCGCCCGGTCGCGGTCCGGGACGGGCCCGTCGTGGGCACGTCCTTCCACCCTGAACTGACCGAGGACCCCCGCATCCACGACCTGGCGTTTTTCGACTCCGTGGAGTCGTAGCGACGGCCTGAAGGCCCCGCTGACCGAACGGCGGCTATGAGCGACGACACCGGCGACGTCATCGACGAACTGTTCGCTGTCATCGAGGACCGCAAGGCGAACCTCCCGGAGGATTCCTACACGGCGTCGCTGTTCACCCACGAGAAAGGCGAGAACGCCGTCCTGGAGAAGCTCGGCGAGGAGACGACGGAGCTGATTCTGGCGGCGAAAGACGACGACCGCGAGGAACTGGCCCACGAGTCGGCCGACATCGTCTATCACCTGCTCGTCCTGCTGGCGATGAAGGACATGGACGTCGACGACCTGCGGGCGGAACTGGCCGAGCGGCGGTAGGTCGGCCTGCCGTCCCGGATGTTTGCGATAGATTGACACAGCCACAGCACAAACGGGCGGGCATGGGCCACGTGGCGTCGGGCGTTACAGTCCTCTGTGTCGATGACGAACCGTCGCTGGCAGACCTCATCGCGACCCACCTCGAACGCCACGACGAGGGCATCGAGGCCACCGGCGTCACGAGCGCCACGGAGGGGCTGTCGCACCTGGACGAACACGACGTGGACTGTATCGTCAGCGACTACGACATGCCCGGCACCGACGGGCTGGAGTTCCTGGAGGCGGTCCGGGCCAGAGCCCCGGACCTGCCGTTCATCCTGTTCACCAGCCAGGGGAGCGAGGCGCTCGCGAGCGACGCCATCTCCGCCGGCGTCACCGACTACATCCAGAAGGTCCACGGAACCCACCAGTACGCCGTGCTCGCACGGCGAGTCCGGAACGCGGTCGAGCAGGTCAGGGCGAAAGCGGCGGCCGGGGCCGCAGAGGAACAGACGAAACGGATTCTCGACGCGGCGAGCGACGGGGTCCTCATCAGCGTCGGCGGCACCGTCGCGTACGCGAACCCCGCGGCGGCGGCGCTGTTCGGGACGGACGACGGCCGCGACCTGCGTGACCGCGTCCTGACCGACCTCGTCGAGCCGTCGGTCACACACGAGACAGCGCCCGTCCGGGCCGTCGTCGAGAACGACCGACCCGCCGCACAGGTCAGCTGTATCATCCGGACGCTCAAAGACGAGCGTATCCAGGTCAGCATCACGGCGTGTGCCGTCACCTGGGACGGGGACGAGGGGACGGTCTCGGTCATCAGCACCCGCGACCGTCCCGACGAACGCGGGCGACGGCTCGAAGCGCTCCACGAGGCCACCCGGCAGCTGATGGCCGCGCAAGTCCGCAACAAGGTCGCCGGCATCGGCGTCAACGCCGCCGCGGACATCATCGGCCTCGACGCGAACGCCGTCCACCTCCTCGACGACGACGGGCGGCTGGAGCCCGTCGCCGCGACCGCGTCGCTCAGGGAACTCGTCGACGACATCCCGACGTTCGAGCCGGGCGACAGCATCGCCTGGCGGGTGTACGAGCACGGCGAGGTGACGGCCGTTCCCGACGTGCGACAGGAGGCGGACGTCCAGAACCCCGAGACACCCATCCGCAGCGAGCTGTACCTCCCGCTGGGGGAGTACGGCATCCTCATCGCCGCATCGACGACCGTCGGCGCGTTCGACGACGCGGACATCGTCGCCGGGCGGGTCCTCGCGGCGAACATGGAGGCCGCCCTGGCGGCGGTCGAGCGAGACGAGCAGCTCCGTGACCGCGAGCGGGAGCTGTCGGCGCAAAACGACCGACTGGAGCAGTTCGCCACGGTCGTCAGCCACGACCTCCGCAATCCGCTGAACGTCGCCATCGGCCGGCTGGAGGCGCTGAAACAGGGCGGTGGCGACGACAACGTCGACGCGGTGGAGCAGGCCCTCGACCGGATGCAGGCGCTGATAGACGACCTGCTGTTGCTGGCCCGGACCGGCGACGGCATCACGGAGACGGAGACGGTGGCGCTGGCGACGGCAGTCGAGGACTGCTGGGCGGTCGTCGACACCGGCGACGCGTCGCTGGTGGTCGACACCGACCGCAGAATCCGGGCGGACGTGACCCGACTCAAGCAACTGCTGGAGAACCTGATTCGGAACGCCGTCGAACACGGTTCGACGAACGCAACGCGTGGCGACGCCGACCGCGGCGGTTCCGACGTGACGGTGACGATTAGCGACGTCCCCGGCGGGTTCGCCGTCTCGGACGACGGGCCGGGAATCCCCGAGGCCGACCGGGAGAAAGTGTTCGAGAGCGGTCACTCGACGACGGTCGACGGCACCGGGTTCGGGCTCACAATCGTCTCACAGATTGCCGACGCTCACGGGTGGACGGTCACGCTCACGGAAAGCGAGCACGGCGGCGCGCGCTTCGAGTTCACCGGCGTCGACGTGCGGTAATCAGTCGTCGTCTTCGTCGCGGCCGTCGCTCAGGTGCTCCCAGATTTCGGTACAGCCACAGCCGTCCTCGACGTCCGCGAGGTGGGCTCGTTCCGGGTCGTCCGCTTTCGACGTTGTCAGCGACTCTGTCATGTAGTTACTACTGGTTACCCGAGAGGATAAGGGTTGTCTGCGACGCGGTGACAGCGCGCTCGCGGGCCGCCCTCTGCATCGGGCGTCGCGGCCGCTACTCCTCGACGGGGGCGAAACGGTGCCGGACGACCTCGCTGTCGTCGTCCCACTCAAAGCTCCCGTGGACCCGTCGCATCCGCTCCTTGTACGCGTCGAGGTCTTCCGACCCCTCGCGCTGTGCGTCCTCGTCGGTCATGTCGCCCAGCGTCCGGCGGGTCACGTCGGTCACTTCGAACTCCGTCCCGTCTATCTCGAAGGTGTCGCCCTCGTCGGCGTACTGGTGGCCGCGGTGCATCTGCGTGACCCGTCCCTCGGCGGCCATCTGCTGGACGTGGTCGTTGGGGAGAATCTCGCCGGCGTCGATGTGAGCCATACCGGACCTGTGGTCGGGACGCTCAAAAACGTGACTCGCAACAGTTTGGGCGCGATTGAACGCGCTTTTACGCTCCGGCCGTCAACGTGACCTATGAGCCATCCCTTCGAGGGTCTGCCGACGACGCCCACCGCCGAGGAGCTCGTGGACAAAGCCTTCTCGCGGGCGTCGCGCGCCGGCGGGGCCAAAGACGGGAACGAAGCCCAGCAGTCGATGCTGATGACGGCGTCGAACATCGCCTCCGACAACCTCGAGAACGTGGTGACCGCGTGGCCGACCATCGACGACCTCGACCCGTTCTACGTCGAACTCGCAGACGCAATCGTCGGCGAGGCCTATCCCGCGGACGACGACCCCGGTATCGACGCGCTGAAACAGCACCTCTCAGAGATTTCGTGGGCCGCGAGCAAGGTCACCGAGATACGCCAGGAGTACGAGAGCCGCGTCGCTCGCGGCGACATCGACACCGCCCGGAAGCTCCGCAAGCAGGCCTTCGCCCGCATCGCCGACGTGGTCGAGGAGGTCGAGGACGACCTCGCCGCCGTTTCGACCGCCCACAACGCCCTGAAAGGCATCCCCGACATCCGCCCGGACGAGCCGGCCATCGTCGTCGCCGGCTACCCCAACGTCGGCAAGTCGTCGTTCGTCAACCGCGTCACGCGGGCCGACAACGAAATCGCGTCGTACCCGTTCACGACGACCCAGATTCGGGTCGGGCACTTCGAGGACCAGCGCATCCGCTATCAGCTCGTGGACACCCCCGGTCTGCTCGACCGCCCGCCGGAGGACCGCAACGAAATCGAGTCACAGGCCGTGAGCGCGCTCGAACACCTCGCCGACGCCGTGCTCGTGTTCGTCGACCCCTCCGGCGAGTGTGGCTATCCGCTGGCGGACCAGCTGGAACTGCGCAACGACATCGAGGCGCGTTTCGACGTGCCGGTGCTGACCATCGCCAACAAGAGCGACCTCTCGACGGACGTGGAGGCCGACCACTACATGAGCGTCACCGAGGACGACAACGTCGACGGCGTGTTGCAGGCCGCCATCGACGCCGTGGACTACGAACTCGAACTGCCGTTCGACGAGTAGCGAGACGCCGACCAGCGGGAGGCGTCTCGAAGACTCCGAGCGGGAAGCGTAGCGACCCGCGAGGACTGCAGTCACCGACGGGCAACGTTTTGAAAACGGCGAACGGGGAGCGAAGCGGCAAGCAAGAACGGCCTACTCTAGCTCGTAGGTGACGCTGACGGAGGCGTCGACGGTGACCTGTCCGGGTTCGATGGTCGTCCGCCCGCCGGCGTCGGCGGCCATCGCTTCCGCGTACACGACGGGGCGGCCGTGGTTGCTGGTCTGAATCGTGACGGCGTCGCCCACGGACCGTCCCTCGGCAGCGGCGACGACTTCAGCGTCCGTCCGGGCGTTGTCCATGGCGGTCGTCAGCGCTTCCTCGCGGGCGTCCTGTCTCGTGTCCTCGCTCAGCGAGTAGCGCACGCCCTCGACGCGGTCCGCGCCGGCGTCGACCGCGGCGTCGATGAGCGCCCCGGCGGTCGTGACGTCGCTCGTCTCGGCCTCGACGGTGTGAATCGCCACGTAGCCGACCTGTTCGCGGCCCTCGCGATTCGTCTCGTACTCGGGGCGTATCTGGAACCGCGAGGAGGTCACGCTCGCGCCCTCGTCTTCCAGCGCGGACGTGATGGCGTCTGCGTCGCCGCTGAGGTTGTTACGCGCCGCCTCGGCCGTCTCTCCGCGGCCGACGGCGGCCACGGTGACGGTCGCACGGTCGGGCGCGCGTTCGACGGTCGCGTCGGCGTTGACGCTCACGGTCGAGTTCGTCGACGGGGCGACGGCTCCGGTGTCCGCGAGTGCGAACCCGACGCCGCCGGCGACGAGCAGTGCCAGTACGCCAGCGATTGCGAGTGGTCGTGATGCCATATCGTCCGGAACGCACCCGGCGGTATTTAGCTCGTCGGAGGGTCAAAGCCGGTTTTGAACGTCAGCCGCTCCGTTCGACGGTGACGTAGTGGACCTCGGTCACGACGTCGCGGCCGGCGGCCTCGTCGGCCACGGCGTCGAGTCGGTCGACCAGCGGCGGCCGCTGTGCGTCCGGCGGCAGGCCGACGGTGACGACGACGCGGCGGGGCTGCTGGAAAATCGCGGTGTTCGTCGATTCGACCTCCACCGACAACACGCGGGCCGGCGGGTCGACGTTCCCCTCGATGCCCTCCCGGATGTCGGACTCCGTCGCCGCTCGCTGGTAGGAGTCCAAGGTCACCCCACCGAGGAACGCCGAGAGGACGAGTATCGACAGGGCGAGGACGCCGATGCGTTTGACCGTCGCCGACCGGGCGTCGCTCTCCCGGAACCAGTGTTCCGGGCGGTAGCCCTGGTACCAGAGCCCGACCAGCACCGCGAGGTTGATAGAGAGCACGTTCACGAGCAGGAGCACGGCGGAGCCGAGGCTGACGAGCGGCTGGCCCCAGGCGATGCCGATGCCGACCGTCGCCGCCGGCGGGATGAGCGCGACGGCGATCATGACGCCGACCAGCGCCGTCGAGACGCCGCTCGTGAGGCTGACGACGCCGGCCGCGCCGGCACCGAGCGCGACGACCAGCGAGAGGAAGTCGGGGGCGACCCGCTCGCGTATCTGCCCGACCGCGGTCACGTCGGCGAGCGGCGGGATGACGTTGGCGTACCGGACGAGCAGGGCGAACGCCGTCGCGCTCGTGACGGCGAGTCCGAGCCCGACGGCCTGGAGTTTGACGCCGCGGACGAACATCTCGTGGTCGTCGACGACGGTCCCGACGTTGGCAGTCATCGCCGGCCCGATGAGCGGGGCGATGACCATCGAGCCGACGACGACCGCCGGGGAGTCGAGCAGGAGCCCCGCGGTCGCGATAATCGCGCTGATGACGGTCATCAGCGCGTAGTTCGACAGTGACGGGGCGAGGTCCTTCGCCTTCGAGGTGAGTTCCTCCCGCGCGATGCGGTCCTCGTCTTCCTCCTCGGCGTAGGTCTCCTCCAGTTCGTCGAACTGGCTGGAGATGACGGTGTTCGCGTCCACGACGACGGTGTAGCCGTCGTCGTCGATGCCGACGCTCCGCAGCTCCTCGAGGACTGGTTCGAGCGCGTTCGTCGGAACCGGGAAGGTAACGACGGCGGTGTACTCCCGCCCGCTCGTCTCGTCCGTGAGCACGTAGTCGATGCCCTCGTCGGCCAACACGCCCAGGACGGCGTCGCGCTTCCCGGTCGGAATCAGTAGCTGTACCAGCCGCACGGCTCCGGGTGGGGCCCGCGGCGATAAAAAAGCGGCTAGTCGGCGGGCCCCGAGGGCCGAGCGGCGAAGCCGCTCCGCCGGACTGTCCCGCGAAACAGACGCGCTTTTCCCCGGCGGCGGAGTACGGGGGATATGTTCGAGTCACGACCGGACCGGGACGCCGAGGTGGTGCTCGTCGGCCGGTCCAACGTCGGGAAGTCGACGTTGATGCGCGAGATAACGGGCCACACCTTCGATACGGGCCAGCGACCCGGCGTCACCCGCTCGCCCAACCACTTCGACTGGGCCAGCGCCGACTTCGTCATCAGTGACCTCCCCGGCTTCGGGTTCATGAAAGGCGTTCCCGAGGACGTCCGCGAGGAAATCAAGACCGACGTGGTCCAGTACGTCGAGGCCAACGCCGACAAGATTCTCGTCGGCATCCTCGTCGTCGACGGCAAGTCCGTCATCGACATCATCGACCGCCACTCCGGCCCGGACGAGATTCCACACGACGTCGAGATGTTCCACTTTCTCCGTGAGGTCGGCGTCGAACCGGTCGTCGCCGTCAACAAGATGGACAAGGTCGACGACAGGGACGAGCGCCTGAACGACCTCTGTGACCGGCTCGGACTGCACCCGCCGTGGCAGCAGTGGCAGGAGACCATCGCCCCCATCAGCGCGAAACGCGGCTCCATCGAGCCACTGAACGAGGCCGTTCGGCACCACCTCCACGAGGCCGAGCGCGACGACCTGTTCCAGTTCTTCTGACCACGACCCTGGTCGGAGACAGCCGACTCACTACCGCTTCTCCGAGAGAGTGTGCCCTTAAAAACAGACGGCAAGAGAGCGTGCGTGTTGCGAAGGACTCGCCGAGAGTTCTGACTGTCTGACTCGCCGTACTCGTCGCCTCCGACGGTTTGAGGTGTGTTTCTAAGTTCCTTTGCACGGCTTCGTGGTGCGTGTCTACGAGGGCGACGCGTCGAGAGGAGTGAACGCCTCACCGTCGTCGGGATGTCCTCGTCAGTCAGTGAGGAACGGCTTGATCGATTCGATCTCTTTCAGTTCGGTCAGCAGGTTTGCCTCGGCGTCTGTCAGGTCATCTTTCGCCTCCAGTTCCTGCACGCGCTGTAGTTTCCGGAAGGCGTCGTACCCCTCGAGAGTCGGACCGAGGTAGTGGATCGGATCACGAGTGGTCTGTCCCTTTCCACCTAATTCCCCCAGGAGTTTGGCGATCTTGTAGTTGATCTCGAACTCGCGCCGTTGCTGATGGTTCCGACTGACTTCCAGAACTGCGTAGTTCCGGTCGACGACGTCGCCATTCCCGTCTGTTACCCGAAGATCGGATCTGAGGTGCGGGTTGGCCGGCGACTGACCGTCGAAACAGACGAAGTAGCCCGGCTGCAACAGATTCCGGGCGGTCCCCGATTCGGCCATCTCAAGGTTGACACGTTCGTCGACGATCGGTTCGTGATTGTCGATGTTATTGACGAGCGCAGCAAGCGGAGGGCCGGCGAGTCCAGCCAATGCGGCGTACGGAGAGATGATCGGAAACATCACGGCGGCTTTGGGGGCAAGTTCCCCGACAGTTTTGATGTACTTCGGGTCGATGCCGTCGATATCGTACACCTGTACGCGGAGGGACAGTAACGAGTCGGTGAGGTCCCGGACCGACAGCATCGTCCTGTGGAAAAACTCTCCTTCCCAACCTGGTTCGACGTTGTGGGCGAAGTAGTGGAGACGCTGGACTGGCGGTTCATTACCGAACTGCGTCTTCGTTGCGACCATCAGGTCGTTGTCAGACAGTAAGTCGAGTTTTTCCTTCGCCATGACCCCCCGAACTTTGACCGTAAGGGGCTCTGCTTTCTGAAAGGCCGATGAGTCAGGGAACGTCTTATCCAAGGTGCGTAGTGGTGCACGGTCGTCAATGTGTTCTCTGGTACCAAGCCACATATGACGAGTTGGAGCGCATGTCTAGAAATAGATTGTTACCAGATTAGTCACTGCCACGAACCATGTCGCGTACGGTGGCCTTGGGATCCTTGACTGAGCCGGCTATTGGTCATTCGGTTGTGCTCGATTTGTTCAATTTACCTGACTGGGAACTGTGGAATCCTTGTCGGCCATCCTTCGTTCGTCAGCACCCCGACTCCGACTGTTCTCTCTTTGTTATGGTCATCTGGAGTGCCGGGCTTCACTCGAAACGCTCCGAAACTGTGCTTCGAGTGGGTCCCGATGCGGGTCAACCCCGAAATCGCGGTTGCCGTCAAGTCGGCCGATGAGCGTCTCATGAGCCAGTGCCAGCATCCCGGACTGGAACCGAATCCGGGTCATTCCGCGATTTGCCAGACGGTGAGCGGGCGGCTCCCGAACGGTCATGGACTCTCGACAGACGAGGTGATAGTTCCGGGGCTGGCGAGTCGAACTTTACCGTCTCAGAGTGAGAGACAGGAAAACCGTAGACCCTCGAAAGAAGGGTAATTTCAGATGGACTCGCCGGGATTTGAACCCGGGGCCTCTTCCTTGCGAAGGAAGCGATCTGCCACTGATCTACGAGCCCGCGTGGTCTGCCACTCGAACGCGGAGTTATAAAAACCCTGCGCGTGAGAGCGGCCTTCGATAGCGATTCACACTGTCCCGGCCAGCGGTTCGGACGGGTGACACACCGACGCTGTCGCGAAGCGACAGCCCCCGGAGGGGTCAGTCCTCGAGGACGATCTCGATGGAGACGTCGTTGGGAACCTGGATGCGCATCAGCTGGCGCAGTGCCCGTTCGTCGGCGTCGATATCGATGAGCCGCTTGTGGACGCGCATCTCCCAGTGTTCCCACGTCGCGGTCCCCTCACCGTCGGGGGACTTGCGGGTGGGAACCTCCAGCGTCTTGGTGGGGAGCGGAACCGGACCGGAGAGTTCGACGCCGGTCTTGTTCGCGATCTCCCGCACGTCGGCGCAGATGTCGTCGAGGTCCTCGGGGCTTGTGCCCGCGAGCCGAACGCGTGCCTGCTGGGACATACGTTATCGCTCGTTGACGCTGAGGACTTTGCCGGCGGCGATGGTCTGACCCATGTCGCGGATAGCGAACGAGCCCAGCTCCGGAATCTCGGAGGACGGCTCGATGCTGAGCGGCTTCTGGGGTCGGACCGTGACGACGGCGGCGTCCCCGTTCTGGATGAAGTCGGGGTTCTCCTCGGCGACCTCGCCGGAGGACGGGTCGATCTTCTTGTCGATGGACTCGACGGTACAGGCGACCTGTGCCGTGTGAGCGTGGAAGACCGGGGTGTACCCTTCCGTGATGACGGACGGGTGCTGCATCACGACGATCTGGGCCTGGAAGGTCTCGGCGACGGACGGCGGGTCGTCGGCCGGACCACAGACGTCGCCGCGTCGGATGTCGTCCTTGCCGACGCCGCGGACGTTGAACCCGACGTTGTCACCGGGCTCGGCCTTCGGGACTTCCTCGTGGTGCATCTCGACGGTCTTGACTTCGCCGGAGACGTCCGAGGGCTGGAAGCTGACGTTGTCGCCCGTGTTGAGGACACCGGTCTCGACGCGGCCGACCGGGACCGTCCCGATGCCGGAGATGGTGTAGACGTCCTGAATCGGCAGTCGGAGCGGCGCGTCCGTCGGCGGCTCCGGAGCCGGCAGTTCGTTGAGCGCTTCGAGCAGGATTTCGCCGTCGTACCAGCCCGTGTGCTCGGACTCTTCGGCGATGTTGTCGCCCTCGAAGGCGGAGACGGGGATGAACTTCGCGTTCTCGGAGTCGAAGCGGACCTGCGTGAGGAGGTCCTTGACCTCTTCGACGACCTGCTTGTACTCGGACTCGCCGTAGTCGACGAGGTCCATCTTGTTGACGGCGACGATGAGTTCACCGATGCCCAGGGTGCGGGCCAGGAACACGTGCTCCTGGGTCTGCGGCTGGACGCCGTCGTCGGCGGCGACGACTAGGACGGCGTTGTCAGCCTGGGACGCGCCGGTAATCATGTTCTTCACGAAGTCGCGGTGACCAGGACAGTCCACGATGGTGAAGTCGTAGGCGTCGGTGCTGAACTCCTGGTGGGCGATGTCGATGGTGACACCGCGCTCACGCTCTTCGGCGAGGTTGTCCATGACGTAGGCGAACTCGAAGCCGCCCTTGCCCTTCTCCTCGGCTTCTTCCTTGTGCTGTTCGATGACGTGCTCCGGTACCGACCCTGTCTCGTACAGGAGTCGGCCGACGAGCGTGCTCTTCCCGTGGTCGACGTGGCCGATGATGGCCAGGTTCTGGTGTTGTTCGTCGCTCATTGTTATCTCTCACGCGCAGAGGCGCTGTATCGGGTTTATTAGCTGGTGGTTCATAAAACGATTTCGAAAGCGTGTAAGCGTCAGGCCGTCGCTTTCTTGCGATTCGGCACTCCATGCCATGGTAATATGGTACCGGATAGCGTGGTGTCTGGCACTCACGCTGTAGGGGCCCAAACTGCCGAGGCGAGTGCGGAAAAAGAGCGGTGCGCCGGGCGCGACCCGTTACAGCCGGCCGACGTCGGCGAGGACTGCGCTTGCCGTCTCCGGGCCGCCCGCGCCGCGCCCGGAGATGTTGAGCTGGCCGGCGTGTTCGGTCTCCAGCTGGGCGATGTTCCGGGTCCCGGAGACGGCCAGCGGCGCGTTGTCCGGGACGAGCCGGGGGCCGACGCGGACCGACCCGCCGACCACTTCGGCGATGAGCCGGACGGTCCGGCCGTCGGCCCGCGCGAGTTCGAGGGCGCTGCCGGATATCTCCTGAATCCCCTCGACCTCGGCGTCGTCGAGGGTGTACTCCGTCCCGTCGTCGGACAGGACGTTCGCGATGATGACGCCTTTCAGCGCGGCGTCGGTGCCGTCCACGTCGAACGTCGGGTCGGCCTCGGCGACCCCGAGGTCCTGGGCCTCCGCGAGGACGTGCTCGTAGTCGAGCCCCTCGGTCGCCATCCGCGAGAGGATGAAGTTCGCGGTGCCGTTGAGCACCCCACGGACGGCGGTGATGTGGCTCGGGTCGAAGTCGGCGATAGTCGAGAGCACCGGCATCGCGCCGCCGACGGTGGCCTCGAACAGCACGGTCCCCTCGCTGTCCCGCTCCAGCGCCCGAACGTCGGCGTAGCGTTCGGCGACCGGGCCCTTGTTCGCCAGCACGGCGTGGCGGTCCCGTTCGAGCGCGGCCCGGACGTGGCCGAAGCCGGGTTCGGCGTCACCCAGCGTCGTCGGCGTCGCCTCGACGAGGACGTCGTACTCGGCGGCCAGCGCGTCCTCGGGCGCGCCGCTGCCGACGACGCCGTCGGTCCGCTTCCGGTCGAGCGCCTCGGCGGCGTCGATGCCGTCGGCGTCGACGACGGCGCTGCTGGAGTCGGCGAACGCGGTGACCGAGTGGCCGTGGTCGCCCGCGAGTTCGACGACGCTGGACCCGACCGCGCCGGCCCCGACGACAGCGAGTCTCATGCCTCACCCCCAGCAGCGAGTGGCTCGATGACCTGTAGCGACTTCTCGTCGGCGACGGTGCGGACCGAACGCATCGTCTCGTCGACCGCGCCCTCCTCGGTCGCCAGTCGGATACGTGCGCTGGAGGTGTCGTCGGTCCCCGCCGGTGCCGACAGCGAGAGGTCGGTCACGGTGGCGTCAGTGGACTCGTGAATCCGCGAGAGCGTATCGGAGAGGTCAGTGTTGACGAGGTGGCCGGTGAGGATGACCGTCAGCGCCTCGCTGTACTGCTCGGCCCCGGCCTGGATGACGTTGATGCCGGCGTCCCGGAGTGCGTCGACGATGCCGTCGAACCGCTCGGGGGTCGCCTCCAGGTCGACCTCCACGGGGATGTGGCCCCGCGGGGTCACGTTCCCCCGCTCGTGGAAGATAGAGAGGAGGTTCCCGCCGTTGTCGGCGATGGGTTCGAGCGCCCGCAGCAGTTCGCCCGGTTCGTCGACCAGTTCCAGCCGAACTGTGTAGGACCGTACCTCGTCGGTCGAGTCGCTCATCGCCCGCTCACCTCCTGGGTATCTCGGCTCATTGTGGGTGACTCAGCAGGGGCACCTATAAGAAACCGTCCGTTTGGTCGCGTCTATGGCAGAAAGCGGTCGTACAGGTCGTCGATCCACTCGTTGTACGCCTCGCCGCGGGTCGACCCCCAGGGGTTGCGCGAGAAGTAGTACATCGCCGCGAACATCCCCGCGAGCGTCAGCGCCAGCCCCGTCGGCAGGACGAAACTCCAGATGAACGTCGACGTGCCGGCGATGACGGCGGCCACGAGGAGGTCCACAATCTGATGCAAGCGGTCGCTCATACCCTGCCCGTTCGGTGCCGGGCGACCTAAGCGTGGGGTCCCGACGTGACAGGGACTGCCGGCGGAGCGCTACGTTTTTTGCGCAACGGCGAAGCATGTCATGCGTGTACGCCCTCCAGTCCCCTCCGATAGCGGTCGGTACGGCAGTGTTCCTCGTCGTCGTCCTCGCCGTCATCGGCCTCTCCCTCGGCGCGCTCGGCAGCGCAATCGTACAGCGACTCTCGAACCCCGTCGCCAGGTATCGGCAGCTGTACCTCGGGGTCCTGCTCCCGTTCGCCCTGCTGTCGTACGCCGTCTTTCGACTGCTCGGGTTCGGCTACGCAGTGGCCGGCGGAGGGACAGGAACGGTCGGCACGCTGCTGGCGACGTTCATCGAACTGCTCGTCGCGGGCGCTGTCGGACTGGCTGCGTACGCGCCGACGGTTCGGGGCGTCCGCAGCGTCCGGGACATCGAGCTCTCGACCGGCCGGGCGCTCGCCCGGATGGGGCGGTACGTCCTCGGGCTATCGGTTTTCGCGACGGTCGTCATCGCACCGCTCGAAACCGGACTGCCGTCGGTCGTCCTGCTGGCCGCCGTCGCCGTGCTCGTCGTCGCCGTGCAGGCCGCGGCCCCCTGGATTATCCCGGTCGTTCGGTCCGTGCGGAGACCGGACGAGTCGACCGGAGCGACGCTGAATCGCCTCCGGGAGCGGGCGGGACTGACGGTCCGGGACGTTCGGATTCTCGACACCGACCGGGAGGAGATGGCGGACACGACCGTCCGCGGGGTCCCGGGCTACCGTCGTCTGTTCGTGACGAGCACGTTCCTCGACGCGTTCGACGACGAGACGGCGACGGCCCTGCTCGCGGTCCAGGCCGGCCGCCAGGACGCCCGGGTGCTCGCCCGGGTCGTCGGGGGCCTGCTCCTCACGCTGGTCCCGCTGTTCGTGGCACTGGCCGATGTCGGCCCGCTGTGGCCCCTCGTCGGCGTGAGCCTCGGCCTCGTCGTGGGAAGCCTGTGGGTCGCCCGACGGGGCGTCCGCGCGGCCGACGACCACGCGGCCGACCGCGTCGGCCCGGATGCCGTCGCCGACGCACTCGAACGGTACGCCGCCGTCCACGACATGGAGCCGTCCCGGCGACGGTTCGCCAACCCGTTCTCGAAGTCGCCGCCGCTGGGGAACCGAATCGACCGATTGCGGGAGCAAGCGGCGGAGTAAAACCGTTGCTGTAGCGGAACGAGAGCAGAACGGGACGACGAGCGTACCGCGCGCCGCCGGCGCGCGGTTTCCCGCGAATCGCCTCGCGATTCGCGCCTTTTTCGCCCACGTTTTTGCGGTGAGTGGTGAGCGCTGTGCGCTCACCCGAACCGGAAAAAGGTGGTCTAGAAGTAGTCGATGGCCGGGTTGAGTTCCTGCTTCATGCCCTTACGCTCGCGAATCTCGCTGATCTTGTCGGGCTGGAGGTTGTCGGCGAGAACCTGGAAGCCGGCGTTCTCGGTGTTCCAGGAGGCGCGGCCCTCGGTGGCCGAGCGGATGTCGGAGGAGAAGCCGATCATCTCGTCGACGGGCGCGACGCCCTCGACGACCATCAGGTCGCCTTCCTGGTACATGTCGTCGACGCGGCCACGGCGGCCCTGAATCTCGCCGCTCGCGGCACCCATGTGGTCGTTGGGCACGTCGATGCGGACCTCCTGAATCGGCTCCAGGAGCTTGATGCGTGCGTCGATGAGCGCGTTGTGGACGGCCTCACGCACCGCGGGGATGACCTGAGCCGGACCGCGGTGGATGGCGTCCTCGTGGAGACGGGCGTCGTGGAGGCGCAGCAGGGAGCCCTGGACCGGCTCGGAGGCGAGCGGCCCGTCGTCAAGCGCCTCTTCGAGGCCCTCGATGACGAGCTCCATCGTCTCGTTGAGGTGCTGAATCCCCTTCGTCTCGTCGAGGAGGATGTTGGTCCCGTGGATGTGCTCGATGTTCTGGGAGTCGTCCTTGTCCATGCCGGCCTCCTGCAGCGCTTCACGGCGCTCCAGTTCGGGCATGTCCATCGACGCCTCGCCCATCTTGATGGTCTCGACGATGTCGTCGCCAAGCGGCTCGACGGAGATGTAGAAGCGGTTGTGGCGGTTCGGCGAGATGCCCTCGACCTCGCGGCTCTCGCTCTGTGGGGCCTCGCGGTAGACGACGATGGGCTCACCGGTGTTTATCGGGATGCCCTGGTTGCGCTCGATGCGCTGGCCGATGACTTCCAGGTGCAGTTCGCCCTGGCCGGAGATGAGGTGCTCGCCGGTGTCCTCGTTGATTTCGACCTGGATGGTCGGGTCTTCCTTGGCGACCTGCTGGAGCGTCTCGATGAGCTTCGGCAGGTCGTCCATGTTCTGTGCCTCGACGGACTTCGTGATGACCGGCTCCGAGATGTGCTCGATGGACTCGAAGGGAGTCATCTCGACGCTGGAAACGGTAGAGCCGGCGATGGCGTCCTTGAGGCCCGTGACGGCGGCGATGTTGCCGGCGGGGACGCGGTCGACTTCCTCGCGCTCGCCACCCATGTAGATGCCGACGCTCTGGATGCGGTTCTTGCCAGCGGTCCCGGAGACGTACAGCTCCTGACCCTTCTCCAGCGTGCCGGAGAAGACACGGCCGGCGGCGATCTCGCCGGCGTGGGGGTCAACGCCGATGTCGGTGACCATCAGGACGACTTCGCCGTCCTCGTTGACCAGCCGCATGTCCTCTGCGAGTTCGGACTCGGCGTCGCCACGCCAGATACGCGGGACACGGCGGGGCTGAGCGTCGACGGGGTTCGGGAAGTGTTCACACACCATGTCCAGAACCACGTCGGACAGCGGCGTGCGCTCGTGGAGTTCCTGGCGCTTGTCGTTGCGTTCGAGCTCCATGATTTCGCCGAAGTCCATGCCGGTCCGCTGCATCGACGGCATCGAGACGCCCCACTTGTACAGCGCGGAGCCGAAGCCGACGGTCCCTTCCTCGACGGAGACCGTCCAGTCCTCGATGTCGTCCATCTCTTCGGTCATGCCGCGGATGAGGTCGTTGACGTCCTGGATGACCGCGAGCAGGCGCTCCTGCATCTCCTCGGGCCCCTCCTGGAGCTCGGAGATGAGGCGGTCGACCTTGTTGATGAACAGCGTCGGCTTGACGCCCTCGCGCAGGGCCTGCCGGAGCACCGTCTCGGTCTGGGGCATCGCGCCCTCGACGGCGTCGACGACCACCAGCGCGCCGTCGACGGCACGCATCGCGCGGGTCACGTCGCCACCGAAGTCGACGTGGCCGGGGGTGTCGATGAGGTTGATGAGGTGGTTCTGGTCCTCGTACTCGTGGGTCATCGAGACGTTGGCCGCGTCGATGGTGATACCGCGTTCCTGTTCGTCTTCCTCGGTGTCCATCGCCAGCTGTTCGCCGGCGGTGTCGTCGGAAATCATGCCGGCACCGGCCAGCAGATTGTCCGTCAGTGTCGTCTTTCCGTGATCGACGTGAGCAGCGATGGCGATGTTCCGGATGTGCTCCGGGTCGTCCATCAGTGTCTCACATTCCTGGACGATTTTCTTACGTCGGCCCATTATACAGCTTTCTATCAACAGCAGGGTCAAAAGGATAGTGTTTCACTACGGCCGCGACCGCTCGAAATCCGGCGGTTCGCGTGGGATAGTCTCGCAATCAGCACGAGCGGAGGCCCCGAGCGCCCGCCGGCGGATTCGGCCCCCGAGACAACACTGCCCCGAACCGTGGATTAATAGCCATGCACCCCATGATAACGAGACACATGGACGTGCACGTGCAGGGTGGACCGGCCGAACCGTTTCTCGGAGCGAGGGACCTCTTCTCGACGGAACACGACCTAGAGCGACCGGTGACCGTCCGGGTCCGCGAAGACCCCGACGAGCGGACGCGGGTCAGCCACAGCGACGACGCCCACCGGCTGACAATCTCCCGGCAGGCCGCCACGAGCGCGATGGCCCGCGAACTGGCCCTCCACGAGTACGCGCACATGCACCACCACGAGCGCGAGCACCCCTCACACACCCAGTCGACGCGGGAGGCCATCTACCTCGCGCTGGCGGGCCACTCGGTCGAACAGCGGAAGCTCACGCACTGCTACCAGATAGCGAACCACATGAAAGACGTCTACGCCGACGACATCTGGATGCCGGTGGTGCCCGGCGACAAACTGGTGCCGTTCCTGGAGGCCAGCCTCGCGGCCGCCGTCGCGGACCGGCCCGGCGACCCGCCCTCGATAGACCGGGCCGACTCGCCGACGCGGACGCGGCGGCCCGGCAAGCCCCCCGCACGGCTGACGCCCGCTGCGGACCCCGACATCACGGCCGTCAACGCGGCGTTCGCGCTGGCGCTGTGTGAGCGCCACGACCTGGTCGGGCCGGACCACCGGCTGTACGACCTCGCCCACGCGGCGGCCCAGGACGCGGAGTCGGTCGACCTCGCGGAGTTCAAGCGCCACTTCGCCTCGCTGTCGCCCGAGCCGGACGAGTCCGAGTTCCGGAAGGCGCTGGTGGACGTGACCCGCGCGTACGCCGGGGGCGGCGGCCGGGCGGCAGACTGACACCTCGACCGCCGGCTCGCTCGTGGCGACGCGTCACCAACAGAAGTGTTTTTGCAGTGACTTGTGAACCGAGTGACTATGAGCGAGGCCCTTCGCGGTCGACATCTCGACACCGAGACGGCCGCCGTCGGCGACCGGATTCGGGTGTTACACGTCGACGACGACCCGGACTTCGTGGCCGTCGCGGCGGACTCCCTGGAGGCCGCGGACGACCGCATCACCGTCGAAACCGCAACCAGCGCGCGCCGCGGGCTCGACAGGCTCGACGAGGCGGAGTTCGACGCCGTGGTCTCGGACTACGACATGCCGAGGATGACCGGCGTCGAACTGCTCGGCGCGATTCGGGAGACGAACCCGGACCTGCCGTTCATCCTGTTCACCGGCAAGGGCAGCGAGGAGGTAGCCAGCGAGGCCATCTCGATGGGGGTGACCGACTACCTGCAGAAGTCCTTCGGGGCCGAGGTGTACGAACTCCTGGCGAATCGCATCGAGAACGCGGTCTCGGAGTACCGCGCGCGGCGACAGGCCGCCGAGTCCGAGCGCCGCGTCCGCGAACTCACGGAGGCGACCAACGACATCCTCTGGGAATTCACGGCGGACCTGAACGAACTGCTCGTCATCAACTCCGCCTACGAGGACATCTGGGGGCGGTCGGTGGCCGACCTCCGGGAGGACCCCTGTGACTTCCTGCACGGCGTCCACCCCGAGGACCGAGAGATGATAAAAGACGCGCTGCGGCGGCTCATGCGCGGCGAGTCGGCCGACGTCGAGTGTCGCGTCAACGCCGAGGAGGAGTACCAGCGCTGGGTGTGGATACAGGGCGAACCCGTCACGAACGACGATGGCGAGATGGTCCGCATGGCCGGGTTCGCCCGCGACGTGACCGAGCGGCGGAAGCGCCAGCGCGAACTCGAAGCCACCAAGGACCAGCTCGCGGAGCACAACCAGACGCTCCGGACCCTCTACGAGATTAGCGCCGACGCCGACGCGTCCTTCGAGGAGAAGGTCCAGGCCGTTCTGGACCTGGGGCGGGAACGGCTGGGGACCGCCGCCGCGTTCCTGTCGGCGAACGATATCGAACGCGACGAGTTCGTCATCCGTCACGCCAGCGGAGCCGACGACCGGCTCGAGCCGGGGACCGTCACGCCGCTGTCGGAGTCGTACTGCCGGAAGAACGTCGACACGGGGGCCGTCATGGCGGTCGCGAACGCGTCCGAAGAGGGGTGGGAGGGCGACCCGGCATACGAGCGCTGGGAGTACGAGACGTACATCAGTGGCGAGGTCCGGGTCCGTGGCGGTCACGCGGGCACGCTCTGTTTCGTCGACCGGTCGCCCCGCGAGGCCCCCTTCACCGAGGACGAGAAGACGTTCGTCCACCTCGCGGCACAGTGGGTGGGCTACGAACTCGAACGCCAGCAACGCGAGCAGCGCCTCGAACGGTACAAGCAGTACACCGACGACATGCTGGACGCAATCGACGACGTGTTCTACGTCCTCGACAGCGACGGCTGTTTCCGGCGCTGGAACGAGAGCCTCCTGGACGTGACCGGCTACTCGGCCGCGGAGGTGGCCGGGACCCACGGGAGCGAGTTCTTCCCCGCGGACTACCAGGACCGCATCGCGGCCGCCATCGAATCGGTGTTCGAGGACGGCACCGCCCGGGTGGAAGCGCCGTTCATCACGAAGTCGGGGGAGCGGCTCCCCCACGAGTTCACGGCGACCCGCGTCGAAGACCCCGACGGAAACCCGATGCTCGCCGGCATCGGGCGGGACATCACCGAACGCAAGCGCCGCGAGCAGGAACTGACGCGGACGAAGGAACTCCTCGACCAGGCCCAGCGGACCGCGAACGTCGGCGGCTGGGAGGTCGACGTGACGGTCGAGCCCCCGGAGCTAACCGCGACATGCGAGTTCTACCGGATACACGACCTGCCGCCGGGGGCGGAGCTGAGCGTCGAGTCCATCGTCGACCTGTACCACCCCGACGACAGGGAGACGGTCACGACGGAGTTCCAGCGGGCGATAGCGACGGCCGAGGGCTACGACATGGAGGTGCGCATCGGCGACGACGACGACTGTCGGTGGGTCCGGGCGCTGTGTGAGCCAATCACCGAGGGCGGCGAGGTGGTCGCGCTCCGGGGCTCTATCCAGGACATCACCGACCGGAAGCTCCGGGAGCGGGAACTGGAGGAGACGCGCGAGCGGATGGAGATGGCGCTCGAGACCACCAACGCGGTCGTCTGGGACCGTGAGTTCGAGTCCGGCGAGCTGTCGTACTACCCCAGCTCCGAGACGCTGTACGGCACCGACATCGAGACGCTGGACGAGTTTTTGCCCCTCGTCCACTCCGAAGACCAGTCGGAGGTGACGGCCCGAATCGAGTCGGCGGTCGAGACCGGGACCTACGAGGCGGAGTTCCGAATCGTCCGTGACGGCGAGGTCCGCTGGATGGTGGCGAAAGGCCGCGTCGAGTCCGGCGGCGACGGGTCGCCGGCCCGGGCCGTCGGCATCGACCGCGACATCACCGAGCGCAAGCGCCGTGAGCGGGAGCTCGAAGCCACGAACGAGCGCTTAGAGGAGTTCACGAGCATCGTCAGCCACGACCTCCGGAACCCCCTGTCCGTCGCCGAGGGGCGAATCGAACTGGCCCGACAGGAGCGGGCCAGCGAGCACCTCGACAGCGCCAGCGACGCGCTCGAACGGATGCGGACGCTCATCGACGACCTGCTGGCGGGCGCACGTGAGAGCCAGTCGGCGGTCGACGCCGGTGTCGTCCCGCTCGGCGACACGGCCGACCGGTGCTGGCACAACGTCGGGGCCGAGACCGCCGACCTCGTCGTCGAGACCGACGCCGTCGTTCGCGCCGACAGAATCCGGGTGGAGCGGCTGCTCGAAAACCTGTTCAGCAACGCCGTGGAACACGGCGGCGACGGCGTGACCGTGACCGTCGGTGACTTCGACGACGGGTTCTACGTCGAAGACGACGGCGACGGCATCGACGAGGCGGACCGCTCGCGCGTGTTCGAGACCGGCTACTCCACGTCCGACGACGGCACCGGGTTCGGGCTCTGGATTGTCGCGGAAATCGCCGACGCCCACGGCTGGACCGTGACCGCCGAGGAGGGGCGCGACGGCGGTGCGCGGTTCGAGGTCACCGGCGTCGACGTCGTGGAGCGGTAACGCGGGGCCGGCCGCTACGTCGGCACCAGCGGCGACAGCGCCAGCGCGATGCCGACGGCGAGCACCGGGTAGTCCCGCCTCTCGAAGGCAAGCGGCGGGAGCGTCGGGTTCCACGCGAAACAGCGGGCCCGGAGGGCGACCGCAAGGCGGTCCGAGCGGTCGAGCGTGCGCTCTAAGGCCCGGACGGCGAGCAACCGGGCACGGTCCCACAGCGGGCGCGCCTCGCCGCCGCGAGCGTGAATCGCGTCGCGCACCTCCCGGACGTCCGCGAGCACGAGCGGGAACAGCCGGACGACCAGCGCCATCCCGGCCCCGAGAATCCGGCCGGGCTTGCCGGGCACGAGGCGCTGGACCGCCGCCCGCGTGTCCCGGACCGGCGTCGACGTGAGGTAGGCGGCGCTGACCAGCAACACCGGGAGGATGCGGCCGACGTACAGGGCCGAGCGCAGCGCCGGCTCGACTCGGAACCACGGCGGACCGAGCGCCACGCCGGCGACGACCGGGGCCAGCGCCAGCACGGCGAGGACGACCCGGTAGGAGCGCAGGACCGCGAGCGGCGAGAGCCGGGCCGCCGCGAGCGCGCCCAGTGCGAAGGCGGTCGTACCAACGAGCCAGGGCAGCGTGGGGTGGGCGACCGCGGCGATGGCGAGCCCGAACTGGACCAGCAGTTTCGACCGCGGGTCCAGCCGGTGGGCGAACGTCGAGCCGGGCCGGTAGCTCAGCATCGCGGGTCCCGGACGCCGAGGGCCGGCAACGAGTCGAGCGCGTCCGCCGGCGACTCGTCGAGGGCGACCCGCCCCTCGTGTAAGGCGACGACGCGGTCGGCCCGCTCGTGGAGGTCCCGCAGGTCGTGAGTGACGACGACGACGCCGGTCCCGTCGGCGGCCAGCGCGTCGAGGTGGTCGAGCACCGACTCCCTGGCCGGCCAGTCGAGTCCGACGAGCGGTTCGTCGAGCACGAGGTAGTCCGGCTCCATGGCGAGGGCCCCGGCGATGGCGACGCGGGCCTGCTCGCCGCCCGAGAGGGCGTCGATGCGCCTGTCCCCGATCCCGTCGAGGTCGACAGCCGCGAGCGCCGCGTCGACCCGGCGGTCGATTTCGGCGCGGTCGAGCCCGAGGTTCTCCGGGCCGAAGGCCACGTCGGCGGCCACGGTCGCGGCGACGAACTGGTCGCGGGGGTGCTGGAACACCATCCCGATGCGGGTCCGGGCGACGACGGGGTCGTCGGTCACGTCGGTCCCGTCGACGGTGACGGTCCCGGACTCCGGCGTCAGCAGAGCGTTGAAGTGCCGGACGAGCGTCGTCTTGCCGCTCCCGTTCGGGCCGACGAGCAGGCAGAACTGGCCGTCGGGTATCGACAGCGTGACCCCGTCGAGGACGGCAACGTCGCCGTAGCGGTACCGCAGGTCGCTGACCGATATCATCGACTGGCGAGGTACCCGCCCTGCACGACGGCGACCGCGATACCGAGTTTCAGGAGGTCGAGCGGCACGTACGGGGCCATTACGGTCGCGGCGCGGGCCAGCGGCAGCCCGGTCACCATCGACAGCCACGGGACGCCGATGGCGTAGACGACGGCCACTGCCGCGGCGAGCGCGACGACCTGCACCGGGACCGAGAGATCGGCGACCGGCCGCGGCGTCGTGCCCCGGTGGGCGATGGCTCCGGCGACGACCGCGCCGACGAGGAAGCCCACGAGGAAGCCGCCGGTCCCCTGGCCGGCGATGACGTAGCCCAGTCCCGCGTTCGCGTTCGAGAACACCGGTGCGCCGGCGATACCGACAAGCAGGTACAGCAGCAGGGCGAGGCCGCCCCACAGCGGCCCCAGCACCAGGCCGGCGAAGAACATCCCGAACGGCTGCAGCGAGAACGGCGGCAGCGTCCCCGGGAGCGGGATGGATATCTGTGCGAGCGCCGCGGTCAGCGCCGCGATAAGCACCGCCTTGGTGAACCAGCCCACGGTCTCGTCGTCGACGAGGTCCACGGATTGCTCTGTTGCCATGGGTCACCCTCTCTCGTCAACCGAGATATAGCCAGTGGTTCACGGAACGCGTGGCCGCCGGCGTTCCGCTCACTCGGCCGGTGTGACGCGGACGAGCACGTCGTCGCGCTCCCGCGGGAATCCCGCTCCGGCGCGGCCGTCGCGGTTCGACGTGACGAGGTACAGCCCGCCGTCGGGCCCCTGCTCGACGTGGCGAATCCGGCCGAGTTCGTCGGCCAGCAGGGAGTGGGTCGTCGCGGTGTAGGCGTCGTCGGTCCAGTCGGCGTCGTACACCTCGGCGTCGTCTCCCGGCGGGAGGGGCTGGCCGGCCGGCGTCACCGTCGTCACGAGGAGGCGCTGACCGTTGAGGCCGCCGGTGAGCAGTCGGTTCCGCAGCGACGGGACGGCGTCCCCCGTGTAGAACAGCGACCCGGAGGGTGCCCAGCCGCCGGAGCGGCCGGTGTTGACGAGCGGGCGGTGGACCGCGGGGCCGGCGGCGAGGTACTCGCCGCGCTCGCGGATGTCGGGCCACCCGTAGTCGCCGCCGGCTTCGAGGCGGTTGAGTTCGTCCCGTCCGGTCGGGCCGTGTTCGGAGGCGACGACGGCCCCGTCCGGCAGCCAGGCCAGCCCCTGCGGGTTCCGGTGCCCGTAGGTGAACACCCGCGGGTCCCCGCCCAGGTCCGGGTTGCCGGGCGCGGGGTCGCCCGCGGGCGTCACGCGAAGGACCTTCCCGCCGAGCGAGTCGACGTCCGCCGCGAGGTCGCCGACGCCGGCGTCCCCGGTGGTAATCCAGAGGAAGTTCTCGGGGCCGAAGGTGAGCCGGCCGCCGTTGTGTATCTTGCTCCCCGGAATCCCGTCGACGACGACCGACTCGGTGGCGGCGGGGTCTTCGGCCGACACGTCCATGGCGACGACCCGATTGAATCGCTCGTCGTCGGCCGTCGTCGTGTAGTAGACGTACACCACCGGCGGGTCGGGGTAGGCCGGGTGCGCGGCGACGCCGAGCGTGCCGCCCTCGCCACCGGTCACCCACCAGCCGTCGTCACTCGATTCCGCGTCGATGGCCGCGGCCGGTTCGGCGACCGTCCGGACGGTCCCGTCCGCAAACGAGAGGACCCGCCCGACCCGCTCCGTGAGAAACAGCGTTCCGTCGGCGGCAAAGGAGAGGTCCCACGGGATTTCGAGGTCCTCGACGAGCGGTTCGGTGGCGAGGGGCGTCTCAGCCGGCGACGTCGTCGGGGCCTGCCACGCGGTGTCGACCGGCCGGGCTCGCTCGTGGTCGAGCGACACGTCGTAGCGGTCCAGCGCCCGAACGGGGCTCGGCGTCGCGGTCGGTGTCCCCGTCGTCGTGTGCGTGTCCCCGTCCCCGGAGCCGCCGCGACAGC
The DNA here is from genome assembly GCF_037078405.1 of Haloarcula sp. DT43. Classification (NCBI taxonomy): domain Archaea; kingdom Methanobacteriati; phylum Methanobacteriota; class Halobacteria; order Halobacteriales; family Haloarculaceae; genus Haloarcula; species Haloarcula brevis. Next base: position 451,000 of record NZ_JAYMGZ010000001.1, on the reverse strand, counting down.
CGGCCAGCCCCGTGGCCCCGAGACCGGCGAGGGCAGCGAGGTATCGTCGGCGTGACCGGTCGCCCCGGCTCGGTGTTGGCATAGATTCCTCTGTCGAGGAGTGAAGAATAAAGATGTCGGAGACAGCCGGGTTAGCGAGCGGCGGCCGCGACGCGTTCTTTCTCTTCTTTCTGGTTGACCGCGTAGGTCTGGACGTCGTCGTTGGCAGCGCCGATGAGCTGCTGTGCGAGCGCCTCGGCGGCGCTCGTGGTGGTCTTGAACGAGCCACCGTAGACGCCCTCGGCGAGGAACTTCAGGGCCTGGTCGACGCGGCGCTGGGGCGCGACGTCGACGGCCTTCGGGACCGAGATGCCACCGTATTTCAGGCGGACGGTCTCCTCTCGGGGGGCGCTGTTCTCGACGGCGCGGACGAGCACCTGAATCGGGTTCTCGTCGGTGCGCTCGTGGACGATGTCGAACGCCTCGGTGACGATGGAGGTGGCGAGTTGCTTCTTGCCGGTGTTCTCGTCGGTCTGCATCAGGCGGTTGATGAGCCGCTCGACGATGCTGATTTCGCTTTTCTTGAACTGCTTGTCGGCGTGGCGACCCATCGTGTGGGCGATGGGCGTCACCGTGATGTAGCGCTCGGTCGAAGGGTCGGAGTACTCGATGTCCGTAACCGTCCACTCGCCGAACAGTTTCGCGCGGGCCGTCTCCGGCTCGCTTTCCTCAGCCGCGTCAGCCTCGGGTGTATCTTCGGCACTCATGGTTATCGGACCGGTTTCTCCGCGTTCCCGCGAACGAGTTCGATGAGGGAGACGCCGTTGACCTTCTCGACCTTGTAGTTGACGCCGGAGAGGTCGCCCATCGCGCGGCCCTTCGCCCCGCCGATACCCGCAATCGTGACCTCGTCGTGCTCGTCGATGAAAGAGATAGCACCGTCACCGGGACAGAAGGCGGTGACCTGCTTGCCGTTCTTGATGAGCTGGACCCGGACACACTTCCGGATAGCGGAGTTGGGCTGTTTGGCCTCGATGCCGACTTTCTCCAGTACGATACCTCGTCCCTGGGGCGCACCCTCGAGCGGGTCGGACTTCTTGCCCAGGCCGCGTTCGCGACGCGCGTAGTCAGTGTCGGACCACCGGTGCTTCTGGCGGTCCTTCTTGAGCTTGCGCGCGGCGTACTTGCCGTTCGCCATAGTAGGCACTGGTACCTTTCGGAGGTACTTAAGACTCCTCTTTTGTACCCAGCCGGTAGCGCCGCCGAGTGTGGCGTTCTGTGGCACAGACCGGCCGAGTCGCCGAGAATTACTTTTGATAATGTGAGGGATGGCTTTACAGCGGCGGTAAAGAAATCGGGGGCAAGACACTCCAAGCGACACATGAAGCTCAATACAGTCCTCCCAGCGGTCCTTCGGAAGAGCTACCTCCGGAAGTTCGGCCTCGCTGTTGTGGTCATCGCCCTGGTCGTGAGCAGTGCGGGGCTGGTAGCAGTGAACGCTATCGGTGGCGACCTGACCGAGCAGCGACAGAACGAACTGGAGACGACGACTCAGCAGGAGGCCAACACGATGGAAGGCTGGATCGAACAGTCACGACGGACCACCCGATACCTGTCGAATCACTATCAGGTCGGTAGTGCGTCGGTGACACAGGCCATGCGAGTGTTTCAGACGTCCGAGACTCGAATCGGCGGGTCGCTCCACACGATTACGCTCGTGGACAGTTCCACGGGGACCATCGAGGGGTCGACGAACGAGTCGTATCAGGGCCGGACGCTCGACGGCCTGGGCATCGAGTGGCGGACGGGTAGCGGGTCGCTGCTGCTGAGCGGCGAAGACGCGGTTTCGCAGTCGCGTGTGTTCGAAGAGGGCGGGACGCATTACATGGCGTTTATCAGCAACGTCCCGCGGACGAGTTACCGGACGATGCTCGTCTACGACGTTAGTCAGCGGTCCCAGTCCTTCGAAAACTCCATCGACGGGGGCGAGACCCACGTCATCGAGTACGATAACAGCGGTAACGAGGTTATCTTCGCCGACAACACCTCGCGAATCTTCGACCGCTACGACGGCGAGACCGAACGGCAGGTCGTAAACAATGGAGCCAACAGGACGACCGGCACCCTGCAGGCCGACGGCGAAGTGTGGGGATACGCCAAGATAGAGGCGATGAACTGGGTCGTCGTCAAGCGCGCGCCGGTCGAGAGCGCCTACGCCCTGCGCGATGCGGTCCAGACGAACGTCTTCGCGCTCATCGGCCTGGCGCTGCTCAGCTTTCTGGCGTTCGGGGCCTTCGTGGGCCGTGACATCCGCAACTCGCTCACGGCCGTCGCCCAGCGCGCGGAGGCGCTCGCCCGGGGCAACCTCGACGCCGAGGCGACAGAGACCGACCGCCTCGACGAAATCGGACGGGTGCAGACGGCCTTCACCGAGATTCAGAGCTACCTCAGCACCGTCGCCGGCCAGGCGGACGCGCTCTCGACACAGTCCTTCGACGACCCCGTCCTCGAAGAGGACGTGCCGGGGCGGTTGGGAGCGTCCCTCGACGCGATGCGGGGCGACCTCCAGCAGTTCATCGACGACGTAGAGACCGCCAGGCGCGACGCCGAGGCGGCACAGGAGGAGGCCGAACAGTTGGCCGACTCGCTGGAACGGCAGGCCGAGGAGTTCTCGGCCGTGATGCGTGAGGCGGCCGACGGCGACCTCACCCAGCGGCTCGACACCGACGCGGACAACGACGCGATGGCCGACATCGCCGCCGCGTTCAACGACATGCTCGCCGAACTCGGCCAGACGGTCGTCCACATCCGCGAGTTCGCCGAGGACGTCGACGGCTCCGCCGACCAGATTACGGCCAGCGCCACGGAGGTCCGCGACGCCAGCGAGGAGGTCAGCGAGTCCGTCCAGGAAATCGCGACCGGTGCCGAACGGCAGTACGAGAACATCGAGGAGACCGCCGACGAGATGTCCAGCCTCTCGGCGACAATCGAGGAGGTCGCGGCCCAGGCCGACGAGGTCTCGTCCACGTCGAGCGAAGCCGCCGAAATCGGCGAAACCGGCAGCGAACACGCCTCCGAAGCCGCCGAGGTGATGAACGACATCGAGGCCCGGGCCACCGAGACCATCGACCGCGTCGAGTCCCTGGATTCGGAGATGGAACAGATAGGCGACATCGTCGACCTCATCGACGACATCGCCGAACAGACCAACATGCTCGCCCTGAACGCCTCAATCGAGGCCGCCCGCGCCGGCGAGGCCGGCGAAGGCTTCGCCGTGGTCGCCGACGAAATCAAGGGCCTCGCACAGGAGACCACCGAGGCGACCGAGGAGGTCTCGACCGTCATCGAGGACGTCCAGGACACTACCGGCGAGGCCGTCGACGACATCAGGGAGATGGGCGACTCGGTCACCGACGGCATCGACACCGTCGACGACGCAATCGAGTCCCTGGAAGCCATCGTCGACCGCGTCGAGGAGGTCAACGACGGCATCCAGTCAATCAGCGACGCCACCGACGAGCAGGCCGCGACGACGGAGGAGACCGTCGCCATGATAGACGAGGTCGGCACCATCAGCGAGGAGTCCGCCAGCCAGGCGGAGGACGTCGCGGCCGCGGCGGAGGAACAGACTGCGACCATAAACGAGGTCACCGGCGGCATCGAGTCGCTCTCGGCCCAGGCCGGCGACCTCAGCGACCTGCTGGCGCAGTTCGACGTGGACGCACACGGTGACACCGACGCGGACGTCCACGGCGACACCGACGTGTACGAACACGACCCGACGGACGCCTCTGCGGACGACGACTGAGCGAGGGAGAAAGCGAACTTCTCGGAAAACGCGAACCGGACGACCCGTTCAGGTCAGTTCGATGCCGTCGATGTCGAAGTGACGCTTCGCCAGTTGCCGGGCGGCGTCGATGTTGCGCCCCTCGCGGCCGATTGCGGCCCCGCGGTCTTCCTGTGCCACTTCGACGTAGGCGACGGTGTCGTCGTTCTCGGAGACGGTGACGTTGTACACCGCGGCCGGCGCGAGCGCGTTGGCCACGAAGTCCTCGGCCGTCTCGGCGGCCTCGACGAGTTTCACCTCGCGGCCGAGTTGCTCCTCGACCCGCTCGACCGTCTGGCCGCCCGGGCCGATGGCGTCGGCCATCTCGCCGCGTTTGACCAGGTACACCACCTGGTCGTGGTCCTCGTCGACGACGCAATCCCGGACGGTGACGGCTGCCTCGTCCTCGAAGAGGGCGACCAGTCGACGGGCTTCGTCCGAGAGTTCGACCCGCATCAGTCCTGGGTCGTACCCATCCGGAGGTTGACGTCGCCGGTGCCGAGCTTTATCGGCTTGCCGACGATGACGTTCTCCGTGACGCCGTCGAGTTCGTCGACCTCGCCGTGGATGGCGGCGTCGAGCAGGTGGTTGACGGTGACCTCGAACGCTGCGCGGGCGAGCACGGAGTCTTTCGACCCGGAGATGCCGTGGCGGCCGATGGACTCGATGGTCCCCTCGTTGGTCATGATGTCGGCCACGAGCATCAGGTGCCGGACGTTCACGTCGTCCAGCCCCTGCTCTTCGAGCGTGTTCATCGTCTCGTTGATGAGCGTCTCGCGGGCGGCCTCGACGCCGAGTTCCCGGTATATCTCGTGGATGTTGTTACACGTCGTCCGGGAGGCGTCGACGCCCTCGATGTCCAGCACCTCGCCGAAGTCCGACCCCTCGGTGTAGAGGACGAACTCCTCGCCGTTGTCGGTCTCCTCCTTGCGGATGACGACGCGGGTAATCTCCTCGATACCCTTGAAGACGATTTCCCGCAGCTCCTCGACCAGCTGCAGCAGGTCGCGGTAGCTGGGTTCCTCCGGGCCGAACTCGATGACCGTCCCGACCTGCCGGGTCGAGACGCCGAGGTTCGACTCGATGGTCTCGGCGATTTCCTCGGCGATGGCGTCGGTGTCGTTGACCGTCGGCCACCGCTCAAGCAGCGTGTCCTCGTTGAGGTCAATCTCGACGAGCATGTCCGCGACGTTCGTCGAGATGTCACCGAGCGCGAGGATGCGCGTCGCCTCTATCTTCCAGACGACCTCGTGGGCGCGCTCGCGGTCCTCGGCGTACTCCTCGTCCAGGTGGACCGTCATCATCGGCGTGTCCGGCGTCTTCCGGGCGTCCACCAGCTCGATGAGCCGGGGCAGCCCCTGGGTCACGTCGATTTCGGCGACCCCCGCGTAGTGGAACGTGTTCATCGTCATCTGCGTGCCCGGTTCGCCGATGGACTGGGCCGAGACGGTCCCGACCGGGTCCAGCGGGTCGACGCGCGTGTCGAGATAGCGGGACTCGACGGCCTTGGCGATGCGGTCGGCGTCGTCGACGCCGACGCCCCGTTCCTCGATGGTGCTGTACACTTCGTCTTTCAGCCGTCGCGGCAGCTCGGTGTCCTCGACGACGGCCTCGATGTCCGCTGAAACGTCTCGTGTTGTCATGGTTAGTCGTCACCCTCCGCCATCCACCAGTCGTCGGCGTGCTCGGAGAGGTTGGTCCGCTCGGTGCGCGTCCCGAGGAAGCTCTCTTTCTGCTTTTCGCTCTCGAACTCCTCGTTGAGGACGCTGTCGGCGATCTGTTCCACGTCGACGGCCGCCTCCTCCTGGTTCGAGGACACGTCGACCGGCGACGTGCCGTCCTCGCCGAACTCGAACTGGACGATGGTGTCCGAGGTGTCCCGGACGGTCCCGTCGTACTGCGTCTCCAGTTCGGAGAGCGCGTTGATGAGGCGGCGCTGGAGGTACCCGGACTTGGAGGTCCGGACGGCCGTGTCGACCAGCCCCTCGCGGCCGCCCATCGCGTGGAAGAAGAACTCCTTCGGGCCGAGCCCGGAGCGGTAGGAGGCCTCCACGAAGCCGTGGGCGTCCGCCGACAGGTCGTTCTCCTCGAAGTGGCTGAGCGTGCGGTTCTCGTACCCGCGGTTGATACGCTCGCCGCGGACTGCCTGCTGGCCGACACAGCCGGCCATCTGGGTCAGGTTCAGCATCGACCCACGCGCACCGGACTCGGCCATGATGACGGCCGGGTTGTCGCTGCCGAAGTGGTCCTCGGCGATGTCACCGGCGGAGTCGCGGGCCTTGCCCAGCGTCTGCATGATTTTCATCTCCAGCGTCTCGTCGACGGTCCGGCCGGGCAGCGATTCGAGTTCGCCCCGTTCGTAGGTCTCGATGAGTTCCTCGACGCGGTCGTAGGCGCTGTCGATGGCGTCGTTTATCTGCTCCTCCGCTTCCCGCGGGATGGACTCGTCGTCGATGCTGATGGAGAACCCGAAGTGCATGATAGAGCGCATCGCCAGCGCCGAAACCTCGTTGACGAGAATCCGGGCGCGGGTCCGGGAGTACTCCTTGGCGATGGTGTCGACGATTTCGCCGCCGAAGGCCCCGACGGCGTCCTCGTCGATGGTGCCGCCGGTCATCTGGCCGTCCTCGACGCGGACGGTGTCGCCGGCCGAGGACGTGAACTCGAGGTTCAGGTCGTCGGGCAGCAGTTCCGAGAACAGCGAGCGGCCGGTCCAGTACTCCTCGCCGCCCTCGTCGACGCCGTCCGGCTCGGGCAGCTCGTCGATGCGGGTCGCCCGCAGCAGGTCGAGCGCCTGCGTCTCGTTGAACTTCGGGTTCGTGTGGGTCAGCAGGTACGTCCCGCTGATGTGGTCCTGAATCGCGCCGATGATGTTCTCGCCGAACCGCGGCGAGAGCATCTGTTCCTGCACGCGCATGAGGACGCGCGCCTCCGCGCGGGCCTCCTCGTTTTGCAGGGCGTGCATGTTCATCTCGTCGCCGTCGAAGTCGGCGTTGTACGGCGGACAAACCGTCGTGTTCAGCCGGAACGTCTTGTACGGCATCACGACGACTTCGTGGGCCATGATGGACATGCGGTGCAGCGACGGCTGGCGGTTGAAGATGATGATGTCGCCATCGACCAGGTGACGGGACACTTCCCACTCCGGTTCGACCTTCTCGGCCAGTTCCTCGCAGTTCTTCTCGGTCACCTTCAGCCGGCGGCCGTCGGGCCGCTTGACGTAGTTCGCGCCGGGGTGGGCTTCAGGCCCGTTGGAGACGTACCGTCGCGCCTCGTTGAGGTTGCGCTCGGTGACGTTCATGGTCTGTGTCATCTCCTTTGCGACCCGGTCGGGGACGCCGACCTCGTTGAGCGAGAGCGTCGGGTCCGGCGAGATGACGGTACGAGCGGAGAAGTTCACGCGCTTCCCGGACAGCGAGCCACGGAAACGCCCCTCCTTGCCCTTCAGGCGCTGGGAGAGGGTCTTGAGCGGGCGGCCGGAGCGGTGACGCGCCGGCGGCGTGCCCGAAATCTCGTTGTCCATGAAGGTGGTGACGTGGTACTGCAGCAGTTCCCAGAGGTCCTCGATAATCAGCTGTGGCGCACCGGCCTCGCGGTTCTCCATGAACCGCTGGTTGATGCGGATGATGTCCACGAGCTTGTGGGTGAGGTCGTCCTCGGAGCGCTGGCCGTTGTCCAGCGTAATCGAGGGGCGGGCGGTGACCGGCGGCACCGGCAGCACCGTCAGAATCATCCACTCCGGCCGGGAGCGGGCCGGTTTCATCCCCAGCACTTCGATGTCTTCGTCCGGGATGTCCTCGAACCAGTCCCGGATGTCGCTGGGCATGAGCTTGTTCATGTCCTCCTCGGTCAGGTCGACCGACAGCGCCTTCTCCAGGGCGCGGCGGGCCTCCTGTCGCGGGCGGAACTCGCCGCTGAGAATCTCCTGGACGCGGCTGCTGTCGATGCCGGTCTCCTCGGAGAGCTCGACGGGCGAGATGGGGTCCTCGGCCTCCTCCATCGCGGCGGCGATTCGCTCGGGGTAGTCCGAGGCCAGCACGTCCTGGACCTCGTAGTAGGTGGTCGGCTTCTCGTGTTTGATGTCGTACTGCTTCTCGCCGCAGAACGGACAGCGGTCCTTCTTGCGGGCCTGCCGGATGGCGGCCTTGGTCACGTCGTTGAGGTCACGGCCGAGGTCCTGGGTCCGCGTCAGCCGGTCGGCGAACTCGTCGCGCTCGTGCTCGTCGAGACAGAGCCGGGAGCACTCCCGACAGGTCCCGCGCAGGAGCCGGCGGATGAGCTTCGCGAAGCCGACGTGGATGACCGGCGCGGCCAGTTCGATGTGGCCGAAGTGGCCGTTACACGACCCGCTGTGCTTCCCGCAGGTCTTGCATTCGAGGCCGGGGTCGATGACGCCCAGGCGGGGGTCCATCAGCCCCATGTCGATGGGGAAGCCGTCGTCGTCGTACGTGTCGGCCGTGATGACCTTCGTGGCCGACATCTCGCGGTACTCCTCCGGGTCCATCAGCCCGAAACTGAGCTGACCGATTTCCTGTGGTGTCTGTTGTGAACTCATACTGCGTCCTCCAGTTCTATCCGCGGGGCGATTCCGAGCGCCTTCATCTCGTCGAGCAGGAGCTTGAACGCGTAGGACATCTCGACCTCGTGGATGTCGGTCTCCTCCTCGCAGTTCGGACAGTAGATACGCCGCTGTTCGACGTTCTCGACGGCGGTCATCCCACACTGCCCGCAGACGTTTATCCACTCGCGGTCGGACTCGTCGAGCAGGCGCTCCTTGAGCGCCATCGCCGCGCCGTGCCCGATGAGCACGTCCCGCTCCATCTCACCCACACGGAGGCCACCCTCGCGGGCGCGCCCCTCGGTGGGCTGGCGGGTGAGCACCTGCACCGGCCCGCGCGAGCGGGCGTGCAGTTTGTTCGACACCATGTGGTAGAGCTTCTGGTAGAAAATGTCGCCGACGAAGATCTCCGCGTCGATTTTCTCGCCGGTGACGCCGGAGTACATCGTCTCCTTGCCGCTGGAGTCGAAGCCGTGCTCTTCGAGCGAGCCGCGGAGTTCCTCCTCGTCCTCGCCGGTGAAGGCGGTGCCGTCGACGCGGCGGCCTTCGAGCGCGCCGACCTTTCCGCCGATCATCTCCAGAATGTGGCCGACAGTCATCCGCGACGGCAGCGCGTGCGGATTGATGATGAGGTCCGGGACGACGCCCTCCTCGGTGAAGGGCATGTCCTCCTGTGGGGCGATGTGGCCGACGACGCCCTTCTGGCCGTGCCGTGAGGCGAACTTGTCCCCGAGTTCGGGGATGCGCTCGTCACGCACGGAGACCTTCGAGAGCTTCGAGCCGTCCTCGCCCTCCATCAGCGTGACCGTGTCGACGACGCCGGATTCGCCCGAGCGCATCGTCACGCTCGTCTCCCGGCGCTTCTGGGGCGAGAGCCCGCCCATGTCGTCCGGTTCTTCGAGGAACCGCGGCGGGCTGGTCTTGCCCAGCAGGACGGCGTTCTCGCCGACCTTCGTCTCGGGGTTGACCAGGCCGTCGTCGTCGAGGTGCGTGTACGCTTCCTCGCCACGCGCGCCGCGGACCTCGTCGTCGGGAATCTCGAAGCGGTCCTCCTGACCGCCGGGGTAGCGCCGCTCCTCGCCCTCGTAGGTGCGGAAGAAGTGCGAGCGGGCGAGCGCACGGTCGACCGACCCCTGGTTCATCACGAGCGCGTCCTCGATGTTGAACCCCTCGTAGCTCATGACGGCGACGACGAAGTTCTGGGCCGCGGGGCGGTCGTCGTAGCCGATCTGTTCGGTGGTCTGGGTCTTGACCATCGAGAGCTGCGGGTAGTGCAGCAGGTGCTGGCGCGTGTCCGGCCGGATGCGGTAGTTCGCGCTCGGCAGGCCGAGCGACTGCTTGATCATCCCCGACCCCATCGTAATCCGAGGCGAGGCGTTGTGTTCGGGGTAGGGAATCATCCCGGCACCGATACCGAACATCAGCTGCGGGTCGACTTCCAGGTGCGTGTGGTTCTCGGTGAGTTCGTCCTCGTCGACGCCGACGAGGATGTCTTCCTCCTCCTCGGCGTCGATGAACTCGACGAGGCCGCGCTCGACGAGTTCCTCGAATTCGAGCTCGCCGTTTTTGACCTGCTCGACCTCCTCGTCGGTCATCAGCGGCTCGCCGTCCTCGACGACCAGCAGCGGGCGTCGGGCGCGGCCGGCGTCGGCGTTGATGATGACTTCCCCGGTCCGGTTCTTGACCGAGACGTTGACCATCTGGGAGACGTCTCCCCGTCGTCGCGCCTGTCGTACCTGTTCTGCGAGCTGTTCCGGGTCGGGGTGTGTGCCGACCAGACTACCGTTGACGTATACTTTGGCTTCGCGTCCCTGACTCATGTTAATCGTCCGCGGGCTGCTGTTCTATCGACTCGATACCGGGGATGCCCTGAACCCCCATCTCCGCGAGTTCCTGTTTGAGGCCCTGTGGGTCCTCGACGTCCTGTGACAGCTCCATCGCCTGGGCGAAGTTCTTCACCAGCCCACAGTTGGGGCCCTCCGGCGTCTCGGAGGGACAGATGCGACCCCACTGGGTCGCGTGCAGGTCCCGTGCCTCGAAGTGGGGCTGGGAGCGGCTGAGCGGCGAGCGCAGCCGCCGGAGGTGCGAGAGCACCCCCATGAAGTCGGTCCGGTCGACCAGCTGGCTCACGCCGGAGCGACCGCCGACCCAGTTCCCCGTCGCAATCGGGTGTTCGAGCCGCTCGGTCAGCACGTCCGAGCGGACGACCGTCGAGACGGACAGCTGACGGTTGCGCATGTTGGCCCGTTCCAGCTGGTATTTCACGTCCCGAGCGAGCTTGTTCAGCGCCGTCCGGAACAGGTCCGTCATCAGGTCGCCGCTGACCTTCAGCCGCTTGTTCGCGTAGTGGTCCTTGTCGTCGGACTCCCGGCGGCCAAGCGCCAGTTCGAAACACGCCTCGGCCATCCGGCAGAGGTAGAACGCCTTGTTGATACGGACCTCCTCCTCGTCGACGCCCTCCTCGTGGAGGTGCGGCAGGAGATAGCGGTCGATGACGTAGTTGGCCCGCTTGAGCTGGTAGTTCTTGCCCTGTCCGGAGGCGACGCGCTTGCCCAGCGTCTCGATGGCCTCCTCGGTCGTCTGGACCTCGGCCTCCTCCAGGTTCTCCAGCATGAACTTCACGATTTCCGGGTCCTCGCTGACGCGGTGGACGATCTCCTCGTCCGACTCCAGCCCCAGCGCACGGACCAGCGTCACGAAGTCGATGCTGCCCGAGACGGAGGGGAACGAGACTTCCAGCAGCCCGTCCCGCGTTCGCTCACACAGCACCAGCGCGCGGTACCCGCGGCGCTGGGAGAACGTCTTGGCGACCTGCACCTCGTCGCCGTACTTGGTGTCGTACTCGGCCAGAATCTTGTTCGGGGCGAGGTCCTCGCTGGTCATCAGCACCCGCTCGGAGCCGTTGACACAGAAGTAGCCACCGGGGTCTGCGGGGTCCTCGCCGATGTCGATGAGCTCCTCGTCGCTGAAGCCCGCGATGTTGCACTTGTTCGACCCGACCATGATTGGCATGCGCCCGATTTTGGTCTCGGTCCGGTCGACGACTTCCTCCGGTTCCTCCTCGCCACCGCGGACGATGGCCATCTCCATGAACACCGGCGCGGAGTAGGTGATGTTGCGGAGCCGGGCCTCCTGTGGGTACAGCAGTTCCTCGCTGCCGTCGGCCTCGCGGACCCGCGGGGTGACGACGCGGACGTCGCCCAATTCGACCCACACCGGTTCCTGTCCCTCCTTGTCGCCGATGTCGGTCTCGATGGTCTCTTTCTCGTCGACGACCTGCTGCATGCCCCGGTCGAGGAAAGCGTTGAACGAGCGGAAGTGGTGTTCGGCGAGCCGTTCCTTGGCGAAGTATTCACGCGATATAGCGCGGCGGTCTTGTGTGTCCATTATTCTACCACCAGTCGATAGACAACTGCGGTGTCGGTCGTCCGGGAGTCGCGTTCGATCCGAACCACGTCACCGACTTCGGCGTCGTCCGGCAGCGCCTTGTCGGTGCGCTTGATCTTCGGAAGGTCCGTCTTCTTGATGTCATACTCCGTGAGTACTGCTTCGAGGTCGTCCTCGTCGACGACACTGTGGTCTGGGACGAGGTCGTGTTGACTTACATCTACCATGTGTGTGGGTGTGCGTTTGGCCTGCTGCTGGAGAAGGTGGCTGTCACGAGATACTACAGGGCCGTACTGTCGGAGTGCATATAACACTTGCCAAGTCGCTCTGCCGTGGCTATCGGACCCGCACTACCCTCGCGGGTCGCGGGCGTGTTTGCTCCTATCACCCACATGAAGCAGACCGGACATAGAGCTTTGGGTCCCGTCACGTGCATTCATCCCAGGGCGCAGTTCTTTGGAAAGTCTTAATACCAACACCGGGATACGAAGAAGTGCAGCAAGGTGCCCGGATGGTGTAGTGGCCCATCATACGACCCTGTCACGGTCGTGACGCGGGTTCAAATCCCGCTCCGGGCGTACTTCTGTCGAACTCAACTCCTCAGCGAGGTGTCTCGTCGCCGAGCGACAGCGAGTTCGATGAGTCCGGTTACAAGCGGATTTGAACCCTGCCAGTCGCGCACAGCGAGAGCGCGGTTCGAAGCGATCGCGAGAACCGCGACGCGAGCGGCGAAGCCGTGAGCAGTGAGCGAGCACGTCTGGCTCCGGTTCAAATCCCGCTCCGGGCGTACTTTTGCGACGAACAAACGGTGAGTCGCAGAGACGTAACGAGCGAATTTGAACCCTGGAAGACGAACGGCAGTGAGTCTTCCTCCGGTTCGAATCCGCTTCGGACGCGGCGCTCGACTCGGCAGCGACCAGTAACTGCTGGTCGACAAAACGGCACCGACACGACTGGTCGAGAGGACAGAGCGGGCGGTCACACAGGCACAGTAAACAGCAGACGTCGGGGAAGTCCCCCTCGGCCTGTCATAGTGTCCGTCCACCGGGGTCGGACGTGCTATCACTTCACGCGGGATAGCATATGTTTTGTGTTGGGTGTAAGCCGTGCCGATTCGGGCTGCCAGCGACAAACTGTTTACGAGGCCCCACAAAAGGGGGGCCATGGAGGACGTGGATGGCGAGGAGATGCCCGGCGCAATCGTCGAGGCGTTCCTCGAACGCGAGGAGGGGGTCCGGGCGCTGCTCGAGGAACTGGAGAAACTCACTATCGAGGGCCGCCACGGGGAGGTCCGCGACCGGGTTCGGAACCTGGCCGACAGCGACGAGTCGGTGTTCTACACCGTGGCCTTCAGCCTCACCAACTCGCGGCAGTTCTTCGGCGACGTGGAGGCGCAACTGGACGTGACCGCCGCCGACCGGCTCCGGGACCTCGCCGACACGTTTCCCGCGCTGGCCGAGCCGTTCAACATCGTCCGGACGGAGCGGGCGGAGGACCGCCTCAACCCGGTGACAGACACGAGCTACGCGGTGAGCTACCACCGCGGCGTCGAGTCGCCGATGGTGACCTACAGGCCGCTGTCGGGCGAACAGGAGCTGTACGAGTCCCGCGGGACGCCGAGTGAAGTGCTGCGGGTCGCGTCGGACCTCACGGGGGCGACGACCGACGCCTTGGACGTGGCGATGGACAACGACTACTCGGTCAACACGGAGGAGCTGAGCGCGCTCATCGACCGCCGGGAAGAGCTGGAGACGGAGCTGAGCAAGCTTCGGGACCAACTGGACGAGCTTCGCCGGACACCGGTTTCGGACGAATAGCGGCCGGCACAGCGCCACAGGTGCCCGGAAGCGGCCGAGCCACAGCCCCGTACCTGGGGCGTTTATGTGTCACGGACGTAAACGCACAGATACGATTTACTATGGGAATGGACCGACTGGAGAACCAGGTCGAGAAGGAGGGGCGGGACCTGTCTGTCCTCAGGGCCGTCATCGAGAGCGGGCCCATCGGTATCGTCCGGCTCGCCGAGGAGACAGGGGTCCCGAAACACAAGGTGCGGTACTCGCTGCGGATGCTGGAAGACGACGACCTCGTCGAGCCGACGCCCCAGGGAGCGGTGCCGGTCGACGACATCGAGGAGCGGGTCGCGGCTATCAACGACGGCATCGACCGCCTGGTCGAGCAACTGGACGGGCTGCGGGACGTGTTTTCGGCCGCGGAGTAGCTACCAGTCGGCACTCGTTTCCGTGGTACCAACCCTTTTCGAGGGGCGACGCGATACGCCGGTATGGACGTCGCTCTCATCAGCGATTCGCACATCCCGTCCCGGGAGCACGAAATCCCGCCGTCGTTCCGGGAGCGCATCGAAGTCGCCGACCACGTCGTCCACGCCGGGGACTTCGACAGCGAGGGGGCGCTCGCTGACATCCGCCACATGGCGACAGGACTGACGGCCGTCTCGGGGAACGTCGACCCGCGGCTCGGACTGCCGGACCGGGCGACGGTCGAACTCGGCGGCGTCACCTTCGTCGTGACACACGGCACCGGCTCACACGGAGGGTGGGCGGACCGCGTGGCCGCTGCGGTCCACGAGGCGGCCGACGGCAGCGCCGTCGGCGTCGCCGGCCACACCCACGAGCCGACGGACACCGTCTACGAGAGCGTGCGGCTGCTGAACCCCGGCAGCGTCACGGGCGCGTCGCCGGCCGACCGGCCGACCATGCTGACGGTGACGGTCGAGGACGGGGCGCTCGACGTGACCCGGCACGAGCTGTAACGGGGCCGCCGGGGTACCGGCATCCGTTGCCACTGTTGGCCGGCTTTGCAGCGAACGCGGGTCTTTTTCCCGCAGGGACCGCAGGAGCGGTATGGAAGTCTTCGCGGTCGAGGGACTGCCCGAGGTCCGTCCGGGCGACGACGTGGCGGAGCTGCTCGTCCGGCGGGCCGACCTCCGGGACGACGACGTGGTCTGTGTCGCCAGCACCATCGTCTCCAAGGCCAACGGACGCGGGCGGTCGCTGTCGTCGTACGAGCCGAGCGAGCGCGCCAAGCGCATCGCGGCGACCATCGAGGACATCGCCGGCGAGGAGAAGGACCCGCGGATGGCACAGGCGATTCTAGAGGAGTGCGAGGAGGTGCTGGTCGAAGCGCCGTTCGTCCTCGGCGTGACCCGGTTCGGCCACATCACGGTCAACGCGGGCATCGACCGCTCGAACGTGCCCGGCGCGGACCTCCTCTTGCTCCCCGAGGACCCGACCGCCGAGGCAGAGACCATCCGCGCCGGCATCCGCGAGCGGACGGGCGTCGCGCCGGCCGTCATCGTCACCGACACCTCCGGCCGACCGTTCCGCCTCGGACAGCGCGGCGTCGCGCTGGGGTGGGCCGGCCTCCCGGCCTCGCGGGACTGGCGCGGCGAACACGACCGCGACGGCCGCGAACTCGAAGCCACGGTCCAGGCCGTCGTCGACGAACTCGCCGCCGCGGCCAACCTCGTCACCGGCGAGGGCGACGGCGGGACGCCCGCCGCAGTCGTCCGCGGCTTCGAGTTCGGGGACCACGCGGGCAGCGAACAGCTGTTCCGCGACCCGGAGAGCGACGTGGTCAGACAAGCACTCAGAGAGTGGTCACATGTACGCGATTGAACTCACCCCGGAACACCCGGTCGACCAGCTCGCCTCGTTCGCCGACGGGGCCGAATCGAACGCGCTCGACGCCGTCTTCGTCAGCCACCACTACAACAACCGCGACCAGTTCATGGCGCTGACCGCGATGGCCGAGCGGACCGACGACGTCCTGCTCGGCCCCGGCATCGCCAACCCCTACGAGACCCATCCGGTGACGCTTGCCTCGCGGGCGGCGACGCTGGACGAACTGAGCGACGGGCGCGCCGTCTTCGGCGTCGGCCCGGGCGACAGGTCGACGCTCAGCAACCTCGGCTTCGATCACGAGGATGCCCTCCGGCGCGTGCTGGAGACGTTCACGACCGCCCGGAAGCTCTGGGACGGCGAGCGCGTCGACCACGACGGCACCTTCGAGGCGGTCGACGCCGGGCTGAACTACGAGGTCGGCGAGGTGCCGGTGTACGTCGGCGCGCAGGGGCCACACATGACTCGGATGGCGGCGAAACACGCCGACGGCGCGCTGTACAACGGCGCGCACCCGAAAGACCTCGCGTGGGCACGCGAACAAGTCGAAGAGATGGCCGACGAGCGGCCCGACGAGTACGGCGCGTTCGACCTCGCGGCCTACGCCAGCGTCTCGGTCGCCGAGGACGCGGCCGAGGCGCGTGAGGCCGCCCGGCCGCCGGTCGCGTTCGTCGCCGCCGGGTCACCCCCGCCGGTGCTTGACCGCCACGGCATCGACCACGACGCCGCCGACGACATCGGGCAGGCAATCGCGGCCGGCGAGTTCTCGGCCGCCTTCGAGGGCGTGACCGAGGCGATGCTGGACGCGTTCTGTATCGCCGGAACGCCGGAGACGGTGGCCGAGCGGACGGCGGCGTTAGAAGAACACGCCGACAGCGTGGTGTTCGCGTCCCCGCTGGGCCCGGACGTCGAGACGGCTATCGATTTGCTTGGGGCGGTCCGCGACCGCCGGAGCCGCTGAAAAGCGACAGGACGGCCCCCAGCGAGAGGTAACCGAAGAAGGCGACCGAGACGGTCGTGATGACGGCACCGACGGCGAGCATGAGCGCCGCCAGCGGGTCGTTCAGTGCGACGTCGAGGAACCAGCCGGGCATCTCGATGACGCTTTGAAGCAGTTCCGTCAGGAGTCCTTGCATTACCTGAACGTTAGCGCGACCCTACTTTGCGTTTGCGTTCCCGGCGGCGACGCCGAACAGCGAGGGTTTTGAGCCTCCCGGCACTGACACGAGATATGAGCGTTCGCGAGGAGTTCGACGAGTGGGCGGCCGACGGCAAGGACAGAGGGATGGAGGACCGCCACTGGCACACCGCCAAGCACGTCCTCGCCCGGATGCCGGTCGAGCCGGGCGAGACGGTGCTGGACCTGGGAACGGGGTCGGGCTACGCGCTCCGGGCCCTGCGGGACACCAACGACGCCGGCCCCTGCTACGGGCTGGACGGGTCGCCGGAGATGCTCCGGAACGCCCGCGAGTACACCGACGACGACGGCATCGGGTTCCTCCGGGGCGACTTCGACGCCCTGCCGTTCGCGACCGACAGCATCGACCACGTGTTCTCGATGGAGGCGTTCTACTACGCCAGCGACCCGCCACACACCCTGGCGGAAATCGCCCGCGTCCTCCGGCCCGGCGGGACCGCGCACGTCGCCGTGAACTACTACGAGGAGAACGTCCACTCCCACGAGTGGCAGGAGTTCATCGACATCGAGATGACGCGCTGGAGCGCCGACGAGTACCGTCGGGCGTTCCGCGATGCGGGCCTGGCCGTGGCCAGCCAGGACACCATCCCGGACCGCGAGGTGGAGATTCCGCCGGCGGCGGCGTTCCCGACCGACGACTTCGAGACCCGCGAGGCGATGGTCGAACGGTACCGCGAGCTGGGCACGCTGGTGACCGTCGGCGTCGCCACCGAGTAGCGGCCGGATGGGGCGACCGACAGGGTATTTGTGTCGTCGCAGCCAAGAGGAGGGCGTATGGCCGAAGACGCCTCGCTGGAGGACTTCCTCGACGCGGACACCGATAGCGGCGACGAGGGTCACGGCGATTCGACGCCGGACAGCGAGGACGACGGAGCCGCGGCCACCGGCGAGACGGCGAGCGAGGAGGACGGCGGGACGGCCGAAGGAAGCGCCGGAACGGCCGACCGCGAGGACGCCGACGCGGAGGGCTCGTCCGATGCGGTCGACCCGGCCGTGACGACGTACGCGTGGTCGCCCGAAGGGGCGGCCTGTGCCGACTGTGGCGAGGTCGTCGAGCGGCGGTGGACGCAGGGCGGCGTCCTCGTCTGTGGCGCCTGTAAGTCCTGGTGAACCCCGCTATCGACCGCTAAGCGGGTGTGTGGCGTTCTCACGCATCCACAGAGTTACATGCACTCACGCCGTAGACGCGGGCACACTGAACGACCCGTAGCATGTGGCACCCACACGAGACGCTTACTGGTCGACAGGGGACACTACCTTCGCCGGTCCCCGTGCCAAGGCGTCGTCCCACGAGAGCGCGATTATGACAGACACTGACACATCACGCGGTCAACAGTCGGACAGTCCCCGCCGCGACGCCACACGCGTCGCCAACCAGGTGATAGAGAACGTCGAACAGGTCATCGTCGGGCAACACGACGCCATCGAGCACATCGTCATCGCCTTGCTGGGTCGCGGCCACGTCCTGCTGGAAGACGTGCCCGGCGTCGGCAAGACGATGCTCGCCCGCTCCGTCGCAGCCTCCTTCGACGGCGAGTTCAAGCGCGTCCAGTTCACGCCGGACCTCCTCCCGACCGACGTGACCGGCGTCAACGTCTTCAACCAGAAGACCCAGGAGTTCGAGTTCCGGCCCGGCCCCATCTTCGCCAACGTCGTCCTCGGCGACGAGATAAACCGCGCGCCGCCGAAGACCCAGTCGGCGCTGCTTGAGGCGATGGAGGAGAAACAGGTGTCGGTCGACGGGACCACCCACCCCGTCCCGCGGCCGTTTACCGTCATCGCCACGCAGAACACGGTCGAGCAGAACCGGGCCTACGACCTGCCGATGGCCGAACTCGACCGGTTCATGACGAAACTGCACCTGGGCTACCCGGACGAGGCGGCCGAGACGGCGATGCTCGGCGACGTGGTGGGGCAACACCCCATCGAGGACCTCACCTCGGTCGCCACCCTCGAAGCGCTCTCGGCCGCCCGGGAGACGGTCGCCGACGTGACCGTCAAGGAGCCCATCCGGTCGTACGCGACCCGGCTGGCGCGGTACACGCGGGAGAACGCGCAACTGGGCGTCAGCCCGCGGGGCAGCATCTCGCTGCTGCGGGCGGCACAGGCCCGGGCCGTGCTCGAAGGGCGCAGTTACGTCGTCCCCGACGACGTCCAGACGGAAGCGCCGGTCGTGCTCCCGCACCGCATCCGCACCGAGAGCAGCGACCAGGACGCCGGGGCGCTCGTCGCGGAGGCACTCGACGCCGTTTCCGTCGAATGAGACCGACACGACGCGGGTTCGCCGCCCTCGCCGTCGCCATCGCCGCCCTCCTTGTCAGTGCGAGGTTCGGCCAGCCCGGGCTCGCCGCCGTCGCGGGCCCGCTGCTCGTCGGCGTGGTCGCCGCCGCCGTCCAGGTCCGCTGGGGCGGCGCGCCGACCGTCGAGCGGGGCCGGCTCCGCCGTGGCTTCCCCGGCGAGAGCAGGGCCGTGGAGTTCCGCGTCGACGGTAGCGGCATCGCGACGGTCACCGACCGGCTCTCCGATGGCATAGACGGTGAGACGACGGTCAGGAAGTCCCTGCCGGCGACGGTGACCTACCGGGCCACCTACACGAGCCGTGGCGAGCAGCGGGCCGGCCCCGTCGACGTGACGCTGACGGACGCGCTGGGGCTGGTCGCGGAGCGGTACACCATCATCAGCACGACCGACGTGCTCGTGTACCCCTCGGTCTACCGGCTTGGCGGGACCGACGCGTTCGCGCGGACGTTCACGCCGGAGAGCGAGGACCGGCAGGCCTTCGACCGGCTGCGGGAGTACGTCAGCGGCGACTCGCTGCGGGACGTCCACTGGAAGTCGAGCGCCAAGCGTGAGGACCTGCTCGTCAAGGAGTTCGCCGACAGCCGGAGCGACAGGAGCGTCCTCGTCGTCGCGGAAGCCGAGCGCGGCCACGCCGACGAGATGGCCGCCGCGGCGGCGACTCTCACCACGGCCGCGCTGGAGAGCGGGCTCGCGGTCGAACTCGCCGTCCCGAACGGCGCGGTCGAGCAGGGGTACGGCGACACCCACCGGACGCGGCTGCTGGAGCTGCTGGCCCGGGCCGACGCGGGCCGGACCGACCGAGCCGACGCCGCCGACGTGGTGGTCACGGCCGGCGACGAGGGCGTCACGGTGTCGGTCGACGGCCGCCGCCGGCCCTTCGCCGACGTGACCGCCAGCCGGGACAACCCCCTCGCGGGCGAGGTAGGCGGATGAGTGCCGCCGTCGCGGAACGGGTCCGGGCCTGGAACGGGTCGCGGCTACTGGCGCTGTTCGCGGCGGCGCTGGCCATCGGCGCGCCGCTGCGGACGATGTTCTATCTCAGCGACGTGGTCGGCGACCCAACCCTGTTCTTGGCGCTGGCCGCGCTCTCGCTCGTCGGCGCGACGCTACTGGCCCGCGTGCTCAGGCCGACGCTCGCGGTCGGCGTCGGCGCGGCGCTGTTCGCCGGCGGCCTCGGCGCGTACATACTGAACCTCTCGACGGACCCGGCGGTGACGGAACTGCTCGCCGACACCGCCGCCCTGCTGACCGGGCGGTCGCTGCTCCAGATAGCCGAGGTCAGGCTGTGGGTGCTGTCGTTCGCGCCGGCACCGGTGTTCCTGACGTGGTACTTCGCCTTGCGGCGCTGGTACGTGACGGCGACGGTGGCGGCCGGCACGGCGCTCGCGTTCTTCGCCCTGACGACCGACGCCGGCGTGGTGACGACGCTGCTGGGCGTGGTCGGCATCGCGGCGACAATCGGTTTCGGGAACCTCGATACGCTGTCGGCGGACGAGCCGGCGGACCCGGCGAAACGCCCCGACGCGATGCCCGGCACCGACGGGACGGAGCAGGCCGACGGCGACAGCGAGGGCATCGACGCCGGGCGGCGCGCCGTCCTCGAGCAGCTGGCGGCGATAATCGTCGTCCCGGCAGCGCTGTCACGGGTGCCGTTCACCCGCGGCAGTTCGCTGTCGTACGACGACGGGTCGGAGGGGCGGACCGTCGAGGGGAGCCTCTTCGACGCCGGGGAGTCGCTCTCGGTACAGGGGAGCATCTCGCTGACGCCGGAGATACGGTACACGGTCGAGAGCGAGGAGCCGCGCTACTGGCGGGTCACCGCCTACGACCGCTACACCGGCGACGGGTGGGTGCGGACGGGGAGCCCCGGTCCGTACGACGGCCAGCGCCTCGACGGCCCGCCCGGCGAGACCCGGACGCTCCGCCAGGAGTTCCGGGCGGAGTCGACCATCGGGACCGTCCCGGCCGCCTGGAAACCGGTCGAGTACGCCGGGGACCCGTCCGTGTCGGTCTCCAGCGAAGGCGGGTTCCAGCCGGACGACACGCTGGCGGCGGGCGACGGCTATCAGGTCCGGAGCGAACTGCTGGTAGCGACGCCCGCCGGGCTGCGCGGGGCCGGGACCGACTACGACGACGCGACCGCGGAGCTGTACACCCAGCTCCCCGACAGCACGCCGGACCGGGTCGCCGAGCGGACGGCCATCCTCACCGCGAACGCCGAGAACCCCTACGAGACGGCGCTGGTCGTCGAGCGGTGGTTACAGGAAAACAAGGGCTACTCGCTGGACGTCGACCGTCCGGGGTTCAACGTCGCCGACGCCTTCCTCTTCGAGATGGACGAGGGGTACTGCGTCTACTTCGCCACGACGATGGTGACGATGCTCCGGACCCAGGGAATTCCGGCGCGCATGACCGTCGGCTACACGTCCGGCCAGCGCATCGACGAGGACCGGTGGGTCGTCCGCGGGCTCAACTCCCACGCCTGGGTCGAGGTGTACTTCCCCGGCCAGGGGTGGGTGCAGTTCGACCCGACGCCGTCCGGGCCGCGCGAGCAGGTCAGACAGCAGCGCATCGAGGAGGCGAGTTCGGACGGGTCGGCACCCACCGTCGGGGACGGCGTCCCGGTGGAGGAGTACACGCCGCCGGCCACGTCGACGCCCGCGCCGCTGACCGAGACCAACGGGACCGAGACGGAGCCGACCGCGACGCCGACGGCCACGGGGACCGACACGGCGACGGAGACCGCCACGGACTCGGAGGACAGTGACGGGCTGAGCTTGCCGCCACTGCCCTCCCGTGAGGAGGTGACCCTCGGCGTCGTCGCCTTGCTGGGCATCGCGGCGGGCGCACGCCGGTCGGGCCTCAGCGAGCGGGCCTACCGGGCGGTGTGGCTCCGCTACCAGCGCCGCGTGGACCCCGAGACCGACATCGAGCGGGCGTTCCAGCGGGCGATGTACGTCCTCGCCGACGAGCACCGCCGCCGCAGGAACGGCGAGACTGTGCGGGCGTATCTCGACGCGATCGGGGCCGACGACCGGGTCCGCCAGCTGGCGACGCTACGGGAGCGGGTCCGGTACGGCGGCGAGGCAAGCGAGGCGATGGCCGACGAGGCCGTCGAAATCGCCGATGGGGTCGTCTCCGACCGGTAGGCCCCGACAGTGTTTAATAGGTCGTGTTCGTAGGCGCGATTGTAATGTCGGAAGTCTGCTCGACGTGCGGGCTGCCTGAGGAGCTCTGCGTCTGCGAGGACGTCGCTAAGGAGTCCCAGGAGATTAACATCCGCATCGACGAGCGCCGTTACGGGAAGGAGGTAACGATTATCGAGGGATTCGACCCGAAAGACGTCGACATGGACTCGCTGTCCTCGGACCTCAAATCGAAGTTCGCCTGCGGTGGCACCGTCGAGGACGGGCAGATAGAGCTCCAGGGCAATCACACGGGCCGCGTCGAGGATTTCCTCCGCGACAAAGGTTTCAACGTCGCCTGAACTCCTGACTGGCAACGGTTCTCGTGGAAGCGCCGTGGCGAGCGACTGCTGTGTTCCGACCGGCAGTAGGCGTCGCATACGGCCGACCGAATTGCTGCCGTCGTGTGAAGTTTCGGGTGCGACCGCCCGAGACAGCAGTTGTTTCGTGATACCACAACCCATGATTGGCGGTCAACTATTTCAACCATGCGGCGATAACTGTTGGCAATGTTCGTTCTACCCCGGCGGGTGGTGGCCGTCGGACTCGTGGTCCTTCTCCTCGGTGGGGGAATCACGCCGCTCCCGGCGGCAGCGGCCACAGACCGCGCCGCGGCGGCTGGGACCAGCGCCGGTACGGCGGCCGGGTTAGACGGCGAGAAGTGTGCGCCACGAGCCGGAACAGCGACGGGAGGGGCGGCCAGCGCGGCGGTCGAAGCGGGTCGACCGGCGGCGACCGACCCAGCGGTCCGGACGGGAAGCGCCGACACGCACCGGCGACGGGCGCGGGGGCGGGGGGACACAACCGGTGCGGGGGCCGCGACAGCCGCCAGCGTGGGGACTGTCGCGTCGAACGTGACCCAAACCGACGGCGGTGACGTAATCCGGCAGACACAGACCTACGCGCGTGTCCAGTCCCAGCCGGGCGAAGTCGCGGTGACGCTGAGCTACGCCATCCCGGACCGCGTCGTCGGCCTGGAGACGCACGTCCCGGCGGCGGCGACGGTGACCGGCACCGACGGGTTCGACCGCGTCAACGAGTCCGCCTACGAGTGGGACGAGACGCCGGGGACGGCGACGATTAGCTACCGCGTCAACCCGAACCGGACAATCGAGAAGAGCGGCCCGGAGGGCGCGGAGGGGCGGTATCTCAGCGTCGACACGGGCGAGTGGGCGCTGTTGACCCGGTCGCTGACGCCGACGCGCTGGCGCTACACCGGCCGGGAGCCGGTCGGGTACAACCGGACGGTCAGGACGGCGGGTCCGGGGGCGGCCGGCGAGGAAATCGTCTACCTCGGCGAGGTAGCGACTTTCGAGGAGACGGCGCACAACCAGACGTTCACGCTGGCCGTGCCCGAGCGGGCGACGATGGCGGCCTCGCCGATTTCCGTCCTCGACTCGATGACGAACGCGTCGAACGCGCTCCGGGTCGGGGACCGTGACAGGCACGTGTTCGTCGTCGCTGCGCCGTCCGAGGCCGTCGACTGGGGTGTCGAGGGGTACCAGATAGGCGACGCGGACATGTGGGTCCAGTCCCGGCAGTCGCTTGCCACCGCCAACAACGTCTGGCTCCACGAGTACGTCCACAGCCGGCAGGCCTACGAGACGACCCCGGGGACCCGGTGGACGGTCGAGGGCTGGGCGACGTACTACGCCGCCGCGCTGACGCTGGAACAGGACCGAATCGGGTTCGACGAGTTCCGGGCCCAGCTCGCGGTGGGCGGCCGCCCGGTCTACAGCGACGTGGCGCTGACGGACCGGGCGACCTGGACGGACGACGCGAACTACAGGAAGGGCGCGCTGGTCGCCGGGCGGGCCGACGTCCACGTCCGCTCGGCGACCGGCCGCAACCGGACGCTCCAGACCGTGTTCCAGTCGCTGAACGGCTACCGCGACCCGGTCACGCAGTCGCAGTTCCTCGCCGAGGTCGAGGCCGCCGGCGGCCCGGGCGTCCGGGACGCGACCGCGACGGAGACGGAGACGGCGACGGCGGTGACGATGTGGAACGAGACGACACACCGGCGGCTGTTCGGTTCGATTCCCGCCCGGATAGGGTACAGTCTGCCGCCGCCGGACCGCGATGCCGCCTACCGCGTGGATAGCCTCTACCGGTCGAACGCGCCGGTCGGCGGGAGCGAGCCGATTCGGCTGGTGAGAAACGAGACGCTCGCCGTCAACGCGGTCGTCGAGAACGCCGGCGGCGAGGCGGGGGCGTACAACGCGACGCTCGCGGTCAACGGCACCGTCGTCGCGGCGCGACAGGGCCGGCTCGACGCGGGCGAGCGGACCGAGGTCGAGCTGACACACACGTTCGCCGCCCCCGGCCGGTACGTGGTCAGCGTCGACGGCGACACCGTCACGGTCGTCGTCTCGGACCCGGCGGCGGCCAGCGTGACCGGCGTCAGCGCTAGTCCGCGCGAACTCGGGCAGGGCGGCAGGGTCGACGTGGCCGCGACCGTCGCAAACCAACACGACATCCCCGGAACGGCGGCGGTCGTGTTCCGCCGGGACGGCGTCGTGTTCGCCGAACAGCGGCTGTACCTCCCGCCACAGACGACGAGGACGGTCGTTCGAACGGTCACCCTCGACGACCCCGGAACCGTCTCGCTGTCGGCGGGTGACGGCCAGACCACGATGGCGGTCGACGTGACCGTCTCGACGGGGACGGCCGAACCGACACGGACGCCGACGACCACGGAGGCGCGGACCACCGGCGGAACGGGCGACGGCTTCTCGGCCCTCGCGGCCCTGCTCGCGGCCCTGCTCGCGGCCCTGCTCGCCCGACGGCGCGAGCCCTGACAGGAACAGTTATCAGCGTCGGCCGGTCGTTGTCAACCGTGAACGTCGGAATCGCCTACGCCGTCCTGTCGGCGCTGGTGTTCGGTGTGTACCTGTTCGTCATGAAGCGGTGGTTCACCGAGTACCCGTCGCCGGTGTTCCTGTTGATTACCTACAGCCTGGTCCCCGTCGTGTACCTCCCGTTCGTCTTCGTCAGCGGCGAGCCGTTCCTCCCCGCGGGCAACCGCGCCAACGTCCTCGCGTCGGTGCTCGCCGTGACGGGCGTGACGGCAGTGGGGTTGCTCACCCTCTTTCGGGCGATTCGCGTCGGCGAAGTCTCCTACGTCTCCCCCATCAGCAAGCTCGTCCCCGTGTTCGTGTTGCCCCTGGAGGTCGGCCTGCTCGGCCAGCACCTCACGCCCCTGCAGGTCGGCGGCGTCGCCGTGGCGACCACCGCGGTCTACGTCGCCAACTGGCAGGGGACGGCGCTGCTGGCACCGCTGGAACGGGCCTGGCAGTCACGGCCCGCCCAGCTGGCGCTGCTGTCGGCCGCGTCGTTCGCGTTCGTGGACGTCGGCAAGCGGGTGTTGATGCAGGAACTGGCCATCGCGCCGACGACCTACATCCCGGTGATGGCCGTCGGCATCGCCGCGCTGATGACGCCGCTTTCGTTCCGGTACCAAGTCCCGTCGGGGTGGCGCGCGGACCTCCCGAAGTTCGTCGTCGCGTCGCTGTTCGTCGCCTACGCGAACCACATCGTGTTGCTGTCCTTCCAGCAGCTCCCGGCGAGTATCGTCTCGCCCATCGTCAACGGCCAGGCCATCGTCGCCGTCGTTCTAGGGGCCGTCCTCCTCGACGAGTCGCACTTCCGGGCGCGGCTGGCCGCCGCGGGGCTGGCTATCGTCGGTATCGCGATGATATCGGTCGGGTAGAAGTCTCAGGCCGAGTTTCGCTCCGGAGAGCAGCCGACCTGTACCGCGTAGCTCGACTGGAGCCACGCGGTCGGGTTCTCCGTGTCGTAGACGACGACGTCGCCGCCGCCGGTGGTGAAGCTGCCGTACTGCTCGTCGGAGTCGGTAGTATCGCGCGACGCTGGTTCCATTGTGGTACGAGGGCACATCCGACACAGCGCTACATAAGCCTTTCTCGAATGTGATATGGAGTATTATTAGCATACTAGGATTCGATTGTGGTAGAATCCAGTTGTGATATCAGCACCGATATGTAGTCGCCGGTGGAGCCAGCGAACATGACGCGAGCGGACTCACCAGTGACGCCGCCAGTCGTGTTGACCGTCGCCGGCAGCGACTCCGGCGGCGGGGCCGGTATCCAGGCCGACCTCAAGACCATCGAGGCCTGTGGGGGCTTCGGGACCAGCGCGATAACGAGCGTCACGGCGCAGAACACGACGGGGGTACAGAGCCAGCACCTGCTTCCGGTCGGGGAAATCGAGGCCCAGATAGCGGCCGTCGTGGACGACTTCGACGTAGCGGCGGTCAAGACGGGAATGCTCGCGGCCAGCGAGGTCGTCGACCTGGTCGTCGACCACGCCACCGACCTGCCGAACCTCGTCGTCGACCCGGTGATGGTGGCGACCTCGGGCGACCGGCTCCTGGCACCCGAGGCGGAGGACGCCTACGAGGCCCTCATCGCCGAAGCGGCGGTCGTCACGCCGAACGCCGACGAGGCCGCGGTCCTGACCGGCCACGAGGTCGACGACCCCGAGGCCGCGCGGCGGGCGGGGCGGGACCTCGTCGAGATGGGGGCCGACAGCGCGCTCGTGAAGGGGGGCCACGTCCCGGGCGCGGCCGTCGTCGACACCCTCGTGACCGGGGACGGGGTGACGACGTTCCGCCACGACCGCGTCGACACTGAGGCCACCCACGGCTCCGGCTGTACGCTCTCCTCGGCGATTGCGACGCGGTTGGCACAGGGCGAGGCCCTGTCGGCGGCGGTCGGGAACGGCATCGACCTGCTCGCGAGCGCGGTCCGGTACAACGTCGACGTGGGCGACGGCCCGGGGGCGGTCCACCACCTCGTCGAGACGCGCGACGACGCCGCGCGGGGGCCGACGAGCGAGGCCGTCGAACGAGCCGTGTCGGCGCTGGTCGAGGCGGACGTGTCGCCGCTGGTCCCCGACCGCGGGCTGACCGTCGCCGGCGCGACGCCGTACGCGGAGACGCCGGACGCGGTCGCCGCCGTCGAGGGCCGCATCGCCCGCACGGTGGACGGCGTCCGGCCGAACCGCGGCGTCCGTTTCGGCGCGTCGACGACGGGAGCCCGTGCCCTGCTTGCCGCCCGGGAGCACGACCCCGCGCTCCGGTTCGTGGCCGACTGCCGGCTGACCGGCGCCGTCGAGGCCGCGCTGGACTCGCTCGACGGCCCGGTCGCCGCGTACGACCCGGACGAGCGACCGGACGGGGTCGCCGACGCCGCGGCCCGTTGGGGAGTCGACCGTGCGTTCGGGGCCAGCAACGACCCGCTCGTGGCCGTCGTCGGCCGCGAGGGCGTGGGTATCGACGGGCGCGCGCTGCTGTTCGGGGCGACCGACGACGACCTCGTCTCGCGCGTCGAGACGGTCCACGCGGCCGTCGACGCCGAGGCGTAGCGAAGGTCGGTCGTGCGCCGGTCCGACACAGACGGTGGCTGCGTTTAACCCCGAGCGACGCATATCCGAGCGTATGAGTGAGACACAGTCGAGCGAGCGGATTACGGTCTTCTCGGACTACGTCTGCCCGTTCTGTTACCTCGGACGCGAGTCGCTCAGGCAGTACCAGTCGACGCGCGAAGACGAACTGGAGATTGACTGGCATCCCTTCGACCTCCGGAGCGGGAAGCGAAACCCCGACGGCACCATCGACCACTCCGTCGACGACGGCAAGGACGAGGACTACTACGAGCAGGCCAAACAGGGCGTGCGACGGCTCCAGGAGAAGTACGGCGTGGAGATGGACCTGGACATCGCCACCGACATCGACTCCCTGCCAGCTCAGGTCGCCTCCTACTACGTCAAGGAGCACTACGACTACGAGACGTGGCTGGCCTTCGACGTGGCCGTCTTCGACGCGCTGTGGCAGGACGGCCGGGACATCGGGGACGCGGACCTGCTGGTCGACCTGGCCGAGGACGCGGGCGTCGAGGGCGGGGAAATCCGGTCGGCGCTCGACGACGACGCCCTCCGGTCCGAGGTCCGCGAGCAGTTCACGGCGGCCAAGCGCCAGGGCGTCACCGGCGTCCCGACGTTCGCCTACGACGGCCACGCCGCCCGCGGCGCGGTCCCGCCCGAGCAGCTAGAGCGGCTGGTCGAAGGCACCTGACCGGCCGTTAGGAGCTCAGGCGACGCGGTTCCGGAGCGACTCGCCGCGGGCGGTCCGGTCGAGGTTCTCCCGGACGAGGGCCGCGACGTCCTCGTGGTACCGGTTCGTGAATGCGGCGACGTGTGGCGTCACGATGACCGACTCGTGGTCCCAGAGCGGGTGCGTTTCCGGCAGCGGTTCCGCCCAGTGGGCGTCGAGAGCCGCCCCCGCGACCGACCCCTCCTCGAGCGCGGCCAGCAGCGCGTCTTCGACGACGACGGGGCCCCGGGCGACGTTGACGAGGTAGCCGTCGTCCCGCATCGCTTCGAGGAGCGCGGCGTCGACCATCCCTTCGGTCGCCTCGGTGAGCGGACAGCACAGCACGACGAAGCGGGCGTCGGCGACGGCGGCGGCCAGTTCGTCGGGCGTGTACACGCGCTCGACGTTCTCTACGGGGTCGCCCGAGCGGCGGACACCGACGACATCCATCCCGAGCGCGGCCGCCCGGTCGGCGACGCCCTGGCCAATCGTCCCCAGGCCGACCACGCACACCCGCTCGCCGGCCAGCGTGAACGGCGCTTCGTACGGTTCGTGGGTCCAGTCGCGGTCGCCCTGGCGGTCCCGGTAGACGTGCAGCCGGCGGGCAAACGCCGTCAGGTAGCCGACGACGGTCTCCGGGACGGTGTCGCCGTGGATGCCGGTGCTGTTTGTCAGCGCCGTCCCGGCGGCCTCGTAGGCGGCCACGTCGAACTCGTCGTAGCCGGCGCGGACGCCGTGGACCCAGGCGGCGTCCAGAAACGCGTCCCGCGGTGAGAACGTGACGACGCAGTCACCGGCACCGAAAGCGGCGTCGTCGCCGACAGTCTCGACGGGAACCTCGCCCCGGAGCGCGGCGACCATCGACTCGGGCGGACAGGCCTTCGCGACCGACTCGTGGACGGCGATGCTGTCGATATCCATACCCGTCCCTGCGGCGGGGGCGGTATAGTCCTTTTCCGGAACGGGCCGAACCGCTCAGTCCCGGCGGCTGGCGAGCGCGTCGACGCGCATCTCGACGTAGCGGCGGGACCACCGCTTCGAGAAGCGGCGCAGGGGTCCGAAGAGCCCGCCGTCAGCGGCGTCGCTGGCGTCTTCGTCGTAACTCGACCGGCCGCCCGACTCCATCGGTCCCTGTGGAAAACTCATGACGCTAGGTGTTACCACGGCCTGTGAAATAAATATTAGGGATATTAGGGCAGCGGACGGGTCGTGCGCTTTCGGACGTTTCGGCGCTAAACCCCATCATTTTTGGTATAAATACAGACAACAAGGGCTTTAAGCGATAGTTCACAATCCTGTGCGCACGCGTCAATGACAACGTCGTCACCGTCTAGTCGACTCCAGAAGGGGTTTCTCAAGTACCAGCACGTCTTCGTCTTCCTGGCACCGCTGCTGTTCGTCGTCGGCGTGTACACCGCCGCGCCGACGCCCGCGGACGCGGGAAGCGACTACTGGTTCGAGTACTGGTGGCTCTGCATCGCCTTCGTCACCGGTGCCACCATCGTCAACACGGTCGGTATCAGCGGGTCGGCGCTGTTCGTCCCGTTTCTCATCTTCGTCTTCCCGGTGCTCGCCGGGGAGACGCTGACCCCGGAGACGCTGGTGAAAGTCGGCCTCATCAGCGAGTCGTTCGGCCTCTCCAGTTCGGCGCTGGCGTTCATCCAGTACGGGCTCGTCGACCGGCGGCTCGCGCTGAGCCTCGTCGTCGGGAGCGTGCCCTTCGTGGTCGCGGGCGCGCTGCTGTCGTTTGTCATCCCCGAGCCGCTGTTTCACGCGCTGCTGGGCATCGCACTGCTTGCGGCGTCGTACCTGCTTTTCAAGGCCGACCTCGGCCACGAGGAGCCGGGCGAGGCGGGCGACAGCGACCCCGACGTGTCGGCCGACGGCGGCGACAGGACCCTGCCCGACGATGCGAACAAGCTCGGGCCGGCCGGCGTTGAGACGGCCGACGACGGAGCGGTCACCCGTGTCGACCGCGACGGCAACGACTACGGCTACACGCGCGGCGGCTACCTCGAACGCTTCGCCAACTACAGCATCGGCGGCGTCTTCCAGGGACTGGCCGGCTTCGGCGTCGGCGAACTGGGCATCATCTCGATGCTCCGAACGGATGTCCCCGTCCGGGTCGCCATCGGCACGAACCACATCGTCGTGGCGCTGACGGCGGTCCTGGCCTCGCTGGTCCACGTCTTCGGCGGCGGCCTCGTCCCGGGCGCTCACTCCATCGACCTCGCGTCGACGCCGTGGAACATGGTCGTCTGGACCGTGCCCGCGACCGTCACCGGCGGCCAAATAGCGCCGTACGTCTCGACCGCACTGGACACCGGGACCATCAAGAAGTTCGTCGGCGGGCTGTTCGCAGTCATCGCCGCCGCGCTGTTCCTGATGGCGACGGGAGGCGTCTGAGCCGATGTACGAGACGGTGCTCCTCCCGACCGACGGCAGCGACGGTATCGGCGCGGCGGCGCGCCACGCCGGAACGATTGCGGGCCGGTTCGACGCGACGGTCCACGTGCTCTCGGTCGTCGACACCCGCAACCGGTTCGAGAGTCCGTCGAGCGGCCTCTCGGCCGATGCCTGGCTGGACGCGGAGCGCGAGCGCGCCGCGGAGGCCATCGAGGCGACCGTCGCAGAGCTCCCCGACGGCGTGTCGGTCGAAACCACGCAGCGAGAGGGGGTCCCGAAGAGCGAAATCGTCGACGCAGTCACGGAGATTCCGGCGGACCTCGTCGTCATGGGGACCCACGGACGGACCGGACTGGACCACTATCTCATCGGGAGCGTCGCGGAGACGGTCGTCCGGGAGTCGCCGGTGCCGGTGTTGACCGTCCAGTTGTCCGAGGAGTGACCGATCAGCCGTCGACCGGGGCCGGTCGTGACGACGCGGTCGCTCGGTGGTAGGCGGACAGCGCGAGCGTGTGGAACGCGACGAGGACGCCGACGCTGACGACGATGACCGCGACCTGCAGCGGCGTCGAGAGCAGTCCCAGGGAGACGATGAGCGTCGTCGCACAGGCCGGCGCGTGGACGGTGTCGGTCGCAATCATCCCCCAACTGGTCACGACGAGCGATAGCGTCGCGCTCGCGACCAGACGGAGGCCGGCCGTCGAGAACGCGGTCGGGTCCGCGACCAGCGAGACGCCGCCGGCCAGCAGGGCGTACGCGACCAGCCCCGCGAGGCCGCCGATGAAGTGGCTGGCGACGACGCTCGGCAGCCCCGTCCGGTCGCCGTCCCGGTGGAACGCGAGGACGAACGCCGAGGGGCCGAGGCTGGGGAAGACGAACGGCTGGCCGCTCGCCCACGCCAGCACGCCGAGGACGACGAACAACACGCCGGCGTACAGACTCGTCCCGACCCGATGCCGTCGCATTGCTCCCGGTAGGAAACCGGATAGGCAAGACAGTCACGGTCCGCCACCGTCGCGGGCCGGCAGGCGACGCCGTCAGACCGTCGTCGGCGTGCCGTCCCCGCTCGGGGCTGACGGGGCGGCCCCGTCGGTCCCGCGGAGTTGCTCGAACGCGACCGCGATGACCGCGGTGCTGTACAGCGACACCAGCGGCTGGATGACGACGGTCGGCAGCTGCGAGGCCGGGCCCGGCAGTGCCAGCGCGCCGACCAGGCCGACGACTCCACCGACCAGCGCCGCGACGGCGACGACGATGAACAGCAGGCCGAAAAGCGCCAGGCGGTTGCCCTCGCTCAGCCGGTAGCTCTGCTTGAGCGCCGAGACGAAGTTCCGGTCCTCGACGATGACGTACGGCATCATGAAGATGAACACGACGTACGCGAAGATGCCCGGAATCAGGAGCAGGAGCGACCCGACGAACACGAGCAGGCCGTAGACGAGGCCGCCGACCAGGACGTTCACCATCGCCAGCGGGACGTTCCGCGTGAACGCCCCGTCGGGGAACCCGTCGCGGGCTTCGGCGACGAACGTCCGGAAGGAGACGATAGTGAGATACAGCGAGACGACGGAGCCGACGACGACGCCGGCACCGGCGAGCGACAGCGGGATGTCGAGCGTGAGCGGCAGGGCCGCGCCGAGTTCGCCGTACCCAAGCCTCGCGTAGACCGTCGCTAAAATCGTGTTAAACAGTGCCTGAAAGCCTAGCAACAGGGCGAGAAACGCCCCGAGCAGTATCGCGCCGGTACGACTGAACAGCCGGTACCCCGCCTCTTCGAGGGCGGAGCCGATTTGGAGGGCCATCGACGGACCGCTTCGACGAGCGGGGGCAAAAGTGTTGTCGGGGTGTGACAGGGCATCCCTACGGCCCCGTCTCGACGAACTGTATCAGGTCCTCGGCCGGCACGAACCCGTCGGCGCGGCGGTCGACGAGGTCCCCGTCGGCAAACAGCAGGAACGTGGGAACGCTCCGGACGCCGAAGGCCGCGACGGCGTCGAGGTCGGTCTCCGGGTTGAACACGACCACCGCGGCGTCGGTCGCCTTCGCGGCGATGTCGAGTATCGGCTCCATCGACTTGCAGATGGTACAGCCGGTCGTCCGGACCATCACCAGCGCGCGGTCGGCCGTCGCCACCACGTCGTCGAGTTCGTCGCGCGTCTCGACCGTCTGAACGCCGCGGTCGGTTGTCGCGTCCATACAGGCGGTACGTGCCACAGCGCGAAGAACCCCGCGCCGGGGAGGCGCGACCGCGGCGACAGCGGCCTCACTCGTCGAGTTCCCGAACGACAGAGGCGGGGTTCCCCTGGACGACGACGCCGGCCGGCACGTCGTCGGTGACGACCGCGCCGGAGGCGACGACGGCGTCGTCGCCGATTGTGACGCCCGGATTGATGACGGCCTGCCCGCCGACCCAGACGTTGTCGCCGATAGTCACCGGCTTCCCGTACTCGGCCCCGCTGCGCCGCTCATCCGGGGCGAGCGGGTGGGTCGCGGTGTAGATGTGGACACCCGGCCCGAGCAGGCAGTCGTCGCCGACCTCGACCCGGCACACGTCCAGCACGACGCAGTCGAAGTTCGCGTAGAAGCCGTCCCCGACGTGGATGTTCTCGCCGTAGTCACACCGAAAGGGTGGCTCGACGTGCGGGTCCGCGCCGACGGTGCCGAACAGATCCGCGAGGAGGTCGCGTCTCGCGGCGGCGTCGGCCGGATCGGTCTCGTTGTACTCGCGGGTGAGTTCGTTGGCGCGCTCGCGAGCGGCGACGAGGGCGGGGTCGCTCGGGTCGTAGCGCTCGCCCGCGAGCATCTTCTCGCGTTCAGTGGGCACGCAGCGTCCCCTCCCGGGAGTGAGCTACTGTGGACCGCGGTGCAGACATACCGGACCGTCCGACCGCCGGGGTAAGAGGCGTTGGGGTCACCGATTGGCGGTGGTTTCGAGACGATTGTGGTGCGAACAGCCGAAAAGTCCCGTCCATGCCGGCTGAACAACCAGTTTCGGGTGGGACTGAAAGGGGCGACTGTCTCGGCGACGGCGGGCGACGCAAGCACTGGACCGAGCGAAGCGAGGGAAGCGCGCAGCGAGCCCCCCGAGTCGAGACAGTCGGGGCTTTCTGGCGGTTGTCCACGCGTAGTCTACCGATTCGTGCGAAAGGAAAATACGACCGTGCGTGCTCGGAACGGATTTATAATCGACCGTCGCCTACTGTGGCCCGTGAACCGCACGGCAGCGCTCGACGCGGTCGTCTTCGGTGTCGACATCCAGAGCGGCGACGTGCGCGGCGACGCGCCGTCGTACGCGCTGGTGGTCTTCGACGGGGAATCAGTCGAGCGAGACGTGGTCTCGCGGCGGAAGCTCCGCCGGCGCATCGAGGCCGAGGCGCCGGCCATCGTCGCGACGGACAACATGTACGAACTCGCCGAGGACAAGGACGCCCTGATTCACGTCCTGGGCTCGCTCCCCGACGAGACGAAACTGGTGCAGGTGACCGGCGACGAACGGCCCGAACCGCTCTCGCGGGTCGCCAAGCGCCACGGCGTCCCCTACGGCAAGGACCCGATGGAGGAGGCCGAGGCCGCCGCCCGGCTGGCCGCCGCCAACGTCGGCCAGGAGGTGTCGGCCTTCACCGACACGACGGAAGTGAAGGTCTCCCGGGGCCGCTCAACGGGCAAGGGCGGCTGGTCCGAGGACCGCTACACGCGGCGCATCCACGGCGCGGTCAAGAAGCGCGCCCGCGAGGTCGAGTCGGATCTGGACGCCGCCGGCCTGGAGTACGAGCGGGACGTGACCGAGAAGTACGGCGGCTTCTCCAACGCCGTGTTCCGGGTGTCGGCGCGACCGCAGGACATCCCGGTGTCGAGGGCGCGGTCGGGCGACACGCGCGTCGAAATCGAGCGCCAGCGCCGCGACGGCATCGAGTTCAAGCCGCTGGCGAAGCGGCGCGACCACGTCATCGTCGGCGTCGACCCCGGGACGACGACGGCCGTCGCCATCGTCTCCCTCGACGGCACCGTGCTCGACGTGTACTCCTCGCGGACCGACGACACCGCCGCGACGACGGAGTGGATAATCGAGCGCGGCCGGCCCGTCGTCGTCGCCGCCGACGTGACGCCGATGCCGGAGACCGTCGAGAAGCTCCGGCGCTCCTTTAGCGCCGCCGGCTGGGAGCCCGACACCGACCTCCCGGTCGACGAGAAGAAACACCGGACCCGCGAGGAGGGCTACGACAACGACCACGAGCGGGACGCGATGGCCGCCGCCCTCTATGCCTTCGACCACCACGCCGACCAGTTCGAGCGCGTCGCGAGCAAGGTGCCGCCACAGCACGACGTGGGACCGGTCGTCGACCGCGTCGTCGCCGGCGGGGAGAGCGTCGAGACGGTCCTGCGTGACCTCGACGACGACGGCGAGGACGAGGACACGACGGCCCACGAGCCCCGCGAGCTCACCGACGACGAGAAGGAGATAAAGCGGCTGAACGCCCGCATCGAGCGCCTCGAATCACACGTCGACGACCTCAAGGAGACGATACAGCAGAAAAACGACCAGCTCTCGGAGAAGGACAGACAGCTGGAGAAGGCCCGCAGCGAGGGTCGGCGCGAGGTCAGGAAGGACCGCGAGGTGACGCGGCTCCAGCGGCGCAACGACGCCCTGGAGCGGAAAGTCGAGGCGGAACAGGAGAAACGCGAGGCGCTGGCCGACAAGCTCGACCGGCTGAAGGCGCTGTGGAAGCTCGACCACTCGAACTTCGCCGACGTCTCGGAGAAACAGGAGGGGCTGACGCCGGTGAAGGTCGTCGAGCAGTTCACCAAGGACGCCATCGCCGACGCCGACGAGCGGTTCGGGCTCGTCGAGGACGACATCGTCATGTTCCGGGACGCCTCGGGCGCGGGACGCTCGACCGCCCAGCAGCTGGCCGACATCGACCCGAAAGTCGTCCTCCGGAACGGCAACCTCTCGGACGTGGCCGACCAGGTGCTGTTCGACAACGAGGTCCCCGTCGCGCCGGCGGAGCTGGTCACCGTCCAGGAGGTGGACGAACTGGCCGTCGCCCGCGAGAGCGAAATCGAGGCGGCCATCGAGGACTGGGAGGACCGCGCCGCCGACCGCCGGAAGGAGCAGAACGCGGAGATGGTCGACCAGATAATCAGCGAGCACCGGGCCGACCGGCCGACGAGCGAGAACTGAACCGGCCCCGGCAGCGGTTCCAGCGCGTGACACGGTCCGGACTGAGAAGTTATATTGCTCGACGGCCTCTCTGTGGCATGGAAGACCGGTGTCGTGTCCTGTCGGCCGCACTCGAGACGCTCGACGATGTCTTCTACGTCTACGACGCGGACGGCCAGCTCACCCACTGGAACGCTCGGTTGAACGACCTGTTCGACCTGACCGACGAGGAACTGTCGGGGATGGCCCCGACGGAGTTCTTCGTCGAGGACGACCGCGCGGCCGTCGAGGCGGCCATCGGCGAGGTGTTCGACGTCGGCCAGACGACCGTCGAAGCGCGGGCCGAGACGACGGAGGGCGTGGTGCGGTTCGAACTCACCGGCCGGCTGCTCACGGCCGAGGACGGGACGGTACAGGGGTTCAGCGGCGTCGGCCGCGACATCACGGCCCGGCGCGAGCGCGAATGGCACCTCCGGCGACAGAACGAGCGGCTCTCGGAGTTCGCCGACCTCCTGGCACACGACCTCCGGACGCCACTGACCGTCACGAGCGGCCACCTCGAACTGGCCGCCCGGGCAGAGCCTTCGGAACACATCGACGCCGCCAGAGCGGGGCTCGAACGGTTAGAGGCGATAATCGACGACATGCGAACCGCGACCAGGGAGGGGACGCTGGCGACCGACGAGACGACCCTCGACGTCGCGGACGTGGCGGCGGCGGCCTGGAGCCACGTCGAGACTGAGAGGGCGGTTCTGGAACGGCCGCCGCCGATACTGGTCGCGGGCGACCGGGAGCGGCTGCTCCGCCTGTTCGAGAACGTCTTCGCCAACGCCGCGACACACGGCCCGGAAGACGACGGGCGGCGGCTGACGGTCCGCGTCGTGCCGACGGCGGAGGGGTTCGCAGTCGAGGACGACGGCCGGGGTATCGACCCCGACGACCGCGAGTGGGTGTTCGAGCCGGGCGCGTCGCTGGCGGCCGACGGGACCGGCTTCGGGCTCTACATCGTCAGGACAATCGCCGAGGCCCACGGCTGGGCGGTACACGTTACGGAAGGCGACGAGGGCGGGGCGCGGTTCGAGTTCGACGTCGACGCGGACACGACCTGTTAGGGGGTCAGGGCATGCCGCCGCCGCCCATGCCGCCACCCATCCCGCCGCCGAGCCCGAACGCGCCGAGCAGCGTGGTGACGAGCCCGTAGACGACCAGCCCGAGGCCGCCGACGACGAGGGCGATGCCGGCGGCGACGACGGGGGCTTTCCAGGCGACGAGACCGATGCCGGCGAGCAGGACGACGATGCCGGCGATGCCGACCGCACCGAGTTTGTCGAGCATACCCGTGATGGTCCGGCGGGCGGACAAAAGCCCGTCGGTCAGTGCTCGAACTCGGTGTCGACGCTCTGTGCCGCCGCGACCATCTCGGCGATGGTCTCCTGGCGGCGCAGCAGCCGCATCGTGTCGCCTTCGACGTCGAACGTCCCGTCCATCGCCGCGGCCGAGATGTCCAGGTCGCCCTGCAGCATGGTGACCCAGTCGCTGTAGCGGCCGCGGAACGCGAAGTCGTACTCGGGGTCGGCGGCCGTGTTCGCGGCGGTACAGACGCCGTCCTCGATGGCGACGGCGACCTGTATCGGTTCGCCGGCGTAGGCGTCGTCGGCCCGAATCTCGAAACAGAACGTGGCGGTGAAGCCGTCGGCGCTGTCGGCGAACGCGGAGCGCTCGTTGATTCGGTCGCGCCACGCGGCGGCCCAGTCGTCGGCCTCGGTCGGGAGCGTCACCGTCATTGGCAGGCGATATGCGAGGGGGGCTTTTCTGTGTTGTCCTCCGGCACTACGCCCGCGCCCGGCCGACGACCACGACGGCGGCCAGCAGCAGGGCACCGCCGACCAGGAACCAGGGGCCGACCCGCTCGCCGAGCAGGGCCGCGCCGAGCGCGGTCCCGACCACCGGCTGGGCGGCGAACACCACCGACACGGTGCCGGCGTCGACGTACTCCAGGCCCTTGTACCAGAGGTACCACGCCGCCGCGGTGGCGAACACGCCCAGATACGCGACCGCGCCGAGGACCGCGGGGTCGGTCGGGAGCGAGCCGACGGAGCGGCCAAGCAGCCACAGTTCGCCGGCCGACAGGACCGCGAGCATCGGCGTCGCCGCGACGGTGGCGTAGGTGGCGGTTTCGAGCGCCGAGAAGCGCGCCACGAGGGGCTTGCCCCAGACGGTGTAGGCGGCCCACGTCACGCTCGCGCCCAGCAGGGCGAGCACGCCGACCGGGTCAAGGTGGCCGCTGAGCCCGCTGTCGGCGACGACCAGCGCCGTCCCGGCGATGGCGAGCGTGACGCCGACACCCTTCGCGCGGGTGAGTCGCTCGTCGACGACGACGGCGGCCAGCAAGAGTGCGGCGACCGGGGTGGCAACGGTGAGCAGCGACCCCTGGCTGGCGGTCGTCAGGTCCGTCCCGACGAACTGCGTGACGATGGTCGCGGTCACCAGCGCGCCGAGCGCGACGAACCCACGCCAGTCCGTCCTGGTCGGCGAGCGGGTGGCGACGGTCGACTTGACGATGGCGACCAGCAGCACCGCCCCGAGGGCGACGCGGAGAAACCCCAGCGTGACGGGCGGAATCTCTCCGAACCCCCACTTGCTGACGACGTACATCCCGCCCCAGAGGACCGCAGCCAGGAGCGGGGCGCACACGCCGAGCGCTCGGTCCAGCCGGCTCATCGTGTGCGGTCGGTCGCAACTACGGTAGGGGAGAGAGATAGCATCGTACTCATACTCGGTTCGGACCTTGGAACGGCAGCGGTATCAGCGGCGCGATTCGCCGCCGAGATACAGCCGGGACACCTCGGGGTCGTCGAGCAGCGAGTCGGCCTCGCCCTCGAACTTGACTGTCCCCTGGTCGAGGACGAACCCGCGGTCGGAGATGCCCAGCCCCTCGCGGGCGTTCTGCTCGACCATCAGGATGGAGGTGCCGAGTTCGTTGACCGTCACCACGTCCTCGAACACCTCTTTCGCGGTGTTGGGGGCCAGCCCGGCGCTCGGTTCGTCGATGAGCAACACGTCGGGCTCCATCACGAGCGCGCGGGCGAAGGCCAGCACCTGCCGCTGGCCGCCCGAGAGCGTCTTCGCGTTCGCGGTGCGCTTGTCGTCGAGGATGGGGAACCGGTCGTACAGTTCGGTCACGACCTCGTCGAGGCCGCCGTCGCGGGCGACCCCGCCCATCCGGAGGTTCTCGTCGATGGTCAGCGAGCCGAACACGTTCTCGGTCTGAGGGACGTAGCCGACGCCGATACGGACGATGTCCTCGGGAGCCATCCCGCCGATTTCGCGTTCGCCGAGCCGTATCGAGCCGGTCCAGGGCTCCAGCATACCGAACACCGTCTTGAGCACGGTGGACTTGCCGGCCCCGTTCGGGCCGACGAGGCAGGCGATTTCCCCCTCGCCGAGCGTCAGCGAGAGGTCGTCGAGCACCTGCACCTCGCCGTAGCCGCTGTCGACGCCGTCGACGGTGAGGATGGGGTCGGTCATTCCGAGGGCCCCCCCAGGTAGGCGTCGATGACGCGCTCGTCGCTCCGGACCGCCTCTGGCGGCCCCTCGACGAGGACACTGCCCTGATTGAGGACGACAATCGGGTCGGCCAGCCGCATGATGAAGTTCATGTCGTGTTCGATGATGAGGAAGGTGATGCCCTCCTCGTTGAGTTCCTCGATGAACCCCGCCAGTTTGTCGGCCAGCACGGGGTTGACGCCGGCGACGGGCTCGTCGAGCAGGAGCAGGTCGGGCTCGGCCATCATCCCGCGGGCCAGTTCGACCAGTTTCATCTGCCCGCCGGAGAGGTCCGTCGCGGGCTGGGTCGCCAGGTCGCCGATTTCGAACCGTTCGAGCATCGCCTGGGCCTGCTCCAACGAGCGCCGTTCCTCCCGTTCGACGGTCGCGGAGTCGGTAAACAGCGGGATAATCGACTCCCCGGTCTGGTCGTGTGGCCCGACCAGCAGCGCCTCCCGGACGGTCATCCCCTCCGGTTTGCGCGGCGTCTGGAACGTCCGAATCATTCCCTGGTCGGCGATTTCGTGGGGCTTCTTGCCGGTCACGTCGACGCCGTTGACCGCGACGGAACCGGCGTCCGGCTCGTAGAAGCCCGAGACGAGGTTGAACAGCGTCGACTTCCCGGCCCCGTTGGGACCGATGAGGCCCGTTATCGTGCCGCGTTCGACCTCGATGGACGCGTCGTCAGTCGCCACGAGACCGCCGAAGCGCTTCTCCAGTCCCTCCGCGCGCAACACCGGGTCGTCCTTCCCGAGGACGGGGCCGTCGGAGACGAGCGACTGCTCACTCATCCCGACCACCGCCCAGCGAGTCGGGCCAGATGAGTTCCCGCTCCGGCGGGAGAATTCCCTCCGGGCGGAGCCTGACGATGAAGATGATGAGCAGGCCGACCAGCATGAGCCGGAGCGGTGCCGCGCCGATTGGCAGCGCGCCCGTGTCGGTCAGGAAGCGGGTCCCCTGCTGGATGGCGACGATGGTGAACCCGCCCAGCATCGCGCCGCGGTCGCTGCCCGTGCCCCCGAGGATGACGGCGACCCAGACGTAGAACGTCGTGATGGGCTGGAGGTCCTGCGGGCTGACGAACAACACGAGGTGGGAGTAGAACACGCCCGCGAGCGCCATGATGAGGCTCCCGATGACGAACGCCTGCATCTTGAACGCGAACGTGTTCTTGCCCAGCGTCTCCGCGAGGTCCTCGTCGGTCCGAATCGTCCGCAGGACGCGGCCCCACGGCGACCGGTGGATGCGGCGCAGGAACAGGTAGACCGCCGCGAC
This sequence comes from Haloarcula sp. DT43, assembly GCF_037078405.1. Lineage (NCBI taxonomy): Archaea > Methanobacteriati > Methanobacteriota > Halobacteria > Halobacteriales > Haloarculaceae > Haloarcula > Haloarcula brevis. The sequence continues at coordinate 410,425 of NZ_JAYMGZ010000001.1, read as the reverse complement.
GATGACCGTGACGAGGACGACGTTCAGCAGGCTGGTGACGACCGACTGCGTCGTGTAAAACAGCGGGGTCCCGCCCACGTAGAAGACGTACGGATAGGTCAGGTCGCCGAGGACGGGCCAGTCGGAGAAAAACAGCGGGATGCCGGTCAGGCCGGCGCTGCCCGCCGTCCACTGCGACTCGTTGAGGATGAAGATGCGGACGACCTCCGCGAGCCCCAGCGACGCGATGGCCAGGTAGTCGTCGCGGAGCTTCAGCGTCGGGTAGCCGATGATGACCGCAAGCACCGCGGCGAGGCCGAGGCCGCCAAACAGCGCGACGACGGGGCTGACGCCGCCGGCGATGGGCGAGCCGGACGCCGTCAGCAGCGCCGTCCCGTACGCGCCGAGGCCGAAGAAGGCCGCGACGCTGAAGTTTATCATGCCGCCGTACCCCCACTGGACGTTCAGCCCCATCGAGAGGAGCATGTACATCGCCGACAGCCCGACGAGGTACAGCAGGTACGCCGGGGCGAGGAAGCCGGTGAGGACCGCCAGCAGGAGGAGCGCGGCGAGCGCGCCCAGCAGCCCCGCGACGCCTTTCTCCCGCGAGGAGTACCCACCGACGTCGAGCGTGCTCATGACGCATCACCCGCGATGCCGCGGGGCCTGACGAGCAGTACCGCGACCATGATGACGAACGCGACGGCCGGCGCGTAGGCGTTGCTGACAGGGAGGCCGACGTCGCTGAGCAGCGGCGTCAGCTCGTGGAGCATCCCGATGAGGAGACCCCCGAGCATCGCCCCGTACACCGAGCCGATGCCGCCGAGGATGACCGCGGCGAACACGACCAGCAGGATGTTGAAGCCGATGCGGGGGTCCAGTTGGCTGTACAGCGCGAGGAAGACGCCGCCGGCGGCGGCCAGGGCGCTGCCGACGACCCACATCACGAGGATGACGCGGTCGGTTCGGATGCCGCTTACCCGTGCGAGGTCGGGGTTGTCGGCCGTCGCGCGCATCTTCCGGCCCAGCGTCGTCCGCTGGAGCAGGAGGTGCAGGGCGACGACGAGCACCGCCGCGCTGACGATGATAGCGAGGTCCCGCTGTGTCACCGCCACGTCGAGCGTCTCGAGCAGCACCGGAATCGGTCCGCTACGGGAGATGTCGTACTGGAGGAAGTCCGTCCCGAAGATGGCCTGTAACACCGCGCGGTAGACGAACGCCACGCCGATGCTCGTGATGAGGAGCCCGATAGAATCGGTGTCGAGGGGCTTGTACACGAGGAGGTGAGTGAGGACGGCGACGACGGCCGCAAGCGCCATCCCGACCGCCAGAGCCAGGAAGAACCCGATAGGGAGGCCGAGGGCGGTGCCGCCGAGACCGCCGAACACGCCGAAGGCGACGAACGCCCCGTACGCGCCCAGGGTCATCGTATCGCCGTGGGCGAAGTTCGCGAAGTCGGCGATGCTGTAGACCAGCGAGAGCCCGATGCTCCCGAGGATGATGATACTACTGAAGACGAGCCCGTTTGCCAGGTACTGTAATATCTGCGCCATTGGTGAGAATGGGAAAGGGTCGCGGCCGCCTTAGCCCTCGATGAAGCCGCCGGATTCGTACGCGTGGTCGACGACTTCGAACACCTGCAACAGCCCGACGGGGTCGCCGTTCTCGTCGAGGTCGATGGGGCCGCTCACGCCGGTGTAGTCCACGTCCGACGGCGAGCCGCCGTTTGCGAGGATTTCGTGGGCCTCCTCGTAGGAGGTCGCCTCCTCGCCCTCGGGGCGGGTCACGTCACGCACGACCTCGCTGAGCGCCGCGCCGGTGAACTCGTCGGCGGCCTCGATGGCGAGCGCGCTGACGACCACGGCGTCGTAGGCGTAGGCCGACCACGACGTTGGTTCCTCGCCGAAGCGGTCCTCGAACTCCGAGACGAACGCCTGGTAGTTCTCCGCGTCCTGGGGGACACTCGGGACCACGGCCTTCATCCCGTCGAGGCTGCCCTGGGGAGCGGATTCGAGGACTTTCGGCCCTTTGACGCTGTCGCCGCCGTACCAGGCGGCCTGGTCGGTGACGCCCAGGTCGAACGCTTCCTGTGACATCGTGGCGAACTCCGGCTGATAGGTGATGAACACCCACGCGTCGGCGTCGGTGTCGGACATCGAGGAGATGGTGCTGCTGTAGGAGGACTGGCCCTGGTCGTGGGGCTCGTTGTAGACGATGTCGCCGTCGTAGGAGTCGACGAAGGCCTCTCCGACGGACTGGCCGTAGTCGTTGTTAATCCAGGCCAGGGCGGCGGACTCGTTGCCGTCCTCCTCGAGGAGCGACGCAATCGCCGCCGCCTGTGCGTTGCCGGCCGGCGGCATCCGGAGCAGGCCGGGGTAGTTCGTCAGGTTCGGGCTGGTGCTGTTCTGGCTTATCTGGACGACGTCCGTGTTCTGGACGACGCTCTCGTAGATGGCCGTGCTGACGCCGCTGCCGACCGTCCCGATGAGCAGCGGGACCCCCTCCTGGTTGACCAGGGTCTGGGCCGCGCTGACCCCGCCCTGGCTCGTGCTCTGGTCGTCCTGCTGTGAGATGGCCAGTTCGCCGCCGCCGACGCCGACCGAATTGACGTCGTCGAGCGCGATTTCCTTGCCGCGCTGGTTCCGCTGCCCGAACGCGGACAGCGACCCGGAGAGGCTGTCCACCATCCCGATGGTGTAGGTTTCCCCGCCCGACTCGGTCGAGGAGTCCGTCGGTTCGCCGCCGGAACAGCCGGCGAGGCCGACGAGGCCGGCGCTTGCGGCGGCTTTGATTACGCTTCGCCTGTCAATCGAACGCGTGTCATCGTCGTTCATGGTATACTGATATCCTTTTTTCGAACTCCCTGTATAACCGTGTCCCCGTCCATGGTAGGTTCCACGTTCTGGCCGGCACAGGGGAAGCCGTGAATTAATACTTCTGGAACGCGTTTCCCGTACAGAGTACCGGTACGGCTATGGAACGAACGGAGTTCATCACGACTGACACGCACACTGGCGGGGAGCCGACCCGCATCGTGCTCGACGGCATCGAGGACGGCGCACTCACCGGCGAGACCGTCCGGGACAAACGCGACCGGTTCGCGGCCACGGCCGACGGGGTCCGGGCGCTGCTGATGCGGGAACCGCGCGGCCACGCGGATATGTTCGGGGCGGTCCCGGTCCCGACCGACCGGGCCGACCTCGGCGTCTTCTTCATGGACACGGAGGGGTACCTGGACATGTGCGGCCACGGCCTCATCGGGGTCGTGACCGCGCTCGTCGAACGGGGCGACCTCCCGGCGTCGCCCGAACTGACCGTCGAGACCCCGGCCGGGCTGGTCGACGTGACAGTCGAGACAGCCGACGGGCGCGTCCGCCGGGTCGCCTTCGAGAACGTCGACAGCTACGTCTGTGAGACGGTCACCGTCGACCGCGACGGCGGCCCGGCCGAGGCACGAGTCGTCTACGCGGGCAACTACTTCGCCGTCGTCGACGCCGACAGCCTCGGCGTCACGCTGGACGACGCCGCGGAGTGCATCGAACCCGCGCTTGCCCTCCGCCGGGCGGTCAACGACGCCGCGCCCACGGACCCGACGACCGGCGAGCCGGCCCCCGTCGCGGCGGTCGAACTCACCGCCGGCGACGGCCGGAGCTGTGTGGTGTTCGCCGACGGCTCCGTCGACCGCTCCCCCTGCGGGACGGGCACGTGTGCGCGGCTGACGCTCCACCACGCCGACGGCGACCTCGCTGTCGGCGAGCGCATCGAAGTGACCGGGCCGGTCGGGTCGACGTTCGAGGGGTACATCGCCGACACCCGCGTCGAGGACGGCGTCACCGTCACCAGCCCCGTCGTCTCGGGGACGGCCCACGTCACGGGCGAGCACACGTTCTACCGGGACGGAAACGACACGCTCGGGAGCTTCACCATCGGTTGATTTCATCCTACAAGGAGTGATTTTTTTGGTAGGGGGTGCGTTTAGGCCCATATAGTGGCGTAGATTCGGTAATGATTCCGCCGATAGCCAACAACTTCGTCGCCGGTGAGACGGCGCCGGGAGCGCTCGACCACGTCGCGTCGCTCAACGACGACGACATCACGGGCATCCTGAACCTGCTGGGCGAGCACTACGACGAGCGCCGGCCGGCCGACGAGGACGCCGACCAGTACGTCGACCTGATAGCGGAAATCGACCGGAGCGGTCTCGACTGCTGTATCTCGGTCAAGCCCTCGCAGATAGGGCTGGATGTCGGCGACGACGTGTTCGTCGAGAACCTCGAACGCATCGTCGCGGCGGGCGACGACCGCGGCGTCTTCGTCTGGGTCGACATGGAGGACTACACGACGACGGACGTGACGCTGGACGCCTACGAGCGGCTTGTGACGGCCCACGACGGCGGCGTCGGCGTCTGCACGCAGGCGAATTTAAAGCGCACCCCCGAGGACCTCGAACGGCTCGCGTCCCTCCCCGGGAAGGTCCGGCTGGTCAAGGGGGCCTACTCCGAGCCCAGGGAGGTCGCCTACAGGAAGAAAGAGCGCGTCAACGAGGCCTACCGGGACTGTCTGGAGTTGATGTTCGAGACGTTCGAGGGCGGCATCGCCGTCGGCAGCCACGACCCGGCGATGATAGACCACGCGAAGGCGCTCCACGACGAGTACGGCACGGACTACGAGGTGCAGATGCTGATGGGCGTCCGCGACGACGCCCAGCGCGACCTCGCCGCCGCGGGCGTCCCGACCTACCAGTACATCCCCTACGGCGACAAGTGGTTCTCGTACTTCTACCGGCGCGTCCGCGAGCGCAAGGAGAACGCCCTGTTCGCGGTCCGTGCGGTCCTGAGCTAGGCGTCCGGGTCGAGCAGTTTCGCCTCGGCCTTCCGGAGGTGTTCCAGCAGCGTTGTCTTCGAGACGCCGAGCTTCGACGCGAGTTCCCGCGTCGAGATGCCCCGGGGCCAGGCGTAGTAGTCCTCCTGCCGGGCGAGTTCGAACGCCTCGCGCTGGCTGTCCGAGAGCCGGTCCATCCGCCGGAGCTGCTTGGGGTTGCTGCCGCCGGCGGAGGTGATGCGGGTCACCTCGATGTCGGCCGACTGCTCCTCGCGGATTTCTTCGAGGAGCGACTCGGCCTCGTCGCGGGAGTCCGGGAAGAACACCGGCCAGTGCTCGCGGCCGTGCCTGACCCGGACCGGGTCGTTGTGGATGAACCCCCGCGAGAGCAGGCTGTCGCTGATGGTGTTGTCCGGGTCGTACTCGACGAACAGTTCGCGGGTGGTGTTCCCCGGCGTGGAGCCCGTCCCGGTCGCGCCGTGGCGCTCGCGCAGTTCCAGCACCGAGTCCGTCAGCGACGACTCGCGGGTCGCGTCGACGAGGTCCTCGACGTCGCTGATGCTGTCCGCGTAGGCCGTGAACAGGCCCTTCACGCTGCCGTTCTGGGTGTTGTACACGCCGTGGGCCAACAGCCCGGCCGCCGTCTTGTCGGTGACTTCGAGCGTCCAGCAGTCCGGGTGCCAGATGCTCAGGGTCAACTGGAGTCCGCCGTCTTCGAGTTGCGCTTCGCTCATAGTGTGAACCCTCCACATGAGGGGTTGGTAGGAATGGTCACGCTATGGACGCCAATAAAGGTGCGGTTCATAAGGGGAACACCGACCATGGTAGATTCGACCGTGTTTCCGGCGGCCCGCCGGGCCGGCAACCCCTGACCATGGGCGGTGGAACATATTGGTGGGGGACGCGTACAGTACCTACCATGAGTACGGACGACTCACGACGACACTACATCGACGGCGAGTGGACGACCGGTACCGGCGAGGAGACGTTCACGAGTCAGAACCCCGCGACCGGCGAGGCACTGGCCTCGTTCCATCGCGGGACCGAAGACGACGTCGACCGGGCGCTGTCCGCCGCGGAGGACGCCTACGACGAGTGGCGCTCGCTCTCGCACATCGACCGCGCGGAGTACCTCTGGGACATCTACCACGAACTGCGGGACCGCCACGAGGAACTGGGCGAAATCGTCACCATGGAGTGTGGCAAGGAGATAAGCGAGGGCCTGGCCGACGTGACCGAGTCCTGGCACATGGTCGAGTGGGCCGCCGGCAACGCCCGCCATCCCCACGGCGACGTGGTCCCCTCCGAAATCGCCAGCAAGGACGCCTACATGCGCCGCAAGCCCAAGGGCGTCGTCGGCTGTATCACCCCCTGGAACTTCCCGGTCGCCATCCCGTTCTGGCACCTCGCCGTCACGCTGGTCGAGGGCAACACCGTCGTCTGGAAGCCCGCCGAGCAGACGCCGTGGTGCGCCCATATCGTCGCCGAGATGTTCGAGGACGCGGGTATCCCCGACGGCGTGTTCAACCTCGTCCAGGGCTACGGCGACGCCGGCAACGCCATCGTCGAGGACGACCGCGTCGAGACGGTCCTCTTTACGGGCAGCGCCGAGGTCGGCCACAAGATCGCCTCGAAGGTCGGCGGCCAGCCCGGCAAGATCGCCGCCTGCGAGATGGGCGGGAAGAACGCCGTCGTCATCACCGAAGAGGCCGACCTCGACGTCGCCGTCCACTCGGCCGTGATGTCCAGTTTCAAGACGACCGGCCAGCGCTGTGTCTCCTCCGAGCGCCTCATCGTCCACGAGGAGGTGTACGACGAGTTCAAGGAGCGCTTCGTCGACATCGCCGAGGACATCGCCGTCGGCGACCCGCTCGAGGAAGACACCTTCATGGGGCCGCTCATCGAGGCCGGACAGGTAGAGAAGTTCCGGAAGTACAACGACCTGGCCCGCGACGAGGGCGCGGACGTCCTCGTCGACCGCGCCGACCTGGGTGCCGACGAGATTCCCGACGGCCACGAGGAGGGCCACTGGGTCGGCCCGTTCGTCTACGAGATCGACTACGACGAGGACCTGCGCTGCATCAACGAGGAGGTGTTCGGCCCCCACGTCGCGCTGCTGGAGTACTCGGGCGACTTCGACCGCGCTCTGGAGATGCACAACAGCGTCGACTACGGGCTGGCCGGGGCCATCATCTCCGAGGACTACCGCCAGATAAACCAGTTCCGCGACGAGGCCGAAATCGGCCTCGCCTACGGGAACCTCCCGTGCATCGGCGCGGAGGTCCACCTGCCGTTTGGCGGCGTCAAGAAGTCCGGCAACGGCCTCCCGAGCGGCCGCGAGGTCATCGAGGCCGTCACCGAGCGCACCGCCTGGACGCTGAACAACTCCAAGGACATCGAGATGGCACAGGGTCTGTCGGCGGACATCATCACCGATGAGTAAAGCCGGAGCCGCGCCCGCCGGTACCGTCTGCCCGCGCTGTCGCGGCGAGACGACCACCGCGACGGGCATCGAGACCTGCACCGACTGCGCGTGGGTCGGCCGTCTCGGCGCCGACTGAGCCATCGCCGTCGTTCCCGTCCCCGGCGTCTGTCCCACCCCGTGTCGGGGACTTCGGACCCCGTTCGCGGTTCGACTTTTCCAAACCTTAAACCTCTCCCCGTCGAAGTACCGACTATGAGCGACAACGACAGCAGAAAGAACCTGCGGATGCCCGAAGAGGACGAGGTGTTCGCCGTCGTCACGGACATGCTCGGCGCGAACCGCGTCAAGGTACGCTGTATGGACGGCGTCGAGCGGACAGCCCGGATTCCGGGCAAGATGCAAAAGCGCATCTGGATACGCGAGGACGACGTGGTCCTCGTGGAGCCGTGGGACTGGCAGGACGAGAAGGCCGACATCACCTGGCGCTACGAGAAGCAGGACGCCGACCAGCTCCGCGAGGAGGGACACATCCAGGAGTAACGACCGTATGCTCGTTGCCGCGGCGCAGACGGGGGCGCAAGCGTGACCGAGGGGCAGTTCGGCCTCCTCGACACTGACGAGGCCGACGCACCGGGCGACGAGTGGGAGGAGCTCGACGTCTCGGACACGGAGGCCGACCGCATCGCGCGCAAGCGCGACCGCGAGTTCAGCGAGTTCCGCAAGCGAATCAAGGACGCCGACCAGTTCAAGGTCGAGGCCAGCGTCTTCGACGACGCCACCTACGGCGCGCTGTACAAGCTCGTCCAGGACGGCCACATCGACGCCTTCGGCGGCCCCATCTCCACGGGGAAGGAGGCCAACGTCTACACCGCGCTGTCCGGCGACACGGAGGTCGCCGTCAAGGTGTACCGCATCAACGCCTCCGACTTCAAGGACATGCGGGGCTACCTCGACGGCGACCCCCGCTTCGAGGGCATCGGCTCGGACAAGAAGAAGGTCGTCACCGCGTGGGTCCGCAAGGAGTCCTCGAACCTCAAACGCGCCCGCCGGGCCGGCGTCCGGACGCCCGAGCCCATCGCCGTCGAGCGCAACGTCCTCGTGATGGAGTACCTCGGGACCGAGGACGGCCGCAGCAAGCGCCTGAGCGAGGTCCACATCGAGAACCCCGAGACCGCCTACGAAGTCGTCAAGGAGTACACCCGCCGGCTGTACGACGCCGGCCTCGTCCACGGCGACCTCTCGGAGTACAACATCGTCTTCCACGAAGGGCAGTTGTACATCATCGACCTCGGGCAGGCGGTGACCATCCACCACCCTAACGCCGACGAGTTCCTGGAACGGGACTGTCGCAACGTCGCCAATTTCTTCGCCAGACAGGGCGTCGACACCACGCCCGAGGACCTGCTCGCGTACGTCCGCGAGCATGCAACCCCGAAGGACGACGAGGACACCGCGCCGGGCAGCGACGACGACGCCGTCCCGCAGGGGACCCCCGCGGACCGCCGCGACGAGGAGTAGACGACGTGACCGACGCCGAAGTTTTAAACAGGCAGACCCTCCTAAAAGGAGGTATACTTATGCAACACGTGAAGATTCCGCAGGACCGTATCGGTGTGCTGATCGGCGAGGGCGGTGAGACCATGCGCGAGATAGAGGAGCGCGCAGAGGTCCGACTGGACATCGACTCCGAGGACGGCACGGTGAAAGTCGAGACCGTGGGCGACCCCGTGACGGCGCTGAAAGGCCCCGACATCGTGAAGGCCATCGGCCGCGGGTTCGCGCCCGACGACGCGCTGGCGCTGCTCGACGACGACATGATGATGTTCGAACTCATCGACATCGAGGCCGCCTCCCGCAACAAGAACGACTTCCGCCGACAGAAGGGCCGGCTCATCGGCGAGAACGGCCGGACGCGGGAGCTGATGCAGGAACTCTCCGGCGCGGCCGTCGTCATCTACGGGTCGACGCTCGGCATCATCGGCGGCCCCGAGCAGGTCGACGCCGTCCGGGAGGCCGCCGAGATGATTCTCGACGGCGCGCCACACGGCTCCGTGTACTCGTTCCTCGAACGCAAGCACAACGAGATGAAGCACAAGGGCCTCGAATACCACCAGTTCACCGGGTAAGCCGGTCGAGACGCCGGCGGGGACAGAACGAGCGCGTCCCCGGCACGCCGCCCCACACCGTTTTCCCGCGACACGCGCTACGGAGAGGTATGCCAGCCGTCGCCGACACGCACATCGTCAACCGCGAACGCGTCCAGCCGACCCACGCGAACAACTACGAGAGCGCCCACGGGGGCATCGTCATGAAGTGGATGGACGAAATCGGGGCGATGTCGGCCATGCGGGCCGCCCGGGAGACCTGCGTGACCGCCCAGATGTCCCGCGTCGACTTCGAGCGCCCCATCCCTATCGGCGACACCGCACTCGTCGAGTCCTACGCCTACGCCACCGGCCGGACGAGCGTCCGCGTCCGCATCGAAGTCTCGCGCGAGAACCCCAGAACCGGCGAGACCGAACAGACCACCAGCGCCTACGCCACCTTCGTCGCCATCGAGGACGGCAAACCGACCGCCGTCCCCGAACTGACCGTCAAAGGCGAGAAGTGCCGGGAACTGCGGGACAGAGCGCTGGCCGAGGAGCCCGAGCGGTAACGGTCCTTTCACATGCACACAAGAGTCGTGCGGAGATGGGACTCCGCGCAGATAGTTCGCGTGAGAAGCCTCGACCGGAATTTGAATCCGGGGTCTCGTCCTTACCAAGGACGCGCAGGGCCGCTACCCTGAATCAGGCGTTTTGAGGGGGAATTTGCCGGTTATCTTCCCACTTCGACTGCTCTTACGAGGTCATACTAATGCCACACTTAAAGAACACCCGGTTAGACCCGCATATGCCGAACCAAGACCAGTCTGTTTCGCTAATTAGAGTGGCGTAACAAACAATCCGGTACGATGAGGCGGCGAGACGTTCCGAGTGTATCGGAGTAACATCTCGTGATGTTTAGCGTCGGTGTGGATAGTGAATCAGAACCTTTCCTCACGAATCTGTTCCGTTTACACCATCTTTTAAAACCACTCGTTACGCACAGACTTGTAATGGAAAGGGACGAAATTAGCGAATATGTCCAGCGGTGTCAGCAACTCATTGAGTCATCACCGCAAATGGACGAGGAAAACACGAAGGTTAAACTCGTTCAGCCGTTCCTCGAACTTCTTGGCTGGAATCTCTACTCTACCGAAGTTGCGCTGGAGTACACAGTCCCAATGGCATCGGGCAGTACACACGTTGATTACGCTCTCCTTGTGGGCGATTCACCAGTAGCCTTCGTTGAAGCCAAACCAGTTCGCGCCACACTCACAGATAGCGAAGTGCAACAGTTGCGGAGTTATATGAGACAGGAACTGGATGTGGATTGGGGGATTCTGACTAACGGGAAGTCCTTTGAGGTATTAACAAAAAACCGCCACCAGAACGGCGGTGAGGAGGTATCTGTCGTTCAATTTGACCTCGATGACCTCGCCGAGAACCCGAACGTGTTGGAACTTCTGACCAAGGAATCGATACGGTCGGGAAAATCCGACGAAATAGCCGAGCAGGTTGCGCAGACGAATCGGGCAATTCGTTATCTGCAAGAAAACGAAGACAACATTACCAAGTCCGTTACTGAAGCGGTGGAGAGTGATGTTGGAGAACTCACCATAGACCTTGAGGGACAATCTCGGGAGTTCGTGCAGAATCTTGTCTCTATACTCCGTGAACAGCGACACTTTGTAAGTGAGAAACCCTCCGAAAATGTAGATGACGGCGCGAATCCACAACAAGCAGTCAGTACATCACCCAATGACGACGGAGGGGAAATTAAGGATAGACAGGGCTACGTCGTGCGATTCTCTGATGGCACGATTATACCAAGAGATAGTACAGAGATTCAGACACAGCAGAAGGAGAATATGGGCGCGGCGGTGGACTTTCTGATAGAGGAGTACAACCTGATTGATGAACTCGAAATTCCGCACTTTCCACCTCGCGCCCGGAAGAACTGCTCTATCAACAACGAACCAGTACACCCTAACGGCGAGGAGATGAGACGCCCATACGAACTGACGAACGGCTATTTCCTTCACACCTCGCTCAATACAACAGGTAAGGAGACTCGTCTTCGTGACCTTACAGAGGAAGTTGGGCTAACTATAGAGTTTTTGTGCGAGTGGCAATCCGATGACGGGGCAGAGTAATCAGAACACTTCGAGGTAGTCCTCCACGACCTCGCGCTCGTCCTCGGTCAGGTCAAACAGGTCATATACGGCGTCGTCAATCTCTCTTTCCAGTTCCTCGATGTTCGTTGCCGCCACCTCATCGCGGTCGTCATCGAGACGGCTCAGCAGTTCCTCAACGCCATCGTCACTCCGGGGAATGGGAATGGTCGTTTCCTCACCACTCTTGACGTTGCGACCATCCACGGCGGCGTGGACGTACTCGGCGCGGCGTTTCCGGGCCTCACGGTCGTCGGAGTACATCGCAGGGTCGTTGATTACGTCCGACCGTCCTGCCTGTACCGTGAAGTCGCCCTCCACGTCTCCCTGCACTTCGGCGTTGACTGGATACCGACGCGTCTGCCACTCGTAGGTGATGTAGTCGAGTTCGCCGTCGAAGTCACCGAGGTAGGCCTCAGGGAATCTGCCAGTCTTGTTCTGTGTATCCAGAGCGTTCAAAATCGGCTTAACAGCCTCATCGAGGCGTTCCGGTATGTCTCCACTTCGTATATCCGCGTATGGGAGTTCTTCAAGATAGCGGGACTGATACCGATACTTTCCGCCTAATAGCATCGGGGCGATATGTTTGAGGTAGAAGTCCAAAGTTTTGGAATTGACGAGACAGGCGACACGTTCTGTCTTCGATTGTAAGTCAGATTCAAGATATATTCCATAGGGTGTTTTGAAATGCCACACACCTTTCTCATCAATCATAAATCGAGCATTTCCAGCCATATCTGCATTGATTATTTTTGGTAGCCGGAACTTCTCTAAGTTCTGAGGTCTGCCGAACTCCCACCACACATCGCTGTTCTCCCATCTTCCTCCTTCTCGCCCTCGGAGTTTATTTTCAAATTCCTTAAAGAAGTCCCACGTTTTTGGGAACTGTTCACTCAGTTCTTCTTTCTGATAGAGTTGTGGGTCTGGTTCACCGTCTTCATTTTCTTCTATATGATATGGGAATATTACGTGCTGACCTGCCCAATCCCCACGCCACCGCTGAACATCAATACCCTGTAACCACGGTCTGAGTAAGTCTGTTTCAATCTCATACTCCTGCTCCTCACCAAGGGGAACTACAGTAACAGTTTCACCAGAATCCGACGGGTCAATTCGGTCTGCATCCTGTGGAATAACGATGTAAACCTTATTTGCACTTGTCTGAGTCCCCGAGGAGATAGATGTTGTCACTTCGCCTAATGTGGAATTTTGCTGTCTCTCTAACTTCTCGAAGACCTCCAACTCCTCGGGTGGCATTAATGACCAGAATTGGGAATCTAACTTCGTTTGAGGGAAATCAAAAATATCGATGTACTGGTCACTATATCTCGATTCGTCTCGATGTTCACGTATGGATTCGACAACCTCCTCGTCAAGTCTATTCTGACTATGTTCGGTGATGTTGGATTTGACTCGGGAACATCGAATCTGGTTTTCTTGTCGTACTTCGTCATCCGGCTCATCACGAGCAAAGAGAATCACCGGGAGATTAGCGGCGTCCTCAAAGACACCCGAATCTCTGAAATCATATACTTCTTCAATCGCCGCTTCTTCAAGCAGTACGCGTCTGATTCCTTCACCGTAGTCTGTTAGCAGGAATTGATTTGAGGTAATGTATCCTAGTTTCCCCGTTTCCTCTTTCAGAAACTCCAGCCCACGCTCGTAGAAAACACAGTAAATGTCGTAGTTTCCAGAGGGGGAATCATAGAGTCGGTCAAGCATCTCCTTCTGCCGGTCGGGAAGGTGTTGGACACGAACATAGGGGGGATTGCCTACGACGTAGTCGTACTCCATATAGTTCTTCACGACGAGCGCCAGCACGGTGTCCTCGAACATCTTGAACAGCCGCCCGTCGTTGTGTTCTTCCTTGAGATACCGAACGTTCTCAAGCATATCATCAACGTAAGGGGCGAAGAACTCCTCCACGCCCGAATATTCCCGTTCGGTGTGTTGGTTGATTCGTTCCTCAAGGCCGCTCTGGTACGTCCAATCGAAGTCGCCACCGAACTCCTCCGCGAGGGCCATATGGTCTTTGACGGTGTCAAGTACCCCTTGTAGAGCCGCGAAATACTCCCCGAAGTTGTTCACACCCGTCTCCAATTGAATCGTATCGAACAGCGGCATCCGAACGCGACGGACGAGGAACCCATCTTCCGTCTCGGCGGCTTCATCTTCATCAACTTCCACGGGAAGTGGAACGGGAATCCTCACGTCCTGCTCGTCCTCGGTCATCGCGTCGAAAGTCATCTGTCGGGAGCCGTCGTCGCCGAGGTCGGCCCCGGTCAGTTCACGCTCGTTGCGTAGGGTGTCCGTCCGGTAGATGGGGAGCCGTCGAATGGTGTAGTCGGGATGGGACTGCTTCGCTTCGCGGTAGGCGGGAAGGATTGCGACGACGAACCGAATCTGTGCCATCAGGACGGCGAAGGGGTGAATGTCGAGTCCGACGACGCGGGGGCGGGTACAGAGGTCTTGGAGGTGTTCTTTCCAGTTTGGGTCGTCTTCATAGCGTTCAATCTCTTGTATATAACGCTCGACGGCTTCGACAAGGAAGGTTCCAGACCCGCAGGACGGGTCGATAAGGCGCTCGTTCGAGACACCACGCTCGTACCCAACTCCATCCATAATGTAGTCAACCACCGGCTGTGGAGTATAGAACTCTCCAAGTGCTTTTCGGGTTTCCCGGTCGAAGTACCGCTGATAGAGGTCGCCGAGGAGGTCGCCTTCTACGTCGGCGAAGTCGAACCGTAGTACGTTGAAGAAGACCTCTGCGACGGCTCGGCTGAAGCGATTGCGGGTGGCTTCACTGATACGGGTCACGCCGCCCTCATCACCGCGACCAGTCGCCACGGCCTCGAACTGACTCGCACCAGTCTCGTGTCCCCGCGATATTTCTTCCGCGTAGCCGTCAGTCCACCACACGAAAATGTCGTCTTGGAACAGCCCTTCAACTAACTGCTCCTGCATATCGTCGATGAGGTTGTCGGCGGCGACGGGGAACGCGTCAAGGTTGATACTCTGACCGAAGCCCTGTAAGCCTCGGAAGTAGTCGTCCATCCCTTCGTAGCCGGTACCGGCGAAGAAGTCGTGGTCTTCCGTGGCCTTCGCCAAGAGGAGCCGCGCGAGGAGGGCGTGGCCGCTTTCGAGACAGAACATAAAGTCCCGTAGCGACTGATTCCCGTCTATAAACGGCTCCCACGAATCTGGTACCTCGTCCGGCTCGCTCGCGTAGGTCGCTTCCCAAAAGTCGTAGGCCCCCTTGACGAACTTCGCCTCTTGCTCATCGCGGAGTTCTTCGAGCAAGTCCATTAGCCCCGTCACGAGGTCGGCGAACGGACTGCCTTCTTCGAGCCGGAAGGTGTCGAAGAAGTGTTCCTGTCCGAGTTCCGCTTGTTCGTCCAGCGGAATGGGGTCGAGGTCTTCGAGGAACTGATTCACGTCGTCGGCACTCGTGAGGTCGAACTCGCGTTTCTGGAGCGCACTCACGAGGTCGCGGGCATCACTCTCAGTAATCGACGCCATCGACGCCGCGATGAGGGGGCGGTCTTCGCCGCGTCGATAGAGGCGTAATTCCTCGCCGTTGGTTAGAACCCCGTACTCAGCCCGCAAGAACTCCATATACCCGAATAGTTGCGATTCGTGAGGTGGGAGGTCGCGCCCGGTGGTTTTGAACTCGTACACCGCAGTCACGGCTTCGTTCGAGTCGAGAGTGATGTAGTCCGGGCGTCGGTCGTCGGGAAGTGTAAACTCGCTTCGGAGGTCGGTTCCTGTTCCCTCGTAGTCGAGCGCATCGTAGAAGCCGCGTTCCAGAAACAGATTCTCTACGTCGCGCTCGCTCATATCTTCGTCCGTTTGTTCGGCAATCGAACGAATGGAGTCGTGGAGAGCGGAGGAGTCCGGCATTAATCAGTTCCATTCGTTCACTCGTCAAAAAGGTGAGTGAGTTGCGAGATGAGGGGCAAATGACTTGAAAATACATAAGCAAATAGTGAATAGTGCCAAAAATACCAGATAAATTTAGTAAATTATCACCTCTGGATTTCACGAATCCGGGCCTTGGGTTCCTACTGACAGCACCCGAAACGCAGAGCAGGCTCGTAGAGCGGTTTATTTTCTTGATATGATGTATCCCTCTCGGAGTTATCAGAAACGCCCTCTCGGTTCGTATGAGGCCACAGGTGGCTTCTCTCACCCCACTCAATCGGTGGCTCTCGGTGGTGTTCCTGATTTACCCCGAAATCGGCTTGAAATCACTCTGTCACAGGACGCTCTGTGCGGCTCCCTACGCGGTTTCATTTTTCTTTGATGAAAGGTATTCAGCCACCCACGAAAGTTGCCCACCGGCTTATCAGAGTGCTTAGGATTGACGAGAAGATGGGTGGGGAGTCAGGGGTGTCGAACTACGCATCGTCCTCGCTCCAAGCGCATCGGTGAGAATCTCTCCAGATGGTACTGTGTCGTTCCTGAGACAATCTTTCGACCGAGAGGATACTTCCCCTTCCTCGGTGCCTCAAACATCCACAGCAACTTGTCGTATGGCTGAGTGGGCTTAGACGCGATTGTGGCACGCCCTCTCTGGTCGTGTTGCGGCACGCCCCACGCGTGCGCCCTGCGATGTGGTGCATCTAATGGGCCACTATAGAGTGAGGCTACCTATGTTTCATTCGTAAGTTTATCTACGATGAGGCAGGGATTCGTACCAAATCTTTGCTGTGAGTTGAACTACTTGAACTGAAATGTGAATTGCCCACAGTATAGACCTGTGATGCTAACTCTAATCTGGACTATGTGAGTGTAACCTATGGAGAGTGTCTACACGAGTTGGTGGTTTCTTGTGTAATCCCCCGTAGATTGGCGAACTGTCTTGCAACACGTTGAGTATAGCCGTGAACGTTCGGCCCGACCTCCGCGCCCCTCGTCGCGCTTCCCCGAGAGGTGGTAAACGCATCGAGGAGAGCGATAAACAAAAATAACAGATTTCTTAATATCCAATATTTATTATATTATTCACTCTAACTCCTGCACCACGTCCCCGGGCCGCTCAGGAGCAAACTTACGTAGGCACAAGAAGGTGAATTTGCGCGTTCTTGTAGGCCCCATAGACTCAGGTCTTCCAGACTCGCTATGTCGAAAAATCGGGAGTTTGTCGAGAGTTATCTCTCTCGCATTTCCTCTCCTGTCGAAGCGGTGTCGAGGCGTGTGAACCCCCAAATTGCATCTCTGATAGAGAAATTTCTCTCACGGGGCAACTATACTGTGTGCGCGCTTCGGCCCCGCGTGTGCTAACCGGCGCGCGCCGACCGTAGTGTAGTTCACAAGTTGGGGTGCGATGAGGCGGGGATAGAGGCTAAGTGTGGGGTTCTGCTGTGTACTTCAATATCCCTAAGGTTCTGATGGATTCTAACCCACCGCAGAACTTACGCCCGGCCTCATCGCGCTCTTGATTCGTTTGCTCACTCCGGTCGCCACCAGACTACTGCTCGTGAGCCGACCTTCTTCTTTCGGAGGTCGCCCCGTTCTTTGAGTTTGTCCAATTTGTTGTAGGCTGTCCGTCGAACTACGCCGAGTTCTTCCGCGACTTCTTTCGCCGTGAGTGGTTCGTTGTCTGTGAAAACCGCGAGGGCATCCTCGGGAGTTATCTCCTCTACGTACTCTCCCCCCTCTCCTCGCGGACGGGATGTGTCGTTGGTCATAATTGTACGTACACGCGGGCGAGGGATAGGTTTTCTCCTATTCCTTCGAGATACAACGGGAAGACTTATCACAAGTACCGTCGTAGGAATAGGTGAGAAGGTCGCCTCCCTCGGGGCGTGGAGTTCGGAAAACGCCCGGCGTTGGAGCGCCGGACGGTGGCCTTCTGTGGTGCCAGAAAGCCAATGCAACGTAGCAATCCAACGGGTGAAAACCCCACCGACCTGCCGAAGCGAGCCGTTCGTGCGCTGACCGAGAAGATGACCGTCCTTCCCGAGACGGGGAGAGTGAAAGGTGCTGATGACCTGTACCTCGTTGTTTCGGAAAGCGGCTCGGAATACCTCGTTGACACACGCGAGGGCCGATGCGATTGTCCCGACGCGCACTACAATCTCGAATCCGATGAACGATGTAAACACGAGCGACGTGTTCACTACGCGACCGGGGAGACGGCCATCCCGTTGTGGGCCGACACCGACGCGATAGATTCCCACCTCGGGCTACAAACCGCTCGAAGCCCCGTTCGCGCCGTAACAGATGGGGGTGTCGTCGGTGAGGAAGCCGGGGAGTCGTTTGAATCTCCCGAGGACACACGCGATGACACGCCCGCCCTCATCGAAGCCGAACGCGAGTGTCCGAACGGCGAGGAGTGGTGTCCGGGGCCGGACGCTGATTCACTTCCCTGCTTTGCGTGCTACGAGTTACCGGAGGAACGATAATGGCTCTTGAACGCGACCCCGCACACCTCGGGGATATTGGGGACAGCGACCCCGAGACGGAACCTGACCCCGACCGGGTCTATGAGCAAGAGATAGAACAGCGAAAGGAGCGCGACGAGTAATCCGATGCCCGTCGCTTGGAAGACAGAGGAACCGTGCCCGCGCTGTGGCGATGACAGCGACGTGTGGATGTTCGAGAAGGACGAGCCGACCGTTACAAAGGAACACTACACCTGTGAGGCGTGTGGGTGCGAGTGGACGGAGGTCAGGAAGGACTAACTTCGCCCCCGCCTCATCGCGTTACAACGCGAATGAGCAGATTCACCACGGGCGACCGCGTGCGGGTGGACATACCTGATGCGACCGACCCCGACCACGAACGATACCACGGGCTACACGGGACGGTCGTGGACGTGCTGGAAGACGAAGCCGGGGAAGTGACCGGCGACGAACGGGACGACGTGATTTTTCGCGTCGAACTCGAAAATGAGGAGACGGCTGATTTTCGCTGGCGTGACCTACGACCGCCGATTGAGTGACCGACCTACCAGATTTGTTCCACCGCGCTGTTGCGCGTTTCCGCGTCCGAGTGTAGGTATTTCATCGTTGTCTGGAGCGATGAGTGCCTGAGTTGTTCGCGGGCGTGGTGTGGCCCGACGTGGTTGGCCCAATATGTGGCCGTTCCGTGCCTAATGGAATAGAAGGTCACGTCTTGGTGTTCGGGAATCGGAACGTCCCCGTTCTCGATGAGTCGCTGGAGCAGAGCGTTACACGACTTCGACCCGTACTGTGTTGCTTTCTGCGTGAGCCATAACTCATCTCGGTCGTCGTACTTGGTGAGAGACGCGCGCTCATCGAGCCACCGCTCCAATGTCTTCGCCGTCCGGCTCTTGAGGGAACAGTTCCAGATTGCGTCGTTCTTGGTGGATTCGTCTTTTGGGATGTTCAACTCCTCATCCTCCAAGTTCACCCACGAGACTTTCGCGCGTCCGACTTCGATGGGTCGGAGTCCGGTGTCCAGCGTGGTCGCTATTATCGAGGGGTACTTCCACGAGTTCGCCTCTTTGAACTCCTCAGGGCCAACCTTCTCTTTCGGGATACCGAGTCGTTGTGAGACGAATATCTTGAGCCGGTCACGCTCCTCGGGTGTCACCGAATGGTAGTTCTTGACCGAGGAGTATTCGAGCGCGGCTTGATACAGCGGCTCGAACGCCGCACGTCGGAGGTAGTCGCGTTCGTCCCCACCGTTCGACTGTGAGAGTTCCACCTCCACGTCCCACTCGTAGTCCTTCCCACGCGCGTGGTTGTAGAACTTGAACAGTCGCTTAATGTCCTTCGCGTGGTGAAGAACCGTCGAGTCAATCATCCCCTTCGACTGGTTCAGCACGCGAATGAACTTGTCTGCGTGGTTGGGCGTGAACGAGGTGGTGTACTGGTTCTCGTGTTGCCACAGCCAACGGAACGCAGTTTCGAGTTTGTAGTGGGTGGATTCGAGCGTCGAGTCTGCCAGCCCCTCGCGCTTCTCGGGGTGCTTTCCGTAGTGAGCGAGCCACGACAGGAGTTCGTGCTTGAAGTCGCGGTAGTCGTCCACCATATTCATCCCGAACTCCCCGAGGTCTTCCTCGGAGCGTCGGCTCACGAGTGGGTAGGTGAACTCGTAGTCCTCGGGTGCGGGTGGAATCTCCCCGCTCATCGTGTCCCCACCGCCGAGGTTGTCGAGGGGGTCAGTCGGGTTCATAGACCATCCTCCAAACTCGAATCGCTGTACGGCGAGGTGGCGGATTTTATAGTGTCCTGACAACTATACGAATCGCAAGACGGCGTCGGGGTGCCCGTGTAGTAAAAGGGCGCGTTCTTGAGTACCATTGGTTTCTTTCATAAGAGCAGCGTAAAATGGGGAGAGAAACCGTGTAACCCCGCTAAGCCTAGGCCGGAATTTGAATCCGGGGTCTCGTCCTTACCAAGGACGCGCTTTACCGCTAAGCTACCCAGGCACGCATCAGTGTGTATCCGGCAATTGTCTAAAGTCGTTTCGATTCGGGGCCGGTATGTCGATTCGTCTCAGTGGTCGGCGGCGGCCTCGGTCCCGTCGCCGGAGGGCTGTTCGGCCCCCGCACGGGCCCGGAGGGCGTCGGCGACGTCCTCGGCGAGCAACTCGGCGTTGGACGGGAGGCCGTCGGCGGCCAGTTCGGTCGCGTACTCGCGCAGCGTCGGGGTGGGCCGGACCCCGGCGGCGGTGGCCCCGGCGACGACCGCGAGTTCGAGGATGTCGGTTTCGAGGGCGGCGTCGAGGCTCTCGTCGTCGGTCGTCCGGCGGACCGTCTGGTCGTGGCCGAACGAGCGGACGACGGAG
Organism: Haloarcula sp. DT43; assembly: GCF_037078405.1. NCBI lineage: Archaea > Methanobacteriati > Methanobacteriota > Halobacteria > Halobacteriales > Haloarculaceae > Haloarcula > Haloarcula brevis. The sequence continues at coordinate 390,185 of NZ_JAYMGZ010000001.1, read as the reverse complement.
ACGGCGGCGTCGGCGGCCTCGGTCCTGGCCAGCAGGTAGAAGCCACGGGAGACGAGGATGTCGGCGATGAGGATGTCCAGGTCGGCCGTGTCGCGGTCGCCGGTGACCCAGGGGTCGTCGCGAGCCAGTTGCCGGGTCAGCGAGAGCCCCTCGTAGATGAGTTGGACGCCGGCGGCGCGGTCGGCGACGCCGTCGCCCAGGTCGACCGGCGGGTCGCTGGTCGCGCCTGCGCTGACGAGCGTCAGGACGCCGGGTGCCAGCGACGCGTCCTCGAGGCGAGCGTCGAGGCGACCGTGAAGCCGGTCGGGCTCGACATCGTCGACTGCCGCCAACGCCGCTCGGCGAACTGCCGCCACTTCCTCCATTATGAGGGTCTAGCGACGGGAAGGGCAAAGACCTTTGGAAACCACAGAGTCACAGCAGGCATGGTACAGACCACGAGCGGCGACGGTATCCGCACCCTGACGCTCGACCGACCCGACCGGCGCAACGCCCTCACCAGCGCGGCGCTACGTGACCTCGAAGCGGCGGTCGAGGCAGCGACCGAGCCGGTGCTGTACCTCCACGGCGCTGGCGAGGCGTTCTGTGCCGGCGCGGACCTCGACGAGGTACAGGCACTCGACGCGGCGAGCGCCGAGTCGTTCGCGGCGCTGGGCCAGCGGGTCGCCCGGGCGCTCGAATCCTACGACGGGGCCGTCGTCGCCGGCATCGACGGCGCGGCGCGGGGCGGCGGCGTCGAACTGGCGCTGGCCTGTGACATCCGGGTGGCCACGCCCGAGGCGACCCTGGCCGAAACCGGGGTCAAACTCGGGCTGTTCGGCGCGTGGGGCGGGACGGCGCGGCTCCCCGAGATCGTCGGGACCGGCGAGGCGCTGGACATCGCGCTGTCGGGCCGCACGCTCGACGCCGAGACGGCGCTGCGGATGGGGCTGGTCTCGCGGGTCACCGCGGAACCACGGACCGTGGCCGAAGCGGTCGCGGCCGTCGACGCCGACGCGCTCCGGGTACTGAAAGCGCGGATACGGGACGACGCCGACAGGGAGACACAGGAGCAACGCGAACAGCAGGCCTTCGCCGACCTCACCGCGAAGCGCGAGTAGGCAAGGGTACAAGACGCCGCCTCGCATACGAATCAGCAATGGTCGACTGTGAGTACTGTACGGAATCGTTCGACGGCGAGGACGCCTACCTCGACCACCTCGCCGACGCCCACGGCGGTGAACTCGGCGCAATCGACCGCCGGCGCGTCGAGGCCCACACCGGCGACGGGGACGGGGCCGCCCTCCCGGTCGGCCCCATCGTCATCGGCGTCGTCGTCCTGTTCGCCATCGGGCTCACGGCGTACGTGACCCAGCTTGGCGGCGGCGGTTCGGGCGACGCCGACCTCGTCGGGACGGCGGGCGCACAGCCGCTCTCGGCGGTCGAGGCCAGCGGTGTCGAGGCGTCGTCGCTCGACGACACCGGCGACAGCGACCGCCTGGCCGGCGTCAAGCAGTTCCCGGACCGGGGGGCCAACCACGTCGGGGAGGGCAGCGCCATCGACTACCAGCGGGTCCCGCCGCTCTCCGGGACACACTACGGGTCGACGGTGGGTGCGGGCTTCTACGAGGCGACGCCGCTGCTCGGTTCGCTCGTCCACACGCTCGAACACGGCGCGGTCGTCGTCTACTACGACCCCGACGAGCTATCGCCCGAAGCCAGAACGAGCCTCAGGGAGTTCTCCAGCGTCCACACCGGCACCTGGCGGAGCGTCGTCGTCGTTCCGAACCCCAACGACGACCCCAGCGCGCCCTACGTCGTGACGGCGTGGCGACACGAGCTGACGATGGACGGCTACGACGCCGAGACCGTCCACGCGTTCCTCTCGGAGTATCTGGGTCGCGGTCCGGAGAACCCGGTTCGATGACCTGACTCAGTACAGCGGGTCCGGCCCCGGCGGCATCGCCCGCTTGTGCGCGCTCGATTCGTACATTTCACGGACGGTCTCGACGGCGGCTATCGGGACGCCGACGTGCTCGGCTGTCGCGGCCGCCGGGACGCCGCCGTCGACGTGCAGAGCGAGGATAGAGTCCAGCGTGTCGTAGTCCATCCCCATCTCGTCGGCGTCGGTCTGGCCGGCCCACATCTCGGCGCTTGCCGTCTTCTCCGCGAGGTCGTCCGGGACGCCGACGTGTTTCGCCAGCTGTCGGACCTGTTGCTTGTACAGCGCCGCGATGGGGTGACAGTCGACCGCGCCGTCGCCGTACTTCGTGTAGTACCCCACCAGCGCCTCGCTGCGGTTGCCGGTCCCCAGGACCAGCGCCCCCTCGTGGTTGCCGACCAGGTAGTTCAGCACCGCCCGGCAGCGTACCCGGAGGTTCCCGACGGCGAGCTGGTCGCCCTCGACGTCGGGGTAGGCGTCGAGGAACGCGTCGATCAGCGGATTGATTTCGATGACGTCGTACTCGATGCCGAGCAGGTCGTTGGCGACCCGCTCGGCGTCGCTCATGTTGTCCGCGCGGTTGACCTCGCTCGGCATGACGAGCCCGTGGACGGCGTCCTCGCCGAGCGCCTCAACGGCCAGATGGGAGACGAGCGTGCTGTCGATGCCTCCCGACAGCCCCATCACGACGGTGTCGACACCGGCGGCGTCGACCTGGTCCGCGATGAACGAGGTGATGTGGTCGCGGTGCGCCTCCAGCTCGGCGTCGGAAAACGTCAGGTCCAGCGGCTCATCGGCACGGACAATGGATTCGGCCGTTGCCATGTCTACTGGTTGGACGGGCGGAACTAATACCCATCTATCGGCGTGATATTTTCGGACGCGCGTCCAGTCAAAACGCTACGTTCAAGTGCGGCCGCTGTTGACAGTCCGGTACGACGCGCGCCGGTGGTCCAGTGGTAGGACATTGCCTTCCCAAGGCAATAGCCCGGGTTCAATTCCCGGCCGGCGCACTCCCGTCTGTCGTTTGCCGCCCGATGTTCGCAGTTGCTCTGTGCGTGTTCGCTCTCGCCCGACGAATCCTACTTCGAATCACCCGAAACCGACAGGCCCAGCCGAGACGGGGCACACAGACAGGCCTGCCGGGAGCTCTAGGTACGTAGGGTCAACAGTTATGTCCGAAGAATGTGTATCACGTTAACATATGCCTCGACCGTCTACTCGGCCACACAATCCCCTGCTGGAGTGTAAGGAGTGCAACGAGCCGGTAATCAAGACAGCCGACGGGGAGTTCGAGTGCGTGGAGTGCGGGTGGCAGCCCGAAGCGCGGCGCATGGACACGTAACAGACCGTCTCGGTCGTTGCGTGCGAGCCGACAGCGGGGGCGGTCACCGCCCCATGCCGTTCTACTGTGCCGACAGTCGCCGTGAACCCGCGGACCGCGGGATACTTGTCGGGGCCGAGCCTACCCGGTGTCAACAGATGGACGCGCCGCTGTGGACGGAGACACACGCCCCGGAGTTGTCGGAGATTCGTCAGCCGAAGGCCCGCGACCACCTCCAGGGGGCCATCGAGGAGCCGATGAACCTCCTGGTCCACGGGCCGAAGGGGAGCGGGAAGACGGCCGCCGTCCGCGCGTTCGCCCGGGAGGTCCACGACAACCCCGACGCGGACTTCACCGAACTCAATGTCGCCGACGTGTTCGACATGACGAAAAAAGAGGTCGCCAACGACCCGCGCTTCGCGTCGTTCATCGACAGCAAGCGCCGGCGCGAGTCCTCGAAGGCCGACCTCATCAACCACGTCCTCAAGGAGTCCGCCAGCTACTCGCCGGTGTCTGGCAGCTACAAGACCATCCTGCTGGACAACGCCGAGGGGATGCGCGAGGACTTCCAGCAGGCGCTGCGCCGGGTGATGGAGCAGTACTACGAGGCGACGCAGTTCGTCATCGCGACGCGCCAGCCCTCCGCTGTCATCCCGCCGATACGGTCGCGGTGTTTCCCGGTCGTGATGCGCGAACCGACCCACGAGGAGACGGCGTCGGTGCTGGAGGACATCGTCACCGCGGAGGGCGTCGACCACGACGACGACGGCATCGAGTACGTCGCCGGCTACGCGGAGGGGGACCTCCGGACGGCCGTGCTGGCCGCCCAGACGACCGCCGAGGCGGAGGGCGAGGTGACGATGGACGCCGCCTTCGAGACGCTGAACGCCGTCGAGGCCGACGACCAGGTCGAGCAGATGGTCGAAGCGGCCGAGGAGGGACGCTTTACCGACGCGCGCTCGACGCTGGACGACCTGCTCGTCGACGAGGGGTACGGCGCGTCTGACGTCCTCGACGACGTGCTTGACGTGGCGCGGTCGCGCTACTCCGGGGCCCGGCTGGCCGAGGTCCATCGGCTGGCCGGCGAGACGGACATGGCGCTCGTCGACGCCGCCAACGAGCGAATCCACCTCTCGCGCCTGCTGGCACAGCTGGGCCAGCAGTAGGCCGCTCTCGCTCGGACGCGAACGCAACGGGCCACACCTCGGCGGGGCCGCCCGACGGCGGCAGGACGCGGCGACACGGAATCGCGGACTGAGACGGCGTCAACCGCTTCGAAATCCTTTTACGCGCTTCGGCGGGTAGATACGGACAACGAACCATGGATATCGACATCATCGAAGAAGACGAGAATCCCATGTTGCACCGCACGGACGTCCGGTTCGAGGTCGTCCACGACGAAGCCACCCCTTCCCGTCTCTCTGTCCGCGACTCTCTTGCGGCCACGCTGAACAAGGACGCCGAGGAAGTCGTCATCCACAAGCTCGACACCAAGTTCGGCATGCGGAAGACGGTCGGCTACGCGAAGGTCTACGACAGCCCCGAGTACGCCCGCGACGTCGAGCAGGACCACATGCTCGAGCGCAACAAGATAGTCGCCGACGGCGAGGAAGAGGCGGAGGAAGCATAGATGCCGCACAACGAGTACTACAACGACGGCGAACTCGACCGCGAGACCTGCCCCCGGTGTGGCGACACCGTCCTCGCCGAGCACGAGGACCGCCAGCACTGCGGGAAGTGCGGCTACACCGAGTGGAAGTAAGGCCGCCCGATGCGCGTTCTGGGTATCGAGGGAACCGCCTGGGCAGCCAGTGCTGCGGTGTTCGAGACGCCGGACCCGGCCCGGGCGACCGACGACGACCACGTTTTCATCGAGACTGACGCCTACGCGCCCGACAGCGGCGGCATCCACCCCCGCGAGGCCGCCGAACACATGGGCGAGGCCATCCCGACCGTCGTCGAGACGGCCATCGAGCACGCCCACGAGCGAGCGGCCGGCAACGGGGACGACAGCGCGCCAATCGACGCGGTGGCCTTCGCCCGCGGGCCCGGGCTGGGGCCCTGTCTGCGCATCGTCGCCACGGCCGCCCGGGCGGTCGCCCAGCGGTTCGACGTGCCGCTTGTCGGCGTGAACCACATGGTCGCCCACCTGGAAGTGGGCCGCCACCGCTCGGGCTTCGACTCGCCGGTCTGTCTGAACGCCTCCGGCGCGAACGCTCACATCCTGGGCTACCGGAACGGCCGGTACCGCGTACTAGGCGAGACGATGGACACCGGCGTCGGCAACGCCATCGACAAGTTCACCCGCCACGTCGGGTGGTCCCACCCCGGCGGTCCGAAGGTCGAACGGCACGCCCGTGACGGCGAGTACCACGAACTGCCCTACGTCGTCAAGGGGATGGACTTCTCCTTCTCGGGCATCATGAGCGCCGCCAAGCAGGCCGTCGACGACGGGGTCCCGGTCGAGGATGTCTGTCGCGGCATGGAGGAGACAATCTTCGCCATGCTGACCGAGGTCGCCGAGCGGGCGCTGTCGCTGACCGGGGCCGACGAGTTGGTGCTTGGCGGCGGCGTCGGTCAGAACGACCGCCTCCAGCGGATGCTCGGCGAGATGTGCGAGCAACGCGGCGCGGCGTTCTACGCGCCCGAACACCGCTTCCTGCGTGACAACGCCGGGATGATAGCGATGCTGGGCGCGAAGATGTACGCGGCCGGCGACACCGTCGCCATCGAGGACTCGCGTATCGACTCGAACTTCCGGCCCGACGAGGTGGCCGTCAGCTGGCGCGGGACCGAGGAGTCCGTCGACCGCCATCGGGCGGCCGAGACCGAGGTCCAGGGTGCGGAGGCGACGGTCCGCTTCGAGGGCGACCGCGTGGTCAAAGAGCGCGTGTCTCGGAGCTACCGCCACCCGCGACTCGACGAGCGCCTCCGGACCGAGCGCACCAGACAGGAGGCCCGCCTCACCAGCGAGGCGCGCCGTCACGGCGTCCCGACGCCGCTGGTTCGGGACGTGGACCCACAGGACGCCCGCATCGTCTTCCAGCGGGTGGGCGAGGCGGACCTCCGCGAGCTGCTGTCCGAACCGCGGGTCGCGGACGTGGGCCGCTGGCTCGCCCGCATCCACGACGCCGGCTTCGTCCACGGCGACCCGACGACGCGGAACGTCCGGGTCGGGACCCGCGGCGGTCACCCCGACCGCACCGTCCTCATCGACTTCGGTCTGGGCTACTACACGCAGGAGGCCGAGGACCACGCGATGGACCTCCACGTGCTGGCCCAGTCGCTCGCGGGGACAGCGGACGACCCCGAGGCGCTGCTGTCGGCCGCCGAAGACGCCTACCGGACCGAGAGCGACCACGCCGACGCGGTGTTCGCAAGCCTCGACGACATCGAGGGCCGGGGCCGGTACCAGTAGGGGCGTCCGACGGGCGACGCCGCCGGTTCCCGGACTCGCTAGCCGAACAGCGACTGGAACCGCGTCACGCCGTCGTCGGTGCCGGCGATGACGAGCCTGTCGGTCGGCTCGATGGTCGCGTCGGGGCCGAGGTCGGTGAGCACCGCGCCGTCGCGTTCGATGGCGACGACTGTACAGCCCGTCCGCGAGCGGACGTCGGCGTCGCCGAGCGTCGTGTTCCCGAGCCCGTCGGCGGCGACGCGGACGACCTCGACCTGCTGGTCCATCGAGATGACGTCCTCGTCTTCGAGAATCGTCGAGGCGAGCATCCGGCCGCTGACCGTCGACAGCGCGAGGACGTAGTCAGCGCCCGCGCGGTACATCTTCCGGACGTTCTCGCTTTCCTCGGCGCGGGCGATGACCTCGACGTCGGGATTGAGGTCGCGGATGACCAGCGTCGCGAACTCGGTGTCGGTGTCCTCCGAGAGCGCGAGGATGACCGTCCTGGCCGCACCGACGCCGGCGTGTCGCAGGTCGTCGGGCTCCGTGGCGTCGCCGACGACGTCGGCGCCGGGCACGTCGTTCCGGTCGAGCACCGTGTGCGGCACGTCGGCGTCCGTGAGCGCCGACGTGATGGTCTGGCCGACCTCGCCGGCACCGATGATGACCGTCTCCCCGCGGCGAAAGCCGCGCACGCTGGAGAGGGTCAACTCCTTGAGCTGTTCCAGTTGCCCTTCGGTGCCCGAGACCAGCAGGACCGTGCTGCCGTCGAGTTCGGCGTCTGGGTCGGGCGGGCTCACGAACTGGCCGCGGAACCACGCGCCGATGACGTTGACGCCGGTCTCCTCGCGGATGCCGCTGTCCGCGAGGGTCGTCCCGACGAGGTCGCTCCCGCGGTGAATCGGGAGTTCGGCGATGTCGAAGTCCTCACCGATTTCGATTGAGTCCCCGAGCGTCGTCGAGACGCCGGTCGTCACCTTGCTCGCGAGGCTCTCGCCGAGCAGCCCCCGCGGCGAGAGGACGGCGTCGGCACCGGCGAGGTCGTGGTACTTCGCGCGGTCGGGCTCCTTGACGACGCTGACGGTCTGGACGGACTCGTCGACTTCGCGGGCGGTGAGGATGATGCTGGTGTTGACCTGGTCGGAGGCGTCGGCCACGAGCGCGCGGGCCGAGGACAGGCGCGCCCGCTCCAGTCCGTCGACGGACTGTGGGTCGGCGTGGATGACGTCGTACCCCTCCTCGTAGAGGTCGTTGGCCCGGTCCCGGTCCGGTTCGACGACGATGTAGTCGACGCCCCAGGTGTCGAGTTCGGCCGTGAGCGTCTCGCCCCGGGGCGAGAACTGGCAGATGACGACGTGGTCGTCCAGCCCGTTCTCGACCGTGTTCGGGGCCGTCGTCTCCATCGCCTCCTCGAACAGCGGAAACAGCAACACCGGCAGCGCGAGGAAGATGAGGACGACGCCGGTGATGTCCATCACGATGACGAGCAGCCGCATCTCCGTGGTGCTCCAGGGCGCGTCGGAGCCGTAGCCGGTCGTGGTGAACGTCTCGACCACGACCCGGAGCGACCGGAGGAACGGCTGTGGGTTGTTCTCGAACGTCGCCATCCCGTAGTCGTAGGCGACGGCGTAGCCGAGAATGATGCCGGCGAGCGCGACGAGATACACCAGCGTCCGCCGCAGCCAGGTGTCCATCTACTACTTCCTGGGATACCGAGTGTAAAACAGTTCTGTCCGACCCGCCGGGCCCACCCGTCGGCGTGGTGCCGGGACAGATGCCTGACCCGTACGCCTTTTTGCACTTTCACTTTCACCGCGCTACGAAGGGATTTAAGTCACTCGCGTTCGTCGTCCCGCGTGCAGTCACACGCTCCCCCTTTTCGTTCCGGTCGCTCACCGAGTAGTTACCACTGTGTGTCCCGGCGACACCGCGCGGTCAGCCGACAGTATAACGGCATCCGGCGAATAGCAACTGCCATGCTCTCGTTTGAGGACGTGCTCGCGGCACAGGACACCGTCTCGGAAACGGCCAGACACACGCCGCTCGACTACTCGCACACCTTCTCGGCGATGACGGGCGCAGACGTGCATCTCAAGCTCGAACTGTTCCAGCGCACGGGCTCGTTCAAGATACGCGGCGCGACCAACCGCATCGCGTCGCTCTCGGACGCCGAGCGGGACGCCGGGGTCGTCACGGCGAGCGCCGGCAACCACGCCCAGGGGGTCGCGCTGGCCGCCACGCGAATCGGCGTCGACTCGAAAATCGTGATGCCGGAACGGGCCCCGGTGTCGAAGGTGAAAGCGACCCGGAGCTACGGCGGCGACGTGGTCCTCCACGGCCGGGACTACGACGCGGCCGCCGAACGCGCACACGAACTCGAACGCGAGGAGGGCCGGACCTACGTCCACGCCTTCGACGACGAGCGGGTGATGGCGGGCCAGGGGACCATCGGCCTGGAGATATACGAGGACCTCCCCGGCGTCGACACGGTCGTCGTCCCCATCGGCGGGGGCGGCCTCATCAGCGGCATCGCGACGGCGCTCGAGGGGAAAGACGAGCGCATCCGGGTCGTCGGCGTCCAGGCCGAGGGGGCGTCCAGCGTGGCTGAATCCCTACGGAAGGGCCACCGCGTGGAACGCGACAGCGTCGAGACCATCGCCGACGGCATCGCCACCCGCACCGTCGGCGAGAAGACCTTCGAGGTCATCCGCGAGCGCGTCGACGAGGTGGTGACGGTGTCGGACTCGGAAATCGCCGTCGCGCTGACGACGCTGCTCGAACGCTCGAAGACCCTCGCCGAGGGCGCGGGGGCCGTCGCGCTGGCCGCCGTCACCGAGGAGAAGTTCGACTTCGCGGACGGCGAGACAATCGTCCCCGCGCTGTGTGGCGGCAACATCGACCTGAACACGCTGACCAACGTCATCATTCGCGGCCTCGTCGAGACCGGCCGCTACCTCAGGATACGGACCGTCCTCCAGGACCGGCCGGGCGCGCTGGAGGAACTCGTCGAGGTGCTCACGCGCGAGCGGGTCAACATCTACGGCATCGAGCACGACCGGACCAACCGCGACGTGGCGATGAGTTCCGCCGAGGTCGAACTGGACCTGGAGACCCGCGGCCCCGACCACGTCGACGCGCTCCTCGACGCGCTCGCCGACGAGGGCTACGAGGTCGACGTGCTGGTCTGACCGACCGGCCTACGCCGGGACCCTGCATGCGAAAGCCCCGTCGAGCCGCCCGAGCTTGCCATATCAACGACTGCGCCGTTGCGCCCCGACGGGACGACTCCCGGCTGCTTCCACCACACCTCGCAAGCACAACACTGGCCCTGTGGCGGGTCGAACGCTTGCCCATGTCATCGCTGGCAACACTGCACGACAGTACTGCACTTCAGGTTCTCCGGCGTCCCGGAAACAGGTGGGGCCGATGGTAGCGCCCCCGCTCGCAGTACTATCGACTGCGACCGTGCCGCTGCAGTCCGGTGGCGGGCTGTTGTACTACGCCGTTGTCCTCGTGGTGCTGGCCGTGGTCGCCGGGATTGCCGGATTCCGTGGCGTCGCCGGGCTGAGCTTCCGCGCCGCGAAGTTCCTCGTCGTCGTCTTCCTCGTGCTAGCACTCGTCACGTTCTTGCTCTGATTCCGGCGGGGTTTTAGCCGCGGCGACCGCCGCTTCGGGTATGCGACGGCCTGTACGCACCGCACCAGCCGAGCCGATACGGAGGGGAGGGCGCTGATGGAGCCGCGAACGAAGGCCAGCCTCCTGTGGGGCGTCGTCGGCGGCCTCGCCTTCCTGGTCCTCGTCCAGGGGTACGAACTGCTGGCCGGGACGCCGGTGTCGCTCTCGGCCAAAGCCGGCGTCGCCGTGGCCGTCAGCATTGGGGCGACGCTGGCGTCCTACCGCATGCAGCCGCGGCTGTTCGGAAACGAAAGCCCTTAATCGCCCGCCCTCGCACTCTCGAAACGCGTGCCAGGATGGCCGAACGGTAAGGCGCACGCCTGGAAAGCGTGTTCCCTTTCGGGATTCTGGGTTCAAATCCCAGTCCTGGCGCTTTTACCGCGAACATACCGTCGAGAACCGCGTAGCGTGTTCTCGGCATCCGTGAAGCGGGTATGCGACACTGCTGGGGTTTGAGCACGCGAGTCGCAGCGCCGAGCGGAGCGAGGCGACCGTCTCGCCGTCGGTTCAAATCCCAGTCCTGGCGTCGTGAGGTTCGAGCGGCGTGAGAACCTCGAGCGCGAACGGCGAACGACGTGAGCCGTGAGCGAGTTTTTCTGTGACTGACTGCCGCTCCCACTCTCGGCGGTCCCGCTCAGAGCCAGCGGTAGAACTCCAGCGTGTACCCCTCGGGGTCCTCGACGAAGGCGACGAAAGCGTCGGCGGCGTCGATTTCCGTCGGTTCGACCACGGGTGCAGCGCCGGCGTCGATGGCCGCCTCGTAGGTCCCCTCGACGTCGTCGACGGTGAACGCGATGTGGTCCACGTCGGCGCGGTTCGGCGCGACCGGGGTGGTCCGGTCGGGGTCGTAGCGGAGTTGCAGGTCGCCGTCGCCATCCCGGCCGAGATAGACGTTCTCGACGCCGTCCAGCGTGAAGCGGTTGGTCTCCTCGAAGCCCAGCGCGCCGTAGAACGCCATCGCGCGGTCGAGGTCCGAGACGCAGATTGCGGTGTGTGCGAGTTCCATGGCCCGCGGTTGTGTACGGGACGAAATGAGTGTGCCGATAGCGGGGCTGTCGCGGTCGCTCACAGCAGGTCGCCGCGGGCGACGGGGACGACGCTGCCGCCGACCCGGACGCTGATGTCCTCGCCGCTGCCGGTCGTCGAGAGGTGCAACAGCGACGGCCGCCCCATCTCGTACCCCTGTTCGACGCGCGCCTCCACGGCGGGGCTCCCGAGTCCCTCGTGGCGGGCGAGATACGCGGCCAGACAGCCGTTGGAGGAGCCGGTCGCGGGGTCCTCGGGCACGTGAACGGTGCGAACACGCGGACAGCGAGGTCGTTGTCGTCGCTCCGCGGGTCCCGGCAGACGGCCAGCACGTTCTTGGCCTCGCGGTCGCCGGTCGCGTGACACACGGTATCACTGGACTATTTGCCGCCGTCGGCCCAGGTGTGAGCATGGAGACTGTCGCAATCGCCTGCTTCGACGGGTTCGACGAACTGGACGCCATCGGCCCCTACGAGGTGTTCGAGAACGCGGCCCGGTTCGGCGCGTCCTGGGACGTGACGCTTCGTTCGGTGCGCGAGTCCGAGCGAGTCACCGCGAGCCACGGGCTCCGGGTCGAACCCGACGGCCTGCTGACCGACGTCGCCCCGGACCTGCTCGTCGTCGCCGGCGGCGGGTGGAACGACCGGAGCGAGGCCGGCGTGTGGACGGAGACCGAACGCGGCGACCTGCCCGACGCCGTCGCAGCGGCACACGGCCGCGGTGCGACCGTCGCCGGCGTCTGTACCGGCGGGATGGTGCTCGCCCGCGCCGGCCTGCTCGACGGCCGCCAGGCGGTGACACACGGCGGCGCACTCGAGGACCTGCGGGCGACCGACGCCACCGTCGTCGATGCCCGGGTCGTCGACGACGGCGACGTGCTAACCTGTGGCGGCGTCACGTCCGGGCTGGACCTCGCCGTCCATCTCGTCGAGCGCGAATGGGGCGCGGACGTGGCCGCCGCTGTCTGCGAGGAGATGGAGTACGAACCACGGGGCGACGTGTTCCGCGGCGACCGTTAGGCGTTCGCGCGGGCGTCGTCGAGCAGCGCCTGCACGTCGACGGCCTCGCCGGTCTCGCTGCTCTCGATGGCGGCGAAGACGATAGCCATCGATTCGAGGACGCTGTCGACGCTCGTCGGCATCGGCTCGCCGCCGTCGACCCAGTCACAGAACTGCTCGATGAGCCAGGCGTTCTTCCAGTGGGGGCGCTCGGCGGGCGACACCGACTCGCCGTCGCCCCTGCCGATGCTCTCGAAGTTCCCGGTGCGGTAGTCGTCGCCGTGGAACCGCTCGACGTCGCGGCGGTCGAGGACGACGGTCTGGTCGGCGCACTCGGCGCGGAACTGCTCGTGGCCCCAGCCGTTCAGCGTCGTCGCGTTGGCGTAACTGCCCTCGTACTGGGCGCGCGTCCCGTCGGCGAAGTGCAGCGTCACGAAGCCGGTGCAGTCGCCGTCGTAGTCCGCCTCGTCGGGCGTCCACGTCTCGGCGTACACCCGTTCACACGGGGCGTCGACCAGCGACGCGAGGATGTCGAGGTGGTGGATAGCGCCGTCGAGCAGGAGCATGTTCGACATCTCGTAGACGTAGTCGGCGTAGAAGCCACGCTCGCGGACGTTGCCCGTGTACCGGCCCGTCAAGTAGTCGACGTCGCCGGCCTCCTGAACGGCCCGCCGGAAGGTCGTCTTGTCCTGGTCGAACCGGTGGCTCATCGTGACCCCCATCTTCTTGCCGGCCTCGCTGACCTTCTCGGCGATCCGGACCGACCCTTCCAGGGTGTCGGCAATCGGTTTCTCCGAGATGATGTGCAGGTCGTGGGCCAGTGCCGTCTCCACCACGGCCTCGTGGGTCGCCGGCGGCGTCACGATGGAACAGACGTCAGCCGGACGCTCCGAGAGCGCGGTTTCGAGGTCGGTGTAACACTCCTCGGGCGAGAGGCCGAGCTCTCGTTCGGCCAGTTCGTGCCGTTCGGGGTCGGTGTCGACCGCTGCGACGACCTCGATGCGGTCGGCGTCGACGTTCGGCGGAATCGCGTCTGTCGCCCAGGTCGAGCCCTGGCCGCCCAGACCGACGTGGACTAATCGGTGAGTCATGGCTGCGCTATCGCTTCGAAGGATAAATGCTGCACTATTTCATCGGAACTCGTCGGCGTCCGGGAACTCCACGCGGCGTTCCATCCCGTCGTCGGCGAGGACGACCTCGCCGTCGAAGGCGTCGCGGGCCTCCTCGACCAACTGGTCGGCGCTGGCGGCGTAGCGCGTCGAGATGTGTGTCAACGCCAGCGTCGACGCGCCGGCCTGTCGCGCCACGTCGGCGGCCTCCCGGGCGGTGGAGTGGGCCGTCGCCTTCGCCCGCTCTTTCCGGTCTTCGGCGAAGGTAGCGTCGTGGACGAGCAGGTCCGCGCCCTCGCTCGCCTCGATGACGCTCTCTGTCGGGAGCGTGTCGCCGGTGTAGACGAACCGCCGGCCGGGACGGGGCGGCCCGACGACGGCCTCCGGCTGGATGGTCTCGCCCTCGTGTTCGACGGCCTCGCCGCGGTGGAGCTTCGAGTACTTCGGCCCCGGCGGGATGCCGAACTCCTCCTCGGCCTTCTGGCGGTCGAACTTCCCCTTCCGGTCGTCCTCGTCGAGGACGTAGCCGACGCTGGCACACCGGTGTTCGGTCTCGATGGCCCGGACCTCGTACTCCGGCCGGTCCAGAACCACGTCGCCGGCCGACACCTCGTTGATGCGGACGGGAAAGGAGGGAGTCGTCCCGTTGGCCTGGATGAGCTGTTCGATGTTCCCGCGCGTGCCCGCCGGGGTGTGGACGGCGATGGCGCGGTCGCGCTCGTTGAAGTCCCACGTCTGGAGCAGCCCCGGAATCCCGAGGACGTGGTCGCCGTGGAGATGCGTGACGAACAGGTGGTCGACGGCGAAGCCGGTGCCGTAGCGCATCATCTGTCGCTGCGTGCCCTCGCCGCAGTCGAACAGGAGGTAGTCGCCGTCGCGGTTCAGGAAGATGCTGCTCGTGTTGCGCTGGGTCGTCGGCACGGCCCCACTCGTTCCCAGGAACGTCACGCGCATATTCATCGCATCCTCCACTGTCGACGGGTAAACCGGTGTCGAAAGGGTGTCGTCGACGGCCCGTCACACCACCGGGTGCGACGCGTCGCCGCACCTCACCGCGCCACTGAACAGTGCGGCCCGTCTATTACTCGGCGAACCAGCCACCGTCGTCGGGCGTTCGTTCGCCACCGCTCGGGTGCTTAATCACCGGCAAAACGATTCACCGACCGACATCCCGTCGCTCAATCTCAGATTGTCCACCCGGCGAGAGAGGCGCATCGCTTAGCAGGTTATTATGCTCCGTTGAACTGTCTCTCCGGTTTATGTGTCTCTCAGCCGTTGCCTCGTTCGCATTGCCGACCAACTCATGATACGAACTCGCACATTCGCCGTCTTCGCCGCGCTGGTCGTCGTCGGGGGCTTCGCCGCACAGGCCGGGGCCGTACCGGGCGTGACAGCGCAACAGGAATCGCCACTCGAACAGGCCGGGAACACAGGAGTCACCGTCGACTCCCTGACAGCGCCGGAGAGCGTCGCGCCGAACTCGACTGCCGACGTGGCCGCGACGGTCACGAACAACGAGAACGCCACGGTGACCGAGTCCGTGGCGTTCCGCTTCGACGGTGCCGTCGTCGACCGGACGCTCGTCACGCTCGACCCGGACGAGAGCACGACCGTCCAGTTCGCCGTCGGGACGACCGGCGTCGAACCCGGTGACTACCGCCACGGCGTCTTCACCAGCGACGACGGGCAGGTCGCCGCGGTCACCGTCTCCGACTCGTTCACCCTGGAAAGCCTCGACGCGCCGACGAGCGCCGCCGCCGGTGACAACGTCACCGTCGACGCGACTGTCGCCAACCCGAACGCCTTCAACACGACACAGACCGTCGAGTTCCGACTCGGCGGAGAGCCACTCGCCGCCGAGTCCGTGACCCTCGACGCGAACGAATCCACCGAGGTCACGTTCACCGTCGATACGACCGGCGTCGAACCGGGCACGTACGTCCACAGCGTCTTCACGCGTGACGACGGCGCGTTCGCCGAGATTACTATCGAGTCCGCGGTGTCCGAGGAACCGCCAGCGGAAGAGACTGAAGAACCGCCGGTTGACGAAACTGAAGAACCGCCGGTCGACGAAACCGAAGAACCGCCGGTTGACGAAACTGAAGAACCGCCGGTCGACGAAACTGAAGAACCGCCCGCTGACGAAACCGAGGAGCCGCCAGCGGAAGAGACCGAAGAACCGCCAGCGGAAGAGACTGAGGAGCCGCCCGCTGACGAAACCGAAGAACCGCCAGCGGAAGAGACTGAAGAACCGCCGGTCGACGAAACTGAAGAACCGCCGGTCGACGAAACTGAAGAACCGCCCGCTGACGAAACCGAAGAACCACCCGCTGACGAAACTGAGGAGCCGCCAGCGGAAGAGACCGAGGACGCGAACACCGACGAAGCCGGGACGACTGAAGGGTAACCGCGCCACCCTGTCACCCGTTCACATTTTTAATGGTGGCCGTCGTACCGTGGGGCATGAAGTTCGTTATCGTTGGCTACGGCCGCGTCGGTATCCGGACCGCACGGATTCTGCAGAGCGAGGGCCACGAAGTCGTCATCGTCGACAACGACCCGGTGAAGGTCGAACGGGCCGCCGAGACCGGTTTCGAGACCATCCAGGGCGACGGCAACGAGGAGAGCGTCCTCCTCGACGCCGGCATCGAGACCGCGGACGCTATCGGCGGCCTCACGGGCGACCTGAACACGAACTTCACCGCCTGCATGATTGGCAAGGAACACGGCTGTCGGACCGTGCTGCGCATCGACGCCGACTACCGCGAGGAGATTTACGAGAAGTACGCCGCCGACGTGGACGAGATTATCTACCCCGAGCGGCTGGGCGCGGCCGGCGCGAAGACGGCGCTGCTGGGCGGGGACTTCAACGTCCTCGCCGACCTGACCGAACAGCTCTCGGTCGCCAGCATCAGCATCCCCGAGGACTCGCCGTTCGTCGGGAAACGGGTCGTCGAGGTGGAACTGCCCGGCGACGCCCACATCTACGCTCACGGCAAGAACCACGAGCCGATGACGATTCCGCTGCCACAGACGGAAATCGAACCCGGCGACAGCGTCGCCATCATGGCCGACCCCGGCGGGCTGGACGACATCCGGGCGACGCTCCGGGGCGACGCACCGGCCTGAGCGCCCGGGTCTCGACGGCGGCTTTTCCAGTCGATAGCACTCGCCTCCGTCGGAAGCCGGGGGGAAGTGGAATATGAAAGGGAGGATCGCGGTGTCCGGGCGCGCCTGGGGAGGATAGGATGGCACGCAGTGTCACCGACAGCCACTGCAGCCGTGCAGCGCGCCCGTATCGAGGGGAATGCTACCGGTCCTCATAAATGCCCGTCAGACGGACGGCCGACGGGCGACAGACGGTACGGCTTTTGCCCGTCGGGGCACTGTCCCCTGTATGACCTGGGCGACGCTGTTCGAACGCGCGACGGACTACCAGACCACGGTGGACGCTGTCCGTACGGCCCTCGACGAGCGGCGGGCGGAGGACGGCGATGCGTGAGCCGTCGCCGGCCCGCGTCGTCGCCGACGCCGACGTCCTCGCCGCCGACCTGCTGTGTGGGCCGGACGGCGACGCCCGCGCAGCACTCGACCACGTCCGCCGCCACTCGTGGGTCACGCTCGTCGCCAGCGACCACCTGCTAGACGACGCGACCGCCGTCATCGCCGACCTCGCCGACGACGACCTGGCGGCCGACTGGCGGGCGCGTATCGAACCCGACTGCGAACTCGTCGACCATCCGGCCGGCGACCATCCCGCGCTGGCCGCGGCCTACCGGGGCGGGGCACAGCAGTTGCTCTCGTTCGATACCGAACTGCGGAGCGCCCGGACCGGTGCCGCGCTCAACCGTCACATGGCCGTGAGCGTCAGACCGCCGGACGCCTTCGCCCGCCTGTTCGACCCGGAGTCGCTGTACCCCGTCGTCAAGGAAGGCGAGTACCCCGGACCCGACCGGGACCCGCGTGCGTAGCGGGGGTCAGTCGTCGGCCGACGGCACGGCCGTCGTAGCTGTCCTCGACGGCCCGGCCGCGCCCTCCGCGACGTCGAACTCCGCGAGCACCTCGCGCAGGTCGTCGGTCTGGGCCGCCATCTCCCGAACCTCGTTTGTCACTTCGGTAATCGTCGCCGTCTGTTCCTCGGCGGCGGCGGCGACGGCCTCGGACTCCTCGTTGGTCTGCTCGCTCACCGCCGCGACTTCGTCGACCATGTCGACGACCTCCTGGGTGGTCTCGGCCTGCTCGGCGGTGGCTCCCGATATCTCCTGAATCGAGGCGTTGACCTCGCCGAGCACGTCGACGATGTCCTCGAAGTCCCGCAGCGCCGACTCGATGGTCTCGACGCTGTCGGTCACCTGCTGGTTCGTCGCCTCGACGTCGCTGACGGTCTCGCCGGCCTCCTGCTGGACGGCCTCGATGCGGTCGGACACGTCCGTCGCGGCGTCGCGGGTCTCCTCGGCGAGGGTCTTGACCTCGTCGGCGACGACGGCGAACCCGTCGCCGCTCACGTCCGCGCGGGCCGCCTCGATGGAGGCGTTCAGCGCGAGCATGTTGGTCTGCTCGGCGATGTCCGTGATGACCTCGACGATGTCGTCGATTTCGCTTATCTGGTCGACCAGGCTCTCGACCGCGACGGCAATGTCGTCGATGCGGGACTCCATCTCGTCGAGTTCGTCGATAGCCTGTTCGGCGTCCGCGCGTCCCTCTCGGCCGCGCCGTGTCGCCTTCTCCGCGGTGTCGGCGGCGTTTTCCGCGGTCGCGGCTATCTCCTCGACGGTGGCCGACAGGGTGTTCATCTCGGAGGCGACGTCGTCGTGGCGGGACGCCTGCTGGCTGGCACCGGCCGAAATCTCCTGTATCGACCGCGAGATTTCGTCGCTGGCGTCGTCTATCTCCTGGATGCTCCTGGTGACGTGGTCGCTCGTCTCGTCGACGTCCTCGGCGAACGCCGCGACGGTGGCGACCGTCTCACCCAGCGTGGTCACGAGGTCGTTGTAGTTCTCGACGACGGCGTCGAACTGCTCGTCGTCGGCGTCGAAGTCCTCGTCGATCGTGGCCGTCAGGTCCCCGTCTTTCGCCCGCTCGGCGGCGTCGCCGAAGGCGACGACGAGGTCGTTGAGCGCCTGGGACCGCCGTTCGAGGTCGCTGGTCATCGCCTGGAGTTCGGTCGTGTAGTCGTCCATGCTGGCGGCCATCTTCTCCAGGGACTGCCCGAAAGTCCCGGGCACGTCCTCGTCGAGAACCTCGGCGTCGAACTCCTGCCGGGAGAGCGCGTCGGCCTGCTCGGACACCGTCAGCAGGTAGGCCTGCATCGACCGGAACGACGCGAGCAGTTCGGCGACCTCGTCGTCGCGCTCGCTCTCGGGCAGTTCCACGTCGAGTTCGCCGGAGGCGATGTGGTCCGCGCCCGCCGCCATCGCCGTGACGGGTTCGACGAAGTCCTCGCGGGTGATGAACACCGTGTTGGCGAACGCGACGACCGCACCGACGAGCAACACCCCCGTGACGACGAACCGGACGGTCCCGCTGGCGACGAGAGAGACACCCGCCAGCGCGACGGACGCGGCGAACTGCAGGCCGACGGCCGCGAGCACCTTCCGCTCGACGGAGCCGGCGACGCCGA
Source organism: Haloarcula sp. DT43 (assembly GCF_037078405.1). NCBI lineage: Archaea > Methanobacteriati > Methanobacteriota > Halobacteria > Halobacteriales > Haloarculaceae > Haloarcula > Haloarcula brevis. The sequence continues at coordinate 371,115 of NZ_JAYMGZ010000001.1, read as the reverse complement.
AAAGTTCGAGTGATTCGCGTATCACCGCTTTGTACTGTCCGACCGGGTCTGTGAGCATACGCCCCTTTTTCTTACAGTGTTTAATAAGGTTCCAGTCTAATTCTCGGAGATTGAAAAGAAAGGGGCGAAAGAACCGGACCGTGAGGTCCTCGGGACGGTATTGTGGATGCCGCTTTCGGAATTGATTCTCTACCGGCCGCGGTTGACCAGCGCGGAGACGCGGCGGACGACCCGGCGCGGCGTCACCCTGACCAGTCGGTCGAGCAGTCGCATCGACCGTCGCGGAATCACGACCGCCTCGCCGGCGGCGGCCCCTTCGTAGGCCGCCTCGGCGACCGCGTCGGGCGTGTTCGCGGTGACCGCCCCGACGGTCGAGTCCGCCATCCCGGCCCGTTCCTGAAAGCCCGTCTCGACGGGGCCGGGACAGACCACCGTCACGTCGACCGGTGTCCCCCGGTGTTCCTCGGCCAGTGCCTCGCTGATCACGTCGTGTCCGCGCGCGGCGAACTCCCGGGCGAACACCTCGCCGATGCCAGCCGACGCGCCGGTTATCAGCGCGGTCCCGCCGGTACCGACGACCGGCACGTCGCTACCGCTCACCGTACCACTCCGCGACTCGACGTCGCGTCGGGTTCCAGCGCCGCGCCCCGGCCGCTGGAACTTCCGAGGGATGCGACGCATCCCTCGACGGACGGTTCGCTACCGCTCACCGTACCACTCCGCGAACTTCGCCAGCGCCCGCCCGCGGTGGGAGATGGCGTTCTTCTGTTCGGTGCTCATCTCCGCGAAGGTCGTCCCGTCGTGTTCGAAGATAGGGTCGAAGCCGAACCCGCTCTCGCCGCGGGGCGCGACGATGTCGCCGGGCACGCGGCCCTCGAACAGTTTCACCGGCACGGTCTCGCCATCGTCGACCTGCTCGTCCGTCGTCGCCGCAGCGCGGTCGTCGGCCGCCAGGTCCTGTCCGCGCCGGTCCTCGCGGTCGATGCCGTCCGGGTCGGGGGTCGCCTCGAAGCCCTCGCCGTCGCAGTAGGCGATGACCGTCTTGAACGCCGCCGCCCGGTCCTCTTCCGGTTCGGTCATGCGCCAGACGCGCTCGACGCCGACCGTGTCCTCGACGTAGGAGGAGTACGGGCCGGGGAACCCGTCGAAGGCGTCGATGAACAGCCCCGCGTCGTCGACGATGACCGGCCCGTCCGCCGCCCGGTAGGCCGCCCGCGCCCCCTCGGCCGCGACCGATTTCAGGTCGTCGGCCTGGACCTCCGGGTAGTCGAAGTCGAACTGTCTGATGTCGTCGTCGAGGTACTCGGTCGCCTCCCGGACCTTCCCGGGGTTGGTCGTGACGAAATTGAGCATACCGGCACACCGCGCCCGGCGACAAAAGAGCCGTCGAAACGGCGTTCGTCCGAGTGTTGGGGCCGCTCCGCCCTGGGGGCGTCAGTCGACGACGACTTCGACCGGCTCGTCCTCGCTCTCGGAGTCGAACTCCTCGCCGCTGCCGCCGCGTTCGAGATACAGCATCACGCCGGCGACCGCCAGCACGACCCACGAGCGCCAGTTCGCCAGGTTCAGCGTGTAGCCGATGCCGAAGGGCTTCTCGACCAGCATGTCCTCGCCCGGCTTCCAGTAGGCCGACACCAACCGCTTGAGGCTCGGTCGTTCGAAGTTATACGGCACGCCGAACAAGGTTCCCGACTGGGGTTTTTCTGCCATAGCGGGGTCTACTCGGGCCGAGGTTAAACCATTTGTCCACCACCTTTTTCGTCGTCGCCGTTCCTCGCTCGCTCCGCTCGCTGCGGAGACGGCTCCTCGAAAAACGTGGGCGAAGAAGTCGGAATCGCCGCGGGGCGGCGATTCCGGCTTCGCCGCCGGACGCTAGGTCCTGCCCTCCCCGTCTTCGTGCTCAAAGCGAGCGAAGGCCCGTCAGAGCAGAGGTCTGACGGAGGTTCGCGCGATGGAACGTTCTCACGGCCACACAGCGGGTCAGGCTTCGAAAAACTGCGGCCAGAGAGCGTCTTACCGCTCGTCCAGCGGCACGAACGTCGTGTCTTCCGGCTTCGCACCGACGTACCGGGCGCGGGGTCGAATCAGGCGGTTGTCCTCGATGTACTCGAAGACGTGGGCGACCCAGCCGCCCACGCGGGACATCGCGAAGATGGGGGTGTAGATGTCGATGGGGATGCCCATCTGGTAGTACGTCGACGCCGAGTAGAAGTCGACGTTCGGGGCCAGCCCCTTCTCCTCCATGAGGTAGTCCTCGATGGTGGTCGACATCTCGTACCACTTGAGCGTGCCGGCGGCCTCGCCGAGTTCCTTCGAGCGCTCGCCGAGAATCTTCGCCCGGGGGTCCTTGACGTTGTAGACGCGGTGGCCGAACCCGGAGACACGGCGGCCCTCGTCGAGGGCGTTTTTGACCCACTCCAGCGGGTCGGACTCGGCGTCGTCGACCTCCTTTAGCATCTCCATAACGTCCTGGTTCGCGCCGCCGTGGAGCGGTCCCTTCAGCGTCCCGATGGCGGAGGTGACCGCGCTGTGGACGTCCGACAGCGTCGACGCCGTCGTGATGGCCGAGAACGTCGAGGCGTTGAGCCCGTGGTCGGCGTGGAGCACGAGCGCCTGGTCGAACACGTCCGCCAGCACGTCGTCGGGCTCCTCCCCGTTGAGCATGTAGAGGAAGTTCGCCGCGTGGTCGAGGTCGTCCCGGGGTTCGACGGGCTCGTTGCCGTCGCGGATGCGGGTGAACGCCGCGATGATTGTCGGAATCTTGGCCGTAATGCGGCGACCCGTCTCGAGGTTGACCGTCTCGTCGGTCGGCTCGGCGTCCTCGGGCGCGGGGTCGTACGCCGAGAGCATCGACACGGCGGTCCGGAGCGCCGCCATCGGGTCCTCGTCGGCCTCGGCGAGCTGGCGGACCGTCGAGATGACGTCGTCGTCCACCTCGCGTGCGTCCACCATCGCACGCTTGAACTCGGAGAGTTCGTCCCGGTTGGGCAGGTGGCCGTGCCAGAGCAGGTACAGCACCTCTTCGTAGCTGGCACCTTTGGCGAGGTCCTCGATGGTGTACCCCCGATACACGAGTTTGCCAGCGTCGCCGTCGATAACGCTGAGTTCGGACTCGGCGACGATGACACCCTCGAGTCCCTTCTTGAGGTCGTCGGACATACGCAATCAGTTCCCTACCTGCCGGGAAAAACATTTTCTTTCCAAGCGTGTGTGCCACAATGTCAGGACCGCAGGGCTGGACGTTCGTTCAGTTATCCGTCGCTGTGACCGCGGTGCCGGTAGTCACAGCGCCGTCGGGGCGACTGGGCGCGCCGTCGGGGAGCCCGCTACCGGTCCGACCGCGTTTCGGAGACCGTCCTCACGAGTTCGGTCACGGGGAAGCTGTCGTCGTAATCGAAGGACGCGAAGACCCCCTCGTACCGCTTCGAGGGGAAGACGAACACGACGATGTCCTCGAAAAACAACGTCTGTGCGTTGAACCGCCCCTCCCCGATGAGCGATTTGAAGTCGTCCCCCGTGACTGTGTGTGCCATGATGAGCTTGTACGCTTCGTCGAGGTCGCTATCGGAGTACTTGCCCGCCACGTCGTCGCGGATGTGCTCGATTTCGAAGGTGGTGCTGTGGAGGTCGGCGACGACGCGAGGCTTGGAGTCCCCGAAGTTCTGGATAATGTCGGCTGTCTCGGACATGTGAAGACAAATTTCGCTGAACTGAAAAGAAGCGTGGAATGGGTACAGGCCGTGCGTCGTCGCTGTTCGTCCCGCCAGGCCGGAATTCGCGCTACCGTTCCACACAGTGAGGAACGCTTTTGCTCGGGGCCGTCGAACCGGCGGCTATGGACCCGACAGGGACGGTCGAGTACGAACCGGTCAGCGTCAAGCAGGTGCTGGCCGAGATGAAAGACACCGCCGAGTTGCTCATCGACCTCTCGTACTCGGCCGTCCTGCTGGGGAGCGACGACGTGGCCGCGGAGGTGCTCGAACTGGAGGAGAAGATGGACGTGCTCCAGTTGCGCGCGCGCATGAGCCTCCTGATGGCCTGCCGGTCGACGGCGGACGCGGAGGCGCTGGCCCCCGTCCTGGGGATGGTCGGGGCCGCGGAGAAGATAAGCGACGCCGCCGGCGACATCGCCAAGGTCGTACTGGAGGACATCGGCCTCCCGGACACGATGCGGGCGGCGCTGCCCGAGGCGGTCGAGACGCTCGTGCGGGCGACAATCGGGTCGGACTCGCCGCTGGCCGGCGAGACGCTCGGGGGCCTGAACCTCGAAACCGAGACCGGCGTCCGCGCGCTGGCGGTTCGCCGGCAGGGGAACTGGCTGCTCAACCCCGACCGGGAGACGCGCCTCGAAGCGGGCGACGTGGTGCTGTTCCGGGGCCCCGAGACCGGCGTCGCCGAGGTCTACCGGGACGCGACCGGCGACGCGTACGAACCGCCGGAGCCGCCGGAGGGTGGCGTCCGCGACCTCGAACGGGCCGTCGACTCCATCGTGCTGATGAAGGACATGGGCGAACTGGCGGTCGACCTGGCCTACGGGGCGGTGCTGTTCGACAGCGCGGAGGTCGCAGAAGAAGTGGTCGAACTCGAAGCCGAGGTCGACGCGCTCCAGTCCCGGTTCGAGGCCTGGACGCTCCGGGCCGCCGCCGATATCGACGACCCGGTGTCGCTGCGGGGCCTCGTCCACCTAGCCCGGTCGACGGAGGTCATCTCCGACGCCGCGCTGGAGATGAGCGAGGGCGTCCTGCGGGGGCTGTCGACCCACCCGGTCGTCGCCGAGGCCGTTCAGGAGTCCGACGAGGTCATCGTCCGGACCACGGTGTACCCCGACAGCGACCTCGCCGGGCGGACCATCGGCGACGCGGCGGTCAAGACGGCGACGGGCATGCGCATCATCGCCGTCCGGCGGGCGGCCGGCGAGAGCGAGCGCACCGGCCGGGAGGGCGGCGACTGGGTCATCTCGCCGGGGCCGGAGACGGAGATTCGGACCGGCGACGTGCTCATCGCGAAAGGGACACGAACCGGCGGCGACCGGCTCACGGACCTGACCGGCGGCGAGTAGCCCGCTACTGTCTGGCGAGTCGAACGGCCGACACGACCGTGAGAAGCGCCGTCAGCAGGCCGCCCAGGGAGACAGCGAGGACGAACGCCAGCCCGACGTAGAAGCCCATCGGGCGCGCGGTCCCGGGCAGGACGAAGAGGGCGAACAGCCCGGCCGTGAACAGGCCGGCGAGCGCGAAGCCGAGCTTCGCGTTGCGTGGCACGTTCAGCGCCGCGACCATCGCCGCTTTGCCGCTCCGTGGCTCGGACTGGGACACACCGACGGGTAGGGACGGCGGCCTCAAGATGCCGTCGGTCCGTCGCAACCGCCGGTGAAATCCGAACCAGTAAAGGCTCCCAGGGCAAACGTGAGAACAATGGTTACTTTCGGTACGGCGACCGCCGCCCCCGGTGAGAAGGACACGGGGCGGCTGGAGGTCGGTGAGACCCGCGACGGGTCGGCGTTCGGGCTACCGGTCGCCGTCGTCAACGGCGTCGACGACGGACGGACCCTCTACATACAGGCGGCCAGCGACGGCGACGAACTGAACGGCGTCGGCGTCATCCAGCGGACGCTCCCGAAACTCGACCCGACGGAGCTGTCCGGGACGATTCTGGTCTGTGGCGTCGTCAACTACCACGCCTTCCAGGTCGCCGAGCACCGCAACCCCATCGACGACACGAAGATGAACCGGGCGTACCCGGGCGACAAGACCGGGACGTCCAGCGAGCGCATCGCCGCGGCGACGTTCGACGCCGCCATCAGCGCCGACTACGTGCTCGACTTACACCAGGGGTCGACCTCCCGGATGATAGACGAGGTTCGGGTCCGGTGTGGCACCCGGCATCGCCTCCACGACGAGTGTCTCGAACTGGCGAAGGTGTTCGGCTGTGGCTACATCCTCGACCAGAAGGGGCCCGACGGACAGTTGGCCCGCGCCGCGCCCGACGAGGGCGTCCCGACAATCGACCCCGAGCTCGGCGGCTGTGTCGGCTGGGACGAGCAGTCCATCCAGCGGGGCGTCGACGGCGTGTTCAACGTGTTGCGCTACTACGGCTTCCTCGACGGGCACCACGACACCCGCCCGCAGACCCGCGCCTCCGGGTTCGAACAGTACGGCTCCCCCGTGGGCGGCCTCCTCGACCTCAAGCCCGACCTCGGCGACCGCGTCTCCCGCGGCGAGACGCTGTTCGAGGTGACCGACGTGTTCGGCGAGCCCAAGGCCGAAATCACCGCCGACTCCAGCGGCGTGTTCTGGCGCGCCCGTCGGCTCCCGCAGGTCGCCACCGGCGAGTACGTCTGTTCCGTCGGGACGAACGTCGACACGTACTGACCGTCGCTTGTTTCGCCGCGTCCACACGGCTGCCGGCTCGCCGGGTCAGAAGAGCGGGGGAGAACTCCAGGACGACGAGGACGTGGTTGCCGCGCTGCTCGGGAGACTGACCTACCGCATCAGCAACGTCGAGACCGGGAAGTCGGCGTCGACGGAGAGCCACTGGTCCTCTACGTCTGTCGCCTCGACGTCCGGGGCGTAGCAGATGAGTCGCTCGCTGCCGTCGGGGCGGGAGCGCACCACGGCGGGTAGCACCCCCTCGTCGGCGTCCGTCGCCGCCGTCGCCTCGCTCGTCGACCGGGTATCGGAGTCCATGTCTCGGCTCACGACAGGTGTTACTATTGTTACCAGTGGATTATCGGGCGTAAGGGCTATTGAACGTCTTCGAGGGCGACGAGACAGTCCGAGGAAACGGCCAGCCAGTTCGTCTTCGATTCGGCGTCCGACAGGCCCGGTGGATACAGAATCGAACGCTGACCGCCGTCGGCGGCCGGCTCGTGTTCGACGGTCAGTAGTTTCTCCGTGCGACCGCCGTCCGTCGTATTCCGCTGTTGCGTGTCCGTCATCTCGTCGCTCACGCCCGCGAGTACCAGTGCTCGGGACCTTGTTATCCGGCGGCTAAATCGTGGTATATCCCCGTATTACTCGACCGTTCGCCGTGCTTACCCGCCGGTAGTCGGTTCGAACCGCGCACCCAGCCGGGACGGCCGCCGGCCGTGAAGTTCACACGACGGTATCGACTCAGCGGGCCGGGTGGGTTGGGGCGTCGAACCCGCCCCGGACCAGCGGCTTGGCGATGTGGCGGCGCGCGACCGGGGGCACCTCGTACCACCCGCGTTCGAGGGCCCGTTCGACGGGACGGTCGACCTTGCCGTCGGCGCTGGTCCCGCAGTCCCGGCACCGGTAGCCCTGGGTCCGGCCGGCGGATTTCATCGACCGGCCACAGTCCGGGCAGTCCGGCGTGACGGGCTCGGTCCGGACGAGGTCCCGGACGGCGAACTTCTCCAGTTTGAGCGTCCCGTCGCTGACCTCGCCACAGGCGGTGACCCGGTCGCCGACCCGGAGCGAGCGGACGCGGTCGCGGAATCCCTTCGTCGGTTCGAAGGCCGCACAGTCGAGGGTCGCACCGTCGCCTTCGAGCGTGACGAACACGTGGCCCCCCGCCCGCGTCTCGGGCGCGACGGCCACGTCGCCGGTGACGCGGTAGGCGCTGTCGGCCTCGACTGCGTCAAGCGGGGCGTCCTGCAGGTGCACGTCCGTCCCCTGGTTCGTCACGAACGTCGCCCGCCGGGCGATGGGTTCGCTCTCGATGGCGTCGGCGGCGGCGCGGCAGGCGCCGGGGTCGTCGCCGCGAATCCCGTAGAGAATCGGACACGGCGTCCGCGGGACACAGACCGGGTAGCCGGATTCGCGGTCGACGGTGTCCCACACGGTCGGGTAGTGCTCGTCGGCCGCGGCCCGGACGCTCTCCGTGTCGACCGTCCGCTCGGTCCCCCAGCGCTCCCGCTCGCGGTACGCGATGTGTTCGTAGGTCCAGTCCGACAGCGCGGCCCAGGCCCCGACCGCCGCGAGCGCGCCGACCAGCCCGCGGCCGTTGCCCCGCTGGCAACGAGCGAAGCCGACCACGTCGGCCAGCGTCGTCGCGGCGGTCGGGGCCTGTATCGATTGAATCGCCTCGCGGGCGAACGTCTCGACCTGCGGTGGGACGGCGTCGGGGTCGCAGTCGGCGACGACCGCGCCGGGGTTGGTGCGGGGGTCGTCGGTCTCGGCCATGTCGAGCACGTCCTCGACCAGAGTTCGCGCCGCGTCGGCGTCGAGGTCGGTATGGACGGCCAGCGCCGCGTTCCCGCGGGTCTTGTGCTCGACTGCGGGGTTCAGCCGGACGAGGAGCAGGCGCTCGACGGTCCCCCCGGCGTCCCGTATCGACGCCGCGAGGGTGGCGGCGGCGTAGGTAGTGCACATCCCTCGTTCGCGCGAGTCCGTATCGTCGAGGCCCACGACAGTCACGCTACGCTGTAGCCCCGAGGCGGTCAAACCCCTTTCGTCACGGCCGCGGTACCGCCCTGACGGCTCAACGAGCGGCGCAATGCATATAATGGGTGAACGGTCTAGACCCAGTAGAGGTACAGAGTACTATGTCACGGTCGGCGCTGGTGGAAAACGTCATGGCGATGCTCGAGGACGCTGGCTTCCTCGTCAGCGACCGCTGTGCGATTCGCCCGAAGAGTTTCGACATCGCTGCCCGTCGCGGCGAGGACGTGTTACTCCTGAAGATACTGGGCAACATCGACGCCTTCGACGCACAGACCGGGGGCGAGATGCGACGACTGGGCACCTACCTGAACGCCACGCCGATTGTGATAGGGCTCCGGACCCGGGACGAGGAGCTGAAACCCGGCGTCGTCTACTTCCGCCACGGCGTCCCGGTGCTGTCGCCCGACACCGCGATGGACCTGTTCGTCGAGGAGGTCCCGCCGCTCATCTACGCCGCGCCGGGCGGGCTCTACGTCAACATCGACTCGGAAATCCTGGCGGACGTCCGCGAGGAGCGCGACTGGTCGCTGGGCCGCCTGGCGAAGGAACTGGGCGTCTCCCGGCGGACGGTCTCGAAGTACGAGGACGGGATGGACGCGTCCGTCGAGGTCGCCGCCGAACTCGAAGACCTGTTCGACGCGCCGCTGACCTCGCCGGTGAGCGTCCTCGACGGTGCCGACGAGGTCCGCGACGACGAGCCGACGCCGGACGACCCCGACGTGGCCCCGGAAGACGAGCCAATCGTGACGGTGTTCACCCGCATCGGCTTCGAGGTCCACCCGACGGACCGCGCCCCGTTCAAGAGCGTCAACGAGAGCGAGGACCAGCGCGAGCAGATACTCGCCGGTCACTCCGCGTTCACCGAAACCGCGGAGAAGCGGGCGCGCATCATGTCCTCGGTCGGCGAGGTGACCCGGACCCGGTCGGTGTACGTCGTCGACGAACTCCGCCGGGAGTCCGTCGAGGGGACCGCCCTCATCGAGAAAGACGAGATGGCGGACATCCAGGACGCAGTCGACCTGCGGGACCTGATTATGGAGCGCGGCGAGGACCGCGAGGAAGTGGCCTGAGCCGGCGCTGGCGGGCGCAAAAGGACTACTGCCCGTAGGTCTCTTCGAGGTACTCGACGATGTCGTCGGACTCGGACATCCCGTCGACGCCGTTGTCCTCGTCGACGAGGACGGGGACGCCAGTCTGGCCCGAGACCTCCTTGACTTCGGTCCGCTCGTCGTGGGACCGCGGGACCATGTGCGACTCGTAGTCCAGCCCGAGCTCGTCGAGCTTGTCGATTACCTTCGCACAGTACGGACAGCCTTCGAGTTCGTAGAGTTCCAGGGTAGCCATTGCACCACCGGATAATGGGTCCACCGTCAAGAACACATCGGTGGTGTGTCCCGCCCGTGCAGCAGCGGCGTGTCGCTACGCGTCGACGTCGTCGGGCGCGTCGGCGAGCAGGTCCGACGCGGTCACCAGCGAGGCGAGTTCGAGGTCGTGGTCCGCGAGGTTCTCCCGAGCGCCCTCCTCGCGGTCGACGACGACGAGGACGCGGTCGACGACGGCACCGGCCTCCCGCAGCGCCTCGGCGGCGTCGACCGCGCTCTGGCCGGTGGTGGCGATGTCTTCGAGGATGATGACCTCCTCGCCGTCGGGCAGGTCCCCCTCGATGCGGTTGCCCGTGCCGTACTCCTTGGCCTGCTTGCGGGCGATGACGTAGGGGATGCCCGTCTCGACGCTTGTGACGGCCACCAGCGGGACCGCGCCGAGGGCGACGCCGGCGAGCGTGGCGTCGGTGTCCCACTCGGCGATACGCTCGGCGAAGGCCGCGGCGATGTGCGCCAGACAGTCGGGGTCGGTCTCGAAGACGTACTTGTCGACGTAGTAGTTCGACGTGCCGCCGTGGGAGAGCTCGAACTCCCCGAACTTGACGGCGTCGGCGTCCCGCAGCGCCGCGATGAGGTCGTCGTTTGCCATACGTCCACTGGACGGCGGTGTGGCTAATGGCTGTTGGAATCAGGCGGGCGAATGGCGACATTCCTAAGCCCTTCGCACTCAGACACTCGCTCGAATGCAAGTGTTCGGGTCGAGCGGCGTCCGAGGTGTCGCGGGCGAGGAGCTGACACCGCGGTACGTCCTTCGGGTTGCACAGGCCGCCGGGGACGTCTGGCGTGACGACCACGACCGCGTGGCAATCGCCCGGGACACGCGGACGACCGGCCGGACGTTCATCAACGCCGCGACCAGCGGGCTGACGGGGGTCGGGTTCGACGTCGACCGGCTCGGCGTCGTCCCGACGCCAGGGCTGCAGGCCTACTGCGAGCGCGAGGGGGTCCCCGGCGTGATGATTACCGCAAGCCACAACCCGGCCGCGTACAACGGCGTCAAGCTCGTCGGCCCCGAAGGCGTCGAGCTGACGCGGCGGACGCTCGACCACGTCGAAGCCGCGCTCCGTGCGGACGCGCCGGCGTATGCGGACTGGGAGACCATCGGGTCCGACACCGTGGTCGACAGCGCCCGCCGCCGGTACCGCGAGGGAGTCCTCGCCGCCGTCGACCGCGACCGCATCGCCGACGCCGACCTCACCGTCGTCGTCGACCCGGGCCACGGCGCGGGGTCGCTGACCAGTCCCGACCTGTTCCGGGAACTCGGCTGTGAGGTCCACACCGTCAACACCCAGCCCGACGGCCACTTCCCCGGCCGCGACCCCGAGCCCGTCGCCGAGAACCTCGAAGACCTGCGGTCGTTCGTCCGCGCGACCGACGCCGACCTCGGGGTCGCACACGACGGCGACGCCGACCGCGGGATGTTCGTCGACGAGACCGGGACCCACGTCGAGGGCGACGCCGCGCTGGCCGCGCTCGCAGCGGCGGAACTCGAGGCCGGCGACGGCGTCGTCTCGGCGGTCAACGCCTCCCAGCGGCTGGTCGACGTGGTCGAGGACGCCGGCGCGACCCTCTCGCTTACCCCCATCGGCTCAACGTACATCGTCAGCCGCATCCGCAAACTGCAGCGCGAGGGGACGCACGTCGCCATCGCCGGCGAGGGCAACGGCGGCATCCTCTTCCCCGACTACCGCATCGCCAGGGACGGCGCGTTCACCGCCGCGAAGTTCCTCGAACTCGTCGCCGAGCGGCCCGCGAGCGAGGTCGCCGCGGACTACGACGACTACTACAACGTCCGGCGGAACCTCGAATACGGGACCGAGGACGAGCGCGAGGCGATGCTCGAGGGCATCGAGGCCCACGCGAACGACGCGACGGCTGACCTCGACACGACGGACGGCTACCGCCTCGACTACGGCGACGGCTGGGTGCTGGCCCGTCCCTCCGGGACCGAGCCCGTCGTCCGCGTCTACGCCGAGGCGCGGTCGCTCGACCGGGCCGAGGAACTCGCCGAGACGATGGTCAGCCGGGCGACCCGGCAGACGAACTACAGCGGCGGATAGGTCTCCAGCGCCGTCTCGATAGCCGCCCGGTCCTCGCGGGCAGTCGCCAGTTCTTCTTCGACGGCGCCGCTCGCCAGCCGTTCTCGCTCGGCGTCGGTGAGTTCCGCACGAGCGACGGCGCTCTCCCGGAGCCGCTCGTAGTCGTCCCGGTCGGCGAGGGCGCGCACGTCCCGCAGCGCCGCGACGACGGCCTCCTCGGCGAAGCGGGCGACGACGGCGCGGTAGGCCCGGCAGTACCACGGCAGGGCGTCGGCCGACGGCGGCGGCCAGTCGATTCGGACCGGCTCGGCGTCGAGCCGCCGCAGGTACGTCTGCCGGGTGGCGACGGCGCTCCGCAGCGCCGTGGCATCGTCGACGTAGTGGTCCAGTTTCGAGGCGGAGTAGTCGGCGTACTCCAGGAGCTTCGGAATCGGCTCCCGGCCGGTGTCGTGCTCGCGGACGTAGGTCAACAGCTCCGCGGGCGGGGAGCGGAACCCGACCAGCGGGTACGCGTCCGCCCGCTCGATGACCGCCAGGACGTCCCTGGCGGGCGTGTTACGGCGGAAGTCGGTGAACGCCTCGGTGACGGCGTCGTTGTACCGCTCGATGGGGTCGCGGAGCCGTTCGACCGGCGCGTCAAGGTCGGCCTCGCCGAGCCGCCGGAGCCGTTCCAAGTCGTCGATGCGCTCGTCGAGTTCCTCGCGTCGCCGGCCGGCGGCCGTCCGGGCTTTCTTGTACTGCTCGCGCGCGTCGTCGAGTTCGTCCAGCCGCCCGACGAGGTCGCCGACCGGGGCCAGCATCTCGCGGGCCCGCTCGAAGTCGCCCTCGGTGAGCCGCCGCTGCTGGAGGAAGTCGTCGAGTTCTTCGAACGTGTCCCGCTCGGGCAGGTCCTCCGGGAGGTCCTCGGTCAGCGTCCCGACCTGCCCCTGGAATTCCATGAACGCCTCGAAGTCGCCGCCGCCGGTGGCCCGGCCGTCGTAGCTGTCGAGCAGCCGTTCGAGTTCGTCGTAGACCTCGCGGCAGTCGCGCAGCGCGTCCGCGCCGACCGCCTCGACGCGTTCCTGTGCCCGGTCGTGGGCGTCGGCGGCCGATTCGAGTCGTGCCACGGCGTCGGGTCGCGCCATCAGTACACGTCGTCGGGGTCGAACACTCGCTCGCCGACCGTCTCCCCGTCGACGGTCCGGTGGAAGCAGGACTCGTAGCCGGTGTGGCAGGCCCCGCCGGCCTGGTCGACCACGTACAGCAAGGCGTCCCCGTCGCAGTCGACCCGCACCTCCTCGACGGCCTGCGTGTGGCCGCTCGTGGCCCCCTTGTGCCAGAGTTCGTCCCGGCTCCGCGAGTAGTAGTGGGCCTCCCCCGTCTCCCGGGTCCGTTCGAGCGCTTCCTCGGTGACGTAGGCGAGCATGAGCACCTCGCCGGTGTCGGCGTCCTGGGCGACGGCCGGGATGTACTCCTGCTCGTCGAACGCGAGGTCGACGTCGGTCATACTCGGGCGGAGGCGTGTCCGAAAAATAGGTCTTCTGCTAAGTCAGGCCAGCCCGACCGCCTGCAACAGCGCGAACAGCACGTCGCCGTAGGTGAGCGAGACGACCAGCCCGGCGAACATCGGGACGAGGAAGGGGATGCCGGGCGAAATCCACACCTCGTCTCGCTCGGCGAGCACCTCCAGGCCGTCGCGGAGCTGGGCCGGCGACGTGCCGTAGGCCGAATGGTCGATGTCGTCGAGGAACCGCTCGGCACCCCAGGGGTCGTCGACGGCGTCGGAGCGGTCAGCCACCGCCTGGGCGGGGGCGTCGCCGCGGCCGGTCCCGTCCCCGTCGTCGGCTACCTCGCCGCCGTCGGTCGCCAGCGAGCCGTCGCCGGGGTCGTTCGGGACCGCCGGCAGCGAGGCGGGGCGGCGGTGCCGGTCGGGGTCGGCACGGACGTCGGCCAGCGAGCAGCCCCGCCAGCGCAGGTACATCCGGAGGGCGTCGAGGTCGAGACCGCTGCGGTCGAACCCGTCGGGCGATTCGAGCAGGCGGCCGTACTCCTCGGTGACGGCGCTTGCGGGGACGGGCCGGCCGATGAACATCGCCAGCGAGAACCGGCCCCGGGAGAGGTTGCCGGCGGCGACGGCCAGCGGGTAGGCGACGCCGGCCAGGACGGTGTTCGAGAGCACTGTCAGCGAGAAGACGCCGATGGCGCTTTGCTGGAGCGGCAGGGCGACGGTCGGCAGGTAGTACACCGGATAGACGGGGAAGAGGACGGCGACGAGCATGAACGCCTTCGCGTCGGCCCCGCCGAACCCGCCGACGAGCCAGAAGCCGTACGACAGCGGGACGACGAAGCCGAGGCTGATAGCGACCCTGATGAGGAACAGCCGCTGGCCGACCGCGGTCGGGCCGGTCCAGACAGCGTAGGCGTCCCACAGAAGGAGGGCGACCGCCAGCGCGGCCAGCGGGGTCCAGGTCCGGTTTGGCACCCGACGGGTCTTCACGTCGCGGTAGGCCGCCCACCCGAACACCGGGACGGCGACCAGCCGAAGCAGGTCCGGTATCGACCCGAGCACGGCTGTACGCAACACAGCGGTGCCCCTAATGGTTCCGATACGACGGCTGTCCGAAGCAGTCGCTACGTGGGGAAAAAGGCAGTTCGCTGCAGGGGCCGCGTTAGATGACGCGGTTCTGCAGGTAGTCGAGATGCTTCGCGTTGTAGACGATCCGGACCTCGTCGGCGTCCGGGCTGCCGATGCAGGTCAGTCGGACGTTCTTGTCTTCGACCTCCTCGTCGCTGAGGATCTGCTGCATGTCCATGTCGATGTCGCCTTCGAGAACGATGGCGGCACAGTTCGCACAGGCCCCGGCGCGGCACGAGAAGGGCCAGTCGTAGCCCTGCGCCTCGGCGGCTTCGAGGATGTACTCGCCTTCGTTCACGTCAAGGGACCCGTGGTCCTCGTCGTCGAGGTCGAGGTCCGACGCCTCTGCGAAGACGTCGTCGTCGTACATGTCCCAGCCGTTGTCGTCCACTACTTCGTAGTTAAGGTACTCTACCGTGGGCATCACCTGGCTGGTTTGAACCCCGCCCTGTTAGACTTTGCCCTTCGGGTTTAGGTCGTGCAAAATAATGAGGGACAACGCGGGGATTCGTCGGAAAATCGACGGTATCCGTGCAGGAATAGCCAACGGGTCAGAACACCGGCAGGAACCGGAACACCAGATACGCCGCGAGCGTCGCAATCGAGGGGACGACGTTCTGGAGGAAGATGACGCGGGCGGTGGTCCCCGGTTCGAACAGGTCCGACGCCGACGGGATGTCATCCCGGGACTCCTCGCCTATCGGCTCGGTCTCGGCCGGCTTCGGCGTCCCCTTCTTGCCGCCGACGGTCGGGGCGTCCGCGGCCTCTGCGTCGGTGGTCAGCGCGCCGACCGACGCCACGGGGGTCTCCCCCTGGACGGTGTCGGAGAGACTCGTCGTCCGAGTCGCGCGGCCCCAGCCGAGCCCGACGATGCTCATCGTGGCGATGATGACGAAACTCGCCGGGATGCCAAGCGCCGACAGGAAGGTGACGATGGTGGAGGCCACGGCCGCGACGACGATAGCGGCGACCAGCGGGAGGTCGGTCAGGTCGTTGCCGACCGTGTCCATCGTCCGTCGGGCGATGGTGAACGCGCCGAGGCCGATGGCGCCGCCGCCCAGCAGGATGGCCGGGTACAGGTCCAGCGAGCCGTTCCCCACGAGGGGCGCGACGGCGTTGGCGACGTTCGACGCGCCCGCCGAGAAGCCCATGTAACAGCCGATGCCGATGACGACGACGGTCCCGACGAACTCACGGAGAGTCGTGTTGTCGCCCAGCGAGGGGCGAGGTATCGCGCCGGAGCGGTCGAAATCGAGCAACGCGCCGTCGCTCTGTGAGACGGCGAACAGCTCGACGAGCCGCGGGTAGAAGTACCGGCCGATGACGCCGCTGACCCAGAACGCGATGATGGGCGAGACGAGCCACCAGGAGACGATTTCGAGCATCAGGGCGGCGTTCAGCGTCCCGCGGGCGAGGCCGAGCCCGGCGATAGCGCCGACGGCCGTCATCGATGTCGACGCCGGGACCCCGACCACGTTCGAGAGGAACAGGGCGACGCCGATGAAAAACAGGACGACGATGCTGATAAGCGGCGAGAACTGCGTCGCCACGAGGTCGCTGCCCAGGCTCTGGACGACGGCCGGCCCGACGAGGAGCCCGCCGGCCATGGCGAAGACGGTCATCAGGGCCGCCGCCGAGAGCTTCGAGAGCGTGTTCGACCCGACCGCGGGCCCGAACGCGACACCCGTGGAGGACCCCCCGATGTTGAAACCGACGAAGATAGCCACCAGAACACCGAGGGCAAAGAGAACTTCGACCATACAGGTGCCAGTCCCTCACCCCGTTAAAACGTACCGAACGGGCAGTCGTTTGCCCCGCCGGGGCTGCCCCTACGACGACCGCTCGCCGTCGGTGCCGGATTCGCCGCCCTCGTCCCCGGGGTCGTCGGCCGGAACCGTCTCCTCGACCGCCGCCGCCGTCTCCTCGACCTCGCTGGCCGTCTCCTTGGCCGCCTCGACCTCGTCTGTGACCGATTCGGCGGTCCGCTTCGCGTCGCTGGTCCTGTCTCTGACCTCGGTCGTCTTGCCCCTGACCGCAGTCGTCCTGTCTTTCGCTTCCGTCGCCTTGTCCTTGACCTCGGTCGTCCTGTCTTTCACTTCGGTCGTTCTGTCTTTCACGTCGGTGACCGTCTCGGCAGCGTCCTCGTCGCCCGTTTGGGTCGCGGTCTGTTCGACCGTCTCGGCCGTCTGCTCGACCTCGTCGACGGTTTCCTCCACCTCGTCCGCGGTCCGCTCCACCTCGCCGGCCGTCCGTTCGACCTCGTCGGCGGTCTGCTCGACGTCGTCAGCGGCCTCGTCGACCGTCTCCGCGGCGGTCTCGACTTCGTCGGCGGTCGTCTCCAGTTCCTCGGCGGTCGTCTCCAGTTGCTCCGCGGCCGCTTCGAGTTCGGCGGCCTTGGTGGCGATGTCCTCGTTGGTCCGTTGGAGGACGTTCGCGAGGACGAGGAACTGCAGGATGCCGACGACGACGAACGCCGAGATGGCGACGCTCGCCGCGCCCGCGAGCAGCGAGGCCGTACCGGCCTCTAGCGACAGGACGCCGAACGCGGACAGCCCCCAAGCCAACGTCAGGCCGGCAGCGACGACCAGCACGGCCCGTTCGAACAGCCGGTACTCGCGCTCGTAGGGCCCGAACATGACTGCTTCGAGCCGACGGGCCAGCGGTGTGAGGACGACTGTGGCAGTACCCATAGCGGACCTTTCCCAGCACACCGTAAAAGGATGGGGGTCGGCCGGGAAGTCGCGCACCGAGCGAGAACCGGACCGACACGCTTTCGACGGCCGCCGCCGGACCACTGCCCATGTTTCCCGAGTTCGAGGTCGTCCCCGCGGTCGACATGCAGGACGGACAGGTGGTCCAGCTGGTCGGCGGCGAGCGCGGCACCGAGAAGACCTACGGCGACCCGGTCGAGGCCGCACGGCGGTGGGTCGACGCCGGCGCGCGGACGCTCCACCTCGTCGACCTCGACGGCGCGTTCGAGGGCGAGCGCCAGAACGCGGCGGCCATCGACGCCGTCCTCGACGCGGTGGGAGACGACGCCGACGTACAGCTGGGCGGGGGTATCCGGACCGCCGAGGACGCCGTCTCGCTGCTCGACCGCGGGCTGGACCGCGTCATCCTCGGGACCGCCGCCGTCGAGACGCCCGAAATCGTCGGCGAAATCAGCGAGGCACACCCCGGCAGCGTGCTCGTGAGCCTCGACGCGAAAGGCGGCGAAGTCGTGGTGTCGGGCTGGACCGAAGGCACGGGACTCGACCCCGCCGAGGCCGCCGGTCGCTACGCCGACCTCGGGGCCGGCGGCATCCTCTTTACCGACGTGGACGTGGAGGGACAGCTGGAGGGGGTTCGCACCAACCCGGTCCGCCGGCTGGTCGAAGCCGTCGACGTCCCGGTCGTCGCCAGCGGCGGCGTGGCGACCGTCGACGACGTGCTGGCGCTCCGGTCGGCCGGGGCCGCCGCCGTCGTCGTCGGCAGCGCCCTCTACGAGGGGCAGTTCACGCTCGCGGCGGCGATGGCCGCGCTCGGCGAGTCATCGGACTAGGTCGGGGTGGCTGAACGCATAACTGTGTGGCGCACTCACAAGAGGTATGGACCGCAACGAGGTGCGTCGGGCGTGGGACAGCGTCTCCGAGGCCTACGCCGAGCGGCGTGACCCTTCCGGGTCGGACGCCGCCCTGCTCGACGATCTGCTCGAACGGCTTCCCGACGCGCCGACAGTCCTCGACGTGGGCTGTGGCGACGGCGCGCGGACTCTGGCGAACCTCCCGCCGGGCAGCGTCGGCCTCGACTTCTCGCGCGTCGGGCTCGCCCTCGCCGCCGAGACGGTGCCCGAGAGCCGGCTCGTGCAGGGGGACATGACGGCACTGCCACTCGCGACCGACAGCGTCGACGCGGTCACGGCCTACCACGCCGTCTTCCACGTCCCACGGGACCAGCACCCGGCCGTATACCGGGAGTTCGCCCGCGTGCTCCGGCCGGGCGGCACCGTGTTGATGACGCTCCCGAGCGGGCGGTTCGAGACCGTCCGGCGGGGCTGGATGGGCGGGTCGATGTTCTTCTCGGCCCCTGGCCGGCGGGCGACCCTCGACCAGCTGGCCGACGCCGGCTTCACCGGGACGGAGACGGTCACTGCGACGGACCCGCTGGGGAGCGACAGCGAGTTCGTCTTCGCCACGCTCGCCGCGGACTGAGTCACCCGCGCAGGTCGTCGGCGGTGCTGACGTGCATGCCGACGAACTGCCACGGCCGCTCCCGGCCGGTGGCTTCGAGCGTCCCGCTCCAGCGCGTGTCGTACTCGTGACGGTCCCCACCCTCGGCGTCGGTCCAGCACAGTCGCACGTCGTCGCTGAACCACGCGTAGCCCTCGCGCTCTGTCACCCGGAGCGCGCGGCTCTCGACGGTCCAGTCCGTCGTCGTCTCGGTCTGTCCCCGCAGGCCCGCGCGGACGGCCTCGGTCCCGACCAGCCGCTCGGAGATGCCGAACTTGACGACCTCGCGGTCGCCGTCAGCGGCGAAGAAGGGGCCGAGCGGGTCGCCGGCCCGGAGCGCCGCGTAGTAGGCCTCGATTGTCTCGGTCGCGTTCATACTCGGTCCCACGGCCTCCAGCCCCTTCACTGGCTCCCGCCGGCGGCCGCGACCGCACTGTCCCGACCCGCAATCCTTACGCCGCGGACGGTCGCACGGACGTGTATGACAGAGGCGACGGGAATCGTCGGGGAGTTTCTCTCGCTCAAGGAGGGGACCGACGCGGACCTGCTGGCGATGCAGTGTGGCGACTTCTACGAGTTCTTCGCCGAGGACGCCGAAATCGTCGCCGACGAGCTCGACCTGAAGGTGAGCCAGAAGTCCTCCCACGGCTCGTCGTACCCGATGGCGGGGGTGCCGGTCGACGACCTGACGCCGTACGTCTCCGCGCTAGTCGAGCGGGGCTACCGGGTCGCCGTCGCCGACCAGCACGAGACCGAGAGCGGCCACGCCCGGGAGATAACGCGGGTCGTCACACCCGGGACACACCTAGAGACCGGCGACGAGTCGGCGCAGTACCTCGCCGCAGTGGTTCGAGAGGCCGGCCGGGACGGCGGTGACACCTACGGCATCGCCGCGACGGACGTGACCACCGGCCAGTTCCAGGTCACGCAACTGGACGACGCCGACGCGGGCGAGGCGCTGACGGAGTTGTACACGTTCGCGCCGGCCGAAATCCTCCCCGGACCGGAGTTGCGCAACGACGACGCGTTCCTCGACCGCCTGCGCGAGCGGACGGACGCGGCGCTGACCCTGCACGATTCGGCGTCGTTCGAGCCGGGGCGGGCGAGCCACACCGTCCGCGAGCAGTTCGGGAGCGAGACGGTCGACAGCGTCGGCATCGGCGAGCAGGACGCCGCGGTGCGGGCCGCGGGCGCGGTGCTGTCCTACGTTGAGGACACCGGCGTCGGCACGCTGGCGGCGGTCACGCGCCTGCAGGCGTACGGCGAGCGCGACCACGTCGATCTCGACGCGACGACCCAGCGCAACCTCGAACTCACCGAGACGATGCAGGGCGACAGTTCGGGGTCGCTGTTCGACACCATCGACCACACCGTCACGGCCGCCGGCGGGCGACTGCTCCGGCAGTGGCTCCAGCGACCCCGGCGCAACCGGGCCGAACTCCGGCGGCGGCAGTCCTGCGTGGCGGCGCTGTCGGAGGCGGCGATGGCCCGCGAGCGGATTCGGGAGACGCTGGCGGACGCCTACGACCTCGAACGGCTGGCCGCCCGGGCCACCTCCGGGAGCGCCGACGCGCGGGACCTGCGGGCGGTCCAGGAGACGCTGGCGCTGCTGGGCCGGGTCGCAGACACCGTCGCCGAGACCGAGCGGCTGGCCGAGTCGCCGCTTGCCGACGCTCTCGACGGCGCTGACCGCGAGGCGGCCGACGCGCTGGCCGCGGAGCTGGACGGCGCGTTGGTCGCGGACCCGCCGGGGACGGTGCGCCAGGGCGGCCTGTTCGAGCGAGGGTACGACGCCGACCTCGACGAGGTCATCGACGAGCACGAGGCCGCCCTGGAGTGGCTGGAGACGCTGCCGGACCGCGAGAAGGAGCGGACCGGCATCACCCACCTCTCGGTCGACCGGAACAAGACCGACGGCTACTACATCCAGGTCGGCAAGAGCGAGACCGACGCCGTTCCCGAGGAGTACCAGCACGTCAAGACGCTGAAAAACTCCAAGCGCTACACCACGCCCGAACTCGACGAGAAGGAGCGGGACGTGCTGCGCTTGGAGGAGCGCCGCCACGACATGGAGTACGAGCGCTTTCAGGAACTCCGCGAGCGAGTGGCCGAGCGCGCGACGCTGCTACAAGACGTGGGCCGGGCGCTGGCGGAACTGGACGCGTTCGCGTCGCTTTCGGTCCACGCCGTCGAGAACGACTGGACCCGGCCGGCGGTCGTCGAGGGCGACGAGCTCGCCATCGAGGCCGGCCGCCACCCGGTCGTCGAACAGACCACCGAGTTCGTCCCGAACGACCTCTACATGGGCGCTGACCGGCAGTTCCTCATCGTCACCGGCCCGAACATGAGCGGGAAGTCCACGTACATGCGCCAGGCCGCGCTCATCACGCTACTCGCCCAGGTGGGCAGTTTCGTGCCGGCGCGGTCGGCGACGGTCGGGATGGTCGACGGCATCTTCACCCGCGTCGGCGCGCTGGACGAACTCGCACAGGGGCGCTCGACGTTCATGGTCGAGATGCAGGAGCTGTCGAACATCCTCCACTCGGCGACCGAAGAATCACTCGTGATACTTGACGAGGTGGGTCGCGGGACGGCCACCTTCGACGGCATCTCGATAGCCTGGGCGGCCACGGAGTACATCGTCAACTCCGTCCGGTCGAAGACGCTGTTTGCGACCCACTACCACGAGCTGACCGCGTTGGGCGAGGAGCTGCCGGCCGTCGAGAACGTCCACGTCGCGGTCGACGGCGAGCCCCGCGCCGCGGACGGGGACGGCGATGTGACCTTCCTCCGGACGGTGCGTGAGGGGCCGACCGACCGCTCCTACGGCGTCCACGTCGCCGACCTCGCCGGCGTCCCCGAGCCGGTCGTCGCCCGCTCACAGGAGGTGCTGGACCGCCTTCGCGACGACAAGGCCATCGAGGTGCGGGGCAGCGAGGGGGCCGGCGGCGGGACGACACAGGCCGTCTTCGACCTGGACTCGGGGCAGTTCAAGGGCGCGTCGGAAGACGCCGGGACCGGCGAGCCGGTAGCGACCGACGGGAGTCCCGAACACGCGCCCGGGACCGGGAGCGGCGGTGACGACCCCACGGCGTCGCTCGACCCCGAGGCCGAAGCCGTCCTCTCGGAGCTGACGGGCCTGGACGTCACCGAGACGCCGCCGGTCGAGCTGATGGCGAAAGTCCAGGAGTGGCAGGCCGAGCTGGACGACGAGTAACGGCCCCGATTCTCATTGAAGATACTCGCGCCGCAAAAGGGATACGGGAGTTGTCACTGCTAGACCACAATGCCCGACCGTATCCGCGTTCTCCACGTCGACGACGATCCGTCTGTCGTCGATTCGGCGGCGACCGCTCTCGAGCGGGAGCACTGCGGTATCACGGTCGAGACCGAGCGGACCGTCGCCGACGGCCTCGAACGCCTCGACGAGGAGCCGTTCGACTGCGTCGTCGCCGGCTACGACCTGCCAGAGCGGACCGGCGTCGAGTTCCTCGACGCGGTCCGCAAGCGGGAGCCGGACCTGCCGTTCGTCCTGTTCACCAGCGAGGGGAGCGAGGCGGCCGCCAGCGACGCGATTTCCGCCGGCGTCACCGAGTACTTCCGGGCGGACAGCGGGGCCGCACCGTACGCACGACTCGCCCACAGCGTCGTCGACGCCGCCGAACGGACGGCCGACGGGACTGCCCACAGCGGCGACACACGGCGCGGGCGCGCCATCGAGGAGCTACACACGACGGCGAGGGCGTTCATGCGGGCCACGACCGAGGACGCCATCGCCCGGGTCACGGTGGACGCGGCCCGAACCATCCTCAACATGCCGGCCAACGCGGTCCACCTCGCCGACGACGACGGCCTGACCCCGGCCGCCTGGACCGAACGGGTCGAGGAACTCATCGGGACGCCGCCGGTGTTCGAACCCGGGGACAGCCTCGCGTGGCAGGCCTTCGAGGCCGGCGAGACGCGCGTCCACGACGACATCACGTCGAACCCGGACCGGCACAACCCGGAGACGGACATCCGGAGCGAAATCCTCCTCCCGCTCGGTGACCACGGAGTCCTCCTCGTCGGGTCCTGCGACGCCGACGCGTTCGACGAGACGGACGTCACGCTGGCACGGACGCTCTCGGTGCACGCGACGGCGGCGCTCAACCGCCTCGGCCGCGAGCGAACGCTCCGCGAGGAGCGGGAGTTCATCGACCAGGCGTTGGACACGCTCGACGACCTGTTCTACGTCGTCGACGCGGACGGGCGCCTCCGGCGGTGGAACAGCCGCTTCCCCGAGGTGACGGGGTACAGCGACGAGGAAATCGCCGACATGGAGGTCTGTGAGTTCTTCCCCGACGAGGAGCGCGAGCGGATTTACGAGGCGATAGACCAGGCGCTGCACCACGAACGGACGAGCCTCGAAGCCGACCTCCGGACCGCCGACGGGGAGCTGGTCCCCTACGAACTCACCGGCGTCCGGCTGACCGACGCCGACGGGGAGAGAGCCGGCGTGGTCGGCATCGGGCGGGACATCTCCCGGCGCAAGGCCTACGAGCAGCGCCTGGAGCGGCAGAACGAGCGCCTCGACGAGTTCACCAGTATCGTCAGCCACGACCTCCGGAACCCGCTGACCGTCGCGGAGGGCTACCTGGAACTGGTCCGGGCGGAGCACGACAGCGACTCGCTGGACGAGGTGGCGCGCGCCCACGACCGGATGCGGGCGCTGATAGACGACCTCCTGACGTTCGCGCGCGCCGGCGAGACGACGACCGACCCCGAACCCGTCGCGCTCGGGAACATCGTCGAGGAGTGCTGGGAGACCGTCGCGGCCGACGACGCCACGCTCGTCGTCAAGGCCGACCGCGAGGTGCGGGCCGACGCGGCGAAGCTCCGACGGCTGTTGGCGAACCTCCTGCGAAACAGCGTGGAACACGGGGCCACAGGCGGCCGGACGCCGCCGGGCGACACCGCCGAACGCGGACCGGCGCGGACGACGGTGCGAGTCGGCATCATCGACGACCCGGACCGTCAGGGGTTCTACGTTGCCGACGACGGCCCGGGCATCGCGCCCGAGGACCGTGAGCAGGTGTTCGAAGGCGGATACTCGACCGGCGAGGACGGGACCGGGTTCGGGCTCAAAATCGTCCAGCGAGTCGCCGAGGTCCACGGCTGGACGGTCACGGCGACCGAGAGCGAGGCCGGCGGCGCGCGGTTCGAGGTGACCGGTCTCGACCCCGCCTGAGCGACGAGGCGTGACTGTCCTTTTGGTTGTGAAGCCCTCACAGTCGGTAATGGCATCCCAGCGGCCCCACCAGTCGGGCTCGCGGTCCGCCGAGCAGTCGGCTTCGACGGGGGACGGTCCGCCCCCCGCACTCGCCGTCGAGGGGCTGTCGAAGCAGTTCGGCAGCGGTGCGGACGCGGTGACGGCCGTCGACGACGTGTCGTTTCGCATCGAGCAGGGGACGGTCGTCGGGCTGCTCGGCCCCAACGGTGCGGGCAAGACGACGACGATAAAGTCGATTCTCGGGCTCGTGTTGCCCGACTCCGGCCGGGTTCGCGTACAGGGCATCGACATGAGCGAGCACCCGCGGGCGGCCTACCGCCACGTCGACGGGATGCTCGAAGGGGCGCGAAACGACTACTGGCGGCTGACCGTGCGGGAGAACCTCCGCTACTTCTCGACTATCAAGGGCGTCAAACCCGACGCCGTCGCCGACCGCCACGAGCGGCTGCTGGCGAAGCTTGACCTCTCGGAGAAGGCCGACGAGCCGGTCCGGGACCTCTCCCGGGGGATGAAACAGAAGGTGTCGCTGGCGAGCGTGCTGGCAAGCGAGTCGGACCTGGTGTTCCTCGACGAGCCGACGCTGGGGCTGGACGTGGAGAGTTCGCTGACGCTGCGGCGGGAACTTCGGCGGGTCGTCGACGAGCGCGACCTCACGGCGGTGGTCAGCAGCCACGACATGGACGTCATCGAGGACGTCTGTGACCGCGTCATCATCATGAACGAGGGACATATCATCGCCGACGACAGCGTCTCGGCCGTCCTCGACCAGTTCACCGCGACCGCCTTCGCCGTCACCAGCCCCGACATCACCGACGCCCTGCTGGGGACTATCCGGGAGCGCTTCGAGGTGGTCGACGTGGCGAGCGTCGAGCGTGGCCGGCGCGTCGAGGTGGCGACCGACAGCGACGGGTTCTACCGCCTGCTGGACCTGTGTCGGGACCGCGGCGTGACGCTGACCGGCGTCGGCACCGTCGAACCGGACCTCGAAGACGTGTTCGTCGAAATCACGGGGCAGAGACGATGAGAGGGCCGGACGGCCCGTCGACCACGAGCGCTGACACGGGCGCTGACGACGCCATGCGGGCGGGGTATCTCGACCTCGCGCGGGCGGTGCTGTACCGCGAGTACCTCATCTTCGTCCGCTACCCGGCCAACGCCGTCGGGGGCATCGTCATCTCGGTGTTCTTCTTCGGCCTGCTGTTCTACGGCGGCCGGATGCTCGCCGGGCGGGCGATAACCGACTCCATCGAGGGCATCATCGTCGGCTACTTCCTGTGGTCGCTCTCGGTCGGTGCCTACCAGTCGATTTCGAGCGACATCGGCAGCGAGGCCCAGTGGGGGACCCTGGAACGGCACGTTATGACGCCGTTTGGCTTCGCGCCGGTGGCGTTCTGCAAGGGCGTCGCCAAGGTCGTGCGGACGTTCATCACCTCGACGGTGGTGCTGGCGGTGATGCTGGCGATTACCGGGACGAGCCTCCAGTTGAACGTCCTCACCGTCGTCGTCGTCGCGTCGCTGACCATCGCGTCGGTGCTCGGGCTGGGGTTCGCCGCCGGCGGGGTCGCGGTGCTGTACAAGCGCATCGGGAACTGGCTCAATCTGCTCCAGTTCGGGTTCATCGTTCTCATCTCCGCGCCCGTGTTCGAGCTCGGCTGGACGCGGGTCCTCCCGCTCGCCCACGGGAGCGCGCTGTTACAGCGGGCCATGGTCGACGGGACTCGGCTCTGGCAGTTCTCCGCCGTCGACCTGGCGCTGCTCGTCGGCGTCGCGGTCGGGTACGTCCTGTTCGGGTACGTCGTGTTCCAGTCCGCGACCCGGCGGGCCAGACGCCTCGGCGTGCTCGGAGACTACTGACGGACAGGAGGTTTTACTTGCAGTCCCGGTTATGTGATAGGTAACCGCTCGGAGCGCACGCAGCGCCGCCCTGTACCCCCAAGACATGGTCACTCGACACCTCACATCGGAACGACTCGTCCTCACCGTTGCGACGGTGGTCGTCGTCGGCGTGCTGGCCGTTGCGACGTGGTCGCTCGTGTTCACGAGCACCGGGACCGCCGACCAGCTACAGGTCGACGCGGACGTGACGCAACGCTACGCGGCGATAGACGGCGTCAGCGCGACCCAGACGACGACGATTACCCGGAACGGGACGGTCGCGAGCCGGACGACCTACGACGCCACGCTCCAGCCGGGGACCCCGAAGAAGCGGCTGGAACTCGTCGACGCCACCACGCGGCGGTACGACCTGCGGGTGTCGAACGGGCCGACGCTGTGGCTGTACGACCGGGACCGCGCGAACGCCACGCGTCTCTCGCTCAGCGGGAGCGAGGCCGACCGGGGCGAGCGGCTCCAGCGCCTGTTCGCCACGCTCGACATGGCCACGGCGACCGAAACCCGGTCGGTCGAGCCGTTACCGGTCGTACCCCGCGCCGGGGCGCGGCCGGCCGCTCCCGCCGGGCCGATGACCGTCAGCTACCGCGGCACGGCGTCCGTCGACGGGCGCGACGCGTACGTCGTCCACCTCGCGCCGGAAGCCGACGCGGCCTACGAGCAGACGCTCTGGGTCGACACGGAGCGGTTCTTCCCGGTCAAAAAGCGCACCGCCTGGACGGCGGGCGGCGAGCGGACGGTCGTGACGACGACGTACACGAACGTCAGCTACGACACCGGCGTGTCGGCGGACGCGTTCACTCCCGAGTTCCCGGCCGGGACGACTGTCACCGTCCCGGAGACGCCCGAGACCCTGACCTACGAGTCGGTCAGCGCCCTCGAAGCCGCGGCGGAGATGCGGGTCCCAGACCCCGACATCCCGCCAAGCTACGAACTGCAGGCCGCGACCCGGACGGAGGGCCAGATTCGCGGGGTGGGCCTCCGCTACGCGAACCGGACGAGTCTGCTCACCGTCGCCAAGTACGACCGGCCGGCCGCCGGGGCGGAGGGAAACGCCGGCGTGACAATCGACGGGCGGCCGGCACAGGTCAGCCGCGACCTGACGCCGTCGGTCTCCTGGAGCTGTGAGCGCTACCGGTACACGGTCCGTGGCGAGGGCGTCTCGACGGACCGACTGGTCGCAGTGGGCCAGTCAATCGGCTGTCCCGTCGGCGAGTGACCGCCCGCGCGAGCACATCAGGCCGCCGTTTTCTGGGTCAGAAGTTCGGTGGTGCGTTATATTATGGAACCGCCCCTCGATTGGAATGCAGCGGCCCTGAACCACCGTGCCACCGACGCCCTCCGGCCGCGGCCGCTGTCTGTCCACCACACGCCCCGGGGCTTCCCGGGGCGGCCACCCTGAGGGTGCTGTGGGCCAGCCGCCCGCGAAGCGGTCCCCTGCCCCGACTGCCCTGCCTGGGGAACCCCCTGACAGCGCCGGTCTCCGCTGACACTGTCCCGTGGCTTGCTTCTGACTCGGAAACTGACGGGACCTTTTATTCAGGGACGGACCGTTGGGCCGATACGTGAGTGAGGACCCGGCCGTGGGCGACATCCTCGACCTGCTCAGTGACGAGTACGCCCGGGACATCCTCGCAGCAACGAGTGTCAAACCCATGTCCGCGAAACAGCTCGCCGACCAGTGTGAGATGTCACAACCGACCGTCTACAGACGGGTCGAGTGGCTCCGGGAGCACGGCCTCATCGAGGAACAGACACGGATAGAGACGGGCGGCAACGACTACAGCGTGTTCGCCGCCACGCTCTCGGAGTTCTCGCTTGCACTCGCCGACGGCGACTTCGAGACCGACGTCGAGCGGACGGAGCCGCCGGCGTTCCCGGGACAGGACGAACAGGACACCGCGGACAGATTCACGAAAATGTGGGAGAACCTCTGAGATGGTCGCCATCGAGACGCTCATGAACTGGCTCATCACCGTCCTGGCGTTCGGCTCGACAGTACTAGGTGGGTACGTCGGCTACCAGGCCTACCGGGGGTATCGTCGCCACGACAGTCGGGCGATGCAGTACCTCTCGGTCGGGCTGTTCTGCCTCACGGCGGTGGCCTTCGTCGTCGCGTTCGCCGGGTCGCTCCTCCTGCAGCAGGGCCTGCTCGCCGGCCGGTTCCAGCAACCGCTCACGCTCGTCACCCGCGCGTTCCAGTTCGTCGGCGTCCTCTTTATCGCGTACTCGCTGCACTCCAGGGAGTGAGGGCGGTCCCGCGAGCCCGGCGGGTCCGAACCGCTGAAGGCCGTCGGGCGGGAACACAGGGCCATGGGACAGACGCCGACCGGCCGTCCGACGGTCCGCATCGACGGGGCCGACCCGCTGGTGCTCCCCTGGGACGTGGCCCCCGAAACGCTCCCGTTCGACGTCGTCCGCGGGCCGGTCGCCTTCGAGTGTGCCTCCGGCGACCGCATCGAGCGCGAGTACACCGGTATCGACGTGTTCGACCTGCTGGAGGCGGCGGCGATGCCCGGCGAGACGACCCACGTCCAGTTCGAATCGGCCGGGGGTGACCTGGCGTGTATCCCGCTCGCCGACCTCACCGGGGCAGTGCTCGCGCTGGGCGACGGGCCCGGGACCGAGCCGGGGCGGCCGCGGTTCGTCTCGCCCCGCGTGCTCGGCCCCCGAACTGTGAAGAACGTCTGCCGGCTTCGGCCGCGGGCGCTCGACGCCGGTGCCGACCGCGAGGCCTACGAGCGGCTCCCGCTGGGGGAGTGACTACTCCAGCAGGCCGATGTCCTTCGCCAGGCGGTCGGTGAGTTCCTCCAGGACAGCGGGGTCGACCTCGGCGACCGGGTCGCCGTCGTGGAGCTGCTCGTTGTGGCGCGCGACGGCGTCCTCGACGTCCTCGAACGCGACCGACGTGCGCGTCCCGCAGGCCTCGCAGACGACCGGAATCTCTGGCTGGTCGGGTGTCATTGGCCGCAGTTTACGACGCTCCCCGATAAACGGACCGGACCACGGGCTCTCATTCGAGGACGCTCTTTGGCCGCTTGAGATAGAACGCCTGGTCGGTAACGCGCTCGTAGACGGCGTACAGCGTCTCGACGGCGGCCGGGTCGGGGTCGAACTGCAGGTGCGGGGCCACGTGATAGGCCTTGCAGCCGGTCAGGAAGAAGTACAGCGTCCGGTGGTGGGCCGGCGTCGCGTCGACGACGCCCATGGCCCGCCCGCCCAGGTCGTCCGAGAAGTCGTTGAGCAAGGCGGCGATGTCGTCGTTCAGTTGCTCGTCAGGACGGGACAGCGGCGCGCCGAGTGACTGCTGGAGGAACTCGCTGGTCGCCCGAAGGAACGGGTTCGAGTCCATGCCCGTCGGGTCCACGGCGGCGAACGCGTCGTACAGATCCAGCAGCGCGGTCAGTTCGTCGTCGGTCAGCGCGACCGGTTTGACCGGGTCGCCCTGCGGGAGCGAGTAGTCCGGGAAGGAGTACGACTGCGGGTCCGGCACCTGCCCGAACACGGTATCGAGACTCATGGCGGCAGTTCGGTCGGCGGCGGCCTAACTGTTGGGTGCCCCCACCAGAATACATATGCCAGCGGATGCGGACGTTCCAGGCGATGCCCTCCACGAATCACGGCCGACTGTACAGCGACGCCGAGAGCGGCTGAGTCGCCAGCTCACTCGCCGTGCTCGTCCAACTGCTCGATGAGCCGGAGGCCGTAGACGGTCCGCAGGACCGTGCTGGCGTCGCCGGCCTCGTACACCAGGTCGTCCCGCGAACTGACGTGGTCGAGCACGTCCGACGAGGAGTGGGCGGGGGCGGCGGCGATGCCGGCGTCGGTGTCGTCTATCCAGCGCATCACCCGCAGGTCGCTCTTGCTGTCGCCCATCACGAGCGCGAACGGGTCGTCGATGCCGAGCACGTCGAAGGCCTCCTCGACGCCGGCGGACTTGTCCAGTTCGAGGCTCACGAGTTCGGCCGCGTCGCCCTCGTAATAGCCCAGGTCGACGCGTTCGAGGATGTCGCGGAAGGCGTCGGGCGCGTCGTTGACGTCGGCGTCGGTCGAGAGGTCGCCGGCTTCGAGGACGTCCATAATCTCGGGGTCGCGGCTGAAGTACGCCCGAGCGTAGCCCGCGGGGTCGTCGACCTCGGCGTCGACCTGCGCGGCGACGGCGTCGCCGACCAGCCCACAGAGATAGCGCAGCGACTCGTCGATGATTTCGACGGCGTTGTCGCTGCCGATTTCGGCGTTCGGTTTCAGCGTGACGTTGAACTCGTTGCCCTGGAGGTGACAGCGCTTGCCGACGGCGTCGGGGGCTTCCGAGAGGACCCGCCGACGGACGTACTCGAACACGTCCACGACCGCGCCGTCGAGGCGCTCGTACAGCAGTCGCTTGGTGTCCTCGCCGTGCTTGGGCGTGAACACGCCGTTGCCGGACTCGTAGACGATGCTCATCCCCCCAGAGGAGACGAGGTCGTTGCCCAGCCCCTGGATCATGAACCCCTTGACGTTTTCGAGGGTCTGGCCGGTACAGACGACGATTGGGACGCCCGCCTCGTGGAACTGCGTCAGCAGATACAGCGTATCGCGGGGGATTTCGTTGTCGGTGTCGCCGGCCGACCGGAGCGTCTCGTCGACGTCCAGCACGAGGACGTTCGCCGACCGGCCGTACTTCGAGTAGAGGTCAAGCGCGGTGAAGGCCTCGTCGCGGGTCAGCCGGGCCGCGATTTCCGCGTAGGTCTCGCCGGTCCCGGGGAACTCCGCGGTGATGTCGGCCTTGAGGTCGTCGAGGCGGTCGCTGGCGGTCTCCCACTGTTCCAGCGCGACGGTCGAACTGAGCGGGGGGAACAGGTCGACGAACTCCTGATACCCCCGCAACGTCGTCGTGTCTACGCTCTCGTACAGCCGGTAGAGTTGGTCGTATTGTTCCATGTCGAGGTCCACAGGATAGTGGCGACTGACGGCGAGCGCACTTTAGCTATCGGATTGGGACTCGCGTCCGACGAAAAACGGCTGGTTCGCCGACGCCACTGGCGGGACGCGGCTACGCCTCGTCGCCCCCGTCGGTCAGCACCTCGGTCTCGGTCGCCGCCTCGTTGAGGAAGGACGGCAGTTCCGCCTCGTCCTCGTCAGTCGCCTCGTCGTCCGCCGTCGCTTCGGTCCAGGAGCGTTCTCTGTGGTGGCACATGCGTCGTCACCATGCGGAGGGCAGGACTGGTCCGTGTTAACTGTTTTCATGGGAAGATAGGGCCAGTCGAGGGCAGACAGTATCAAGTCGCTTCGCCCGTTAGCCGGTAGCAGTCACATGCGGGGGCACGTATGACCGACATCCAGCGACTCGACGACCGGACCGTCGAACGCATCGCGGCCGGCGAGGTGGTCGAGCGGCCGGCCTCCGTCGTCAAGGAACTGGTCGAGAACGCCATCGACGCCGACGCGAACCGGGTCGAGGTCGGCGTCGAGGCCGGGGGCACCGGCGGGATTCGCGTCACCGACGACGGCGTTGGGATGGACCGTGAGGCCGTCGAGCGGGCCGTCGAGAAACACACCACGTCGAAAATCCGCGACATCGCCGACCTGGAGGGGGGCGTCGGCACGCTCGGCTTCCGTGGGGAGGCCCTGCACGCAATCGGGGCGGTCTCCCGGCTGACTATCCGGACCAGGCCACGCGGGGGCGACGTGGGGACCGAACTCGTGCTCGAAGGCGGCGAGGTCACGTCCGTCGGCCCGGCGGGCTGTCCGGAGGGGACGACCATCGAGGTCGAGGACCTGTTCTACAACGTCCCGGCCCGCCGGAAGTACCTCAAACAGGAGTCGACGGAGTTCGCCCACGTCAACACCGTCGTCGCCAGCTACGCGCTGGCGAACCCGGACGTGGCCGTGTCGCTGACCCACGGCGACCGCGAGACGTTCTCGACGACCGGGCAGGGCGACCTGCGCGAGACGGTGATGTCCGTCTACGGCCGGGAGGTCGCCGAATCGATGATTTCGGTCGGCGCGGGGTCGGGGGCCGACGGGGAGAGCGACGGGTTCCCCGACGGCCCGCTCGACGGCGTCAGCGGTCTCGTGTCCCACCCCGAGACGAACCGCGCGGGCCGCGAGTACCTCTCGACGTACGTCAACGGTCGGTACGTCCGCGCCGGCACGGTCCGGGACGCCGTCGTCGACGCCTACGGCACCCAGATAGCGCCGGACCGCTACCCCTTCGCCGTCCTCTTCCTGGACGTGCCCGCGGGCGACGTGGACGTGAACGTCCACCCCCGGAAGCTAGAGGTCCGCTTCGCCGACGACGAGGGGGTCCGCAAGCAGGTCCGAACCGCCGTCGAGGACGCGCTGTTGCGCGAGGGATTGCTGCGCTCGACGGCACCGCGTGGCCGGTCCGCGCCCGAGCAGACGGAGATAACGCCGGACTCGTCGGGCGGACGCGGTTCGACCGACCGGCGCGACTCGACCGGCGAGCGGCCGGAGGCGGACGACCGGGGAGCCGCGGAACCACCGACGGACAGCCCCGCGGACGGCGGCGAGACGGCGGCGGAACCGAACACCGGAGGCACGGACCGACCCGACGCTACGCCGACTGACTCGACGGCTCGCCAGGCGTCCGGCACAGCTCAGTCCAGTAACTCAGTCGACACGAAACGGGCCTCGGAGACCGGGGCGGGAGACGGCCCGTCGGGCGAATCCGAAGGCCGGAAAATAGAGGGTGACGTTTCGGGTGGAGATAGCGACGACGAGCGCCACGAGCCGTCCGAAACGGGCCGGACAGCCGGGGATGACCGGAAGTTCACCGGCGGCCGGGAGCAGATGCGCCTCGGCGACGAGCCGGAGGCGACCCACGAGTCGCTGCCCTCGATGCGGATTCTCGGGCAGTTAGCCGACACCTACGTCGTCGCGGAGACGGACGACGGCCTCGTGTTGGTCGACCAGCACGCGGCCGACGAGCGGGTCAACTACGAGCGGCTCAAGGCCAGGTTCGAGGGCGAGACGACGACGCAGGCGCTCGCGGAGCCGGTAGAACTCGAACTGACCGCCCGGGAGGCGGCGGTGTTCGACCGGCGCAGCGACGCGCTGGCGAGCTTGGGCTTTCACACGGCACGCACGGGCGAGCGGAGCGTCGAGGTCCGAACCCTCCCGGGCGTCATCGCCGACGCGGCCGGGCCGGACGTCGTCAGGGACGTGCTGGGCGCGTTCGTCGCCGGCGACGACGAGGCGGCGGCGACGGTCGAAGCCGCGGCCGACGAACTGCTCGGCGACCTGGCGTGTTACCCCTCCGTGACGGGGAACACGTCGCTGACTGAGGGGTCGGTCCGGGACCTACTCGCCGCCCTGGACGACTGCGAGAACCCCTACGCGTGTCCCCACGGCCGGCCGACGGTCATCCACATCGACCGGCAGGAACTCGAAGACCGGTTCGAGCGCGACTACCCCGGGCACGGCGGACGGCGGCGGTAGCGGGCGCGACACAGCAGTCGATACAGCCGATTAAACTAAGCCTACGTCTCTCGATGCACGCGGTATGTCACTCGTAACGTTCGGCGAGACCGCGCTCAGATTCGCGCCCCCCGACGGACAGCGGTTCGAAACGGCCAGAGAGGCGTCGATTCGCGTCGACGGGACCCCGAGCAGCGTCGCGGCGACGGCCGGGCGGCTCGGGGCCGACGCGCGGTGGCTCTCGAAGGTCCCGGACACGCCGCTCGGACGGCGCGTCGTCGCGGAACTCCACGAGTTCGGTCTGGAGACGGAGGTCGTCTGGGCGGACCCGGACACCGGCCGGCAGGGACTCACCTTCCACGAGGACGCCGCCCCGCCCCGTACAGAGCGGCTGCTCCAGGACCGCGGCGACACCGCGATGGCGACGCTGACGCCCGGCGAGTTGCCGATGGGCGAGATACAGAGCGCCGACGTGGTGTTCACCTCCGGCGCGACCCTCGCGCTCTCGGAGACGGCCGCGGACACGACGGGGGCGCTGCTCAGAGCGGCGGCTGGGATGCGGGCGCTCGACCTCGATTTCCACCCCGGGCTGTGGGACGCCGACGACGCGCGGGCCGCGCTCGCCGACCTGCTGCCGGCCGTCGACACCCTCTTTGCCGCCGAGGAGCAGGTCTCCGCGGTGTTCGACACGACCGGGGGACCCCGGGAAATCGTCCACACGCTCGCGACGGAGTACGACCTCACCCGCGTGGTCCTCACGCGCAGCGAGTACGGCGCCGTCGCGTACCACGACGGCGTCGTCCACGAGCAGGACGCCATCGAGACGACCGCAGTCGACGAATCGGGGCAACACGGGGCCTTCATCGGCGCGACGCTCCAGCGACTGGCCGCCGGAGCAGACACGGACGAGGCACTGACCCACGGCGTCGCGGCGGCGGCGCTCGCCCGGACGATGACCGGACCGTTGACGCCCCTGGAGCCGTCCGAAGTCTCGCGCCTCGTCGATTCACAGCGGTCTAGACGGCCGTAGGAGGTGCCTACCGCCAGTACTGATTTACGTCTACTAGTTTATTAATCAGGTATGACAAACCATCGTCGCGCGTTCACTGTCGGCGTCCTGGCACTGCTTGTGGGGGCCGGAGCGGTGGCGGGAACGGCCGCCGCGCAGTCACAGGTGACCCTCACCGTCACCGTTGTCGACGGGGACGGCGACCCGCTCAGCGGAATCGACATCTCGGCGACGTGGGACGACGGCGCGGGCGGGCCGACCAACGAGACGACGCGGGCGAACGGGCAGGCCCTCGTCGACGTGCCCGAGGGGGCGAACGTCACGCTCGAAATACGCGACGACGAGTACGTCCGAAACGTCCCGTACGTCGTCACGGACGCCGAGACCGAGGCCATCGAAGTGCAGGTCTCGGAGTCGGCGACCGCCACGGTCAGCGCCGTGAACGAGACCGGTCAACCGGCCGTGGACGCCCGCGTTCGGCTGTACCGGGACGGGAACTACGTGGTCGACAGGAACGCGGGCGGCGACGGGACCGTCACGACGCGGCCCATCGAGGAAGGCGAGTACAGCGTCATCGTCACCAAGCCGGGGTTCTACCGCAACCTGACCGCCGTAACCGTCTCCGGCGAGACGACGACGACCGTCCGTATCAGCGAGGGGTCGGTCCTGTTGCAGGCCTCGGTCGTCGACGACCGCTACGACGACTCCAGGCCGATTCGTGACGCGACCGTCCGAATCGAGTCGGACAGCGGGTTCGACGGGGCCGTGCCGACGCTCTCCGACGGGACGGCGTCGGTCAGCGTGCCGGTCAACGACCGCTACGACGTCACAGTGACGAAGGAGGGCTACGAGACCGTCGAGCGACGCGTCAGGGTCGGCGAGCAGGAGGAGTCACTCGACGTGGCTATCCAGCGGACCCCCGAGATTTCGCTCACGCCGGACAACAGGCAGGTCGTCGTCGACGCGACTGTCCGGCTGACCGTCACCGACGAGTACGACGAACCGGTGGCGAACGCGACCGTGACCCGGAACGGGACCGAGGTCGGAGCGACGGACGCAGACGGGGAGCTAACCGCGACGGTCCCGACGGCCGGGAACGTCACGTTCACCGCGGCGTCGGGGGACCTCACCGCGACGACGACCGTCACCGCGTTCAGGCCGGGCGAGGAGACGACGACGGGCGGGGCGGCCACGACGCCGGACCGGACGGCCACGGCGACCGAAACGTCGGCCGGTAGCGGGCCGGGCTTTACTGTCGCGCTGACGATTGCCGCGCTGGTCGCGGTGGCCGTCCTGGCTCGCCGGCGACGCTAACGGGACGTTTTTCCCCGCGAGGGCCGCATGACCGTGCAATGACTGTTCTCGAGTCCGTCCACGAGGCCCACGGAGCGACGTTCAGGGAGGTCGGCGGTCGCCGCGTCGTCGACAGCTACGGCCGACCGGAGCGGACCCACCGCGCGGTTCGGAACGTCGTCGGGGCGATGGAGTACGGCTACGGCGTCATCGTCGTCACCGGTGAGGACCGCGTCGACTACGTCGACAACGCCGTCTCGAACCGCGTGCCGGACGAGGACGGCGCGGGCTGTTACGCGCTCCTGCTGGACCCCGACGGCCGGGTCAGCACGGACATGTACGTGTACAACGCCGGCGAGCGCCTGCTCGTGTTCACGCCGCCACAGAAGGCCGACGACCTGGCCGCGGAGTGGGCGGACAAGACCTTCATCCAGGACGTCGAGTTCGAGGTGGCGACCGACGACTTCGCCGTCTTCGGCGTCCACGGGCCGAAAGCGACCGAGAAAATCGCCAGCGTCCTCCACCAGACCGGGACGCCCGAAGACGTACTGACCTTCGAGCGGGGCGAACTCGGCGACGCCGGCGTCTCCGTCATCCGAACGGACAACCTCGCCGGCGAGGAGAGCTACGACGTGGTCTGTAGCGCCGACGACGCCGAGCCCGTCTTCGACACGCTGGTCAACCGCGGGCTCAACGCCGTCCCCTTCGGCTACCGGACCTGGGAGACACTGACCCTGGAGGCCGGGACGCCGCTGTTCGACAGCGAGGTCGAGGGCGCGCTCCCGAACGACCTGGGTCTGCGCAACGCGCTCGACTTCGAGAAGGGGTGTTACGTCGGTCAGGAGGTCGTCTCGCGGGTCGAGAACCGCGGCCACCCGACCCAGCGGCTGGTCGGCCTCGCCGTCGGAGATGTGCCGGAGCCCGGTGCGGCGGTGTTCGCCGGCGACGAGCACGTCGGCGACGTGACCCGCGCCGCACAGAGTCCGATGCGCGAGGCCCCGATTGCGCTGGCGACCCTCGCCTGGGAGCGCCCCGAGGCGTCACTGACCGTCCGCGTCGACGGCGACCCGGTCAGCGCACAGCAAGTCGACCTGCCCTTTATCGACGGGTCGGCGCAGTCGGCGCGGCTCCCGGCCTACGAGTAGCGGGCGTCACTCACTCTCGATGGCGGCCCGCCCGCTGGTCGCGCTCCGAATCCGGTCCCGCAGGGCGCTCCCCTCCGCCGTGGGCACGCGGACCTCGAAGACCACCTCGGCCGCGTAGTCGGCCTCGAACTCGACGCCCGCCGATTCGAGCAGGCTCCGGACGCTGCCCGAATCGTCGTAGGCGACGGTCACGGTGAACCGCTCGTGGGGCACCTCCTCGACGACGCCCGCGTCGTCGACGCCGTCTTTCACCGCTCTGGAGTAGGTACTGGCTAACCCGCCGACGCCGAGGTTCGTCCCGCCGTAGTAGCGCGTGACGACGGCGACGACGTTCTCGACCTCGCGTTGCTGGAGGACGTTCAGCGCGGGGTCGCCGGCGCTGCCGCTCGGCTCGCCATCGTCGCTGGAGTACTCCCGGAAGGGGTCGGACCGGACGCGGTAGGCGGGGACGTTGTGGGTCGCGTCGGCGTACTCCTCGCCGACGGCGTCGACGAACGCCTCGGCGTCTTCGACGGTCGCCGCCGGCGCGACGTGGCCGATGAACTCCGAGCCCCGCACCTCGAAGCGCGCCTCGCCGCGGCCCGGAACGGTCAGGTAGCTGTCCGTCACGGGCCGGCGTAGGCGCGGCGGCCGAATAGCGTTTGCCGTTGGCGGGTCAGTCCGGGCCGCCGTCGGGCCGGCGCGCGCCCCAGACCCGCTTGTCGAGCAGTTTCACCGCCATGCCGTCCCGGACCCGGAGCTGACAGGAGAGCCGGGGGTAGCCAAACCGGTCGGCGAGGTCGTCGTGCCAGTGGTCGGGGGCGGGCGCGTCGGCGAGGCGGACCCCGCAGGTGGCACAGATGCCGCGGCCGCCGCAGTTGACCCGCGTCGCGTAGCGGCCGTGTGGCGAGAGGTCGGCGTCGAGTAACACGTCCCGGAGGACTGCTCCGGGTTCGGCGGTGAGTTCGTGTATCTCGCCCGCGGGCGTCTCGACGGTGAGCGTCGCCGGCATGGTCAGAGGCGCTGGACGTGCGTGTCGCCGAACTCACGGTCGGCGTACTTCAGCCCGAAGCCGAACAGGCGGTCCGCCCCGATGTGGGCTGTCCAGACGAGCGCCGCGCCGACAGCGAGGTCACCCGCAGCGACGACCCCTGCCACGGCCAGCAGCCCCGGACCGAGGTACGTGTGGACCGCGTTGTAGCTGGCTGCTCCGACACGCGTGCTATGGAGATAGCCCGCCATCGAGAGGTCGGGTGCCAGAATCAGGGCGAGAAAGAGGAGGAGCGACCGCCCCTGCAGGACGTAGAGTGCGGTGGCCCCGGCCCCGACGAGCGCGCCTTCGAGCCGGACGAGCGTTCGCGGATGCATACTGGACCGTGGGCGGGGACCGGCAAAAGTCGGCCGGCGTCAGGCCAGTTCGATGGTCCGGACGAACGCCAGGCGGCGGATTTCGTTGATGAGGTCGCCGGGCAGTTCCTCGTCGGTGATGACATAGAGTTTCGGCTCGTCGGTGAACTCGGGGTCCTCGCTCAGGACCTGCCGGATGGAGATGTCGCGGTCGGCGATGGCCGAAGTCACCGTCGAGACGATGCCGGACTCGTCGGCGGCCCGAACGGTGACCGTCACCGCGTGCAGGTCGAGGACGGGCGCGAGGTCGAGCAGGCTCGGCACGGAGGAGATGTTGCGGAAGATGCGCCGCAGGTCGTCGTCGGCGAGAATCGCGTCCGTCGTGGCGTTGACCACCCGGCGGTCGACACCGGCCTCGCGGGCGATGCCCGTGTTCGGAATCTCGATGCCGCCCGAGACGACGCGGCCGTCCTCGTTGACCGAGAACCCCCGCTCCAGCAGCAGGCGGATGACGTCCTGCTGGCCGGGGGAGTCCTCGAACTTCTGCATAATCTCGTCGAACATACAGGGTGGTGGACGCGGGGCCACTAATCGGTGCCGACAGCGTCCGAAACGGCGTGTCGCGGTCGGTTAGAGCTCGCCTTTGGTGCTCGCCACGTCGGACCGGCGCTCGTCGATGCGGGTCGCGTCGTCGAGCGCGCGCGCCAACCCCTTGAACAGCGCCTCTATCTCGTGGTGGGCGTTCTCCCCCTCGACCTCGCAGTGCAGCGTCAGCCCAGCGTTGGTCGAGAGCGAGCGACAGAAGTGCTTCGCCATGTGGCTGGTCATCCCGCCGACCGCGGCCTGCGAGAACTCGCCGTCGAACTCGAAGTACGGCCGGCCGGAGATGTCGACGACGACGCTCGCGACAGCCTCGTCCAGCGGCACCTTGCGGTCGGCGAACCGGCGGATGCCCCGCTTGTCCCCGAGCGCCTCGGTGAACGCCTCGCCGAGCGTGATGGCCACGTCCTCGACGGTGTGGTGGTCGTCTATCTCCAGGTCGCCGTCGCACTGCACGGTCAGGTCGAACAGCCCGTGCGTCGAGAAGGCGTCGAGCATGTGGTCGAAGAAGCCGATGCCGGTGTCGACGGTGCTGTCGCCGTCGCCGTCCACGTCGAGCGTGACCTCGATGTCCGTCTCGGCCGTCGTTCGCGTGACGGCCGCCGTCCGGTCGGTCATACCTAGCCCCTATCAGGCCGCGTATTTGTGGATTGCGTCCGGTGGAAGACAGGAGCGCCGGGGTCTCACTCGGTGTGCTCGTCCAGCATCGCCAGCAGCCGGTCGGTCACTGCCGGCGCGTGTTCGACGTAACAACAGTGCCGGCCCTCGACGGCCTCCCCGGTCCCGCGTGGCAGGTCCGCCGCCAGCGACTGCGCGGCGTCGGGTGCGACGACTGGGTCGTCCAGCCCGTAGTACACCTCCGTCGGCTGGGTAATCTCGTACAGCGGCGGCGCGTCGAAGGAGGCCATCGCCGCGGCCTGCGCCGCGCGGGCGTCGCCGGTCGCGTCCTCGTCGGCGCGCCAGTCCGCAATCCGCTCCAGCAGGTCCGGGTCGTGGTCGCGGAACGCCGGCGAGAACGCCCCGTCGAGCGAGTCCGGCTCGTCGAGCGCGAGCGAATCGAGCGCGGCCCGGTCGACGGCGTCGCCGGACCCGGCCGTACAGTACAGCGTCAGCGAACGGGCGCGGCCGTACCGGTGGGCGTAGTCGAGCGCGACCATCCCGCCGAGGCCGGCCCCGACGAGGTGGGCGCTGCCGACGTCGTGGTCGGCCAGGACGGCGTCGAGGCCGGCCGCCAGCGTCCCCACGTCGTACGGCCCCGCCGGCGCGTCGGACCGGCCGGTCCCGCGGAGGTCCCACACCACCGTCTCGTAGGGGCCGGCGACGGCGTCGTAGTGCCAGCCCCAGAGCCAGGCCCCGTATCCCACGTCGTTGACGAACACGACAGTCGGACCGTCGCCGTCGGCCTCGTAGTAGAGGGACACGTCGCGGTTGCGTGCGGTCGGCATCGTCGGTGCATTCCCGCGCCGGCGGTGTGTCTCTTTCGGTGGATAGGCCTTTGGCGCTGGCTGTCGAAGGGCCGGCAATTCCGTGTCCGGAGCAGCGTCACTCATCGGCGTGGTCGTGCTGGTCGCGAGCCTGGGCGTCGCCGCGCAGCTGGTCGCCGACTGGCTCCGGATTCCGAGCGTCGCCTTCCTGCTTGTGGCCGGCGTCCTCGTCGGCCCGCAGGCGCTCGACCTCGTCGACCCCGCGACGTTCGGCCGGACTGGGCTCCAGGCCATCGTCGGCCTCAGCGTCGGTATCATCGTCTTCGAGGGGGCCTTCCACCTCACCGCCGAGCGGGTCCGCGAGGCGTCGCGGGAGGCGCTGGGGCTCGTCACCGTCGGCGCGTTCGTCTCGCTGGCGGGAACCGCCGTCGCCGTCGAGATCGTGTTCGGGACGACGTGGCCGGTCGCCGTCCTCGTCGGGAGCCTGCTCATCGCCACCGGTCCGACGGTCATCACGCCAATCATGCAGGTAGTGCCTGTTCGTGACAGGGTCGCCGCCGCACTGGAAACGGAGGGTATCGTCAACGACGTGACCGCCGCCGTCCTCGCGGTGGCGACCTTCGAGTTCGTCGTCGCGGCCCAGTCCTCGCCGGTGGCCGTCGTCGAGGCGTTCGTCGCCCGCCTGGCCGTGGGCCTCGTCGTCGGCGTCGCCGTCGGCGGCGGCATCGCGCTCCTGCTCCGGCGGTGGCCCCTCTCGGCGGACAACGCCCTGCAGAACGCCCGGGTCGTGGTCCTGACGGCGGCGCTGCTGGCGTACGCGCTGGGCGGGATGTGGCTCTCGGAGGCCGGCATCGCGGCCGCCGCCGTCGCCGGCATCATACTGGGCAACGCCGACATCCCTCACGAGGACGAGATAGCCGGTTTCAAGGGCGGTATCACGCTGTTCGTCCTCTCGTTCGTGTTCATCGTGCTGGCCGCACAGCTGTCGCTCGGCGACCTGCGCGCGCTCGGGGTCGGCGGCCTCGTCGTCGTCATCGCCGTCGCCGCGCTCGTCCGCCCGCTGGGCGTGTTCCTCTCGACGCTGGGCGGGCGGCTCACGCTCCGCGAGCGGGCGTTCGTCGGCGCGATGGGGCCGCGGGGTATCGTCCCTGCCAGCGTTGCCACGCTGTTTGCCATCGAACTGCGGCCCGACGAGCCCGCGGCCGCGACGGTCCTCGTCGGGACCGTCTTTCTGGTCATCTTCGCGACCGTCATCTTTCAAGGCGGGCTGGCCCGTCACTTCGCGCAAGCGCTCGATATCCTGCCCA
Source organism: Haloarcula sp. DT43 (assembly GCF_037078405.1). Lineage (NCBI taxonomy): Archaea > Methanobacteriati > Methanobacteriota > Halobacteria > Halobacteriales > Haloarculaceae > Haloarcula > Haloarcula brevis. The sequence goes on along the minus strand of NZ_JAYMGZ010000001.1, from coordinate 329,785 downwards.
TGCAAACACTCATCGTCGGCGGCGGCCGAGTCGGCCGGGAACTGGCGGTCCGCTACGAATCGCGCGGCGAAGAAGTCGTCCTCGTCGACGAGGACGCAGGGACGGTCGAGCGGGCCCGCGCGGAGGGCCACCGCGTCGTCCACGGTGACGCGACGAACGCGACCGTCCTCGAAGAAGCGGGAGCGGACCGCGCGTCCGTCGTGGTCGCCGCGACAGCCGACGACGACGTGAACCTCCTCGTCGCACAGCTGGCGACGACACGCTTCGGCGTCGAGACCGTGGTCGCCAGGGCGAACCAGCCGGACAACGTCGCAGCCTTCGAGGACCTCGACGTCGAGACCATCTCCGCGGGCTTTGCCGTCGCCGACGCCATCGACGACGCGGTCGAGCGGCCGGCGCTGGCCCGCTGGCTGTCGGACTCCGGGCGGACGGGGGACGTACTGGAGGTCGAACTCGGGAACGACGCGCTGGTCGACCGGACGATATCGGAGACCGCGGAGAAACTGCCCGAGGGCTGTCTGGTGGCGATGGTGAGCCGCAACGGGGACGACCGGGTCCCCGACAGCGACTTCCGCCTCGCGGACGGCGACCACCTGACGCTGGTCTGTGAGACGAACGAGGCGATGCGGGACGCCCGGCGGCTGTGTCAGGGCGAATAGGTCAGCGCAGTTCGTCGAGGGAGACGGCCGCCGACCGGTCCGCGGTGACCCACTCGGTCACGGACTGCTGGAGGTCCGAAGGGAAGATTGTCAGCTCCGAGGGGTTCTCGGGGTCGTCGTACAGGCAGTCCAGTTCGAACTCCGGCGTCTCGTTCAGTTCTGTGTCCGACGGGGGCTCGGTGGTAACACTCATGAGTCAGGCGGAGGGCTTCGGGCGGCAGTTCTCACACAGCGATACGGCGGCGCGGCTCGACTCGACAGGCACGCCGGTCCCACAGCCCGGGCACGTCCGGCGTGACCGAACGTACTCCGTGTGGGACTGAACGTGCGACATCTCAGGTTTCCCGCTCATATCTCTGATGAACGGGCACTTACTAAAAACACTTTTGGAAGGATATCCACATACACCTTATATCAGTAAATGTAATTGTATTCGCGGGCCGACGGCGACACATTCGAACGGAAACTCGCCGTCGAATCGAACACCTGCTCGTTGCAACCGCTCGAACGGTGGGACCCGGCAGCGCGGCTCACCGGTCGAGCGAGCGGGAAAACGGGCCGAATCGAACGCTGTCGTTCCGAACTGCGGAACGGCGCTCAGGCGTTGGCGACGGTTCTGAGGATTTCCGGCGCGTCGTCGAGTGCGTCGTCAAGCGCCGCCGCGTCGGGGCCGCCGCCCTGTGCGAAGTCCGGCGGACCGCCGCCGCCGCCGCCGACGCGGCCGGCCAGTTCGCCGACGACCTCGCCGGCGTCGACGTCGACGCCCTCGGGGACGGAGACGACGAACTGCGCGCCGTCGAGCCCGGAGCCCAGCACCGCGATGTTGCCCTGCTCGACGACGGCGTTGGCCTGGGCGCGGAGTTCGTCCATGTCGGCGTCGATGCGCTGGACGACGGCGGTCGCCTCGCCCACGTCGACCTCCTCGCTGTCGTCGCCGCCGCCCGCACGGGCCTCCGCGAGCTGTTCCTTGAGCTGTTCTATCTCCTTGCCGCGGGCCTTCCACTCGTCGAAGAACCGCGCGGCAGTCTCGGGAACCGCCTCCGGCGCGACGTCCAGCACGTCGGCCGCCTCGGTGAGCGCGTCCTCGGTGCGCTGGGTGGCCTCGATGGCGGCGTTGCCCGCCGCGAAGGTCAGGCGGATGACGCCGTCCTGAATCCGCTCGGTGTTCAGGAGCTTGACGGCCCCGATGTCGCCGGTGCGGGCGACGTGGGTGCCGCCACAGGCCTGTACGTCGTCGCCGACGGTGATGAGCCGAATCTGTTCGCCCGCCGGGATGCCGCCCTGGTAGAGGTCGAAGCCGTACCGTTCCTCGGCCTCGTTGCGGTCGGGCCACTCCTGGCTGACGGTGATGTTGTCCTGGACGATGTCGTTGGCGAGGCGTTCTATCTCCTTGACCGCCTCGCGGCTCACCGACTCGTAGTGGCGGATGTCGATGCGGGCGGAGTCGGTCCCCTTCTGAGCACCGGCCTGCCTGACGTGCTCGCCAAGCACCTGCCGGGCGCTGTGGATGACGATGTGGGTCGCCGTGTGGTGTTGCATCAGGCGCTGGCGGCGGGTGGCATCGACCTGCCCGCGGACGAACTCACCCTTGCCGGGGTCGTCGTCGCAGGTGTGGACGATGACGTCGCCGTACTGCTGGACGTCGGTCACCTCGGCGGAGACGTCGTCGGTCGACAGCGTCCCCTCGTCCGGCGGCTGGCCCCCGCCCTCCGGGTAGAACATCGTCTGGTCCAGTACCACGTCGAAGTCCCCGTCGTCGCGGTCGAACACCTCCAGGACGACGGCCTCGAACTCGGTCCGCTGCTGGTCCTCGTAGTAGAGCCGGTCGGTCTCGGGCAGTTCCGCCAGGCGCTCCGCGTAGGGCGTCTCCGACTCCTCGGTCGCCGCGTCGCCGCCGCCGTGGCGCTGGGCGACCACCGCGTAGAAGTCGTCGGGCACGTCGACCGCGACCCCCTTCTCGGCGGCGATTTCCTCGACCATGTCCGGCTGGATGCCGTGGGAGTCGTACAGTTCGACCAGTTCCTCGGTCGGTATCGGCTCGCCCTTCTCGGCGTACTCCTCGGCCAGCTGGCGGACGCGCCGGCCGCCGCGGTCCAGCGTCTCGCGGTACTTCTCGACCTCGGTTCGGACGATATCGCGGATGGTGTCGCGGTTCTCGTAGCCCAGCCGCTCGGCCTGCATGTCGACGAGTTCGTCCAGCGGCGCGTCGACGCCGACGCCGTCGACCAGCCGCTTCGTGCGCCGCAGGACCATCCGCGCCAGGTAGCCCGTTCCGACGTTCGAGGGGACGATGCCGTCGCCGAGCATGTACGCCAGCGTCCGGCAATGGTCGGCGATAGCGTAGATGTCCTCCAGCGGAGCCATCAGTTCGCGCAGTTCCGCGACCCCGACGCCGACCTCGGCGGCGATGGTGTCCCGCTCGGCCTCGATGTCCTCGGCCTCGTCGATGTCCATCCGGCCCGCGAGCTTCGCGGCCTCGTGGACGATTCGCTCCTCCTCGTCGGTGAGCTCGATGCCCGCGTTGTCCTTGAGGAAGGCTATCATGTCCGGGTAGACGGCCTCGTACACGGTCGGCGTCCCCTGGCTCATCCAGGTCCACCGCTCCAGCCCGTAGCCGGTGTCGACGATGTAGGTGTCCATCGGCGAGTAGCGGTTGCCGTCCTTCATCTCGTACTCGCCGTCGGGGTCTTGCTCCATGGACATAAAGACGAGCGTGGCGAGTTCGGCCCCGCGGTAGATGACCTCGATGGCCGGGCCGGCGTTGCCGCCGCCGACCCACGGGTCCTCGATGTAGACGATTTCGTCCAAGTTCGCCCCCATCTCCTCGAACAGTTCGTCACAGAGCTGGACCGTCTCGTCTTTCCAGTACACCTCGCCCTGGTAGGCGTACTGTTCGGGGTCCTCGATGTCCTCGCGGGCGTTGAACGCGTGGTGGGCCATCATCTCGAAGGCCATCGTGTGCCGCCCGGTCTTGCCGACGTTGTCGATGTCCTGCATCCGGATGCAAGGCTGGCTGATGCACAGCGGGTTCGCCGGCGGCGGCGTCGTCCCGGAGGTGACCAGCGGCTGGAAGTCGTAGATGGACGCCTGGGTCAGGAGGACGTCGTCGCGCCAGCGGTTCGCCGCCACCGGGTACGGGTCGATGCGCTCGTGGTCGCGCTCCTCGAAGAAGGAGAGGAACGCCTCGCGCATCTCCGTCAGCGAGTGGGGTTCGTCGAACCCGGGGTTGTCGATGAAGTCGTACTCCGCACACGGCGGTTCGCCGCAGGTCTCGCGCTCGACACGGGACCAGAACATGTCGCCACAGGAGCTACACTCCTGTCTGTGGAAGCCTTCCGCTTCGAAGTATTCGAGCTGGTAGGCCTCGTCGAGGTCGCTCATTGGTGTTCAGTTGGCCCACGTTCGCCTAAAACTGTTCCGAAGGTTCGAGCACCGAACCCCGTATGTCACTGCCGACGGGTGGCAAACGCCGGGTGCCACCGGAGCCGTCCTTACTCGCCCTGGGCGAGCGAGGCCAGCATCGCTTCCAGCTGGACCCGCTCGTTCGCGCCGCGAGTGATGCGGTAGTCGGTCTCGCCGATGCGTTCCAGCACGCGGACGGCCGCCTCGTCGCTGACGTCGAACTCCCAGATGGAGCGGTGGAGCTGGTCGATGATGTCGCCGCCGGCGATGCCCTCCTCGGTCAGCAGGCGGTCGAGGGTCGCCCGCGAGGCGGTGAAGTCGCCGTCCAGCGCCGACTGGACCATCTCCCGTATCTCCTCGGGCCGGGCCGTCGAGGTGATGGCGTACACCGCCGCCTCGTCGACCGTGTCGCCGCTGATGGAGGCGGCCTGAAGGCCGTTGATGGCCTTTCGCATGTCGCCGTCGGCGGCGTAGACGAGCGCGTCAAGCCCGTCCTCGGTCAGTTCGATGTCCTCCTCGGCGGCGATGTGGCGTATCTCCGCGGCGACGGCGTCGTCGGCCAGCGGCGAGAAGCGAAAGACCGCACACCGGGACTGGATGGGGTCGATAATCTGGCTGGAGTAGTTACACGAGAGGATGAAGCGGACGTTGTTCGAGAACTGCTCCATCGTCCGGCGCAGCGCGGACTGGGCGTCGCTCGTGAGGGCGTCGGCCTCGTCCAGGAAGATGATGCGGTACTCGACGCCGCCGAAACTGGTCCGCGCGAAGTTCTTGATGCGGTCCCGGACCACGTCGATGCCGCGCTCGTCGGAGGCGTTCAGTTCGAGGAAGTGCTCGCGCCAGTCCTCGCCGTACAGTTCGCGGGCGATGGCCGTGGCGCAGGTCGTCTTTCCCGTCCCCGCCGGCCCGGAGAAGAGCATGTGACTCAGGTCGTTGCGAGCGACGTAGCTCTGGAGGCGACCGACGATGTTCTCGTGGCCCATCACGTCGTCGAGTGTCTGGGGGCGGTACTTCTCTATCCACACTTCCTCGCGTCCCGCCCGCGACTCGGACTCGGCCTCGCTCATGGGCAAATCGAGGCGCGGCCCGGTCTTAAACCCCGCGAGAGTCGACAGTCTCAGGTGCGTCGGCGGCCAACGCCGGGCATGCGCGTCACTGTCGACATCGCCGGGGAAGACACCCACGAACTGGAGGTGGGCGAGGACGCGACCTACGCCGACCTGCTCGCACCCGTCGACCTGAGCCCCCACGAGGTGTCGGTCCTCGTCGACGGCGAGCACGTCCCGACCGACCAGCCTGTGACGGCCGACCGCGTCCGCGTCGTGCGACTCATCAAGGGCGGGTAGCGATGCGCGTCCGCGAGGCCACCGAGGGCGACCTGCCGGCCGCGATGAACGTCCTCGACGGCGCGGCCCTCGAAATCGACGTGACGACGGTCCGCGCGGGAATCGCCGGCGACGGCACGCTCGTCGCGGTCTCGGGCGACGGTGCGGGGACCGAGAACGACCGCGTCCTCGGCGCACTCGTTCTCGACGGCGACCGGGTCGCGGCCGTGGCGGTCCGTCGCCGCCGCCGCGGACAGGGCATCGGGACGGCGCTCATCGAGGCCGCGCTCGACCGCCGGGACCGGCTCACCGCCGACTTCGACGCGGACGTGCGGCCGTTCTACGAGCGACTGGAGTTCGACGTGACACCGCTGGCGGAACCCGACCGCTTCCGGGGCGAACGCGCGTAGCGGCTCCGGTCGCGCGGCGGGCGTCGCCGTCGTAACATTTTTCATACAGTTTCGAGAACGATTTTAAAACGATGTCAGCAACTGTCCCCGAGAACGCCGCCGAGGCCACGGGCGACCGGGTCGTGGCCTACCTCATCGACTTCACCCTCCTGAGCGCCGTCGCGTTCGCCCTGTGGCTCGTCACGTTCGTACTCAACACGGTCCTCTCGGTGGGCGCGATGGCCGCCGCCACCCCCGAGAGCCCGGGCGCGATGGGCGGCGGGTCGATGCTGGCCGTGGGACTCGTGGGTATCCTCATCAACTTCGCTCTGTGGCTCGCCATCGGCGCGGTGCTCGTCTACTACTTCGGGTACTACGCGACGGACAACGAGACGGTCGGGAAGCGGTCCCGGAACGTCGCGGTCGTCGACGAGACGGGGGCGCAACCGAGCCAGCGTGCCCGGCTGGTCCGAACGGCGGTGTTGCTCGCGCCGTTCCCGGTTATGCTCCTGCTTGGCGGCGTCCTCGGCGGCTTCGGGTTCCTCTTCGCGCTCGTTCTCATGGGCGGGTGGCTCCTCGTCGAAGCAGCCGTCATGTTCGCGAGCGACGACGCCCAGCGGCTCGGCGACCGCGTGGCCGGCACGTACGTCGTCAGCACGGACGGCTGAACTCAGACGAGCGGCTCGACCAGGTCCCGGCCCGCCGATAGCAGTTCGTCGACGCGCTCGTCGCTGCCGGCCTCGGCGTAGACGCGGAGTTTCGGCTCCGTCCCCGAGGGCCGGACGAGCACCCAGGTCCCGTCTTCGAGGCGAATCTTGAAGCCGTCGACGGTGTTGACGCCGTCGACCGCCACGCCGGCGAGGGAATCGGGGAGGGCGACTTCGAGGTCTTCGAGGACGGCCGCTTTCCGGTCGTCGGGGCAGTCGACGCTGATGCGGTCCTGATGGATTTCGCCGTGTTCGGCGAGCAGGCGGTCGACGCGGGCGTCGAGCGGTTCCTCGCGCTCGGCGGCGGCCGCGGCCAGCGCCATGATGACGCCGTCCTTGTTCCGGAGGTGGTCCGGCAGGCCGAAGCCGCCGGACTCCTCGCCGCCGAACAGCGCGTCGTGGTCGGCCATCGCCTCGGCGACCCACTTGAAGCCGACGGCGACCTCGTGGACGGCCTGCCCGTGGGCCTCGGCGACGCGGTCGACGATGCTCGACGTGGAGACCGTCCGGACCACGTCGCCCGTCCCGTCTTCGAGCAGGAAGTCGTACATCGCGGCGAAGAACAGATTGGGGTCGAGGTAGCCCCGCGCCGGCGTGACGACGCCAATGCGGTCGGCGTCGCCGTCGTTGATAATCCCTAGTGCGGCGTCGCCGTCGCAGACGTGCTCGACGAGCCCCTCAGCGTTTTCCGCCGACGGCTCCGGCGACCCGCCGCCGAACTCGGGGTCCTGCTCGCAGTTGAGTCGCGTCACGTCGGCCCCGGCGGCGGTCAGGAGGGCGTCGGTGACGCCGCGGCCGCTCCCGTACAGCGCGTCGTAAGCGACGGGCAGGCCGTCGAGGTCGGCGTCGACGTAGTCCAGCGCGTGCTCTTCGTACGGAGCGACGAGGTCCGCTTCCGTTCGCTCGCCCCACTCGTCCTCAGGCAGCGGGTCGAGCACGGCGAGGTTCTCCTCGAAGGCGGCCGTCCAGTCCGGCAGCGCCGGCGACCCGTCGCCGGGGATGAACTTCACGCCGTTGTACTCCGGCGGGTTGTGGCTGGCCGTAATCTGGAGCGCGCCGGCGAGGTCGCGGTCCTTGACCGTCCAGGCGACGACTGGCGTCGGTGTGTCCCGCTCGGGCAGGAGGACGTCGAAGCCGTTCGCACGCAGGACGTGCGCGAGTTCGTCGGCGAACCCGGGGGAGGTCTCGCGGGCGTCGTACCCGATGGCGACGGTCCCGCTCGCCCCGCGCTCGGCGAGCGTCGTGGCGACGGCCTGGCCCACCATCCGGACCCGCGGTTTCGTGAACACGTCCAGCGTCGCCCGCCAGCCGTCCGTCCCGAAGGCGATTGCACCTGCGTCGGCATCCGCGTCGTTGTCCATGGCCCGCGGTTCTCGGCCCCTCGACAAAAAATCACGCCCATCGGCGAGCTGTCACGTCGCGGTCCTCGGGGTGGATTCGGACCCCCAAGGCGGCGGCCGACGGCCCGTGGAACCGACGTGGCGGCCGCTCAGACGTCGAAGGCCGTCTCGGCGTCGCTGGACTCGACGAGTCGTTCCTTCGCCGCTCTGGTGTACTGTTTTATCTCGTACTCACGGCTCATCGCCGCCGACTGTGAGTCGAACGACTCGACGTGGACGAGATCCACCGGCGTCCGACCGCGCGTGTACTTCGCGCCGTCGCCGGCGTCGTGTTCGCGGACACGGCGCTCCACGTCGGTCGTGTAGCCGGTGTAAAAGGTGTTGTCGCTACAACGGAGGACGTACACGTGGTAAGGGCTCCGCGCGGTAGTCATCGCACGATGCTGGTGGCCCAGCAGGCCTCACACTTGTTGAGCGCGCTCTCTCGATACCTCGGCGATGCCAGCGTTCGCCGAGCAGTTCGGACACGCCCGGATATGTCCGCGTTCGTCAGCGAACACTCGGGCGAACTGGTCTGAGACGTGCGCGCCGCAATGATCACATTCAGGCATCGTGTTCGTCGGCGACACCACCGCCGACGTATACGCGTACGCGCGTGGTTCTCATAGCTCTTTACCCAAATACTTGGGTATGCCCGCGGCCGCCGGGGGTGCCTACGTCCGCGCATCGTCGAGCTGTCTGGCGATGAGGCCGGCCTGGGTGCCGGCGGTGAACCCGGCGTCGATGTTCACCACGGAGAGGGCGGTACAGGACTGGAGCAGGCCCGAGAGGGCGGCCTCGCCCGCGCCGCCGTGGCCGTAACCGGTCGAGACCGGCAGGCCGATGACCGGCACGTCCACGAGGCCGGCGACGACCGTCGGGAGCGCGCCCTCGCGGCCGGCAGCGACGATGAGCACGTCCTGGTCCCGGAAGGCGTCGACCGCGTCAATCGTCCGGGCGAGGCTCGCCACGCCGACGTCGTCGATGCGGGTCACGGTGGCCCCCATCTCCTCGGCGATGAGGGCGGCCTCGCCGGCCGGCACGGCGTCTGAAGTCCCGGCAGTGACGATGCCCACCGTCGCGTCCAGCGACGGGCGCTCGAAGGCGGGCGTCGTCGCCACCAGCCAGTTCGAGCGGTCGTCCCACCGGACCGTCGCGTCGGGGGCAGTCTCGGTCAGTCGCTCTCGGACCGCGGTCGCGTCGGCCGCGTCGAGCCGCGTCACGATGGCCCGCTCCGTCGTCTCGATGGCCGTCGCCGCCAGGTCCGCTATCTCTGCCGGCGTCTTCCCGTCCGCCAGCACGGCCTCGGGGACGCCGGCGCGGTCCTCCCGAGCGGCGTCGAACCGACCGGCCCCGCTGGTCGCGTAGCCCGCAAGCGCCGCCTCGGCCTCCGCCGGGGAGAGGTCGCCCGCCGCAACCGAATCGAGTATGTCGCGCATGGGACCCACTGAGGGACCCGGCCACTCCTATCCGTCGGTCCGGAGTCGCCGGTCCGCGGTCGGCCCCGTTCGAGCGCGCGTGAGCGACGCTCGACCGGATTTACGCGACACTGGCCGCCCGTTGCGTCGGGAACGGCCCCTTTTGACGGGGCCGGGAGGACACAATCATGGATTTATAAGGGGTTACGTGCCGCACAGGCCCTCAAACTGCCGGGAATAGCGGCGAGAGCGAACTAATTGGAGAAAGTATATAAGCAACCCCCGTCGATACCCCGTCTGTATGGCAGACCTAATCGTCAAAGCCGCTGTTAAGGAAGAGCTCAACGACATGAACGTAGCGTCCGACTTCTACGACGCGCTCGACGAGGAAGTCGAAGAGCTGCTTCAGGACGCAGCCCGCCGCGCCGACGAGAACGACCGGAAGACGGTCCAGCCGCGCGACCTGTAAGGTCACTCCGAGCAGCGTTTTTTTGGACGCGAACCGACCAGCGACAGCTGTCTACGGCGTTCGAACGGCGACGCCGTCGGGACTGCCGACGTGAATCTCGTCAGCCATATCGACGAACAGCCCGTGCTCGACGACGCCGGGCACTCCAGCGAGGTCGCCGGCGAGCCCGGCGGGGCCCTCGATAGCACCGAAGTCACAGTCGAGCACGAGGTTCCCGTTGTCGGTGACGACCGGGCCGTCCTTGCGCTCCGCACGGCGGAGCTGGGGGTCGCCGCCCAGGTCCTCGACCGCCGCGGCGACCGTCGAGCGGGCCATCGGGAGGACTTCCACGGGGACGGGGTGTGCGAGCACCTCGGCTTCCTTCGTCGGGTCGGCGACGACGAGAAAGCGGTCGGCGCTCGCGTCGACGACCTTCTCTCGGGCGTGGGCCGCGCCGCCGCCCTTTATGAGGTCGCCGCCGGCCACCTCGTCGGCCCCGTCGATGGCGAGGTCGACCGAGACGTCGTCGAGATCCGCGAGCGGAATCCCGCAGTCGCGGGCCAGTTCGCGCGACTGGAAGGAAGTTGGGACGCCGACCACGTCGAGTCCGGCGTCGACCGCCCGGCCGATGGCGCGGATGGCGTGGGCCGCCGTCGACCCGGTCCCGAGGCCGACCACCATGCCGTCCTCGACCGCCTCTGCCGCCGATTCCCCCGCTGCCCGCTTGGCCGCGTCAGAGCCGCCCTGTTTCATGTGCGGTGGGTCGACAGACGCGGACAAAACGTTTGTTCTCCCGACCGCAAACACCCGTATGACCGACTGCACGTACTGTGGCTGTCCGGTCGAGGCCCACGACCCCGTGTTCGTCAGCGAATCGCCCGGAGGAAAGCCGACGGGGCAGTTCTGTAACTACGGCTGTCTGGCGGCCCACATCGACGCGGCCGACCTGACCACCGGCACGGCCTGCGAGTGGTCGCCGGACCGGTAGCGGAACGCGCCGCCACCGGCGGCCAGCGATGTCCGGCGGATGCCGGTTGGGTTTTAGGGGGATGCCGACGCAGGGACGGTAATGACACAGTTCGGAACGAGCGGCATTCGCGGCCCCGTCGGCGAGACGGTGACGGCCGAGTTGGCGCTGTCGGTGGGACGGGCGCTCGGAATCGACTGCGAGCGAGTGGTCGTGGGGCGGGACCCGCGGGCGAGCGGCGAGTACCTGCAGGCGGCGCTGGTGGCCGGCCTCCGGGAGAGCGGCGTCGACGTGGTCGACCTCGGCACCGCGGCGACGCCCACCATCGGCCGGGCGGTGGCCTGGCAGGACGCCGACGCGGGCGTCGCGGTGACAGCTAGCCACAACCCGCCGGAGGACAACGGTATCAAGCTCTGGCAGCCCAGCGGACAGGCCTTCGACGCGGACCTGCGGGCGACCATCGAAGGGCGACTGGCCGACGGGGCGTTCGAGCCGGCGGCGTGGGACGAGAGCGGCGGCCAGGAATCCTGGGACGCCGGCCAGCGCCACGTCGATGCGCTGGTCGCGGAACTCGGGGACGCAGACCTCGACAGTCACGTCGTCGTCGACCTCGGCAACGGCGCGGGCCGGGTCAGCGTCGACGCCCTCTCGGAACTGGGCTGTGCCGTCGAGACGCTGAACGGCCAACCCGACGGCGCGTTCCCCGGGCGGCCCTCGGAGCCGAAGGCGGAGAACTGCGAGTCGCTGGCGACGCTGGTGGCCGAGTCCGACGCGGACCTCGGGATCGCACACGACGGGGACGCGGACCGGATGCGCGCGGTGGCGGCCGACGGGACCTTCCTCTCGGGCGACGTGTTGCTGGCCGTGTTCGCCCGCGCCGTGGCGTCGCCGGGCGAGCGCGTCGCCGTCCCAGTCGACACGAGCCTCGCCGTCGCGGACCACCTCAACGACATCGACGTGGGCGTCGAGTACACGCCGGTCGGGGACGTGTACGTCGCCGAGGCCGCCAGCGCCGAGGGCGTCGCCTTCGGCGGGGAGCCAAGCGGCGCGTGGATATGGCCCGAGCGGACGCTGTGTCCGGACGGCCCGCTGGCGGCCTGTACCGCCGTGGCACTGGACAGCGAGCGGCCGCTCGGCGAGCGTGCCGCCGACGTGCCGGACTACCCCATCCGCCGGGACAGCGTCGAGACCGACGAGAAGGCGGCGGTGATGGACCGCGTCCGGGAGTCGGTGACCGACGCCTACGACGACGTGACGACGCTGGACGGCGTCCGCGTCGACCTCGGCGACGCGTGGTTCCTCCTCCGGGCCAGCGGCACCCAGCCGCTCGTTCGGATTACCGCCGAGGCCCGTACCTCGGACCGTGCCGACGCGGTGCTCGACGAGGCACGGGCGCTCCTGGCCGACGCGCGACGCTAGACCGCGGAAAACAGCGGTTACGAGCGGAGAAGAGAGCGGCCCCCGCAACCGCCAGGTCACAGGGCGGCAGTTCCAGACCGGTTCTATCCGCGACGCGTGGACCGGGCCTCACGGACGTCCGCCCCGTCACGAATCTTGTCTTCGCACTGGGGACAGACCCTGGGCTTTTCGACCCCGTTCGGCGTGAACACACGCGCGTAGTCAGCCGTTACAAAATTACCACAGTTCTGGCATTCCGGCATACAACCCTGTATGTGGGTTATACCCTCTTAATTGTTGTTGGTCTGGTAAGAGTTCACATACGCGGGCGTTGGCGTCGCTGCCGGGGGAAAACACCGGTTGGTTCGAGCGCGTCGAACCGTTCTGAGGGGTCGAATTGAAATATCGGTGTCACGAACCGCACGAAGGAGCGGCGGTTCCGGGAGCGCGGCCGGTCACTCCCCGAAGGAACTCGTGATGGTGCCGTCCTCGGACAGCTCGATGACCCCGTCGAAGAGGTCCCGGAACGTCGCGACCGTCGCCTCGTCGTGGACCTCGTCGGCGAGGTGGAACATCCCGACGGCGTCGTACTCATCGAGCAGGTCGAGGATGTCCTCGACGGCCGAGAGCGCGCCCTCCTCGTCGGCGTAGTAGATGAGTTCCGTCAGCGAGTCGAAGGTCACCCGGAGCTTGCCGTCGTGGTCCCGCAGGAAGCTCTCGGTCTCGGCGACGATGCCGGACAGGTCGTCCGGCGCGGAGACGTAGCGGACGCCCTCGGAGCGACGGCGGGTGTAGCCGCGCTCGACCGACAGCGTATCGAGGATGGTCGCTTTCGACTCGTCGACCTCGTAGTACTCCAGTTTCTGCTTGACCTCCCGGGCGGTGGTCCGGGTGGAGATGACGAGCATCGAGTCCGTGTCGGTCGAGAGAAAGTCCGTGTCCAGTCGGTCCGTCTCGCCGGTGCTCGGATGCAGGAGCAGTACCCCCGTGCCACCCGGGACGGTCTCCGGCGCGTTGTCGATAGCCAGCGTATACTCCATATGCACATCAACGAGAGTGGAACCCAATTAAGTGTGCGGGTCCCGGTCAGAACACGCTGTCCGCCGTCGCGGCCCCGACGACGCTGAAGATGGCACCGACGGTGATGGCTTTCAGCGTCGTCAGGAACACCGCCATCGGCGTCGGCGACGGGAGAATCCCGCCGTCGACGAGGAACGTGTCCGGGGCGGTCAACGCCACCGCGAGGATGGCGACCGAGCCGAACGCGACACCCATCAGCGAGACGAACCGTATCGGGATGCCGACGACTTCCGCCTCGGTGTCGACGTCACGGTCGGCGTCGGCCTTGTACAGCGCTCCGTAGCCGATAGCGAACACGATACCGACGACGAGTACCGCGTGATACCAGGACATGTTCTCGGCCAGCACCCAGACCTCCTCGGTCACGACGAACGGTCCCGCGAGCAGGAACCCCCCGACGAGCTGCTGGGCGGTGTCCGCGATTCGGTATCGGCGTCGGGCCATACCGGGTTGGTGTCCCGTCGGTACGAAAGCCTCCCGGTCCGTGACTGGTCGCCGGGACCCCACGTCGGCGCGGGCCGGCCTACGGCCGCTCCAATCGTTTCACCTGCACAGAAATTGCGTCGCTGTCTGTCGGTTTCCAGTTGAAGCGATGGGGTACAGCGGTCGGAGTGAACTCGAAAAACGCGACATCATCGGCTGATTCGGTCGGGAGATAAAAGGGTTTCGCCTCTCAGGCGACCGCGCAGGTCACGTCGTCCGGAAGGCCCGGTCGCCGGCGTCGCCCAGACCCGGGACGATGAACCCGTCCTCGTCGAGTTCGTCGTCGATAGCGACGCTGATGATGTCGGCGTCCGGCTCGGCTTCCGAGACGCGGACGATGCCCTCGGGCGCGGAGACGGCGGCGAGGACGAGCAGGTTCTCGGGCTCTGTCTTCTCCGAGGCGATGTACTCGAGCACGGTCGTCATCGTCGACCCGGTCGCGAGCATCGGGTCCGCGATGATGACGGTGTCCTCCTCGGTTATCTCCGGCAGTTTGACGTACTCGACGGAAATCGGGAACTCGCCGTCGTCGTTCATTCCGGCCTCCTCGTCGCGGCTGGCGGAGATGACGCCCTGTCTGGCGCGGGGGAAGGCCTTGAGCAGTCCCTCGACGAACGGCGTCGCCGCACGGAGGACGTTGACGATGACCACGTCGTCGAGGCCCTTGACGCGCTCGCCCATCGTGGTGGTCAGGGGCGTCTGTATCTCCGTGTACTCGGTCTCCATCCGCCCGTCGATGATTTCGTAGCCACAGATACGGCCGAGCCGGACCAGCCCCTTGCGGAAGGCGACCTGTTCGGTCTCGACGTTTCGTATCCGCGTCAGTTCGTCTCGCGCCAGCGCGTGCGTGACGACGGAGGCGTCGCCGCGCTGTTCGATTGGCATATCGTGCCCGTTGACCGCCGATAGGTTAAACGGTTCTCACTCACACCGTCGGCTGTAACTGTTTCGAGAGGTTTCGGGACGGACCGCCGAGAGTCAGGCCGGCTCGGGCGTGCCAGCCTGCGTCGCGGGGTCACCGCCGCGCTGGCGGTTCTTGGCCATGAGGAAGAGGAACAGGACGAGACCGACGCCGCGAAGCACGACGTCGAGCAGCACCGTCATCTCGCCGCCGCTGATGCCGACCAGCCCGAGCACGTCGTAGGTGCCCGACACCGCGAGGCCGGGAGCCATCAGGAGGAGCGAACTGAACGAGAACGCCACCCGTTCGCCCCGCGAGACCGGGGCGTACGCGAACCCGATGACCGTCGCCGCGAGCGCGATGACACCCAGGAAGACGCCGATGACGGGTATCAGTATCTCCGGGACGGCGTAGCCGACGTCGAGCAGGTCGGCGACTTCGACGACCCGGTACTTGTCACCGACGTCGAGGTCGGCGGCGTTGGGGTTGCGCCGCAGCAGGATGATGCCCGGCGTGACGATGAACGCGAACGGGACGATGGCCTTGTTCAGCGACAGCGAGAACGCCTCGATGCCGGTCTCGAAGGCGTCCGACTTGGCGACGCCGGAGGCGGCGTAGGCGGCGACCGCGACCGGCGGCGTGATGTCGGCGATGACGCCGAAATAGAGGATGAACAGGTGTGCCGCCAGCAGCGGGACGCCGAACTCGGTCAGCGCCGGCGCGAGCAGCGAGACGAGGATGATGTAGGTCACCGTCGTCGGCATCCCCATCCCGAGGATTATCGAGGAGACGGCGGTGACGAGCAACAGCAGGACCAGCGACCCGCCGGCGACGGCCGTGATGAGCGATACGAGGTTCGGCCCGAGGCCGGAGACGCTGATGACGCCCGGAATGATGCCGGCGGCGGCGACAGCGATGACGACCGGGACCGCGGTTCTGGCCCCGTTCTCCATCGACTTCCCGAGGAAGACGCCGAGCTTGTACAGCCCGTTCGAGGCCAGTTCCGGGCGGCCGACGGCGTCGGCGGTCGTCTCGGCGGTGTCGTCGACGGCTCCGTCGAAGGACAGCAGCGGCGCGTCGAGCCGCGGCCGGGTGGCGAGCGTGAGGACGCCCGCGAGTATCACTATCGTCCCGAGTTCGCCGACGGTGGCCGAGAACGCGGCCATGAGCGACTGGCTCCCGGTTCCGTCGCCGGCCAGCGCGCCGAGGACGCCGGCACCGAACAGGAACTGCGAGAGGAACGACGCGCCGAACAGCACGCCGAGAATCGCCCCGAGCCGGGTGCGCGTCTCGTCGCCGTAGGCCGCGACGAGCGTGATGAGCGCCCCGATGGCGATGAGCGTGAACCACGCCGAGCGGGAGACCGACAGCCGCTCGACGATGAGATAGTACAGCAGGAGGAAAATCGGCGCGAGGTAGAACCACCCGCTGCGGAAGTGGCTGCGGATGTCGACCAACTCCGAGGGGTCGAGGCCGCCGATGTTCTCCTTGACCGCCTCGAAGTGGACCATCACCCAGATGCCGAAGAAGAAGACGATGGCGGGGATGGTGGCGACGACGATGACGTCGGCGAACGGCGTCGCCGTGTACTGGACGATGAGGAAGGCGGCGGCCCCCATCACCGGCGGGAGAATCTGACCGCCCGAGGAGGCCGACGACTCGACGCCGCCGGAGAACTCCGGCGAGTACCCCGACCGCTTCATCAGCGGGATGGTGAACGCCCCGGTCGTGACCGTGTTGGCGATGGACGAGCCGGAGATGGTCCCCATGAAGCCGCTGGCGAGGATAGAGGCCTTCGCCGGGCCGCCCTTCCGGGTGCCCGTCACGCCGTAGGCGAGGTCGATGAACCACTGCCCAGCGCCGGACATCTCAAGGAACGCGCCGAAGAGGATGAAGATGTAGATGAACTGCACGGAGACGGTGACCGGAATCCCGAACACCCCGTTTTCCGTGTTGTACCAGAGGTTCTGGATGATGGAGGGCCAGGACAGTTCCGGGATGGAGAGCACGCCGACGTAGGCGGCGTCCTGCGGGATGAGGACGCCGAAGCGGGCGTAGACCACGAAGGCCGCGACGATGACCATCAGCCAGAGGCTGATGGCCCGGCGGGTCGCTTCGAGGACGAGCAGGACGCCGAGCACGCCCAGCACGAACGCGTAGGAGGTGTCGGCGAGGGGCCCGAGCAGCCCCGCGGCCGGCTCGAGGAAGGTGAACACTTCCTGAATCGGCCGGCCGCGTTCGAGTCCCAGGGCACGCATCCGCTGTATCTCCTGGAAGTCGGTGATGAAGTACGCGGCCGACAGCACCGCCAGGGCGCTGAAGGCGAGGTCGGACGGCGTCACGCGGTCCATCTCAGAGTCGAGGAACGCCCACGAGAGGGCGGCCCCGACGGCGTGGACGGCGCGGGACGCCGGATGGTCCGCGCCGAGCTTCTCGTCGACCAGCGACCCGAGCGCGATACAGCGACGGGACAGCGGTCCGTCGCCGGTGGTCCCCGGATACAGCAGGAACGTCAGGATGAGGCCGAAGGAGACGTGGACGGCGTTAATCTGGAGCAGTTGCAGCGACGCGAACACGACGTCGCCCACGCCCGGGAGCGAAATCGAGAGGACGAACCCCTTCGCCGCGAGCCACATCTGGAACACCGAAAACGAGATGCCGATGAGCGCGACGGCCACGACGGCCCAGCCTGTGAGCGACCGCTTTCGCTCTATCTCCTGGAGCACTTGGTCGACTTCCTCGTCCGATACGGCCTCTCCGCCGTCGTCAGGTGGTGTGTCGTCAGTCATGTGTTGAGCTGGTCTGTCATCGCACCGAACGCCGAGCGCCGGGTCACGTGGATGTCGACCGAGCGCCCGTCGGTGCGGGCTACCAAGTCGTAGGTGTCGGCTCCGACGTGAAGTTTGTGTCCCGCGACATCACCGGGAGAGACTGTCACTTGCGTGTAGTTCCCCGGCGGGTCGAAGACGTACACACCGTCCTCCCGAGTGACGTTCGCGCCGCTTGGCAGGCCCCAGCCGAACGACTCGAACTCCATGCGGGTCATCTCCAGGTGGTCGCCACGGACCGTGTACTCGTCGTAGACGCGGGTCTTCTCGACGCTGTGGGTGTACTCTAAGGCGACGGTCGTCCCGTTCTCGACCGGGACCGTCAGGTAGCGGTCGCCGGTCTCGGCGTCCTCGACGACCAGCGCGCGGCCGCCGGGCAGCGCCGCTACGGTCCCGACGAGGAGGAGCGCGACGAGCACTGCGACGGCGGCGTATCGTCGTCTCATTCCGGTTTTGGGTGATAGAAAACGGTTAGCGGGCAATACGGGTGGCGGCAGGCGGCGTTACGCGTCGAAGTAGGCCGCCGCGCCGGGGTGGAGTTCGATGGACATCCCGTCCTGTGCGGAGTCCGCGCTGATGAAGTCCGTCTTGATGGACAGGTCGTCGACGTTGTCGAAGATAGCGCCGGTGACTGTCTCGACCGTCTGTTCGGGCTGTTCGGCGTTCGTCGCAATCATCGCCTGAACGGCGACGGTCTCCGTGGCGCTGTCGACGCCCGTGTACGTACCCGACGGGATAGTGTCGTCGGCGAACCACGAGGCGGCGTCCTTGACGGCCTCGCGGTTGTCGCCCTCGATGGGGACGATGACGAGGTCGTTGGTGTTGGCGAGGTCCTCGATAGCGCCGACCGGCCAGCCGCCGACGACGAACGCGGCGTCGATGTCGCCGTTCCGGAGCTGGTCGGCGGCCTGAGAGAACGAGGCGTTCTGCTCGGTGAAGTCGGTGATGCCGACCGCCTCGAGTATCTGGTTCGCGTTGACCTGGGTACCGCTGCCGAGGTCGCCGGTGTTTATCGTCGCACCGGAGAGGTCCGAGAGCTGGGTGATATCGGTGTCACCGAGCGTGACGACGGTGATGGTCTCGGGGTACAGCGTGGCGACGCCGCGCAGGTTCTCGATGGCGTTGTCCTGGAAGGCGTCGATGCCGGTCCCGTTCTTCGCGAAGTACGCGATGTCGTTCTGGATGAGCGCGAAGTCGGCGTCGCCGCTGGCGAGGCTGCCGACGTTCTCGACGCTCGCACCGGTCGACTGAACGTTCAGCGTGAAGTCCGTGTTGTCCTCGACGATGGTCTTGAACTCGTTCGAGAGCGGGAAGTAGGTCCCGCCGGTGCCGCCGGCGTGCCACGAGAGGCGAGTGTCTACCTCGGCTTCCGTCTCGGTCATGCCACCGTCGCCACCGTCGCCACCGTCGCCTTCCGTCTCGGTCATGCCGCCGTCGCCACCGTCGCCACCGTCGCCACCGTCGCCGCCACCGCCACAGCCGGCGAGAGCCGCAACACCTGCGACGCCCGCTGTCTTGAGGAACCGCCTACGCGTGGAGTTGTTAGTCATACGTATGTCTACATTGCACGGGGTATTCAAGAATGTTAGCTAGTATACAGTCGCTATTTGACTATATTGTTCGATAGCGTGTGACAGAGTGATTCACCGGACGGGGCCCGAACGTGAAAAGGCGGCGAGGTGAGAAATAATACTTTTCGACACATTCACTGCAATCTATACTTCCAACGTATCGTCACGACGGCCCTCTAGGCGGGCGTCTCGATGCCGAGTTCGTCCAGCAGCGTCCGGGCGGCCTCGGCCGAGGAGGACGGGCCGCGGGCCGTGATAAGGTCGCCGTCGACGGTGACGCTGGTGTCGGCGTCGAGCTCGGCGTCCCAGTCCGCGCCGGCGGCTTTCACCTCGTCTTCGACCCAGTACGGGAGCTTCCGGCCGTCGGGGAGCAGGTCGTTCTCGTCGACGATGCCCTCCTCCCAGGCGTTCGGGAAGCCGGTGACCGAGCGGCCGTCGACGAGGAACGCGCCGTCGCTGTCGCGGGTGAAGGCCAGAATCCCGACGGTGTGACAGACGACGAGGGCCGTGCCGTCGTCGCCGGCGACGGTCTCACGCAGCAGTGCACGGGCGTGTGTGTCCTGCGTGACGTCCCACTCCGCGCCGTGACCGCCGGGGAACACGACGGTGTCGTAGTCGTCGGCGTCGGCCTGGGCCAGCGCAATTGGGTCGTTCAGCCGCTCGTCGGTCTCGTGGACCTCCCGGACGTGTGCCGCCAGTTCCTCGCCAACGTCCTCGGGGTCGACGGAGCGCTCGTCGAGCACCGGCGGCTCGCCGGTCGGCGTCGCCACCGTGATATCCAGGCCGGCGTCGGTGAGCGTCGTCAGCGGTTCGATACACTCTTCGCCCCAGTAGCCGTGCTCGCTTACCACGAACAGTGCGGATGACATCGACCGTTCGTTCGCGCGCAATCCTTATAAGCGGTCGTTCGGTGGTGGGCGAAGCGAGCCGCGAGCGGTCCGCGTGCCACCGGAGCGGGGCCCACCGTCGCGTCCGGAACGTATCACCACGGCGGAAACGTTTAACCCCACTGAGCAGCAATCCGGAGTGTACAGATGGACAGCCCACCGAAGCAGGCCACGCGGCTGTCGTAGACCGACTATTATACCATGGCAGACATCGAAGAGAGCGTTTCGGGATTCAAGACGAAGGGCGGCTGGGTCGACATCGTCGAACACGGCGAGCGCATCACGCAGGCGCTGAAAGACATCGCATCGGGCGAGCCCGTCGACGAGGACGCCCTCGGCGAGTTCGACGAGTGGCGGCCCAAGAGCCACGAGCGACTCGACGAGGACGTAAACGAGAAGACCGCCGACCAGGCGAGCGTCGCCGAGGGCAAGGGGGAACAGGCTGGCAAGGGGCCCGACGAGGACCTCCAGACCGCCGGCGAGAAGCTCAGCGAGTCCTACGAGAACCTCGACGAGCCCGACGAGGCGATGGAGCGCTGGAGCGAGTCGGTCGACTACGTGGCCCGCGCGGCCGACTCGGCCAGCCGGAAGGCCCTGCGGAAGGTCGAGGACACCGTCTACCGCAACGTGATGACCCAGATAGCGCCGTACTACTTCGACAACGACCTCATCAGCGCGAACCTCCGGCGCGTCGGCGACGAAGAGCGCCCCGAGTACGTCTTCGAGGTCAACGTCAACGACGACGACCTGAAGATGCGCGTCTCGAACAAGCTCGCCGACTTCGAGCAGACCGTCGACCGCTGGCACGTCGACACCGAGAAGGTCACCGAGGCCGTCGAGGCCGCGGAGGGCGTGGACGCGACGGAGCCGGGGGAGGAGACCGATGCGAAGACGAACTAAGCTCGCCGGAGTGCGAGCGGCGTCGTCTTCCAGCATCGTCGACGCGAAAACGAACTAAGCTCGCCGGAGTGCGAGCGGCGTCGTCTTCCAGCATCGTCGACGCGAAGACGAACTGAGGCGGCCGCCGTGTCGCCGGCAGCGGTTCTGCGTCCGAGAGCGAAGACGAACGGTGTTAGATAACGTCGTCGGGGTCGTGCTGTTCGGCCATCCGCGTCGCTTCGGCGGCGTACTGCGCCCGGAGGCCCTCGTCGTCGACGGACCCGAGGTTGTCGGGGTCGGCGTCGACGGCGGCGGTCGTGTCCCGCACGTCGGAAAACGAGGTCAGGGCGCGCTCCTTGCGGAAGTACCGTTCGCCGTCGGGCGTCGCGTACGTGAGGATGATGAGGTTCTGCTCGTCGTCGGAGTAGGTCCGTTCGACCAGCCAGACACGGACAGTCTCTTCAGTGGCGGACATACGGGACCGAACCACGCGCTAGCACCTGAAGGTTCGCCCGCCGTGCGTCGGCCCAGGACGGGCGTGCGAACGGTAGGCTCATTGCAGGGCGGGGCAAACGCCGTGACAGATGGTCGCGACGAGTACGATTGCGACGCTTGTTGTCGCGTCAGCCGCGAGTCTGTTCATGGCCTGGGCCATCGGTGCCGGCTCGTCCGGGTCCACGCCGTTCGCGCCGGCCGTCGGCGCGAACGCGATTTCGGTGATGCGGGCCGGGTTCTTCGTCGGGCTCCTCGGACTGGCCGGCGCAGTGCTCCAGGGGGCCAACGTCACGCAGGCCGTCGGCAGCGAACTCGTCGTGTTCCCGAGCGGCGGCGGTCTCTCGGCTATCGCCGCCATCGTCGCGTTGCTGACGGCGGCGGCGCTGGTCGCCGTCGGCATCTTCACCGGCTACCCCATCGCGACGGCGTTTACCGTCACCGGCGCGGTCGTCGGCGTCGGGCTGGCGATGGGCGGCCAGCCGGCGACGGCCAAGTACATCGAAATCGTCTCGCTGTGGGTCCTGACCCCCTTCGTCGGCGGGGGTATCGCCTTCGGAACGGCGTGGTCGCTCCGGCACGAGGCCACCACCGAGGAGCGGCTCGTGCCGCTGCTGGCCGGACTCGTCGGGATGATTCTGGCGAACATCGAGTTCGTCCTCCTCGCGCCGGGCAGCGAACAGGCGTCGGTGGCCCGGGCCGTCGTGCGGGCGGCCGGAACGCCGGGACTCCCGTCGATGGTCGCCGTCACGCTACTGGTCGGCGCTGTCGCGGCGGGCCTGCTGTATCTGGACATCAGGTCGGACGCGGCCGCCGGACAGCGCCACTTCCTGCTGGTGATGGGTGGTCTCGTGGCCTTCTCCGCCGGCGGGAGCCAGGTCGGCCTGGCGCTCGGGCCGCTGGTGCCCCTGCTCGGCGAGGGGCCGACGGCCGCCATTCCCATCACCGGGGTCCTGCTGTTCGGCGGCCTCGGCCTCCTCGTCGGCTCGTGGACGGGCGCGCCGCGGATGATAAAGGCGCTGGCACAGGACTACTCCTCGCTGGGCCCGCGGCGGTCCATCGGCGCGTTGATTCCGAGCTTCATCATCGCGCAGGCGGCCGTCTTCTTCGGCATTCCGGTGTCGTTCAACGAGATTATCGTCTCCGCCATCGTCGGCTCCGGGGCGGCCGCCGGCGGCGGCGAGGTCAGTCGGGAGAAGATGGGCAAGACGGTGCTGGCCTGGGTCGGGTCGCTCGCGCTGGCCTTCGGGCTGAGCTACGGGCTCTTCTGGGCCATCGACGCGGCGCTGTGACCCTACCGGCCCCAGACGTAGCGGCTCACGGCCGCGTTGACCCGCGAGGACAGTCGCCCCATCCAGGCCTCGGGCGAGACGCGCTCGATGGCCCGCCGGTCGACTTCGATGCGGTCGTCGCCGAAGGGGTCGTGAGGCCGGTCGCCCGCGTTCTCGTCGACGGCGTCGACGACGACGCTCATCGAACAGCGGCCGCAGGCCTCGGTGTCTTTCGACATGATTGTCAGTGATTAATTGATAGCCCAGCATCAAAAACCTGCCGAGGCGGTCGTGTACGGCCCGTGAACGACCTCGCCTGACCGACGGGCTTAAGCGTCCGACACGGCATCGCCATGGTATGAGCTACCGCGGCAGGGGACCGGTACGAACTGAGCGCTCGCCCGATTCGACACGATGAGCGAGGACTCCGAGTCCCGGTCGGGCGAGGACCCGACCGACTACGGTGCGGACGGCTGGGAGGACCCGGTCACCGGTGCGGTCCCGAAGTCGGAACTGCCCGAGGAAATCGTCGAGGAGGTCCCACACTGGACGGACGACCCGTACTTCGACCGGGTGAGCGACCGCCTGATGTACAACTACACGCTGGAGCGGGACCACCGGCTCCGGGGCGAGCGCTGGGACCTCTACGGCGAGATGCGGGTGCTGAACCAGAAGCAGTTCTTCCACCCGGCGCTGTCCTACGGCGACCACGAGTCCGAGGAGTACCTCTACGCCCGGCGGGTCGACCGGCCGACGGTCGGCGAACTGGAGCGGCTGGTCGAACTGGGCCACGACCTGGCCGACGAGCGCGTGACCGGCAACGAGGAGCACTACCGCACCGACTTCACGTTCGTCCTGGTCGCCGACGAACTGCCAGAGGAAGTCCGGTCGTTCGTCGAGGACCAGCGCGAGCGCACGCTGTTGAAGTTCGGCTACTACGGCCACTACGAGGTGAATCTGGGCGTCGTTGTTCCCGACGAGCAGGTGGCCGTCGCCGGCGAGGCCGCCGACGTGGTCGAGGCGTTCGTCCTCTGGGAGGACGTGACCCAGCCCGAGGAAGGGGTGTTGTCGCGGCTCGCAAAGCGGTTCTGGAAATGACGACCCAGCGCGGCTTCGTCGTCTCGAAGTGGGCCGAGCGCGGGTCGGCGACGCTGCTCGGGACCGAAACGACGCGGACGACGGCGACAGCGACGGTCGACGGCACGGAGCGGCCGCTCGCCCGCGTTCGGGTCCGTGCCGGAGAGGACGCGGTGACGGCGATAGCGACGACCGCGGCCGACACCACGCCGCCGTTCGACGCGGTGACGCGGGACGCGTAGCTGGCGGCGCGAAACGCGGAGAAAGAGTCGCGGTGTCAGTCGTCGCTCGGCTCGGCGACGCCGCCACCGTAGTTCTCGCGGACCGTACTGATGTTGTCGTAGCCCTTCTTTACCAGCGCCAGCGCGAGGCCGATGAGGACCAGCGCCAGCACCATCTGGACGGTCGAGGAGGCGATTGCCGCGGTGCCCTCGGCACCGCCCTGGATGAGGTTCTGGTAGAGGTTGCTGTAGAACGCCAGCCAGGACAGCCCCAGGATGGTGATAGTCGTCATGATAGCCATCGGCACGCCAGTGGAGTACAGCTGCTTGCTGTCGTCCCAGTTAGCGAGCCAGACGGTCGCGGTCAGCAGCGCCAGCGCGGCCAGCAGCTGGTTCGCGCCGCCGAACAGGGCCCATAGCGTGAGCCACTCGCCGGAGATGACCATCAGGTAGGCCGGGATGGCCTGGACAACCGGGTTCGTGTAGCGGCCCCGGCCGATTTCGCCGAGCGTCGAGCGGAGGCCGCCGCCGACCTCGAAGCCGGAGGCCGTCTCGCCCGCCCGGAGCCCGACGATTTCCTCCATCATGTACCGGCCGAGTCGGACGGCCGTGTCAGTCGAGGTCAGCAGGAAGCTCACCAGCACGAGCGCCATGAACGGCGCGCCGAAGGTCTGAGGGATACCGAGGCTGGTGAAGATGATGCCGCCGCCGGTCGCGAAGTTCGGGAGCGCCGCGCCGATGCCACCGGCGGGGTCGGCGAAGCCGGCCACGGCGAGCGTCGACAGCGCGACGGCGGCCAGCAGCCCCTCGCCGAGCATCCCGCCGTACCCGATGAGGCGGGCGTCGGTCTCCTTGTTCAACTGTTTCGCCGTCGTCCCGGAGGACACCAGCGAGTGGAAGCCACTGATTGTCCCGCAGGCGATGGTGATAAACAGCAGCGGGAACAGCGGCGCGAGGCCCGCGCCCTCGACGCCCCAGAAGCCGTTGAACGCACCCATCGAGTCCGCGATGACCAGCGAGCCGCTGTCGGTGGCGGCCGTGCCGAATATCGTACCGACGATGACGGCCACGAGCGCGCCGCCGACGCCGGCGTACAGCAGGAACGACGACAGGTAGTCACGCGGCTGGAGCAGCACCCACACCGGGAGCGCGCTCGCGATGCCCGCGTACACCATGATTATCGGCACCCACGCCGCACGGTTGGGGTTCATCGCCGTCGCGGAGGACCCGGGTATCCACTGCCCGGTGCCCAGGTTCAGCACGTCCGCGAGGACGAGCGTCCCGGCGGGGTAGCTCGCGTCGCCGACCGCCGGGAACAGCGCGAACGGGTACTGGATGCCCGCGTACACGCCGGCGAACACCAGCGTCACGAACACGACGGTCCCGGGGAGGAACGGCCCGTTCAGCTGGTAGAGGTACACCCCCAGCAAGAAGGCCAGCGCGATGTAGACGAAGCTCGCGGTCGTCACCTGCGGGAACGCGTCGAACACGATGGCGACCACCAGCGCGAACACCGCGACGACGAGGATGATGGTGAGGAAGGCGAACCACAGCAGCATGTTCTTGCCTCCCTCGCCGATGTACTCGCCGATGATGTAGCCGATGGACTTCCCCTCGTGTCTGAGCGAACCGGACAGCGAGACGAAGTCGTGGACGCTGCCCATCAGCGGGTTCCCGATGGCTATCCACAGCAGGGCGGGAACCCACCCCCACACCGCGCCCGCCGTAATCGGACCAACGATGGGCGCGCCACCCGCGATACTGGAGTAGTGGTGACCCAGCAACACTGGTTTCTTCGACGGGACGTACTCCTGCCCATCCTCGTATTTGTGCGCCGGTGTCTCGTTGTCGTCGTCGAGTTCGAGGAACCGTGCGAGGTACTTCGAGTACCCCAGATACCCCACGCTGAACGTCACCAGTACGGCCAGTACGATCCAGATTACTTGAGTCATAGGTGTGCATGAATATTAACCAAGATTGGCCTATTAATAGTTATTATATATTTCTTATACTTACGGAGGCCGTCAAAACCGACTCTGACACGCCGCTTCGATTGTCAATTAAAAATCCAATATCTGATTACTTATCGGTCGTGCACGGCCGCCACATGAGCGGGTCAGACGAACGTCGGTGTCTCGGCGGCCGTCTCGACGTCGAGTTCGGCGGCCACGTCATCGAGCAGGTCGCCTTTCACCTCCGCCGTCCGGGTCGTGATTTCCGCGACCAGCGGCGGGTCGAGCGTCTCCCGGACCTCGCGGAGCCGCTCGCTCTCGGTGGCGACGCGGTCCCGGAGGTATCGGGCCCCGCGGCCGTTCTCGTCGGGGTTCGGTTCGGGCGTGAGCTTGTTCGCCACGAGGCCCCGGACCGAGAGGTCGCGCTCCCGCATCTCGTCGATGGCGCGTCGCGTCTCGTTGACCGAGAGCTGGTCGGGGTTGAGCACGAGGAAGAAGGCGGCGTCGGCCTGGAGCGCGCCGCCGGCGAACTCGAAGAACTCCTTGCGGTCCTGTAGGCGGGCCAGCACCGGGTCGCCGTTCATCACACGGCGGGGCTCGTTGTTGCCGATGGCGGCCTTCTCGAAGAGGTCGATGCTCTTCTCGCGTTTGTGCATCAGCCGGTCTATCCACCCTTCGAGGAACTCCGGCAGGCCGAGCAGGCGAAGCGTGCTGCCGGTCGGCGAGGTGTCGAAGACCACACGGTCGTACGGGTCGGCGTTGCGCATCACGTCGACGAAGCGGTCGAACAGCGCCGACTCGTAGGCCCCGGGAGTCTGGTGGGCCATCTCCAGTTGCTGGTTTATCTCGTTGACCATCGCCGCCGACACCTGCTCGGAGAGGTCGTTCCGGATGCCGTCGAGGTGGCGCTGGCTCTCTGTCTCGGGGTCGATTTCCAGCGCGTCGAGGCCGTCGATGCCCTCGACGGGGGCCGGCTCGTCGCCGAACTCCTGGTCGAACACGTCGGTGACGGAGTGGGCCGGGTCCGTCGAGACGACGAGCGTGTCGAGGCCCGCACGTGCGGACTTGATGCCGTAGGCACAGGAGACGGTGGTCTTGCCGACCCCGCCCTTGCCGCCGAAGAAGACGAACGGCTCCATCAGAAGTGGTACTGCTGGCCCTTGCGTTCGATGTACGACCCGCGGTCCCACAGCCGCCGCTCCCAGGCCTCGAAGGTGTCTTCGAGGTACGGCAGCAGTTCGGCGGTGTAGTACGACACCGGCGACGGGATGCCGAAGGCGTCGGGGAAACAGGCCAGCATGAACGCGTCCTCGATGTCCTCGGCCTCCTTCTCGATCTTCTCGTAGGCCGGATGCGTTATCATGCCGTGGTACAGCCCGCGCGCCCACTCCCGTAACGTCCGGCGAAAGCGCTCGATTCGGTCGGCCAGTTCCATCGTGGGTGGTGTGTGCGAGAGGCACGGAGTAAAACCTGTCGCAGTTCCCCGTCGACAGCGCCCACGCGCCGCGACGGCGGTCGTGTCCGGCCGCCGGAAGCGAGGCGCGATTTGAAGGGAGCCGGTCCACAACGGAGGGTATGCGCGACACGATTCCCGTCACGATTCTCTCGGGCAGCCTCGGGGCCGGGAAGACGACGCTCCTGAACCACCTGCTGACGGAAGCCGGCGACCGCGACATCGCCGTCCTCGTCAACGACATGGGGACGGTCAACGTCGACGCCGAACTCATCGCGGAGGGGTCCGAACTCGACGTCGACGACGGGGTCGCGGAGCTGTCGAACGGCTGTATCTGCTGTGAGCTACAGGACGACCTCGAAACCGCGGTCGTCCGGCTGGCGAACAATCGGGACTTCGACGCGCTCGTCGTCGAATCGTCGGGCATCTCCGAGCCGGCACCGGTCGCGCGGCTGTTCACCACCGAATCCCGAGTGGCGGCGCTCTATCGGGTCGACACGCTCGTGACGGTGCTCGACACCAGGCTGTTCCTCGACGCCTTCGCCGGCGAGACACCCGAACGCCAAGGGGCAGTGGACGCAAACGCCGATGGAGACGGCGACGACACGGCGGCCGGCGACGCCGACCGCCCGCTCTCGGATTTGATGGTCGAACAGGTCGAACTCTCGAACCTCGTCGTGCTGAACAAGGCGGACCTCTGTTCCGACGCGGAACTCGACGAGGCCGAGGAACTGGTGGGGGCGCTCCAGCCCGACGCCGAGACGGTTCGGACGACCTTCTCCCGGGTCGACCCCGACCGACTGTTCGACCGCGGGCTGTTCGACCCCGACGAGATTGCCGACCTGCCGGGCTGGAAACGGGCGCTGGCCGATAGCGGCCACGGGGACGCCACACACGAGGGAGACGGCCACGACCACCACCATCCCGAGGAAGTGTACGGCGTCACCTCCTTCACCTACCGCCGCCGCCGGCCGTTCCACCCCGAGCGGCTCGCCGAGACGCTGCGGGACCTGCCGGCGAGCGTCGTCCGCTCGAAGGGGACCGTCTGGCTGGCGGGCACCGACTGCCGCGTCGTCGTCGGGCAGGCCGGCCCGTCGATACGGGCCGAGGCCCAGGGCCCCTGGATTGCGAGCCTCCCCGAAATAGAGCGGGACATGTACCGCTCGAACCGGCCGGACCTCGACTGGCACGACGAGCACGGCGACCGCCGGACGGAACTGGTGTTCATCGGAACGGACTACGGCGAAGATGCCCTCCGGGCGGCGCTCGACGACGCGCTCGTCACCGACGAGGAGTGGGGTGGCGGCGACCCGTCGAGGGGGCCGTTCCCGGCGGAACAGGGCGAGGAGACGGTGATTCGGAGACCCTAGCAGGCACAGTCGCGGCCGGCCGCGCGCTCGAAGCGCATCTCCGCGCCGCAGTCCGGACAGACCGGCTCGCCTTCCAGGTCGACGTCCCGGATGCGGACGCCACAGTCGTCACACCAGTACGCGCCCTGTGAGCCGTCGTCGGGGCGGGACTTCGCGTCCGACTGTGACGTGAGTGCCTCCTTGACGCTATCGAGGATGCTCATGGTCGTGCATGTAGGTTCCAGCTCCTAAACGTGCCGTGGTTGTGCGCGGTCGTCTCACGGACCGCGACGAGCGGGCTGTGCCGTCGCCGGCTCACGCCCCGGGCACGTCGGCCGCCAGTTCGTCGAGCGCTCGCTCCAGTTCGTTGCCGCGCTTCCAGGCGGCGATGCGGTCGGCGAAGGGCAGCGGGAGGTTCAGGGAGACGGTCGAACGCATCGTGAGACGGGAGCCGTTCCCCTCCGGCGTGACCGTGAGTTCGGTCTCCAGGTGGTCGAACGGCCCGACCTCGCCCTCGGCGGTGTACCGGAGCCCGTCGTCCCGGGTCTCGAACCGGAGCGGCACCGACATCCCCGGGCCGGCCGCGGTGACCACCGTGCCCGTGTCGGTCTCCTCGACGGTCGACACCGTGAACGTCCCCTCGGCCGCGACGACTGCCTCCGGGGAGAGCGTGCGGTGGACAGCCGGCGGCCGCGCCATCACGAACCGAGAGCGTTCGACCTCGCGCATACCAGTCCACATGCACACCGGGGTGGTAAATCACAGGGCCAGCGGGACGGAGACGGCGAGCAACAGGAGGGCGAAGCCGACGCCGATGTAGACGAGGCGCTGAAACCGGAGTCCCGGCGCTATCCGGACCCAGGGCGGCGAGGCAGTCCAGACCAGCCGATGGTACGCGACGGCGGCGACGGCGACGGAACCGGCTGTCGCGACTACCAGACCGGCCCACACCGGGAGCCCGTAGGCGAGGCCGTACAGCGGGCCGACCGAAAACAGCAGCATCACCGCCATCGCGGTGCAGACGAGAAACGGGACCGGGTCGACCGGGTCCCCGTCGCGGTTCCGAACGTCCATACGCCGTTTTCGGCCCCCGTGCCAAAGAGCTAAGGGGCGTCCCGTCCGTGGTCGTGGGCATGAGCGACGCGAGCGGGTTCGAGGAGGGGGCAAGTGGGTCACAGGGCGACCCGCAGGTGCTCATCGCGATGAACGTCGTGCTCTCGACGGCGTTTGCGGCCACTCTCGTCTGGGGGCTGAGCGTCATCGGGGCGGCGGAGCTGACGGCCATCAACGTCGCGACGGGCGCGATACTGCTGTTCGCGCTGACCTACGCCATCACGCTGCAGTAGCGCCCCCGAGACGGGCTTACTCCTGCTCGTAGGGGTGGGCGTCATCCACCGCAGGGGCCCCGATTGCGAGGGCCCGAACCGGGTCGGTCGCCGACTCGGGGTTGTGTGCCCGCTGGGGGCTGTCTGGTTCGACGACGAACACCTCGTCTTCGCCGACCTCGTAGGTTCCCTCCGGTGTCTCGACGGCCAGCGTGCCCGAGAGGACGTAGAACAGTTCCTCCTGGTCGTCGTGGTAGTGGTACGCGAGCGGGATGTCCTCGCCGGGGGCGACCTCGTAGCGGTTCACGGCCACGTTTTCGAGGTCGGCCGCGTCGCTTATCGACCGCTGGACGCTGGGTCGGTCCGGCGTCGGTTCGATGTCGTCGACGGAGATATGGTGGTACCCCATGCTACCGGTGTCGTGGGCGACCGACGTAAAACGACTGCTACGGCCTCAGTCCGTGGCCTCTTCGGCGTCGACCGACTCCGTCTCGTCGGTCTCCAGGCGGACGACGCGGGCCTTCATGATGCGCGTGTTTTCGACCTGCTCGACGCGGATTTCGACGCCGTCGTAGGTGATGGTCTCGCCCTCCTCGACCAACCGGCCCGCACGGTTGAAGATGAAGCCGGCGATGGTCTCGAACTCCTCGCCCTCGGGGAGGTCCAGGTCCAGCGCCTCGTTGACCTCCTCGATGTTGACCTCGCCTTTGACCGTCACGGTGTCGTCGTCGACGTACTCGATGGGCTCTTCCTCCTCCCCTTCGAGTATCTCGCCGACGATTTCCTCGGTCAGGTCCTCCATCGTCACCAGCCCCTCGGTGGTCCCGAACTCGTCGATGACGATGACCATGTGCAGACGCTCGGCCCGCATCTCGGTCAACAGGTCGTCGACGTTCTTCGACTCGGGGACGTGCAGGGTCGGCTCGATGAGGTCCTCGAGTTCCATGTCGCGGGCCAGCGCCTCGCCGTAGTTGAGGTCCCGGACGAGGTCGCGGATGTGGATGACGCCGATGACGTTGTCCAGGCTCCCCTCGTAGACGGGGATGCGGGCGTGGCCGCTCTGGATACACGTCTCCAGGGCCTCCTCGACGGAGGCCTCCTTGGCGACGGCGGTCATGTCCAGCCGCGGGGTCATCACCTCCTTGGCGATGGTGTCGTTGAACCGCAGGGTGCGCTGGAGCATCTCGCGTTCGTCCTCGTCCAGGACGCCCTCGCGCTCGCCCGTCTCGATGATGTCCTGTATCTCCTCGCGGGTGACGTAGGAAGTCTCGATGGCCGACCGGCCGCCAGTTATCTTGTTGACGACGCGGGTGAGATAGTCGAAGAGGAGAATGAGCGGGAGCAGTACCTTCTCGGCGAACTTCAGCGGCCTGGAGATGCGCAGCGCCCACGACTCGGTGTTCTCGACGGCGTAGCTCTTGGGGGCGCTCTCGCCGAACAGCAACACGATGGCGGTGATACCGAACGTGGCGACGGCGACGGCCTGTCCCTGAGAGAGGTACATCGCCAGCAGCCCCGTCGCGATGGAGGACATCGCGATGTTGACGAGGTTGTTCCCGACCAGGATGGTCACGAGCAGGCGATGGGGGTCCGCCTTGAGTCGCTTGAGCGTCCTCGCGCCCGGGACGCCGTCCTCGACGAGGGCCTCCGTCCGGTGGGCCGGCAGCGAGAACATCGCTATCTCCGAGGACGAGAAGAACGCCGAGAGAACGATGAGAAGGACGATAGTAGCGACGCCACCGACCAGCACCACGGTTTCGGGAATCGTGACGCCGGCGTATTCGATAGCCTGCAACGTCGCTGTAGACAGCTCAAACGGCGCAGGTGGGTCCAGGGCCATCAACGGTCGAAGTTGTAATGGGCGGGGATTAAGGCTTGTCATGGAGCGGCCGCCAGCGAAGCCCTTACCCGGCCTTCGCGCGTATCCCCCACAGAGTATGAGCGAGTCCGACATCACGCTGTACCGGCTGCAGGCGTGTCCGTTCTGCGAGCGCGTCGTCCGGAAACTGAACGAGTACGGCCTCGACTACCAGTCGCGGTTCGTCGAGCCGATGCACTCGGACCGCGACGTGGTCAAGCGGCTGTCCGGGAAACGGACCGTCCCGGCCATCGTCGACGAGAACACTGGCGTCACGATGTCCGAGAGCGCGAACATCGTCGCGTATCTGGAGCGGACGTACGGCGACGCGGGGGGTGCGGCCTGATGGACCTCGGGTTCGACGTCGTCGACCTCGACCCGTCCGACCACCCCGAAGAAGGCGACACAGCGCCGGATTTCACGCGCCCGCTGGTCAACGACGAGTTCTGGGAAGACGAGTCGCTCTCGTCGCTGTGTGCCGACAGCGACCGGGTCGTGCTCGTGTTTCACGCGATGGACGGCGCGTTCCCGGCCACGTACATCTGGAACGAGATTCGGGACCGCGGGTGGCACGAGCAGGCCACCGTCGTCGGCGTCTCCATCTCGACGCCCTACGAGCACAAGCAACTGCTCGAAGAGCGCGACATCGAAGGGGACTACCGGCTGTTCTCGGACCCGGCCAACGGCGTCGCCCGGGAGTACGGCATCGCCATGGACCTCGACGGGATGACCGGCATCGAGGAGCCGCGCCCGTCGGTGTTCGTCCTCGATAGCGACCGGACCGTCGAGTACGCCTGGGTCGCCGCGGAGTGGCCCGACTTCCCCGACTACGACGCGGTCGAAGCCCAGCTCTGACGATGGCGACGGTCGACGAGGCCGCGGCGGCGGTCCGGGCCGGCGAGCTCGTCGTCTACCCGACGGAGACGGTCTACGGCCTCGGCGCGGACGCCCTGAGCGGTGCCGCCGTCGAGCGCGTCTTCGAGGCGAAGGGCCGCGACCGGGACAAGCCGGTTTCGATGGCGGTCCCGGACGTCGAGACGGCGCGGGAGTACACGCGCCCGAGCGACCGCGAACTGGCGTTCATGCGCGAGTTCCTCCCCGGCCCGGTCACGGTCGTCGTCGAGCGCCGCGACGCGGTGCCGGACGTGCTCGTCGCCGGCCGGGACCGCGTCGGCGTGCGGGTCCCCGACCACGCGCTGGCGCTCGAACTGCTCGCCGAGACCGGGCCGTTGACCGCCACGAGCGCAAACATCTCCGGCAGTCCCAGCGCCCGAACCGTCGACGACCTCGACGCAATCCGGGAACGCGCCGCCGTCGTGCTCGACGCCGGCGAGACCGACGGCGGGACCGGCTCGACGGTCGTGGACGTGGCTGCCGGGACGATACACCGCCGCGGCGCACGCGCCGACGCCGTCGAGTCGTGGCTCGAAGCCCGGAACTGACAACCGGGACGGTGCCGGCCGCCTCACCGCAGCATCGACCGGAGCGACCGCGTCTTCACCCCGCAGTCGTCGCCGAACTCACAGGGCTCGCACTTCGCGTCGTTGCGCACCCGACCCGGCGGTCCATCGATGCTGTCGGCGGTCCTGACGGCCCGGCGGTAGACGCCGGCCCGCCGCGCGTTCACGTCGACGCGTCGAATCACGCCGTAGGCCGGATACTCCGCGAAGGCGTGGTCGACGTCGCGCTCGCGCTCCCAGGACAGCGCCTTCGCGGCGGCGACCAGCCGCACGGTCTGGGGCTCCCAGACGCCCGTTTCGGGCGGCCGACCGGCGAAGACGAGCGACGGGGCCGGGCCGTCCTGCCCGGCGACGAGTTTGTGCGCGATGCCCCGGGCGTCTTTTCCTTCGAGGTACGCGTCGGTCGCCGCCGGCGCGACCAGCGCGTCCCAGTCGGCCAGTCGGTCCCGGAGCCCCCGAATCCGGTCGCGGTACTCGTCCGGCCCCACCTCGATTGGGGCGGCCAGCAGGGCGGCGTCGTCGGTCAAGAGCCGTTCGTACTCGCGGGCGAGCCGCCGGACCGCGTCTATCCCGTCGGGCACCTCGGTCGCCCCGTCGCGGCGGCGGTAGTAGAGCTTCCGCGGGCAGTAGGCGGCCGTCTCCAGTTCTCTGAACGTGTGGGTCGGCATGGCTCCGGATGGCCGCGTTTTCGGTCAAAAAGGTTCGTCTGTCGGGAGCGGGGTACGACGGCTGGTGTCACATCGACACGTCGGCGTCGGAGTCGAGCGAGTCGATGTCCTCGGTGGCCTCGTCGAGGCCGTCCTCGCGGAGGGCGGCGGCGTGCTGTGTCGACAGCCCGGCGTCGGTGAGCACGTCCTCGAACTCGCTCTGGAAGCGGTGGGACACCCGCCGGGCGGCGTCCTGTGCGGCGACGACGCGCCGGTAGTGGGCGGCCCAGGACTCGTCGATGTCGAACTCGGCGGCGAGTTCGGCGACGGACGGGTCGTCGTTGGCGACACGGCGGCGGAACTCGGCCAGGTCGAACGGTGCCTCCGTGTCCTCGTCGCGGAGGAGATGCAGGTCGAGCCGAGCCTCGACGGCGTCGGGCTCGTCCGCACCGACCTCGGCCGCGATGGCCGCGTCGTCGCTCCCCTCGTAGAACAGTCTGACGACTGTCACGAGGGCATCGTCGGGGAGGTCGGTCCGGAAGTCGTAGCGGTCCCGCATCCGCGCGACGACGTTCCCGAGTCGGTCCGCGACGCCGGCCTCGTCAGTGTCGGCCAGGGACCCTCTCGACGCCTCCTGAGACTCCGTCACGGCCTCCTCGCCGGAGACGTCCATGAAGATGTCACGGAGTTCTTCGGTCTTCTCGTCCATCGAACTTGAGACTACGTCTCGGGCGGCATATATCTGTCGGCTGGGCAACGTAACTGGAGAAACTTTCAACGGCGCTCGAATTCTCGCAGGACGGCGACGGGGCGTGGCAAGATTTAAGCAGGCACGAAACACGTGTTACCGTATGTCATCGATACTCCAGACGACCACGCGCCCGACGTTCTGGCGGGTCGGCGACGTGGGGAAGGCCGTCTTCTACTATCTGGCGGCGCTCGCTGTCCTCGTCTTCCTGTACGGCGTCTACGAGCGCGTCAGCCGCTACGCTCGGGGGAGCGACGACCCGTTCGAGCGGCTGGACGACCTGCCCGGCCGGACGCTCGCGGCGGCGCGACTCGCGCTCTCGAACCGGAAGCAACTGGACCGGGACACCGTCGCCGGCGTGATGCACGCCTTCGTCGTCTGGGGCTTCCTGACGCTGCTCGTCGGGACGACGATACTGGGCATCGACATGGACCTCTACCGGCCGCTGACCGGCGAGTCCTTCTTCGTCGGGCGGTTCTACCTCTCCTACTCGTTCGTGATGGACGCGATGGGGCTGCTGTTCGTCGTCGGCGTCGGCGTGGCGCTGTGGCGACGCTACGGCCGCCGGCTAGAGCGGCTCCACGACCGCCACACCGCCCGCGAGGACGACCTCTTTCTCGGCGCGCTGTTCGTGCTGGGCGTCGGCGGCTACCTCACCGAGGGCGTCCGCATCCTCGGCACGTCGGCGGTCCGGGACGTGTCCTTCGAGACGGTGAGCTTCGTCGGCTGGTCGGTCAAGGAACTGCTCGCCGCGGCTGGGATGACGCCCGTGATGGCGGCGGGCGCGTACCCGTTCGTCTGGTGGAGCCACGCGCTCGTGGCGCTGTGGTTCGTCGCCTGGATTCCCTACGCCAAGCCGTTCCACATGCTCTCCTCGTTCGCCAACCTCGTCGCCCGCGACGAGAAGGCGGGCGTCCGACTCCCGGGCGTGCCGAGCGACGCCGCCCCCGAGGACATCGGCCCCAGCGACATCGACGACTTCTCCTGGAAGCAGCTGCTCGACCACGACGCCTGCACGAAGTGCGGCCGGTGTTCGTCGGTCTGTCCCGCGAAGGAGGCGGGCCGACCGCTCGACCCGCGCAACGTCATCCTCGACCTGAAACGCTACCGCGAGGAGCGAGACGCCGGCGGCGAGGACGTGCCCATCGTCGCCGACGGGGGCACCTCGGTCATCGACGCCCACACCATGGAGTCCTGCATGTCTTGCATGGCCTGCATGGACGCCTGCCCGGTCGACATCGAACACGTCACGCAGTTCACCGAGATGAACCGCCGGCTGACCGAGGCCGGCGAGATGGACGAGCACGTCCAGGACGCGATGATGAACGTGTTCCAGCACGGCAACACCTTCGGCGACCCCGAGCGCGCCCGACCGGACTGGACCGAGGGCCTCGACTTCGAGGTGCCGGACGCCCGCGACGACCCGGTCGAGTACCTCTGGTACGTCGGCGACTACCCCAGCTACGACGAGCGCAATCAGAAGATAGCGCGTGCGCTGGCACGCGTCTTCGAGGCCGCCGGCGTCGACTACGGCATCCTCTACGAGGCCGAGCAGACCGACGGCAACGACGTGCGCCGCGTCGGTGAGGAGGGCCTCTACGAGATGCTCGTCGAGGACAACGCCGCCGCCATCACCGACTGTGAGTTCGAGGCAATCGTCACGACGGACCCCCACGCCTACAACACCTTCACGAACGAGTACCCCGAGTTCGAGGCCTGCGGGTGGGGCGAGGACGACGTGTTCCACTACACGCAGGTCGTCGCGGACCTCGCGGCGTCGGGCGCGCTCGGCCTCTCCGGCACCGAACTCGACTACACCGTCACCTACCACGACCCCTGCCACCTCGGGCGGTACAACGGCGAGTTTGAGGCCCCGCGGAACCTCGTCCGGGCGACCGGGGCCGACCTCTACGAGATGCCGCGCAACCGCGACGACTCGTTCTGCTGTGGCGGGGGCGGGGGCGGCCTCTGGATGGACTTCGAGGAGGAGACCAAACCGAGCGAGGAGCGCCTGCGCGAGGCCATAGAGGACACCGAGGCCGGCGACGCCGTCGAGAAGTTCGTCGTCGCCTGCCCGATGTGCATGACGATGTACGAGGACGGCCGCAAGACCGGCGGCTACGAGGACGACCTCGACATCGTCGGCGTGACGGAACTGCTGGCCGAGGCGGTCGGGGACGCCGGAACGTGACCGCTCGAATACGAATTCCCAAGTGCGTGAGCGGGAAACGACCGCTATGGCCCTCCCCGTAGTCGCAGGATTGCCCGGTGCAACGGAACTCGTCGTCATGGTCGTGGTACTGGCGGTGTACGTCGGACTGCCGGTCGCCGGCATGGTTCTCGTCTACAACGTTCTCGACGGCAAGCGCGGCTACGAGAAGCGGGTTTCCGAACTCGAACGCCGCGTCGAAGCGCTGGAGTCCGAGTTATCTGAGGAGGACTGACCCGGCGTCACGGGCGCGAACACCGGTGTCGAGAGCGGCCGGAGCAACGACCCGGGTCCGGACTGCTGTCGGCTGCGTTCCATTGCTGTCGCTGCCTGACTGACAGGGGACGGCGGTGTCAGTCTGTCAGCGTCTCGGCGGTCGGTGTGGACGCTTCCTCGGCCGGCGTGGTGTCGTCGCGGTCCGTACTCGGCGCGCGGTTGCGGTTCGGGTAGACCCGTTTGACGCAGTCGGCACAATTGGTGACAAGTACCATACCTCGGGGTTGGCGGACCTGCCATATGTATGTTACCGAAATATGGCTAGACTAGAGCTAATGGCATAATATACCATTAATATATATTCAGGGTCCGCCCCACGGTTGCTTGCCGGCCAAACCCTTAACGCCGACAGACACTCACAGCGAGATGATGGAGGTCGCACTGCTCACTGTCGGTGACGAACTGCTCGCTGGCGACACGGAGAACACGAACGCGTCGTGGCTGGGCCGTCAACTCACGGCGGCCGGCGCGAGCGTCGCTCGCGTCCTGACCGTGCCTGACGACGAGGCGGTCATCGCCGACGCCGTCGCCCGGTACCACGACACCTTCGACGCGGTCATCGTCACCGGCGGCATCGGCGGGACGCCCGACGACGTCACGAAGGCGGGCGTGGCGCGGGCGTTCGGCCGCGAACTCGTCGTTCCCGACGACGTGCGGGCACACCTCGAAGCGAAGGCCGAGCAGTTCGCGGCCGACAACCCCGAGATGGTGGACCGCTACGACATGGACCTGGACCTCGACGCGTGGGCGTCCGTCCCCGAGGGCGGCCAGCCCCTGCTGACCGACGAGAGCTTCGCCGCCGGCTGTGTCGTCGACGGCGTATACGTCATGCCGGGCATCCCCGAGGAACTGCAGGCGATGTACGAGACCGTCGCCGACGACTTCGACGGCGACCGGACGACGGAGACGCTGCGTACGCCTGCGCCAGAAGGGGCGCTGGTCAGCCGCGTCACCGAGGCCCGCGAGCGGTTCGGCGTCGCCGTCGGGAGCTACCCCCGCAAGGACGACACGCCCGGCCGGGTGAAAGTGACCGGCGAGGACGCGGCCGCCGTCACCGAGGCCGCGGCGTGGCTCCGCGAGCGAATCGAGACGGTCGACGGCGAGTGACTCACGGCCCGCCGCCCGCGCCGTCGACGGCACGGTCGCCGTCGCAAGCGGTGGGTTCATGCCCCAGACGACCGGAGCCACCAGTATGGACATGACACAGCGCCCGCGCCGACTGCGGACCGACGGCGTTCGCCCGCTGGTGCGCGAGACGGACCTCTCGGCGGCGGACCTCATCGCCCCGGTGTTCGTCGACGCGACGACCGACGAGCGCGTCCCCATCGAGACGATGCCGGGTCACGAGCGCGTCCCCGTCGACCAGGCCGTCGAGCGCGTCGAGGAGGTCCGCGAGACGGGCGTCGAGGCGGTGATGCTGTTCGGCATCCCCGAGTCGAAGGACCCGAAGGGCACCCGCGCCTGGGCCGATGACGGCGTCGTCCAGGAGGCCACGCGCCGCATCACGAGCCAGACGGACGCCTACGTCATCACGGACGTGTGCCTCTGTGAGTACACCGACCACGGTCACTGCGGCGTCCTCGAAGCCGACGCCGCCGAGGACCCTCGGCTGACGGTGCGCAACGACGAGACGCTCGACCTGCTACGGCGGATTGCGACGAGCCACGCGGCCGCCGGGGCCGACATGGTCGCGCCCTCGGGCATGATAGACGGGATGGTGGGCGCGATTCGTGCGGCCCTCGACGCCGACGGCTTCGACGACGTGCCGATTATGAGCTACGCCGCGAAGTACGAGTCGGCGTTCTACGGCCCGTTCCGGGACGCCGCCGACGGCGCACCCGAGTTCGGCGACCGGCGGCACTACCAGATGGACCCCGCGAACGCGCGCGAAGCGCGCCGCGAGGTCGCCCTCGACGTCGAGCAAGGCGCGGACGTGCTGATGGTCAAGCCCGCCCTCCCGTACCTAGACATCGTCCGGGCGGTCCGGGAATCGTACGACCACCCCGTCGCCGCCTACAACGTCTCCGGCGAGTACGCGATGTTGCACGCGGCCGCCGAGAAGGGGTGGCTCGACCTCGAATCGGTCGCCCACGAGTCGCTGCTGTCCATCAAGCGCGCCGGCGCGGACCTGATTCTTACCTACTTCGCCGAGGACCTCGCGGACCGGCTCTGAGCGGGGCCGGCGGTGCCTGTCGCATCCGTGGAGAGTCGCAGCGAGCGACAGGTCCCCAACCTATTCATGTGCCAGGGGCGGAGTGGCGGTATGCAGCGACAGTCCCTCCTCGTGGCGGTCGTCGCCGCGATTGCGCTGCTGTCGTTCAGCGTCGGGGCCGCGAGCCTCGACGCCGCAACCGGGTCCGACCGGGCGGAGATGACCCGGGACGACAGCGAAATCGACAACCCCGACGGACAGGGGCTCGGCGACCCGCCGGGTAGCATCGACCCGCCCGAGAGCGACGGCGGCGCTCGCGCGCTGTTGCCGAGCGTCCCCGCTCCGGCAGTCGGCGCGCTCGCGGTCGGCCTCGCCGTCGGGCTGGCCGTCCTCTGGCGGCTGGCCGGCCGGAGCCGGACCATCGACGAGACCGGCGGCGAGACCCCGGGCGTCGCAACCGCCGACGTCGCGGAGCCCCCTTCTCGCGGCCCCGCCGAAATCGACGTGCCCCTGAC
Source organism: Haloarcula sp. DT43 (assembly GCF_037078405.1). Lineage (NCBI taxonomy): Archaea > Methanobacteriati > Methanobacteriota > Halobacteria > Halobacteriales > Haloarculaceae > Haloarcula > Haloarcula brevis. The sequence goes on along the minus strand of NZ_JAYMGZ010000001.1, from coordinate 290,059 downwards.
CAACGACGTGTACCGCGCGTGGGCCGCCCTCGAAGACGCGGTGACGGCGGACGGCGGCGCGTCGACGCCGGGCGAGGTCGAAGCGGACGCGACCGCGGCCGGTGCCGACCCCGACGCCGTCGCGTCGCTACGGTCGCTGTTCGAGCGGGTCCGCTACGGCCGCGAGCGGCCCGACGACGACCTGGAGAGCCGGGCCCGCGAGGCGCTGGAGCGGGCCGACATCGCGGCCAGTCCCGACGACCTCGACGCCGAGGGGGGCGAGCCGTGACGCTGCGCCGGGTCCCGCTCGCGGTCGGCCTGGCCGCGACGGCCGTCGGTGTCGGGCTCGCCGTACTCGGCGCGCCGCTGTTGCCCGCCGGAGCCGTCTCGGACCTCCCGATACTCGCCGCGGCCGTCTTCGCCGGCGGCGTCGCGCTGCTCGCGCTGCTCGTTCGCTCCCTCGACACCGAGCCCGAGGTAGCGCTCCCAGACACCGACAGCCAGTACGTGACGGTCCCCGGCGACGACATCGACGACGCGCTCGACGCCGGGGCGCGACGGGAAGCCGTCCGGCAACGCGTCGAAGCGGTGGCGGTCACCGTCCTCGAACGCGACGGGCTGTCGCCCGAGGAAGCGACGTCGGCGCTGCGCTCGGGCGCGTGGGCCGACAGCGGGCCGGCGCGAGAGCTGTTCGACGGGACGACGATATCGCTCCGGGCGCGGCTGTCCGGATGGCTCTCGGGGGTCGACCCGTTCAAGCGGCGGGTCGCGCACGCGACGGCCGAACTCCAGCGGCGCGACGAGGAGCGATGAGCGAGACCCACCGCACCGGGCGCTGGTTCGGGCTGGCCGGGGCCGCGCTTGTCGCCGTCGGCGTCGGGCTGGTGGGGCAGGTCCCCGCGCTCGTGTTGCTGGGCGGGCTCGGCGTCACGCTGAGCGCGTACGACCGCGTCGCCGTCCCGCCGGCCGCCAACGTGTCGATACAGCGCTCTCTCACCCCGACGGAGCCGGCGCTTGGCGAGCGAGTGACCGTCGCCCTGACCGTCCGCAACGACGGCTCGCGGACGATTCCCGACCTCCGGGTCGCCGACGGCGTGCCCGACTCCGTTCGGGTGGTCGAGGGGTCGGCGTCGCTGGGGACGGCGCTGCGACCCGGCGCGTCGACGACGGTAACCTACGAGATTACCGGCGGGACCGACCGCTGCGTGTTCGACCCGGCGACGGTCGTCGTCAGGGACGTGGTCGGCGTGGTCGCGCGGCGGACCCGCGTCACGGCCGAGCCCGACACCGTCACCTGGGAGCGACCGGCGGGGTCGGCGCTGTTGCCGCTGGTCCCGGCGGTGGCCCGCCGCCCCGGGACGGTCCCCGTCGACGAGGGCGGCGAGGGACTGTCCTTCTACGCGGTCAGGGAGCACCGCTCGAACGACCCGCTCTCCCGAGTCGACTGGAACCAGTACGCCCGCACCGGCGACCTTCGGACCGTCGAGTTCCGCCGCGAGCAGTCCGCGACGGTGGTGGTCGTCGTCGACGCCAGGGCGGCCGCCGCGCTGGCCCCGCGGCCGGACGCCGAGACGGCCATCGAGCGGTCGACGATGGCCGCCGTCGCCCTCGTCGAGGGGCTCCCGGAGGACGGCCACGAGGTCGGCGTCGCGGCGTACTCGCCGGAGGGGGCGTGGCTCCCACCGGGGACGAGCGCCGCCCACCAGCGACGGGCTCGGGACCTGCTCAGGACCGACCGCGCCTTCGCCGCGACGGCGGTCACCCGGACGCCGGACACGGCGAAACTCGTCGCGCAGCTGCCGGCGGCGGCGAACGTCGTCTTCCTCGGCCCGCTGTGTGACGACGACAGCGAGGCGGTGGTCCGCCGGCTCGCCGCCCGCGGGCACCCGGTGACGGTCCTGAGTCCCGACCCGACGGCGACGGACACCGCGGGACACCGGCTGGCGCGGCTCGAACGCCGCGAACGACTCCGTCGGCTGCGGGCGGCCGGCGTCACCGTCCACGACTGGGGCGCGACGGAGCCGCTGGCACGGGTCACCGAGCGGGCCTGGCGAGGTGGCCGATGACGACCCGAACCGGGCTCGTCTGTGGCGGCGCGGCGCTTGCGGCGGGGGTCGTGACGCTGTTTACCGCCGGTATCAGCGCCGCCTCGACGGCCGCCGCCCTCGTCGGCGTGGTGTTGCTCGCCGGCGGGCAGCTGGTGCAGTCCGGCCGGCTGGTGGACCTCGCCAGCGCGGCGCTGTTCCTGGCGCTACTGGTGGCCGGGCTCCAGGGAGCAACGACGACGACGGTGCTGGTCGCCGGCGGCGCGACGGTGCTGGCCTGGACGTTCGCACACGCGGCCATCGACCTCTACGCGGACCTGGGGACAGCGCCCGGGACGCCCGTCGAGTTGGCACACGTCGCGGGGACGACGGGGCTGGTCGGGGGCAGCGTCGTCGTGACGACCCTGCTGTTTCAGCTGGACGTCCCGGCGCTGTCGCCGCTGGCGCTCGCAAGCGTCGTGCTGGGCGCAATCGCACTGACCGCGGCGCTCAGGCGGTAGTCACCGCCGCGTCGGTTCGGTACCGATGGCGTCGGCCAGCGTGAGCACGTCGTCGGCGTCGGAGACCGGAAGTCTGAGCGAGACGGTCGTCCACCCGTCGGTCCGCTCGTACTCGATGCCGCCGCCGGCCGCCTCGGCGACCCACCGGGCGAGCCAGATGCCGAGCCCGCTCCCGTGCTGGAGGTTGGTGATGTCCTCGTCGTCGAAGACGACGGCCCGTTCGACGGCCGGGATGCCGGGGCCGTCGTCGAGAACACGGACGAACGCGTCCTGGTCGGCCCGCTCGGCCACGATGCGGACGGTCGTCCCGTCGGGCGTGTGTTCGAGCGCGTTCTCGACGAGGTTGTCGACGGCGTCGTAGACGGCCGTCCCGCCGGTGACCGGGAGCGTCTCCGGCAGGGCCGTCTCGACCGCCGCGTCGGGGTAGCAGTCGGCGACGGACCGGGAGATAGCCGCGGCGTCGACCGACTGGCTGGTGTCGCCGTCGAGCGCGGTCTCGACGTTGCGGGCCTTCTCGCTGACGGCGGCGAGGCGGTCGGCCGCGTCGAGAGCGCGGGACGCGGCCAGCGAGACGGCCGACTCGGCCGCGTTCGCACGGACGTACTCGGACATCCCGAACACGACGGAGAGTTCGTTGCGGAGGTTGTGCCGCAGGACGCGGTGGAGCACGCGGAGCCGCCGCTTTTGCCGCCTGCTGTCGGTCACGTCCGTGTACATCGCGAACCCGCAGCGCCGGCCGTCGGCCGTGTCGTACGGGACTCCGCGGTAGATGAACTCACGGCAGCCGTCGGCCGTCTTCCGCGAGACGACGGCGTAGTTGATGTCGCCGGCGGCGGTCCGCTGGTCGTAGTTGACCGCCTCCTCGACGCGGTCGCCGGGGACGATGTAGTCGTTGAGCGGTTCGCCGACGATGGTCTCGCGGTCGTATCCGAAGGTTTCGACGAACGAGGGGTTGACCGTGCGCACAATCGGGACGTAATTGACGATTTCGAAGCCGACGGCCGCGTCTTGGATGAGGTCGAACAGGTACCGGAACGGGTCGGACGCCTCGGCCGCGCGACAGAGCGAGCCGACGACGCCCCCGTCTCCCGCGGTCGCGAGCTCTATCGTCGCCGGACCGGGGAGGTCGCTTTGCGGGAGCGTGACATGACAGGTTCGAGTCACCCGGTCGGACGCGTCGCCGACGGCCGCTCTGGCCGCGGCCAGCGTCTCGCGGTCTTCGGGTGCGACCACCGCCGCGGCGGGCGTGCCGACCAGGTCGTCGGGCGTCCGGTCCAGCAGCGCGGCAAACTCGTCCGTCGCGAACGTGAACCGACCAGTGTCGTCGATGCCGAACATCAGTCGTCTCGGACGCGGAGGAAGGGCGGCCCCGACAGGTGCGATACCGGCCGTGTCTCACCGACGGTGCCGCGCGGCGAGGCGGCGAGGGTCAGGGACTCGCGGCCGTCGGTCCGGGACAGCGCGAGTTCCTGGTCGGCCGCGCCGGAGTAAAACGCCGCGAGTGTCGCCGGGACCGCGTCGTCGTTGATGACGTTGACCACGGTGTCACGGGGTTCGAAGACGCCGTCGTCGTTCTCGTATCTCGCCTCCCTGGCGGCCTGTTCGCCCATCATCCGAATCTCCCCCTGGATGTTGCCCACGATGACCAGCGGGGCGTCCCGCCTGGCGGCCGTCGTCTCGTTGGCGTCGGCGAGGGACGTCCGTTCGAGGTCGAACACGTTGTACCCGGCGTCCCAGTGCCCGAACGGGTCCAGGACGAACAGGTCGTCGTCCGCCAGTGCGTCATCGAGCGAGCGGTCGGTGGCCGCGAACGCGGCGGCCAGCGTCGACCGGTCCAGGGAGGGGGGCGGCGTCAGCGAGACCGCCCGGTCGGCGGCGACGGCGGTCGCACACAGCTGGGCGACGGTACCGTCGACAGCCGCCCCGTCGGCGTACCGAATCACGGCCTGGCCACCCATGACGAGTCCGCCGCCACAGAGGTCGTCGAGACCGTCGATGCCGGTCGGGACCGTCGGCGCGTCCGCCAGTCGGTCCTGCCGGTCGGCCTCGGCGGCGGCGAGCACGCCCTCGATTTCGTCGAGCATGGCGGTCTGTTCGGCGCGGGCGGCGCGTATCTCCGAGAGGTCGTCCTCGATGGCGGCGGCGCGGTCCGAGACGGTCTCACACCGCTGGGCGACCGCTTCGCTCGTCGTCGCCTGCTCGTCGGTCGCCGCCGAGACGGACGCGATGCCGTCGGCCGTCTCCGCGACGGTGTCGGCCACGTCGTCGAGGCGCGCCATCGCCGTGGTGACCTGCTCGGCCCCGGCGTCGATGCCGTCGATGGCCGCGTCGAGCTGTTCGACGGTGTCGTCCGTGGCGTCGCGCACCGCCGCAAGCGTCGTGTCGATTTCCTCGGCCTGCTGCTGGGACTCCTCGGCGAGGCCCTTGATTTCGTCGGCGACGACGGCGAACCCGTCCGTGTCAGTGGTGTCGCCCGCCCGCGCGGCCTCGATGGAGGCGTTCAGCGCGAGCATGTTCGTCTGGTCGGCGATGCGGTCGATGCCGGCCAGCGCGTCCGCGATGCGGTCGACCCGGTCCTGGAGAGCGGCCACCTCCTCGGCGACTGCCTGGCCCAGCTCGCGGACCTCGTCCATCGAGTCGATTGCGTCGGCCGCGGCCTCTCGGCCGTCGTTCGCCGCGTCCGTCGCCCGCTGGCTCTGGTCGCTGACTTCGGTCGCGGTCGCGGCGATTTCCTCGATTGTGGCCGAGAGCGACGAGACCTCGTCGGCGATCCACTGGGCGTCGGACGCCTGTGCCGTCGCGCGGTCGTCGATGGCTGCGAGCTGCTCGCCGACGGTCTCCGAGGCCGCCTGCACGACATCCAGCGCGCCCTGTGCGTTCGCGACGGCCCGCTCCTCTGTCACGGCCGTCGACTGGTCCGGAACGGACGGGTGGTGGTCCGAAGCCATACTCAGCAACGTCCCTCCCGGAAGACCGTCGAATCGTCCACCGTGTCGAGACACTGTGCAACAAATCCCCACTCTTGTCCGACCATTTATGCTGAATCCGAATCTATCGCCCCGAACTATAATCCTGTTGTCGCTGGCAACACCCGCCGGCCAGACGGCGCGCGCAAGCGAAAACGGCCTATTTGGCCGCCTCAGGCCGGAACTGGGGTCGACAAACGTCCAGAATTCCAGTGTGCATATACGGACTTTCTTGACGGAGAACAACCTTATATCCATAATATCATACCATAATCTGGACGGTCGTCTACCGCATCCCCTCCAATTTCCGCATTCATAAAGGCAAACCTTATGTAGTGGTGTTACCAGACCATTTCTCGTGAAAGAGTTGAAGAAGTTGAGCAAGAGTGGGGCAAAGTTGGACATGCAGACGCCTGCAGATAAGAAAACGAAACAGGTGAACTAGAAATGAGCTACACAGCACTACAGGTGGACCCAAGCGTACTCGCAGAGGGGGTTAACCTACTGTGGGTACTGGTGGTATCGTTCCTGATTTTCTTCATGCACGCGGGCTTCGCCATGCTCGAAGCGGGCCAGGTGCGTTCGAAGAACGTCGCGAACCAGCTGACGAAGAACCTCCTGACCTGGTCGGTCGGGGTGACGGTGTTCTTCCTCATCGGGTCGGGCATCAGCTCCCTGGTCGGCTCCGGCTCCTTCGCCCCCGCCTTTGGGGCGTCGGCGGCCAACGACTACGTCGGGTGGCTGTTCGGCGCCGTCTTCGCGATGACGGCGGCGACGATCGTCTCCGGCGCGGTGGCCGGTCGCGCGAAACTCCGCGCGTACATCACGTACACGATCCTGCTGGCCGCGGTCATCTACCCGGTCGTCACCGGTCTCACGTGGGCCGGATCGCACCTCAGCTTCGGTGGCGCGGTGTTCAAGGACTTCGCGGGCGGCATGATCGTTCACGGCATGGGCGGTATCGCCGGCCTGACCGCGGCGTACGTCCTCGGTCCGCGCATGGGTCGGTACAACGAAGACGGCTCCGCGAACGTCATTCCGGGCCACTCCCTGACCTTCGCCGTGCTCGGGACGCTCATCCTCGCGTTCGGCTGGTACGGCTTCAACGTCGGCACCGCCGCGTCCGTGTTCACGGTGACCGAGGAAGGGACGCTCGCGCTCGGTGCGTTCAGCTACGTCGGCCGCGTCGCCATGACGACGACCATCGCGATGGCGTGTGGTGCGATGGGCGCTGGACTCGCCGCGTGGGCGAAGACCGGCAAAGTCGACACGCTCTACGTCGCGAACGGCCTGCTGGCCGGCCTGGTCGGCATCACGGCCATCCCGGACACCACCACTTGGTGGGGCGCGTTCGTGGTCGGCGGCCTCGCCGGCGCACAGCTCCCCGTCGTCTTCGGCTTCGTCGAGAAGCGCCTGAAGATCGACGACGTCTGTGCCGTCTTCCCGGTCCACGGGAGCGCCGGCGTACTCGGCACCCTGCTGTTCCCGTTCGTCGCCACGTCCGGTTCGGTCGGCTCGGTCGTGACCGCGTTCATCTCGCAGGTAGTCGGCGTCGCCGTTATCACGGTCTGGACCGTCGTTACGACCGGGATCATCTGGTACGCTCTGAAGGCCATGGGCGAGGCTCGGGTCACGCCCGAACACGAACAGGAAGGGCTGGACGTCAGCGAGCACGGCGTCGAGACCTACCCCGAGTTCGGTGGCGGCGAGAGCGTCGTCGCCGACGGTGGCGAAGTGAGCACGGACGTGCGGACTGACGGAGGTTCCAGCGATGACTGAAGAAAACGACGAAACCGAGATCAAGATGATAGTGGCAATGGTTCGACCGGACAAACTGGGCGACGTGAAGAAGGCGCTCGCCGAAGTCGGTGCCCCGTCGCTGACAGTGACGAACGTCTCCGGCCGCGGCTCACAGCCCGCGAAGAAGGGGCAGTGGCGCGGCGAGGAGTACGTCGTCGACCTCCACCAGAAGGTCAAAGTCGAGACAGTCGTCGCGGACATCCCCGCCGACGACGTGGTCGAGGCCATCGCCGACGGTGCCCACACCGGCGAGAAAGGAGACGGCAAGATATTCGTCCTCCCCGTGGACAACGCCTACCAGGTCAGGACCGGTAAAGAAGGCCCCGAGGCAGTCTGAGCGGACGAAATGGTCGATGATACCGACAGGCAGGTGGTGAACGCACTGCTCCAGGACGGCCGTGCGAGCGCCCGTGACGTCGCCGCGGCGACCGGCATCGCGGCGACCACGGTCTCGCGCCGGATGGACGACCTGGAGGCGACCGGTGTGATCGACGAATACACCGTCGACATCGATTACGGGGCGCTGGGGTACGACGTGACCGCCGTGTTCCAGCTCTCCGTCGAGGGCGACGGGCTCGGACGGGTGGTGGAGCAGTTACGTAACCGCCGCGAGATGATCGCGGTCTACGAAGTGACCGGCGACCACGACATCGTGGCCGTCGGGAAGTTCACCGACACGCAGTCGATGAACGAGCGGATAAAGACGCTGCTGACCGACGAGGACATCCGCTCTGCCTCGACGTCAGTCGTGTTGAACACGGTCTGTGAACACGAGCAGTTCCCGGTCGACGGGACTGACGCCTGAACGCGCCTGCGGTTCTGTTTTTCGTCGCCGTAACGGACACCGGCTAGTCCGTCGAGCGGCCGGTCCAATAGGCGAAGATTGAGGGGCGCGACAGACGGCCAGAGTCCCGAGCGCTGGCGAAAGCGGTACCCAGCGGTGGCGTTAAGCCGCTTGCGACGCTCGGGTAGGTATGGGCTTGAAAGTCGACGTGCGGAAACTGGACCTTTTCAATCAGATGGCAAAGGAGGGGTCGGGGACGGTCGCCGAGAACCTCGGTCAGTTGACCGGGCTCGACGCGACGGTTCGGACCTCACAGATTAATTTTCTCGACATCGAAGACGTCGAAACGCACATCGGCGACGACAGGAGCGTCGGCATCTACGTCGAACTGAACGAACCGCCGTACGGCTACGTCCTGTTCCTGCTTGACCCGGCCGACAGCAAGCGGCTGGCCGGCGCGATGATGGGCGGGATGGGCGACCCGAGCGACGGCGAGGAGTTCTCCGATATGGAGCGGTCGGCGATGCAGGAAATCGGCAACATCATGACCTCGGCGTTCATCGACGGCTGGGCCAACGTGCTGGAGACGACCATCGACATGGGGACGCCGAACTTCGTGTTCGGGCCGGCCGACGGCATCGTCGACAAGATGGGTGGCTGGCCGGACTCGGACCTGGTGTTCGTCGTCGACTCGCGCATCACCGTCGACGACGGCGACCTCGGGATGACCGTGTACACGTTCCCCGAACTGGAGGACCTGGTGGCGCTCATTCAGGACATCGACCTCGACACCGACGTGGCGGTCGACACCGAAGCCAGCGACATTCTCGACTGAGCGCGCTTTCGCCGAGAGCCGGCGGCTCGACAGTTTTACCGTCGACGGAAAAAGCGGGGACGTGGACACGAGCAGTCCCCGAGAAGAGACGGACACGCCGGGCGTGTCACGTCCCTGGACCGGCTCTCGGAGCCGGGGCCGCGTTACTCCAGTAGCTCCGGTGCGACGTCGTATGCCACCCCCTGGACCGCGGATTCCGACGGGTCGGACGCCCCGTCGCCGTCGGTCGAACTGTCCGGCATGGTCAGTCGTCCGCCGAGATGGGTTGGCCCTCGGCGTCGGTCGGGGCGGGGCTCTCGCCGTCGTCGAAGGGGTACCAGGACTGCTTGCCGTCGGTCAGGCAGGGGTCGGTGTACCCCTCGACCTCGTGGGGTTCAGCCAGTTCCACGATGGTCTCGTGACCAGTGGCGTCGACCCACTCCTGGAATGTCTGGCCCTCCGAGCGCAGCGCCGCGTAGGCCTCGACGATGTTCTTTATCATGCCCGGCGCTTCGTCGGCGGGCACGCGCTGGCGGACCCACTCGATGAACGACGGGTTCTCGCCGATGCCGCCGCCGACGCCCACGTCGACGGCCTCGACCATCTGGCCGTCCTTGCGGGCGCGCATCCCCTGCAGGCCGATGTCGGCCGTCATCGCCTGCCCGCAGTCGGCCGTACAGCCCGAGAAGTGCATCTTGATTCGGTCCACGTCGTCGGGCACGTCGACGTTGTCGCCGAGCCAGCGGAGCAGGCGGGCCATCCGGGCCTTCGTCTCGGTCAGCGCCAGCGAGCAGAACTCCGTCCCGGTACAGGCCATCGCGCCCTGGACGAAGGGGTTGGGCTCGGGCGAGTGCTTGTCCAGCAGCGGCTCGTTGAGCAGGTTCGAGAGCTTGTCGTCGGGCACGTCCATGACGAGCGGATTCTGCCGGCGGGTCAGCCGCACCTCGCCCGAGCCGTAGGCGTCGGCGAGGTCCGCTAGCTCGATTGCGTCCTCGGCAGAGAGCCGGCCCACGGGGACCGAGAGGCCGACGTAGTTCTTCCCGTCCTCCTGGTCGTAGACGCCGACGTGGTCGTGGGCACCGTACTCGATGGGCTTGCCGGCGTTGTACGTGTACTCCCCACGGAAGTCCGTGCCGGCGGTCTCGAACTCGAAGTCCAGCCGCTCGTCGAGTGCCTCCCGGATGGCGTCGGTGCCGTGCTCGTCAACGAAGAAGCGCGCGCGGTTCTTCGAGCGGTTCTGGCGGTTGCCCTCCTCGTGGTAGTACTCGACGAACGCCCGGACGGTCTCGACGGCGTGTTCCGGGCGGACGAACAGGTCGAGCGGGCGGGCCTCGCGCGGTTCGCGGCCGCCGAGGCCGCCGCCGACGCGGACGTTGAACCCCTCGACCTCCTCGCCGTCGACGAACTTGTGGGCCGGTTCCAGCCCGATGTCGTTGATACTATCCTGGGCACACCCCTGGCGACACCCCGACACGGAGATGTTGAACTTCCGGGGCATGTTACAGAGGTCGTCGTCTTCCCGGATGGTCTCCTGAATCTCGTCTAAGATGGGGCGGGACTCGACGTACTCCTCGGCCTTGCCGGCGACGGGACAGCCGGAGATGTTGCGCATCGTGTCCCCGCCCGCCGAGCGCGAGGAGACGCCGACCGCTTCGAGCTTCTCCCATATCTCGGGGATGTCCTCGAGCTTGAGCCAGTGGAGCTGGATGGACTGGCGCGTCGTGAGGTCTATCCAGCCGTTGCCGAACTCGGGATTCTCGGCGGGGCCCTTGGCGTAGTCGCGGGCGACCTCACCGATGGCCCGGAGCTGGTCGGGTTCGAGGATTCCTCCGCAGTTTGTCAGCCGCATCATGAAGTACGACTCCTGACCGCCGCGGTGGTGGAACACGCCCCAGAACTTGAACCGCGAGAACCACTCCTCGCGCTCGTCCTCGGGAATCGACTCCCAGCCCTGTTCGGCGAACTCCTCGAGCTTCTCCCGGACGGCGTCGCCGTACAGTTCGCCCTTTATCTCTTCTTTCTTGTGTGGCATCGTCAGTGCCCTCCCGTTTCGAAAGTGCGTATTATTTTATCGCTCATATATGTTCGAATGTCCGCTAATTTACGGCTGAACGTTTTATTCGGAGGGGTAAAACCCTATTCGTTGACAAAGACGGACGTAGGGTCGCGTTAGCGAACGACCGTCAAGAAGGGCGCCGAGACGGCGGTGATAAAGCGGGGCGTTTGACGAACGACCGGTCAGGCCCGCTCGGGCGGACGAGTGTCCAGAAGTGTTCGGCGGCGAGCGAGGCGTCGCTCCCGGGGCCTGCACAGGCGAGAAAACCGACGGACGGCGGCGCGGTCAGACGGCCGTGTCGACCGGTTACGCGGACCGGTCCCTGGAGACACGGAGCGCGGTTGGCGTGTCGAACCCGTCGAACGCGTGCTCGGGAACCGGGTCCGCAACGGTGACCGGCGAGAGCCGCGCGAGGAAGTCCGAGACGGCCGGCGAGCCGAGCCCGATGGTCGTCTCGCAGGCTTCGATGGCCGCCCGCGTGTCGTAGACGGCCGAGAGCGGGCGCGGGCTGCCGCCGACGAGGGGGACCGCGCCGTCGCCGGCCGCGGCCTCGAACAGTTGCTGGGGGAGCGCGGTGGAGACGGACGGCCGGTCGCAGGGCGTGACGAACGTCCACTCGCCGCGCGCGACCCGGCAGCCGGTTCGGATGCCCGCGACCGGGCCGCCGTCGGGGACCGGGTCGAAGGCGAACCGCACGTCCAGTCCGGACAGCGCCGCCTCGATGGCCGCGCGCTGGTCGTCGCGGCAGTTGACGACCACCTCGTCGACGGCGTCGCTGACCCCGGCCACGACGTGGCGAATCATCGGCTCGCCGTCGAAATCGGCGGTCGCCCCGCCGGTCTCGCTAGCGCGTGTCGAGTGCCCGCCCGCGAGGACCACTGCCGAGCGCATCAGTCGTCCCCGGACGGAACCGTCTCCGTGCTGCCCGACCCGCCGACGAAGCCGGCGGTGTTGGCGACCTGCGCGATTTCCGGCTGGAACACCCACGCCGCGAGCAACACGATGGGAATCATCGAGGCCGCGACGATGGAGTAGCCGAGGTGGAGGTTCGCCAGCCACGGGGCGGAGTAGATCAGCGGGTAGATGATTCCGCCGACGGTGCCGACGCCGCCGACGACGCCCGCGACCGCGCCGGAGCTGTTGGGGAACATCGAGGGGACCATCGCGAAGATGGAGCCCTCGGCGAAGGCACAGGCCGTGCCGACGAGGAAGCCGATGACGACGGCGTTCATCAGCACGCCCGAGAGCCCGGCGAGCGTCATCGCGAACATCGTCACGACGATGAAACACAGCGTGACGAACGTCCACTGCTCGCGGTAGCGGCCCGTGAAGAACGGCAGGATGTCCTTCTCCTTGCGGGCGAGTACGTCGCTGACGTAGCCGCCGATGGGGCGCAGGAGGCCGGCGGCGACGGAGAACGTCGCGGCGAACGTGCTCGCGACGACGAGGTTGTCCTGATTGAACGCCTCGCGGTAGTAGGTGGCGAGCCAGCCGTTCATCGAGAGTTCGAGGCCGAACGACATCACGTACGCCAGCGCGAGGACGACGGTCCCGTAACGGGTCGCCGTGTGGACCCAGTCCTTGAAGCTCGCGTTGTCCTTGGTGGCCTGGCGCTTCTCCGCGGTCTTCGCGGCCTCGCCGAGCGTGTAGTACGCGACGGCCAGGACGATGGAGACGATACCGGTGTAGAAGAAGGCGGCCCGCCAGCTCGTAGCGAACAGCGGCCCGCTCCAGCCCGTGCCGAAGACGCGCGGGAGGACGAGCGCGCCGCCCGCCGCACCGGCGTTGCCGACGCCGGCGTAGATGCCCTCGGCCAGTCCGAGGTTCTCCTCTTCGAACCACTCGGCGACGTGCTGGATGCCGATGACGAACGTGATGCCCGCCGTCGCCACGATGAGCCGCGTCACGAAGAACAGAGAGTAGTCCTGCGCGAACGCGCTCGCAATCGAGAACACGCCGACGTACGCCAGCACGATAGCGAAGATTGCCGGCGCGCCGAACTTATCCGAGAGCCAGCCGGTCAGCATCCGGCCGAAGGGAGCCATCCAGATGGCCGAACTGGCGAGGATGCCGATTTCGGCCGTCGTCAGCCCGAACTCGTCGGCAATCGGTCCCGTGAACGGCGCGAACGAGAACCAGATGAGAAAGGAGAAGTTGAACCCGATGGTCGCCAGCAACAGCGTCCGATACTTCGTCATCTTGATCAGTCCCATCGTGACACCTCCGTGACCGTCGTCGAGCGGCAATTGTTACCGATCATTAGTTGAAATCTGCCATCTTTGCGCCGATTTTCCACTACGTTCGAACACATTGACTCAGTATATGCTATCGAACAGAGGATTATAACGATGTTCGTTTACAAAATCGGAATATTTAGAGCCTATTCAGACATCCCGTCAATCCAGCCGTTTCTGTCCCGGCCGGGCGAGCGATTCTTACGAACGTCAACGAAGTCGCCGATTCGAGTGTGTAATCGTCAATCGGGCTCGTCTGACGCGACACTGGTTGGAGTGTTCGCACCGCAGACGGTGGAATATTCGGTCCAGAGGGACTGAAGCTCCCGTTCAGTCTGACAGCGGAGTGCTCGTGACCGTCCCGACGGACCTCGTCCGAGCGGGTGCGACCTGCGCGGCGACCGATTCCGTGTGACCAGTTGTCGTGATTTTTCCAATATTTTCGTTCAACGAAAGTGTTATTCGGCTGCTCATATGAATATCCCCTATATACAGGGCAGTATCGTGAACGAACGCGAGATGCGTACCTGTCCACCATCACAATGAGAGACGAACGACGGAACGACTCGCGTTCGCGCGGTCTGGTCCGGAACCCGCCGGCCAGCGGCCGAACGCGCTTCGTTACCCGAAATCAGCGTGCCGTCCCGACGGCGAACTGTTCCGACAGATGAACTACTGGAAGCCAACCACCTGCATGCGGTGTGCCGTGGGCTGTGGACAGCAACAGCGTGGCGTCGACGAGGGGTACGGCATCGACACAGTTCGCGGGAACCGGAACCACCCCGTCTCGAACGGGCTCGCCTGCGAGCGCGGTATCAGGGAAACCGAGAACCCGGACGGGGAGTGGCTCACCGAGCCGCTGGTCCGGCGCGGGGACACACTCAAGCCGACATCCTGGCGGACGGCACTGGGCATCGTCGCCTCGGAGTTCATCCAGACCATCGCGGAGGACCCGAACAGAATCGCAGTCCTCGGAAGCGGGCAACAGACCAACGAGGCCGCCTACGCGCTCGGGAAGGTCGCCCGCGCCGGCATCGGGACCGAGTACTTCGACGCGAACACGACGTTGTGCATGGCCAGCGCCGTCACCGCCTACTACGACGCCTTCGGTAGCGACGCGCCGCCGTGTACCTACGACGACATCCCGAAAGCGGAGACGCATCTCGTCTGGGGTGCGAACCCGGCCGCGGCACACCCCGTCCTCTACCGCTGGATTCTCGACAGCGCGAGCGAGCCGGACAGCCGTCTCGTCGTCGTCGACCCGGTGCGAAGCGAGACCGCCACCGACGCCGACCTGTGCGTCCAGCTCGAAGCCGGGACGGACGTGGAGCTCGCACGCGCCGTCCTCGCGCGGCTGGTCGAGACCGGGCGGGTCGACCGCGCGTTCGTCGAGGACTACACCGACGGCTACGAGGACCTCCGTGCCTCGCTCCCGCCGGTCGAGTGCGCCGCCGAGACGGCCGGCGTCCCCGTCGAGACCGTCGACGCGCTGGCCGACGCCTTCGAAGACCGGACGCTGGTCTACTGGGGCATGGGCGTCAACCAGAGCACGAACGGCACCGACGCCGCGCGGTCGCTCATCAATCTGTGTCTGGCGACGGGGAACATGGGGCCCGGAAGCGGCCCGTTCTCGCTGACCGGCCAGGCCAACTCCATGGGCGCACGGGTCGTCTCCTCGAAGGAGGCCTGGCCCGGGCACCGCCCGTTCACCGACGACGACCACAGGACGGCAGTCGCCGACCACTGGGACGTGCCGCTGGACCGGCTGCCGGCGTCGCCCGGCCCCGGCCCGGTCGGCATCGTCGACGAAATCAACCGCGGCCACATCGACGCCGTCTGGGCCGTCGCCACCAACCCCGTCGTCGGGATGCCCGACGCCACGAACGTCAGGCGGTCGCTCGACGACGTCTTCCTCGTCGTGCAGGACGCGTTCCACTCGGAAACCGTCGAGTACGCCGACGTGGTCCTGCCCGCGGCGACGTGGGGCGAGAGCGAGGGCACGACGATGAACATGGAACGGCGCGTCTCGAAGGTCAGCGCCGTGACCGAGACGGTCGACAGCGTCCGGCAGGACCTCGACATCATCGCCGCCATCGGGAACCGCCTCGACGAGACGCTGTTCGACGACCCGCCAATCGACCCGGAGACCGTCTTCGACGAGTTCGCGGCGCTGACCGAGGGCACCGTCGCCGACTGCTCGGGCATCACCTACGACCGCCTCGACGCGGAACTGGCCGTCCGCTGGCCCGCGCCCGACGAGTCCACGGAAGGCGGGTACCGCTACTACGACCCCAACGCGGACGACGGCGAGACGTGGTCGTTCCCGACGGACTCCGGGCTGGCGCAGTTCACGGAGCCGACGTACAAGGGGCTGCCCGAGCCGACCGACGCGACCTATCCGCTGACGCTGACGACCGGGCGGCGCGCGGAGGCGTACAACACGGACGTCAGGGCGGAGGGAGCGAACGACGACATCCCGACGGCCCGCATCCACCCCGAGACGGCCGGCCAGTACGTCCAGCTGTTCGACCGTGGCCGGACCGTCGTCGAGTCGCGGCGGGGCAGCGTGACCGTCGACCTCGCGCCGGACGACGCCGTCCCCCCGGGGACCATCTGGATGGACATCCACAACACCGCCGTCAACGAGCTGACGCTGCCGGCCGTCGACCCCGAGTCCAACGAGCCGAACTACAAACAGTGCGCCGTCCGACTGGCGACGCCCGACACCTCGTCGACGGTGACTCGCAACGGGCTCCCGCGGAGCGGCACGCTCGGGAGCGACTGAGACGCGGCTTCGACTTTTCTACGCGCTGGGGCGACGAGCGCTGCGACCGCGCGGTTCGTGCGGTCGGCGAACACTGAAACCGAACGGTCAGTCGGCCGCGGCCGGCGGCAGTTCGGCCTCGGGGGCGACGAGACGGGCGGCACACTGCTTGAAGTTCGGCTCGTCGGACTGGGGGTCCCGGTCCGAGAGCGTCAGCCGGTTCGTCGCCGGGTGGTGAATCGGCAACCACACCATCCCGCGGGGGACGCCCTCGTCCCGGTCGATGGCGACCGTCGCGGAGCCGCGGCGCGTTTCGACGGTCAGGGTCCCGTCGGTGACGAGCCCGCTGTGGTCCTCGACCGTCTCGGGGTTGATGCGGGCCACCAGCGGCCCGGCCTCGCCGCCGCGGGACCGGACGCCAGTGTTGTAGCCGTCGGCCTCGCGGGCGGTGGTAAGGGTCAGCGGGTACTCCTCGTCGGTCGGTTCCGGAAGCGCGCCCTGGCGGCCCGTCGAGAATTTGGCGCGGCCAGTGCCGGTGGGGAACGACCACGTCTCGCCGTCGTCGTAGTAGCGGTAGCCGCCGACGCTGTCCTCGTCGGGCGCGGGCCACCTCACCGCGTGCACGTCGTCGAGCCGGTCGTAGGTGATGCCCGAGCAGTCCGCGACGGTGCCTTCGGTCAGCGCCGTGAACTCGTCGAATATCGCCTCCGGGTCCGGGGACGTGTCGTCGTGGAACAGGCCGGGGAACAGCCGCGAGCCGATGGTGGCGATGATGTCGAGGTCCGGCTTGACGCCGCTCGGCACGTCGGTCGCCGCTCGCACCCGGGAGATGGTCCGCTCCATGTTCGTCGTCGTCCCCTCGCTCTCGCCCCACGTCGCCGCGGGCAACACCACGTCCGCGACCTCGACGGTCTCCGTGTGGAAGGCGTCCTGCACGACGAGGAAGGCGTCGTCGAGCGTCTCACGAACGCTCTCGGCCTCGGGCATCCCGGCGACGGGGTTCGTCGCCACCGTCCAGACGGCCTCGGGGCCGTCTTCGAGCATCCCGACCGGCCCGGGACCGGAGTCGTCCGGCAGGCGGTCGACCGGCACGTCCCAGTGGTCGGCGACGACGCGGCGGTGGTCGGGGTCCTCGAAGGCGCGCTGACCGGGCCAGGAGCCCTTCGAGGAGCAGATGCGGGTCCCCATGGAGTTGGCCTGGCCGGTCAGTGAGAACGGCCCGCCGCCGGGCCGGAGGTTCCCCGTCGCCAGCGTCAGGTCGATGAGCGCGCGCGCGGTCTCGGTCCCCTGGACGTGCTGATTGATGCCCATGCCCCAGTAGACCAGCGCCCGCTGGTCGAGCGCCTCGGCCAGCAGGTCCACGTCGGCCATCTCGACGCCGGCCTCGTCGGCCGCAACCGCGGCATCCGGAAGCGAGGCCAGCAGGTCCTCGAAGCCCTCGGTCGCCTCGGCGACGAACTCGCGGTCGACCCGCTCGGTCTCGACGATGCGGGCGAGCACGGCCCGGGCCAGCGCGAGGTCCTTCCCGGGGTCGGGTGCGACGTGGTGCTCGGAGTTCTCGGCCGTCTCGGAGCGGACGGGGTCGACGACGACTATCTCCACGTCGTCCTCGTCGGCGGCCTGGCGAATCCAGCGGAACATCACGGGGTGGGCGACGGCGGGGTTCGCGCCCCAGACGACGTGGCGGTCGGCCTCGCCGATGTCGGCGTAGGTACACGGCGGCGCGTCGCTGCCGAACGCCTGGTAGTAGGCGGTGACGGCGCTGGCCATGCACAGCGTCGTGTTCGCGTCGTAGTTGCGCGTGCCGAAGCCGCCGCGGGCGACCTTCCCGAGCGCGTAGGCGGCCTCGTTGGTCTGTTGCCCACTTCCGAGTATCGCCACGGAATCCGGGTCGCGCGAGTGGACGGCCTGGAGCCCCTCGACGGCGCGGGCCAGCGCCACGTCCCACGTGGTCTGGCGGAGTTCGCCGTCGCTGCGGACCATCGGCCGCGAGAGCCACTCGCCGTCGGGGTCCTGGCTCTCGCTGATGCCGCGGGAGCACGCCAGCCCCTGACTGACCGGGTGCGCCGCGTCGCCGCGGGCCGTGTCGATGCCGTACCCCACGTCCGCGGCCCGGTGCATGTGCCCGCAGCCGACGGCACAGCGCATGCAGGTGGTCGGGACCCAGTCGCTCACAGCGAATCACGCGCCACAAAGACGCCCGTCCGTCCACTCATACACGGTATTCCAGCACATTCGGCTAGCATTCTGTTAGCTATGTAGATGAACACGCAGTGTAAAACAGTAACTCTTTACGAAAGCGTTTCTTTCCGAGAGAATCCGGACATCCGTTCAGCCCGCCTCGCTGGCACCCGGTCCGCTCGGCAGAATCGCACAGACGGCTAACAACAGTTTCTTTCTGGCAGCGGTCAAACGGCCGCGTATGAACCACGAGCAGTCACGAGCGCTGTACGACCGCGCCCTGTCGGTGCTGGCGGGCGGCGTCAACTCCTCCGTGCGGGCGACACGGCCCTACCCGTTCTTCGTCGAGAAGGGGGACGGCGGGCACGTCGTCGACGCCGACGGCAACCGCTACATCGACTTCGTCATGGGCTACGGGCCGCTGCTGCTGGGACACAGCTTGCCCGACCAGGTCCAGTCGGCCATCCAGCGACACGCCGCCGAGGGGCCGATGTACGGCGCGCCCACCGAGGTCGAGGTCGAACTGGCCGAGTTCGTCACCCGGCACGTCCCCAGCGTCGAGATGCTGCGGTTCGTCAACAGCGGGACCGAGGCGACTGTCTCGGCGGTCCGACTCGCTCGTGGCTACACCGGACGGGACAAAATCGTCGTCATGCAGAGCGGCTACCACGGCGCACAGGAGTCGACGCTGGTCGAGGGCGAGGGCGACCACACCGCACCCTCCAGCCCCGGCATCCCCGAGAGCTTCGCCGAGCACACGCTGACCGTGCCGTTCAACGACGAGGAAGCCGCCCGCGAAGTGTTCGAGGAACACGGCGACGACATCGCCGCAGTCCTTACCGAACCTATCCTCGGGAACTACGGCATCGTCCACCCGGTCGAGGGCTACCACGAGACCCTGCGCGAACTGTGTGACGACCACGGCTCCCTGCTGGTCTTCGACGAGGTCATCACCGGCTTCCGCGTCGGCGGCCTGCAGTGCGCCCAGGGCGCGTTCGGCATCGACCCCGACATCACTACCTTCGGGAAAATCGTCGGCGGTGGCTTCCCCGTGGGCGCAATCGGCGGCAAGAGCGAAATCATCGAGCAGTTCACGCCCGCCGGCGACGTGTTCCAGTCCGGCACGTTCTCCGGCCACCCCGTCACGATGGCCGCCGGACTGGAGACGCTACGGTATGCGGCTGAACACGACGTATACGACCACGTCAACGCGCTGGGCGAACGCCTCCGGTCGGGCCTGCAGGACATCCTCGAAGACCAGGCCCCCGAGTACACCGTCGTCGGCCGCGACTCGATGTTCAAGGTCATCTTCACCCGCGACGGGCCGGACTCCTTCGACGGCCACTGCGAGGCCGGCTGTCAGCAGCGGGAGTCCTGCCCCCGCTTCGACTACTGCCCGAAGACCGGCCACGACGTGACACAGGCCGAGACCGAGCGGTGGGAGCGGCTGTTCTGGCCCGCGATGAAAGAGCAGGGCGTGTTCCTCACGGCGAACCAGTTCGAGTCACAGTTCATCTGTGATGCCCACACAGGTGAAGACATAGAGAATGCGCTCGAAGCGTACAAAGAGGCGATATGAAGTGAGCGACGACGACATCGCGCTGTCGGAGAAGCGGATGTACGGGGAGAAGCGCCCGGAGACCCACGCGTACGTCGCGTCGGGGCTGGGCGTCACCCGCGTCGAGACCGCCGGCGGCCAGATAGGCCGGTTCAGCCTGAGCGAGCGCTGTACCGCCCGCGACGTGGCCGGCGCGAGCGGCGAGGTCGCGGTCGCCACCGACGAGGACGTGCTCGTCTCGACCGACGACGGCTTCGTCCCGACCGGGTTCGGCCCGGCCACCGCGGTCGGCTACGACGGCGACGGACTGCTCGCGGCCGGCGACGGCCGCGTCGCCCGCTACGCCGACGGCGAGTGGACTGCCCTCGGAGCCGTCGACGGCGTGCGCGCCATCGACGGCGGCCTGCTCGCCGCGGCCGACGGCGTGTACGCCCTTCCCTCGCTGGACCGGCTGGGGCTGGCCGACGTGACCGACGTGGCCGCCGGCTACGCCGCGACCGAGAGCGGGCTCTACCGCCGCGCGGGCGACGACTGGACAGAGGTCCGTTCGGGGAGCCACCGGGCCGTCGCCGCCGACGGCGACCGCGTCCACGCCGCCGCGGCGGACGGGCTCTACGAACGGACCGACGGGGCGTGGGAGCCGTGTGCCCTCCCCGTCGACGAGCGCGTGGTCGACGTGGTTCACGGCGACGACACCTACGCCATCACCGAGGACGGGACCTTCCTCGTGGCGACCGTGGCCGAGGCGACGGCGGACGGCCAGGGCGGCTGGCGGCAGCGCTCGCTGGGCGTCCCCGACGTCGTCGGCGTCGCCGTGGCCTGATGGGGTGCGGCCGCGGGACGTCTCGTCGGACGCTGTTGCGGAACCGAAACAGGGTTTAGCCCGGACAGCCACCCACCGCACATGATTATCCCCGGGGCTGACACGCAAGCGTTCGCAGCGGCCCTCGCCGAGGCGACCGGCGAGCGGCTGGGGCGGGTCGAGTACGAGCGGTTCCCCGACGGCGAGCACGTCGTCCGGGTCCCCGAGACGGTCTCGGGCGAGCGGGCCGTCGTCGTCGCCTCGACCGTCGACAGCGACGCGCACGTACAGGTGCTCCAGTTGCAGGACGCGGTCCGCGAGGCCGGCGCGAGCGAGGTCGTCACCGTCCTCCCGTACATGGGCTACGCCCGCCAGGACGAGGCGTTCAAGCCCGGCGAGCCGGTTTCTTCGCGGGCAGTGGCCCGCGCTATCTCGACCGGCACCGACCGCGTGGTGACGGTGAACCCCCACGAGCCGGCCGTCTGTGACTTCTTCGACGTGCCGGCCGCCCACGTCGACGTCGCGAGCGTCCTCGCCGACCCGCTCCCGGACGCCCTGGACGACCCGCTCTTCCTCTCGCCCGACGAGGGCGCAATCGACCTCGCCGAGACGGTCCGGGACGCCTACGGCGAGGGCGGGACCGACTTCTTCGAGAAGGAGCGCGATTACGACACCGGCGACATCGACATCCGCCCCAGCGACGCGCCGGTCGACGGCCGCGACGTGGTGCTGGTCGACGACATCATCGCCACGGGGTCGACGATGAGCGAGTCCGTGGGCGTCCTCGACGACCGGAACGCCCAGCGGGTGTTCGTTACCTGCGTCCATCCGATGCTGGCGAGCAACGCGCTGACGAAGCTCAACAGCGCCGGCGTCGAGGCCGTCTACGGGACGGACACGCTCGAACGCGCCGCCAGCGTCGTCAGCGCCGCGCCGGTCGTCGCCGAGGAACTGTAGTCACCACTCCGCCAGCCCGCCCCGCCCGTGCTGGTAGGTGAGGATGCCGATGAAGGCCGCGACGCCGGTGAAGGCCGCGGCCGCGCCGAGGTAGAACACCCACTCCATCCCCGCGTTCGTCGTCAGCCAGCCCCCGGCCAGCGGCGCGAGCACCGACCCGGGCCGCCACACCAGCGAGCGGACGCCGAAACTGGACGCGACGCCGCTACCGGACCCCTCGTCGGCGAACAGCGCCATGCTCGCCGGCTCGCGGATGGAGTCGGCGACACCGAGGAGGGCGTTCAGGACGACCAGCGGGAGGAACGCGGCCGACAGCGACCCGAAGAACGGGTAGCTCTCGGGCAGGCCCAGCGCCGCACCGACGGCCGGCGTGAACGGGACCGCCAGCGCGACCGCGCCGTAGCACAGGCCGCCGACGAAGACGAACCGCGCGCGCCCGAAGCGGTCCGAGAGCGACCCGGTGTAGGGCTGTGCGAGCATGTTCGTGAACTTCTCGGCGGCCAGTACCACCGCGACCGCCGTCACGCCGTTTATCGCCGCGTTGTAGCCGAGGCCGCCCTTCGCGGCGGCGACGCCGGCGAAGATGGGGACCCACGTCCGCACCAGCGTCACCGCGACGGCGTACTGGGCGCGGAAGCTCGTGATAGTGAGAATGCGGCGGTTCATCGCCAGGTCGGCGAAGGCGAAGCCCTCGGTCGTGGTCTCGTCCGGGTCGACCCACAGCCAGACCGCGAGCGCGGCGGCGCTGCAGATGACCAGCAACAGCCCGAACACGGCGTCGAAGCCGAACCGGTCGTACAGCGCGCCGGCCGACAGCGACCCGCCGATAGCCGCGGCGAACCGCCAGGCGTTCGACGTGCCGATAGTGGTGCCCCGCTCGCTGTCGCGGGCCAGCTGGCCCACGAGCGCGAGACCGAGGAGGCCCGCGACCGTTGCCGCGACGCCCTGGAGGCCCCGAACGAACACGAACTCCCAGCTCGAATCGACCAGCGGAAAGAGGCCGTACACTAGCGCGGCCAGGACGAGGCCGCCGACGAGAATCGAGCGCTTGTCGAAGCGGTCGCCCAGGTACGAGACCGGGACGACCGTCCCCGCCTGGGCCAGCGTCAGCCCCGTCGCGAACATCCCGAGGACGAAACCCTGCGGGTCCAGCAGGTCGATGTAGGTCGGCAGCAGCGTCAGCAGCGTCACGATGCCGAAGGAGTTCGCAAAGCGGGTGAAATACAGCGCGTACAGTTCGCGGGACTCGGTCACTGTGTCGGCGCAGGCGAGTCACTGTCTAACCGCTTTCGATTCACCCCGCTTCGCCTCGGGCGCGCTTGACCGACCGCTGTCGAAGACGCCAATCCGGCGCGAAAAAGCAACACGCTCCCCGTGGTCGCGCGCTGTCCTAATCGGACGCTTCCGCAGCCGCCACCGGCGCAATCGCAATATCCATTTCTACGCCCTCAACCTCCCAGGTTTTTCGATGGCCATCTTCGACGCCGTCTAGCTCGTCAGCGCGAACCTCGTTTTTGATGAAGTCTTCATGTCTCCGAACCAGTTCGGAGACCCTCTCATCATCTATGTCGAGATCCACGACGATGCGCGCCTCGATGTCCAGTTCGAGGTCCTTTCGCATCTCCTGGACGCGGCGGATGACCTCGCGGGCGTACCCCTCGCTCTCGATGTCCTCGGTGAGCGCGGTGTCGACGTAGACCACGCCGCCGCCGTCGAGCGCGGTGAACTCAGTCCCGGTGACGCTGTCGGGCGTCTCGCGGCGGAACTCGACCATCGCCTCGGTGAGGTCGATGTCTTCGCCGAGCGCCGCCGACACTGTTCCTTCGAGGGTATCGAGTGACCGCTCGTCGACGCGGGCCTCGTTGAGCGCGTTCATGACGCGGCCGGCGTCGTCGCCGAAGGCCGGGCCGAGTTCGCTCATGTCGGCCTCGGCGGAGTACCGGAGTTCGCCCCACTCGTCGTCAGCGCCGACGACCTCGACGGCGCGGGCGTTCAGGCGGTCGGCGACGATGGCCTCCTGTGCGCGGACGGCGTCGGCCACGTCGTCGCTGTCGGCGTCGACGACGATGCGAGTGACGGGCCAGCGCAGTTTCCGCTCGGCCTGCTGGCGGGCGTTCGACCCCGCTTCTTCGACCTCGCGGACGACCTCGATTTCGCGTTCGAGTACGGGGTCGTGCAGGTCGGCGTCGACCTCCGGCCAGTCGCACATGTGGACCGTCGGGTGGCCCGACTCTCCGGTGAGCGCGCCGTACACCTGCTCGGCGACGAAGGGCGTGAACGGGGCAAACAGCGCGGCCACGGATTCGAGCACGCGGTACAGCGTGGCGTAGGCGGCCTGCTTGGAGTCGCTGTCTTCCTCCTCCCACATCCGCTCGCGGACGACCTGGATGTAGAACCGGGAAACGTCCTCGACGACGAACTCCAGCAGTTCGTCGACCGCCTTGTCGTTCTCGAAGTCGTCCATCGACTCGGTCATCGCCTCGGTCACGCTCTGGAGCCGGGAGAGGACCCACTCGTCGACGAGTTCGAGGTCGTCGCGCACGTCCTCGACGGTAGTCTCTTCGGGATCGAAGTCGTCGGCCCGCATGTACGGCAGCGGGAAGCGCGCGACGTTCCAGAGGATGTTGAGTCGCCGCTGCATCTCGGCGGTCTCGTCCCACGAGAAGTTCATGTCGACGCCCTGTGCGGTCTGGGAGAGGAGGAACAGCCGCATCGGGTCGCGGCCGTGCTCGTCGATGACCTCGTGGGGGTCGACCAGGATGCCCTTGGACTTGGACATCCCGCGCCCGTCGGGCATGTTGGCGTAGCCGTGCATCAGCACCTGCTTGTAGGGAATCTCGCCGGTCGCGGCGGTGCTCATGCCCAGTTGCGACCAGAACCACCCGCGGGTCTGGTCGTGGGCCTCCATGATGAGGTCGGCGGGCCACAGTTCCTCGAAGGCCTCGGTCTCCTCGGGGTAGTCGACGGTCCCCCACGTCGCGACGGAGGAGTCGAGCCACACGTCGAAGACGTCGCCGACGCGGGTGTAGGTCGTGCCGTCCGCGGTGATGGTGAGGTCGTCGACGGTGCCCTTGTGGAGGTCCACCGTCTCGGGGTCGACGTCCTGGTCGACGCGCTCGGCCAGTTCCTCGCGGTCGCCGATCACGATTGCGTCGTCCATCGATCCGCCCCAGTCCTCGGGCAGCCAGATCGGGATCGGGATGCCCCAGTAGCGCTGTCGCGAGACGTTCCAGTCCGGAGCGTCCTCGACGAAGTCGCGGAAGCGGTTGTCGCGGGCCCACTGGGGGTACCACTCGCTGTCCTCGATGTTGTCGAGCAGTTCGTCCTTGATGTCGGTGACCGTGATGAACCACTGGTCGGTGACGATGCGGACGATGTCGGTGTCACAGCGCCAGCACTGCCCCTCGCGGACGGTGTGGCCGGACTCGCTGGAGAGCAGGACGCCGTTGTCGTCGAGGTCCGCGATGACCGCGTCGTTGGCGTCGCGGACGAAGGTCCCGGCGTACGTGCCCGCGTCCTCGGTGTAGACACCGTCGGAGCCGACCGGACAGAAGATTTCGAGGCCGAGTTCCTGTCCGCGCTCGAAGTCCTCCTCACCGTGGCCGGGCGCGGAGTGGACCAGACCCGTGCGGTCGGCCTCGACGTAGTCGGCGGTGTACACCTGCCCGGAGCCCTCGCCCTGGGCGTGGTCCGGCACTTCCTCGGCCAGCGGGTGGTCGTACGCCCAGCCGACCATCTCCTCGCCGGTGAGTTCCTCGACGACCTCGTAGTCGTCGTAGCGACCGGCCTTCAGCACGTCCTCGACGCAGGCCGCGGCGACGTAGAGGCGCTCGGTCTCACCGTCTTTCTCGGCGTCGACGCCGACGTAGTCGAGGTCGCCGTCGACGGCGACGAAGGTGTTGGCGACGATGGTCCACGGGGTCGTCGTCCAGATGACCAGGCTGCCCTCGCGGTCCGCGAGGTCGAACTTCACGTAAATCGACGGTTTGCCCACGTCGTGATACTCGACCTCGTTGTTGGCGATGCCGGTCTCACACCGAGGGCACTGATTGATGGAGCGCTGGCCCTGCTCGACGAGGCCGCGCTCGTGGGCGCGCTGGAAGCCCCACCAGGCGGCCTCCATGTACTCGGGGTTCACTGTCTTGTACGGGTCGTCCCAGTCCATCCAGACGCCGAAGTCCTGGAAGTCAGACTGGAGGCCCTCCAGTTGCTCCTCGGCGAAGTCCTTGCACTCCTCGATGAAGTTCTCCTCGCCGAAGCGCTCGATGTCCTTCTTGTTCTCGAAGTCCAGGCGCTCCTCGACTTTCGTCTCGATGGGGAGGCCGTGCATGTCGTAGCCCGGCCGGTCGGTGACGTCGTAGCCCTGCATCCGCAGGTAGCGGATGTAGCAGTCCTTCAGGGTCTTGTTCCACGTCGTCCCCATGTGAGCCGCGCCGGAGGTGTAGGGCGGCCCGTCGACGAAGAAGTAGTCCTCGCCGTCGGCCCGGTAGGCCTTCGTCTGCTCGTAGGCGTCGACGTCGTCCCAGTAGGAAAAGACCCCTTCCTCGACATCCTCGGGGTCGTACTGGTCGTCGACAGCGGCGAAACGTTCCATACCCGTTCCATCCGCCGCCGGCAATAAAGGACAATCGATTGTGCGTGTGCCGTTCAGACGGCGGGGCCGGCGACCTCGTGGCGCGGTCAGCGCTCGCGCTTGAGGAGGAGGCCGGCGGTCTGGCCGCTGTTTTCGGTTATCGGTGCGACGACGTCCCAGCCGTCGGCACCGAGGTCGTTCAGTTCGTCGAGCGGGACGCTGCTGCCGCCGAACATGCCGGTGTCGACGTCGAGCGTCTTGTACTCGTAGGAGGGCATACACGCGCCGTGGCGGCCACCAGCGGCAAACGTCTTGTGGTAGCGACCGCCACCGCTTTGCCGCCGACGGCCCTGCCCTCGCGTGTGCCCGAGTTCCCCGACGACGACGCGAGACACGCCCTCGCCGCGGACTGCCAGCGCTGCCCCGACCTCGCCGAGAGCCGGACCTGCATCTCGTGGGGCAACGGCTCGCTCGACGCCGCTCTCGTGGTCGTCGGCGAGGCCCCGGCCGACGGCGACCCCGAGGCCGAGCGGTGGCGCGGCGGCAACCTGACCGGCATGGCCTACACGTCGCGGCGCTCCGGCCGGAAGATCCGCGACCTGCTCGCCGACGCCGGCTACGGCCACGGCGCCTGCTACTTCACGAACGCGGTGAAGTGCCACCCGCCGGGGAACCGCGACCCGACGGCCGAGGAACTGGCGAACTGTCGGCCTTACCTCGTCAGGGAGGTCGAGGCGGTCGACCCGGCGGCCGTCGTGACCACCGGGAGGCACGCCACGGAGACGGTGCTGGCCCTCGACGACGCCCCCCTGGACGGCTTCCTCGACAGCGTGCTCGACCCCCGCCGGAGCGAGGCGCTGGGGGTGCCCGTCGTCCCGCTGCTCCACCCCTCGTACCAGGAGGTGTGGCTCTCGCGGCTGGGCTACGACCGTGCGGGGTACGTCGACGCCATCGCCGAGACGGTGGCCGGCGTCGCCGACACCTAGAACCTTCATGTGACCGCCGGACGCAGGGGCGACCATGAGCGAGGACTGCATCTTCTGTCAGATCGTCGCCGGCGACATCCCCAGCCGCACCGTCTACGAGGACGACACCGTGCTGGCGTTTCTGGACGCCAACCCCCTCTCGCCGGGCCACACGCTCGTCATCCCGAAGGCCCACCACGAGCGCCTGAACGACACGCCCGCCGACGTAGCGGGGGCGGTCATGTCCACCCTGCACGACCTCGTCCCCGCCGTTGAGGCGGCCGTCGACGCCCCCGCCAGCACGGTCGCGTTCAACAACGGCGAGGCGGCCGGCCAGGAGGTCCCTCACGTCCACGGCCACATCGTCCCGCGGTTCGCCGAGGACGGCGGCCGCCCCATCCACGCACTCGTCACCGACCGCCCCGACCTCTCCGACGCCGAACTGGACGCCATCGAGAGCGACATCGTGGCCGAACGGGACTAAAATTCCACATCTTTTTACCGAAAGATAGTCGAACAGCGACGCATGGGGGTTCCGACGCTCGCGTTCGTTGGATGTACCGGTGGTGCTGGCACGACCAGACTGACAGTCGAGGCGGCGGCGACGCTGGCTCGGGGCGGGCGGTCCGTCGCCGTCGTCGACGCGGCCTTCGGGACGCAGGGACTGGCGACCTACGTCGACGGACGGCTCGACGCCGACGTGACCGCGGTGGCGGTCGGCGACGTGCCGGTCGAAGACGCGCTGTTCGAGTGGGGGCTCGACGCCGACGGGCGGGTCGCGCTCTGTCCGGCCCACGCGCCGTTCGAGCGCCTCGCCCGTGCGAAGACCGCAGAGAGCGCACAGGCATTCGAACGAGCCATCGAGGAAGTGGCCGACCGGTTCGACCACGTCCTGCTGGACGTGCCCCCAGTCGCGTCGAACCAGGCTGTCGCCGCCGTCACGACCGCACAGCGGCGGGCGCTAGTGGTGCCGGCGAGCCAGCGGGGCAGCGACCTGCTCCCGAGACAGCGGGGCCGGCTACGGGACATCGGCGCGCCGGCCACAGCCGTCGTCGCGGCCCGGGTGGACGGCGACGACGCCGAGCCAATCGAGGACGCGGCACACACGGTGGACCACATCGGAGCGGCCGCGCCCAGGCCGCTCGCGACCGACCCCGATACCGAGGTCGCGCCGGCCGTCGCCGCGATGACCGAGGACCTGCTCGACGTCGACCTCGGCCTGACTTTCGAGGACGAGGGGCTGTTCTCCCGCTAGGGGAGCGGGACGACGACGACGGGGCGGTCGGCCCGGGCGAGTAGTGCCGCGGCCGTCGAGCCGACGCCGTCGCTGTCGTCGGTCCCGCGATGGGGGCCGACGATGAGTTCGTCCGGGTCGTGCTCGTCGACGGCCGCCAGTAGCTCCGTCAGGGGCGCTCCCGCCCGCGTCTCCGTCGTGGGCGCGAACGCCGCGAGCCGCGAACGGGCGACGTTGACGGCGTCACCCGCGTCGCGCGACGGCGCGTCGGGGTCGCGGACGGCGACCACGACGATTTCGTCGGTAGCGGGGTCGAGCCGGTCCTGGAGGTAGTCGGCGGCGGCCGCGGTGACGTGGACGGATCCGGTGGCGAGCAGAAACGTCGTCATGAGCTATCGTGTGGTTCCGCCCGGCTTCGGGCTTTCGCTCGGCTCAGACGGCCGCCAGCAGGAGCTGGAGCGCCTTCGGTAGCATGACGCCGACGCCGAGCTGGGTCCACATCGTGAACGTGGCCGGGTACTCCTTCGTCGCGGTGACGAACTCGACCTGCTTGCGGTACCGGCGGTACTCCGCCGAGGGGTTGAGCGCGTCGAACGACCGGATGTCCCACGGCGCGTCGACGTGGTCCCTGGCCCGCCTGTCGAGGTCGTAGAGGAGTTCGCGCTTCTGTCGGGCCATGTGCTGGTGGAGGACGTAGATGCCGTAGGCCATGACGCCGACCGACAGGACCCAGACGGCCGTGAACGCGGCGTTGACCGCGAGGCCGGGTGCGTCCAGCGCGCTGTAGCCGAGCGCCCCGCTGAGGATGTGCGGGCCATACGTCGCGACGGCGTAGGCGACGAGCCCGACCATCAGATAGTAGTAGGCCACTTTGACCAGTTCACCGACCGGTCGCATCCCGCCCAGTTGCTCCGGGTCCAGGTAATCGAGTGTCACGTCCGCCGCGGCGATTCGCCGGGGCAACAGCACCTCGACGGCGACGTAGGTCGCGAGAAACGACGCCAGCACCGGGACGTAGCCGAAGGGCGTCACGACGAGGAAGCGAAACACCCGCGTCGCGCCGCCGGCGGCGTAGAGCTGTGGCACGGTGAGGATGACGACGGCGTTGACGAGCGTGAAGCCGGTCCCCAGGCCGACGAGCAGCCAGACGAGCCGGTCCGGGACCAGCCCGTCGAACCGCGACGCGTCGTCGACACGCGCCTCGATGTTGCTCCGGGCGAGCGCCCGGTCGTAGCGACGGTACAGCGACTCCGTCGCAAGCGCGGCCCCGAGCAACACCAGCGGTCTGACCAGCCACAGCGGGTTCTGGACGAACGTCAACACCTGGCCCGTGAGGAGGCGATACCCCTGCAGCCCGACCAGTTCCACGGCGACGACGGCGACGGCGAACCACGTGAGCGGCCCCCAGACGGCCGACGTCCCGGTCGAACGGTCGCCGGACGCACCCAGTCTGCCGGCGAGGCGGACGAGCAGTGGTCGGCCGGCCCTGGGACCCGGTCCTGAATTGTCACCGATACCCATACGCAAACTCTCGACGTGAACGTGTAATCAAACTGACGGCGAGGCGGACCCCTCGGCGGTGGTATCCCACCCGAGTCGGCGTCAGTGTCCGGAGAACGCTATACAGATAGCGACGGGACCGCGGCCGTCGTATGCACGTAGCGGACAATCGTTCAGGGACGGGACGCCGCGTATGACCATGTCCGGAACCGACACCGCCGGCACGTCGCGGTACGTCTGTCCGTTCTGCGAGCGGACGTTCGAGCAGTCGCGGACGGCGTGTTCGAACTGTGGCAGCACGGTCGTGCTACCGCTCGAGAGCCAGTCTGCGTACGACAGCATCCTCGCGATGTGTGGGAAGTAGGCCGGTCCGGCGCGGGACTGACCGCCGGCCCGAGGCCGCCGTCACCGACGGGCTTACATACAGCCCAACCTGTACCCGAGAGCGTGCGCGTCGAGAACAGTTTCATCGGTACCGACGGCGTCGGGGAGAAGACCGAGCGGTCCATCTGGGAGCGGGGCGTCACCCACTGGGACGAGTTCGAACCGGCCGTCGTCGGCGGGCAGCGCGGCGACCGCATCCAGCAGTTCATCGACGAGGGGCGCGAGCGGGTCGCCGAGACCGACGTGGCCTACTTCGACCGGGCGTTTCCCAGCAGCGAGCGCTGGCGGCTGTACGAGACCTTCCGCGAGCGGGCCTGTTTCTTCGACATCGAGACGACCGGGCTCGACCAGGACCGCAATCAGGTGACGACAGTGAGCCTCCACCAGGACGGCGACACCGAGACGCTGATAGCCGGCGACGACCTGACCGCGGCGAACCTCCGGGCCGCGTTCGACGGCGCGGACCTGCTGGTGACGTTCAACGGCAAGCGCTTCGACGTGCCCTTCCTCGAAGCGAACTTCGACGTCGACCTCGACCGGCCACACCTTGACCTCATGTACACCTGCAAGAAAATCGGGCTCTCGGGCGGGCTCAAACAGGTCGAGCAGGACATCGGCATCGAGCGGGACCGACCGGACATCTCGGGGCAGGACGCGGTGCGGCTCTGGCGGGAACACGAGCAGGGCCGGGACGGTGCACTCGAAACGCTGGTGTCGTACAACCGGGAGGACACGGTGAACCTCAAGACGCTGGCCGAAACCGCGACCGAGCGGCTCGACGAGGAAGTTTTCGTCGGCTGATACCGCGGTCGGGAACCGTCACCACACCCCCATCGTTTCAGGTGGAGCGGAGCCGACGCCACTGGTAACTGGTGGGTTACCGGCTCCAGAAGGGCGTGTGTCCGTGCCCGAGCAGGATAGCCGCGACGTGCCAGGCGACGAGTTCGACGAACAGCCCCGTGTCCTGGTCCGTACCGACGCCGTAGAGCGACGGGAGATAGCAAAGCGGCAGTACCACCGCGCTCCAGAACGCGACCGGGCGGACGCCGACGAGCGTCACGGTCCAGACGCCCCGAACCGCGAACGCGAGCGCGTCGAGGTATCGGTCGGCGTCCGTCGCCCCGGGACTGTCGGTGTCCCTCTGGTGGGGGAGCGAGGGGTTATCGCTGTTCGACGACCCCACCGTCGCTCACCCCGTCTGGCCTCGGTATCATCGGTCGAAACAACAGTATACCGCACCTAATCGGTGGTTGCTACACATATAGGCCGGCGCGTCGGCGCGGCTACGTGTATTCACTGTTCCGGTCGGTGCCACGGGGCGTCACACCGGGTTCACGGCACCCTCACAGTCCGGGCACTCGGCGAGCATCCGGGGCCAGTCGCCGGCCGTGTCGTAGGCGATGACGAGGTTCGCCGCCGGAATCGTCACGTCACAGGCCGGGCACTTCCCGAGCGGTGGGTCGGCCGTCTCTATGTCACTGTTCCACATACGACGAACGACACACGCTAGACGTATTGTTACCAACCTCCTACGGCGCGTCTCACTCCTCGTCCCGCGGCGGCCGCTTCGAGAGCCGGTCGAACCGCCGCTGGGCCTCGCTCGCCCGGTCGGTGGTTTCGGCCGCCTCGTAGGTCACGTCCGCGAGCGCCGCGTCCGCGACGGTTATCTCCAGGACCGCGTCGGGCGTCCGCGCCTCTGGCGGCAGTTCGCTCGCCTCGACTTCGAGGGCGTACAGGTCGCCCTCCGCCTCCAGTTCGAGCGTCGCGGTTCCCTCCTCGATTCGGTCGACCACGGCGGTGTAGGTTCCATCTAGCATCAGTAACTCCGTTCCAGTACGGTCTCGTTGTCGGCGTCGGTCACGGTCACGGTGTCGCCGCCGTTGTTCCATATCGGCCGCCCGGCCCCCCAGTACCGGTCGGTGTCCGTGTCGGTGCCGCTGCCGGTGTGCAGGGTGACGGTCTCGTCCGGGCCGAGGGTAGCCCCCTCCGGGAACACGTAGGTGCGGCCGGACTCGTCGGTGACCGTCCAGCCGCCAATCGCCAGCGGAGCCGCGCCCGCGTTCCGGAACACGACGTACTCGTCGTTGAGGTTGTCCCGGTCGTCGCCGGCGGCGTCAGCGCGAATCAGGTCGACGACCAGGTCCCCGCTCGTGTTCCCGGTGGGCGTTCCGCCGTCGGTCACGACCGGCGTGTCGGTCCGGGGCGACGAGCCGGCGCGGTAGGTCGCACGCTCCGAGACGGGGTCGGTCGTGCCGGGCGCAATCGGGTCGCCGGCACGCAACGACAGCGGGTCGGTCGGCGCGGCCCGTTGCGTGCTGACGGTCACGGCGGTCCCGTCGCTGGTCAGCACGGTGTCGCCGTGGGTGGCGGTCCAGTACGTCGGCACCGACCGCGCCGCGAGGCGCGCGAGCGTCTCGTTGCTGGGGTGGCCGTACTGGGAGTCGTAGGCGCTCGAAACGACGACCGTCCGGGGGTCGGCGGCGTCGAGCAGCGCCCCGCTCGTACTGGACGCGCTGCCGTGGTGGCCGGCCTTCAGCACCGTCGCCCCGAGCTCCGAGCCGTAGGTCTCGACGAGGTACCGCTCCTGGTCGTCTTCCGCGTCGCCGGTGAAGAGGAAGCTCGTCTCGCCGTGCTCGATTCGGAGGACGATGCTGTTCTCGTTGCGGGCCGCGCTTTCGAGGTACGGCTCCGGCGGGCCGAGCACGGTCGTCTCGACGCCCGCGAACCGAATCCGGTCGCCCTCGCGGGTCTCGTACAGCGTCACGTCGTGGGTTTCGACGGCGTCGAGGTATCGCTCGTAGGTCCGCGTGCTCGCGGCGATACCGGGGTCGTACACCGCGCCGACGCCGTCTGCCTCGGTCTCGTAGTGCCTGATGACGGCCGCGTTGCCGCCGATGTGGTCGGCGTCGTTGTGGGAGACGACGAAGTGGTCGATGCGCTCGATGCCCAGTCTGTCGAGGTACTGCAGGACGTACTCGCCGTCGTCTGTGAAGTCCCCGGAGTCGATGAGCATCGTCTCGCCCTCGGGACTGACGAGCAGGGTCGCCACCGACTGGCCGACGTTGATGAAGTGGACCGCCAGCGTCCCGTTCGCTCCGC
This sequence comes from Haloarcula sp. DT43, assembly GCF_037078405.1. NCBI lineage: Archaea > Methanobacteriati > Methanobacteriota > Halobacteria > Halobacteriales > Haloarculaceae > Haloarcula > Haloarcula brevis. The sequence goes on along the minus strand of NZ_JAYMGZ010000001.1, from coordinate 256,864 downwards.
TCGGGGTACTCGCGTCCGTCGGCACCGCCTCTGTGGCGGTCGACGGGGCCGACCCGCTGTCCACACCGTCGGCGACGAACCCGCCACAGCCGGCAAGCACCAGCAGCGCCGCGACGACCAGCGGCGCGGCCCGGCGACTTTGTCCCATCCCGTGACTGTACGTGGCCGGGTTATTTGATACCATCTACCAATTGTGTGCCACCGACTGGAGCGTCCAGCCGCCCCGGTCAGTAGTTCGCGGTCCCGGGCGTGTGCGGCGAGTCCGACGGCCGCAACAGGTGGACGCGGCCGGCGAGGAACCCGAGCAGGAGGCCGGTGAAGTGTGCGACGAGCGCGACGCCGGGGTTCGCAGTGGCGAGGGTTATCGCGGCGGCGACGACGCCGGCCAGCGCCAACTGGACCCGCGGCGCGAGTTCGAACCCCCCGACGACGGTGTCGGTCAGGCGGTTGGCGGCGAGCAGGTACCCGAAGAGGGCAAACACCGCCCCGCTGGCCCCGAGCACGGAGACGTAGCTGACCATCCCGGGGACGAGTGGGCCGAGGAGGCTAGCCACCGAGACCTGCGCGACGCCGGCGAGCGCGCCGGTCGAGGCGAAGAAGGCGTGGAACCGGAGCGGCGTCGTCCGGCGTTCGATGACGATCCCGGCCAGCGCCAGCCCGACGGCGTTGGCGAGGAGATGAGGCAGGCCGGCGTGTGCGTACACGCTGGTGACGAGCGTCCACGGGCGGCCGAGAAGCGGAGGCGAGAGGGCGAACAGGCTCCGCGGGGCAGTCACCACGCCGACGGCCTGCTGGACGAGGAACACGGCGAGGATGACCGCCAGCGTGACCGCGGTGGGGCTTTCACGCAGCGACTTCATCTGGTCGGTGTTGTCGCCCGCGGTACAAGAACCGCTCGGCGTTTCAGAACGCATACGTGGCAGCGCCGCGTTAGGCCGGGTATGTCCGAACTCACCGACGCGCTCGCTACGGCGTTCGCCGACGAGACCGACGACGAGACCGCACAGACAGCCGCCGAGAACGTCGCCGCCTTCGCCGAGGAGTACGACGAGGACCTGACAGCCGACCGCGTCACCGACCTGCTCGCGGCCGCGCCCTACGACGGGTTCGGCCGCCGGTTCAACTGGGTCGTCGGCGAACTCGCCGCCGAGACCGAGGACTGCACCGACTCCCGGGCGTTCCGCATCGACGGCTTCGGCGACCTCGCGGCCGACCCCGACATCGGGGCGTAAGCGGGGATGGCCGGCGGCACCTACACGCTGGTGCTCGAACGGGACGCCGACGGGCCCATTACCGTCGGCGCGCTCGGGGACGTCGCGTTCCCGGCGGGCTGGTACGCCTACACCGGAAGCGCGCTGGGCAGCGGCGGGTTCGGCCGCATCGACCGCCACCGCGCGGTCGCCGCCGGCGACAACGACACCCGGCACTGGCACGTCGACTACCTACTGGGCGACGCGGCGACGACCGTCGAGCGGGTCGTCACGACCGAGGCCGACGTCGAGTGTGCCGTCGCCCGGCGGGTCGACGGTCCGACGGCCGATGGGTTCGACCGCGTCGACGCCTTCGGCTGTTCCGACTGTGACTGTCGGTCTCACCTGATACACCACGACCAGCGGGAGGAACTGGTCGGCGCGGTGACCGACGCCCACGAGGCCGCCCGCGATACGGCCGCAGGCGAGTAGTCAGGAGATGTGAATCGCGGGCTTGTTCGGCCGGGCCTTGGCCGCGAGGTCGTCGTCGGGTTCGGCCCGCCGGACGACCACGTCGCAGTCGAACTCGTCTTCGAACAGCCACGCGGCCTGCCGGAGCACGTCGAGTTCGCGCGCGCCGTCGATTATCGGTTCGAGTCCCGCGCCGCGGTCGGCCAGGCGGTCGGCGAACTCGGCGGCGGCGTCGCCGTGCTGTTTGATGCGCTCGTCGGCCATGATTTCGCCGACGATGGCGTCGTCGGGGTCTGACTCGCGGGCGATGCCGTAGGCCCGGTACTTCCAGTCGGCGGCGACGACCAGTTCGATTTCGTTCGGCGCGTCGATGTCGACGACCTCCGTTATCTCGCGGACGTCGTCGAGGGTCCGGCGGACGACCTGGCGCTCGATGCGGTAGTCGTCGACGTCCCCCAGCGGCTCCGGCCACCGGCTCTCGGCGACGAGACCGTCCTCGTCGAGCAGTTGCCACATCTCCTCGGCCAGGAACGGCGCGATGGGGGCGACCAGGCCAGCCAGCACCCGCAGCCCCCGGCCGTAGGCGAACTGGTAGGGCCGGTCGTAGCCCGCATAGCGGCCCAGCAGGCGGGCGAACCGCTGGAGCTCGCTGACGACGCGGTGGAACCGGAAGCGCTCGTACTCCTCGGTGACGGCCGCGATGGTCCGGTCGATTTCCCGCTCCAGGTACGCGTCGTGGTCGGCGCTCTCGGTCCGGGTCTCGGCTCGGTCGACGTACTCCGTGACGAGCCGGTACAGCGTCTGCTGGAAGTCGTAGGCCGTCGAGACGTCCTTGACGGTCCACTCGAAGTCCTGGGAGGGGTGGGCCGCCGAGAGGACGAACAGCCGCGTCGTCTCGGCCCCGTACTCGTGGGGCGCGATGTCGTTGCCCTTCGACTTGGACATCTTCTCGCCGCCGTGGAGCACCGTCCCCTGATTGATGAGCCGCTCGACCGGTTCCTCGCGGTCCAGCAGGCCGATGTCCGAGAGCGCGCGGGCGAAAAAGCGGATGTACAGCAGGTGCAGGACGGCGTGTTCCTCGCCGCCGACGTACACGTCGACCGGGAGCCACTCGTCGGCGGTGGCCTGGTCGAAGGGCGCGTCCGCGAAGTGGCTCGCGGTTCCACCGCTCGCCTGTTCCGAGGCCTGTTGGGCCTCGCCATGCGGCGACAGGTAGCGCAGGAAGTACCACGAGGAGTCGACGAACGTGTCCATCGTGTCCGTCTCCCGCACCGCGTCGGCCCCGCAGTCCGGACAGGACGTCTGCTTCCACTCCTCGGCGGCGTCCAGCGGATTGCCCGTCGTCTTGACGTACTCGGGCAGTTCGACGGGCAGGTCCGCCTCGGGAACCGGGACGTGGCCGCAGTCGTCGCAGTGGACGACGGGGATGGGCGTCCCCCAGTAGCGCTGGCGCGAGATGAGCCAGTCACGCAGGCGGTAGGTCACCGCGGACTCGGCGGCGTCGTGTTCGCGCAGGCGCTCGCGGGCGGCCGAACTGGCGAGGCCGTCGTACCCGGCGCTGTTCGTGAGCATCCCGTCGTCGCTGTATGGCGCGTGCGGGAGGTCAGTTCCGCTGCCGTCGACCGGTTCGACGGCCTGCTCGACGGGCAGGTCGTGTTCGGCGGCGAAGGCGTGGTCCTGCTCGTTGTGGGCCGGTACGCCCATGACCGCGCCCGTGCCAACGTCGTCGAGGACGTACGCGGCGACGTAGACGGGGAGTTCCTCGCCGGTGTAGGGGTGGGTCGCCGTGAGGTCCGTTTCGACGCCGCTCATCCCGGCGTCGTCCGTGGCGGCGACCGACTCCACGTAGTCGGCGACGGCCTCGTCGTCGGCAGCGAGCGCCCGCGCGAGGTCGTGACCGGGCGAGAGCGCCAGGTACGTCGCGCCGAAGGCGGTGTCGAGACGGGTGGTGAAGGCGTCGACCGTCGGGTGGTCGCCGTGGTCGACGTCGAAGGTGACGCGAGCGCCCTCCTGGCGGCCGATCCAGTTGCGCTGGCTGTCCCGGACGCCGTCGGGCCACCCCTCCAGGTCGTCCAGCCCGTCGTACAGGTCCTCGGCGTAGTCTGTGATGGTGAAGAACCACTGGTCGAGGTCGCGCTGCTCGACGCCCGTGCCACAGCGCCAGCAGACGCCGCTACCGTGGGTATGGCTGTGGCCGGTGCCGGCGTCGTCGGCTTCCGGCGGCGTCTCGACCTGCGCGTCTGCGAGCACCGTCCCGCAGTCCGGACACCAGTTCACCGTCGCCGCGCCGTACTCGACCAGCCCCTCGTCGTAGAAGCGCGTGAACAGCCACTGGTTCCACTGGTAGTACTCCGGGTCACAGGTCGTTATCTCCCGGGACCAGTCGTAGCCAAAGCCCATCTCCCGGAGGTCGTCGCGCATCTGGTCGATGCAGGTCCGGGTCCAGGACTCGGGGTCTGTGTCCCGTTCGTAGGCCGCGTTCTCCGCCGGCAGGCCGAAGGCGTCCCACCCCATCGGGTGCAACACCTCGTCGCCGGCCATCCGCCGATACCGGGCGTACGCGTCGGTGATGGCGTAGTTCCGGATGTGTCCCATGTGCAACGAGCCGGAGGTGTAGGGGAACATCCCCAGCACGTAGGTCGGGTCGTCGGCGTCGGGCGGGCACTCGAAGACGCCCTCCCGCTCCCAGACCTGCTGCCAGTACTCCTGGACCCGCGCGTGGTCGTATCGGCGCGACATTTGCTAGTTCGTGGTGTGCCGCCCGCGCACATCAGTGTTCGGCTATGAAGAGTGGCGGCTCGGAGTGAGATTGTGGTCGTGGACAGCCAGAGGCCCACCCAGCATAGTTTGGGTAGTCATCCACGGGTAGGACTGAAAGGGGCGTTCTGGCTGTTCGCGTTCAATAACCATGCTCTACTGCTGCGTAAAAGCAAGTCCGGAGAAGATTAGGCCTCGCTCACTCCTCGCCGGACTCGTAGTGCTCGCCGGCGGCTTCGGGCAGGCGGGTCCGGCCCACCAGGGCGAGGACGACGATGACGGCGACGAACGGAATCGTCTGGACCAGCGAGTCGGGGACGGCGATGACGTCGGCCGTCTGGAGGCGCAACTGGACGGCGTCGAGGCCGGCAAACAGCGTGGTCGACAGCAGGGCCCCGACCGGGTTGTAGTTGCCAAAGAGGTAGGCGACGATGGCGATGAACCCCTTGCCGTTGACCATCGTCGGGCCGTTGCCGGTGAACTGGCCGATGTTGATGGCGAGCGCGGCCCCGCCCATCCCGGAGAAGACGCCGGACAGCAGGACGGCGGCGTAGCGGACGCGGGACACGTCGACGCCGGCGGTGTCGAGCGCCTTCGGGTTCTCGCCGGCGGCCCGGACCCAGCGGCCGAAGGTCGTGCGGTTCAGCACGTACCACGAGACGGCCACGGCGAGGAACATGATGTACACCGCGGGCGAGGCGTCGAACAGCGCGCCGAAGAAGGGCAGGTCGGCCAGCCCCGGGACGGTTATCGTGTCGAAGGTGCCGACGCTCTGGGTGTTGGGACCGCCGTAGAACACCTGCGAGGCGAAGGGAGCGAGCCCGAGCGCGATGAGCCAGACGGCCAGCCCGGCGATTATCTGGTCGGCACGGAACTCGATACAGACGGCGGCGAACACGCCGGCGAGCAGCGTCGAAGCGACGATGCCGACGAGGAAGCCGAGCCACAGCGAGCCGGTCGCGTCGGCCCCGAAGATGGCCGCGAACGCGGAGATGATGAGCAGGCCCTCGAGCCCGATGTTGATGATGCCGCTCTTCTCGGCGAAGATGCCGCCCAGCGCGGCCAGCACGATGGGAACCGAGAGCCGCAGCGTCGAGGACAGCGTCGACTTCGAGGCCAGCACCCAGAATATCTGGCCGGGCGTCGACGCCGGCGCGAAGACGCCGAAGCCGGCGAGGGCGACCAGCGTGACGACCGCGACGGCGGCGATGGATAGCCGCCCCGACGCCGAGGAGAACCTGGCCACGACGCCGTCGTCAGTCATCGGCACCACCTCCGGCGGCCGCGGCGGGCTGTCTGTCGCGCTCGCTCGTTGCGAGCCGACGGCCGATGATGCGGAAGAACTCCGGCATCGCGACGAACAGGATGATGAGCCCCCGGAGGACGCCGACGAGCTGTGGCGGCGCGTCGGTGGCGAACGCGACCACGTTCGAGCCGGACTTGAGGACGCCAAAGAGGAGCGCGGCGAAGACGGCCCCAATCGGGTTGTTGCCGGCGAGGATGGAGACGGTGATGCCGTCGAAGCCGTAGCTCGGGATGCCGGTCTGGAATTTGCCCAGCGTCATCATCACGAACACGGCCCCGCCGACGCCGGCCAGCGCGCCGGACAGCGTGAGCGACGAGAGGACGGTCCGGGCGGAGTTGACGCCGCCGTACTCGGCGGCCGCGGGCTGGATGCCGGCGGTCCGCAGGTCGTAGCCGAAGGCCGTGTGTTCGAGCAGGTAGTAGACGCCGCCGACGAACACGAGCGCGAGCAGGAGCGCGAGCAGGGAGAAGTCCGTCCGCGGGTCGAACAGGACCGAGGGGAACTGGCCCTCGACGGGGAGGGTCCGCGTCTGCGTCGCCTGGCTCGTGGGGTCGGCGAAGTGGTTCCGGACGAGATACAGCGTCACCCGCACCGCGACGAAGTTGAGCATGATAGTGGTGATGACCTCGTTGGCGTCGGCGTAGGCCTTCAGTGCCCCCGGAATCGCCCCGTAGAAGCCGCCGCCGACCGCGCCGGCGACCAGCCCGAGCGGGATGAGGAGCACGAGCGCGAGCGTCCCGGAGACCAGCGAGCCGGCCCACAGCACCGTCAGCGCCGTGGCCAGCGCGCCGACGATGAGCTGGCCCTGCGTCCCGATGTTGAAGATGCCCGCGCGGAACGCCAGCGCGACCGACAGCCCGGTGAACACGAGAATCGTCGTCTCCCGGAGCGTCGCCGCAAACTGGGCGTTCAGCGGCGACCAGCCGCCGGCGAAGGGGTCGCCCAGCGCGCCGAGGAACAGCCGGTTGAACACGTAGAAGGGGTCGTAACACAGCGTCGTAGCGCCGAACGTCAATGCCGGGGACCGACAGGTCGCAAGCAGGCCCGCCGCGGTGACGATGACCGTCCCGACGACGATAGAGAGCAACAGCGCCGAGACGGCGATGAGAATCCGCTCGCCGACCGAGGTCTGGCCCAGCCTGATGAGCCGCTGTCGGTACTGTGACCACCGGTCGTCCGACCCCGGCGTCGTGTCGTCGCCGCCGGACTGCGGGCCGTCGTCGCTCATCGGTGGCCCTCCCCGTCGGCCGCGATGGTCGGGACGGCGTCGGGTTGCTGGCCCGCCATCAGCAGTCCGAGCTGTTCCTCGGTCACGCGCTCGGGGTCGACGACGTCGACGATATCGCCCTCGTAGATGACCGCGAGGCGGTCCGAGAGCGACTGGACCTCGTCGAGGTTCGAGGAGATGAGCAACACGGCCCGGCCCGCTTCCCGGAGGGCGTTGATGCGGTCGTGGATGAACTCCATCGACCCCACGTCGACGCCGCGAGTGGGGTGGGAGGCGACGACGAGCCGGGGGTCACGCGCGAACTCCCGGCCGACGACGAACTTCTGCTGGTTCCCGCCCGAGAAGGACTTCGCGTCGGCGTCGGCGTTCGGGGGCCGCACGTCGTACTCCTCGATTATCTCCTCGGCGTGGTCGCGCGTGTAGTCCCAGTCGATGCGGCCGTTCGAGGTGTAGTCGGCCGCGTGCTGGCTCCCCAGCAGGCCGTTCTCGACGAGGTCGAAGTCCATCACCAGGCCCCGCTCCTGGCGGTCCTCCGGGATGTAGGCCATCCCGGCGTCGATGCGCTCGCGTCGGCTGTCGGTGGTCCGGTCGACGCCGTCGTACGTGATGGTGCCCTCGTCGGGCACCTGGAGTCCGGTTATCGCCTCGACCAGCTCCGACTGCCCGTTCCCGTCGACGCCGGCGATGCCCAGCACCTCGCCGGCCCGGACGTCCAGCGAGACCCCGTCGACGGCGCGGACGCCCCGGTCGTCCTCCACGACGAGGTCCTCGACGTCGAGAACCGCCCGACCCGGCTCGGCAGGCTCGCGGTCGAGGTCGAGCAACACCTCGCGGCCGACCATCATCTCGGCCAGTTCCTCGCGGGTGATGTCGTCGGCCGGCACCGTCCCGACGTTTCTGCCCTCCCGCAGGACGGTGATGTCGTCGGCGGCCTCCATCGCCTCGCCGAGCTTGTGCGTGATGAAGATTATCGTCTTCCCCTGGTCTGTCAGCTCTTCGAGGACGCGAAAGAGGTCGTCGACCTCCTGCGGGGTCAGCACCGCGGTCGGCTCGTCCAGAATCAGGACGTCCGCGCCGCGGTACAGCGCCTTCAGAATCTCGACGCGCTGCTGGACGCCGACGCCGACGTCTTCGATGCGGGCGTCGGGGTCGACGTCGAACCCGTACCGTTCGGACAGGTCACGGACCTCTCGGCGGGACTGCTCGCGGTCGACAGTGAGCCCCAGCCACTTGCGGGGCTCGTTGCCGAGCGTGATGTTCTCGGTGACGGTCATCGGGTCGACCAGCATGAAGTGCTGGTGAATCATGCCGACGCCCTCGTCGATTGCGTCGCGTGGCGAGTCGAACTGCTTTGCCTCGCCGTGTACGTTGACCGTCCCCTCCGTGGGCTGGTAGAGCCCGTAGAGGACGTTCATCAGGGTAGTCTTGCCCGCACCGTTCTCGCCGAGCAGTGCGTGAACCGTCCCCTTCTCGACCGCCAGGTCGACGTCGTCGTTCGCCACGACCCCCGGGAACCGCTTCGTGATACCATCGAGGTGGACGGCCTGTTCCATACTCAGAGCCGTTAACTGCCCGTAGTTTTAACTTCACGGTTCCACAGGTCTGGCAAAAATATGCGTCCGCGCGTGGTCGGCCGGTCAGACGTTGCCGGGGTCGGTCGGCACGCTGATGTCGCCGTCGATGATGCTCTGGCGGACCTCGGACACCTCGTCTTTGACGCTCTGTGGGATTTCCGAGCCGAGCTGCTGGCCGTACACCGCCTCGACGCCGTTCTGTTCGAGGCCGAGCGTGTTCACCGCCCCACCCTCGAAGTTGTCGTTGACGACGGATTCGACCGACGTGTACACCGCGTTGTCGACGCGCTTGACCATGCTCGCGAGGATGATGTCGCTGAAGTTCTCCAACGTGACCGACTGGTCGCGGTCGACGCCGACGGCGAACCGGCCCGCCTCCTGGGCCGCCCGGAACACGCCAGTCCCGGTGTTGCCGGCCGCGTGGTAGACGATGTCGGCCCCGGAGTTGTACATCGAGAGGGCCGCCTCCTGACCGCCGGAGGGGTCGTTGAAGTCGCCGACGTAGGCCGTCTGGATGTCGATGTCCTCGTTGACGTGCTTGACGCCGGCCTTGTAGCCGGCCTCGAAGCGGCCGATGAGGTCGCCCTCGACGCCGCCGACGAAGCCGACGTTCGTGGAGTCACCCTGCGTGGAGCCGCCACCGGCCGAGAAGTCCTGGCTGGACAGGCGGGCGGCCAGCACGCCGATGAGGAACGAGCCCTGGTGCTCGCCGAACACGTACGAGCCGACGTTGTCCGCGTCGACGACGGAGTCGACGATCATGAAGTTCTGCTCGGGGTACTGTTCGGCGTTCTCGGTGAGGGCGTCGGCCTGCAGAAAGCCGATACAACAGACCAGGTCGTAGTCCGGGTTCGTCGACTGCGCGTACTGCTGCTGGAGGTTCGCGAAGTCCTGTACCGCCTCGGGCTGGGATTCGTCGTATTCGATGTCGAGTTCCTCCGCCGCCCGGATGGCCCCGGTCTGGGCCTGGTCGTTGAACGACCCGTCGCCGAGGCCGCCGGTCGCGTACACCATTCCGACGCGGGCGGCCGGGCCGCTGTCGCCGCCGTCGCCGCCGTCGCTCGCGGTGCTCCCGCCGTCGCTCCCGCCGTCACCGCCGCCGAGACACCCGGCTAACCCGATTGCAGTTGCGGTACCGACGCTGCTGATGAACGTGCGTCTCCGTTGTGACATGTCCCACCAGCGGTGTCGATGGGCGTTAAAGACTTCGGTGTCACACATTAGCCACATCTGCGACAAATCGTCCCAAGGTGGCGTCGCCGTCCGGCGCCGCGAGCATTTTATGCACTGAGTGTGAACGGCTGGCAATGACACACCGGTCGGGTTCACACAGCAACGGCAGGCAGGCCTCGAAGGGGCCCGGCACGCGGTGACCACCGTCGTCTTCTGGGCGCTGGTCGTCCTCGCGACGGTCACCGGCCTCGTGACCGCCTGGACGCTCGGTGCCAACAGCAACTCGCCGCCCTTCGCCCCGGCCATCGGTGCGAACGCCATCTCGACGATGCGGGCCGCGTTCCTCATCGGCATCCTCGCCGCACTGGGCGCGCTCACACAGGGCGGGAGCATCTCCGAGACGGTCGGGGCTGGCCTCATCGACGGCGCGACCATCACGTCGCTTGCGGCGGTCGCCGGCCTGCTGACCGCGACGGCGTTCATGGCCTTCGGCATCTACTCGGGCTATCCCGTTCCCGCGGCGTTCGCGACGACCGGCGCGATGGTCGGCGTCGGCCTCTCGCTGGGCGGCGACCCGGTGTTCGGCACCTACCGCCGAATCGCGACGTTCTGGCTGCTCGTCCCGCCGGTCTCGGGCGGCCTCGCCTACCTCACTGCGACGCTCCTTCGCCGCGACGACATCCCGGAGACCGTCGGCGTCCCACTGCTGGCCGGCGTCGTCGGCGGTATCGTCGCCAACGTCCAGTTGAGCGTCATCCCCTCGCCGCCCGGGAGCGAGCAGGGCTCACTCGCGGGCTTCGCGGCCATGGTCGCCGGGACCGAGGTCGCCGCGGTGGTCCTGACGCTGCTGGTCGCCGCCGGGAGCTTCTACTACATCCGCCTGCGGACCCAGGCCGCCGTCGACGAGGGCATCAAGACCTTCCTGGTCGCGCTGGGCAGCGTCGTCGCGTTCTCCAGCGGCGGCAGCCAGGTCGGCCTCGCCACCGGACCGCTGGAGAACCTCTACCGCATCGAACTCGGCCTGCCCGGCCTCCTCCTGCTGGCGCTCGGGGCCGCCGGCATCCTCGGCGGCGCGTGGATGGGCGCGCCCCGTCTCCTGCAGGCCACCTCCCGCGAGTACGCCCAGCTCGGCGTCCGGCGGTCCATCGCCGCACTGGTCCCCGGCTTCATCATCGCCCAGGCCGCCATCGCGCTGGGCATCCCCATCTCGTTCAACAACATCATCATCTCCGGGGTCATCGGCGGCGGCCTCGCGGGCGGGTCGGCCGGCGTCTCCCGCCGGAAAATCGGCGTCACCGTCGGTTTCTGGCTCATCACGCTCGTCACGAGCGTCGCCGTCGGCTACGGCGTGTACCAGGCGCTGGCAGCGGTCCTCGGCGGCCAGGCGTAAGGGTGCCGACGGCTACCGCACGACCGTCACCGTCACCGGCGCTTCGCTGACGACCGCCGTCGCCACGGTCCCGAGCAGCCGCCGGGCGATTTCGTTTCGCGCCCCGCCGTGGCCGCCCATCACCACCTGGTCGACGTCCCGTTCGGAGACCGCATCGAGAATCGTCTCCGCCGGGTCGCCGGACTCGACGGCGGTGTCGACGGCCTGGTCGCGCTCGGCCGCCCGCCGCCTCGCTCGTTCGACGAGGTCGTTCGCCCGCTCCATCGCCGCCTCGCGGCGCTCGTCACCCGGTTCGAGCAGCCCGCCCTCGCTCATCCCCGCGTCGAGGGGCGCGACGACGTTCAGCACCGTTATCTCGCAGTCGAAGGTCGACAGCGCGTAGGTCAGCGCCTCGTCCGAGAGCGGCGAGCCGTCGAGCGGGACGAGCACGTGCGCGGGAGCCATACGCGTACTCTCGGGGCGAGCTACAAGAATCCGGGGTGCGAGACGGATGTGACTATCGAACGTGGTCGCCCCAGAAATAGTCCATCCTGGATTCGAACCAGGGTCGAAGCCCCCAGAAGGCTTCAGGATTGGCCACTACCCCAATGGACTGAGCGCACTCTACTGTATCGCGTGCCCCCTTGTAAGCGTTGCGCGATTCGGTCGGACATGAAGCGTGTCAGCAGCCCTCACAGCCGCCGCTCGGAGCACAACACCGTTACGTGCGCACTCGGCGGCGCGACATCGACACCGCTTTTTCCGGGTGTCGACCACAGTCGGGTATGTACGTCGGACGATTCGTCGTCGTCGGCCCCGAGGTCGGCGCGTACCGCGTCTCCTCGCGCTCGTTCCCGAACCGCCAGGCCGTCCAGCGAGACGGTACCGTGACCGTCGAGCCGACGCCGGACGCGCCGGAGACGGACAACCCCTACATCTCCTACAACGGCGTCCGCGTCACCGAGCGCGGCGCGGTCGTGGGCAACGGCTCGCACGTCGACCCCATCGCGGAGAAGCTCGAACTGGGCTACCCCGCGCGGGACGCGCTGGCTGAGCCGCTCCTGTCGCTTGACTTCGAGAAGGACGACTACGACACGCCACGAATCGCGGGCATCGTCGGCGTCGACGCGGCGGACCCGACGACGACCGTCGAGGGGCCGGGCGCGGTCGTCGGGACCGTCCGCCGGGACGCCCTGCTGGTCGAGGAGGTCACCGAGCCGACGCTCGTCGCCACCTACGAAGAAGACAGCCCGACCGCGTTCGACCTGGCCGCGAGCGAGGCCGACGCGGCGGCGCGCGAGGTGTACGACCACGAGTACGAGCACGCCGTCTGCGCGGCCGGCGTCAGCGGGACCGCTGGCGCGTTCGACGTGGCCGTCTACAACGGCGAGTGAGCCGCCGGCGACACGGCGGCTGCGTCAGCACCGACACTCAAGACCCTTCAGTGGATAGGAACGACCAATGAAGCTCGGAGTGCTTTCGGACATTCACGGGAACAGGGTGGCGCTGGCGGCGGTCCTCGCCGACATGCCGGCCGTCGACGGACTGGTCTGTGCGGGCGACGTGGTCGGCTACAACCCCTGGCACGCCGACTGCGTCGACGCGATCCGGGGCGAGTCGGCGGGGCTACCGGAAGGGGTTCCGTGGCCGACCGACGAAGTCCCGACGGTGATGGGGAACCACGACCGGGCCGTCGCCGGCGAGACGCCCTTCGCGTTCAACGGGATGGCCCAGGCCGGCGTCGAACACGCCACCGAGCAGCTCTCCGACGAGCAACTGGCGTGGCTCGCCGCCCTCCCCGACGAGCGGCGGGTCTGTGACGGCCGGGTAAAACTCGTCCACGGCCACCCCGACGACCCGGACCACTACACGTTTCCCGGGGAGTTCGGCCCGGACCTGCTGGGCGACGAGGACGTCCTCGTGATGGGCCACACGCACCAGCAACACCACGAGGTGTACGACGAGGGCGTGGTGCTGAACCCCGGCAGCGTGGGCCAGCCCCGCGATAGGGACCATCGGGCCGCCTACGCCGTGCTCGACCTCGACGAGCTGACCGTCGAGGAACGCCGCGTAGAGTACGATACGAGCGCAGTCATCGACGCCGTCGAGGACGCCGGGCTCCCGCGGGAAATCGGCTTCCGGCTGACGCAGGGCCGGTAGCCTGCAGATACTGCAGCGGGACGAGGGGATTTATGTCCGTGACCGCTACTGTGTGGTGTGGAGTCCCCATTCGAGGTTCTCGGAATCCTGCCCGACGCCGACGACGGGGAGATAGTCGACGCCTACCGCCAGCGGGTCAAGGAGGCCCACCCGGACCAGGGCGGGTCGACGGCCGAGTTCCAGGCGGTCAAGACGGCCTACGAGCGACTGCAGAACGGGTACGAGCCGGGGGACCCGCTCCCGGACGAGACGGCCGAGCCCGAGTCCGACGCCCCGCCGGAGCCGGAGGACCCGATGGTGGAGTTTCTCAACTTCGAAGTGCTGGAAGACCACGGCTGGTCGCTCGGCGACGAGGACCTGTTCGAGAAGGCGGCCGACGCGGGCCTGCGCTCGACCGACTTCGGGCGGTTCTACGTCGACCCGAACGACACGCTGCTCGAGGCGGCCGAGAAGAACGGCTTCGCGTGGCCCTTCGCCTGTCGGGGCGGGGCGTGCACGAACTGCGCGGTCGCGGTCGTCGAGGGCGAGATGCCGTCGCCGGCGAGTCACATCCTCCCGCCGGACCTCACCGAGAAGGGGATTCGGCTGTCGTGTATCGCCGCGCCGGTCTCGGACAACGCGAAAATCGTCTACAACCTGAAGCACCTGCCAGAGGTCAGCGAGCTACTATTGCCGGCGAGCCGGTTCGAGCAGGCGTCGTCGACGGACTAACTCAGAACACGTCCTGGACGAGCGAGAGGGCCTGCTCGCGGTCCTCCCACGGAACGAACACGGAGACCGACGTGGCTGACGTAATCACGTCGTAGAGGTGGATGTGCGCGTCGGACAGCGGCGCGACGACCTGGTGGGCCAGCGCCGACTGGCTGGGGTCGCCGCCGGTGACGCGGATAACGGCGATTTCGTCCTCGACGGTGACCGACGAGAGCGTCTCGTCGTCGACGATGCGGTCGTGCAACAGCGCCTCGGCCTCCTCGGCATCGTCCTCGTCGACGTAGAACGTCAGCGAGTCCATCCCCGAGGAGTTGGCCTCGATGTTTATCTCCTCGTCCGCGATGGCGCTTGCCAGGTCCGCGAGGATGCCCGGGCTGTTCCGGATGGCGCGGCCGGCGACGGTCACGCAGGCGATGGGCTGTTCCTGCAGGTCGATGAGGTTCTGGAACTCGCCCTCGATGGACGTGCCGCCCGAGAGCAGGTCGCCGTGCTGGTAGTGGACCACGCGGACCCCCAGGTCGCCGGTCTTGTACGACAGCGCCGACGGCGCGACCACCTCGGCCCCGCGGAACGACAGCGAGCGGAGTTCGTCGACGGAGATCTTCCCGACGTTTCGCGCGCCCTCGACGACGCGGGGGTCGCCGGTCATGACGCCTTCCACGTCGGTGACGATGACGACCTCGTCGGCGTCCATGTAGTCGCCCATCATCACGGCGGTCGTGTCCGAGCCGCCACGGCCCAGCGTCGTCACGTTGCCCTCGTGGTCCTCCGCCAGGAAGCCAGTGATGACCGGGACCACGTCCTTGAGCTGGCCGGCCAGCGCGTGGGCGCGCTTCTGGGTCTCCTCGACGTCGACCTCGCCGTACTCGTCGGTGATTATCGGCCAGTCTTCGCTGCCGGGTTCGAGGAAGACGGCCTCGATGCCGCGGGCAGCGAGCGCCCCCTTGAGCATGCGGACGGAGGTCCGCTCGCCCATCGAGACGATTTCCGCGCGGTCCGCGGAGTCGGCGTCGTAGTTTATCTCTTCGAGCAGTTCGTCGGTCGTGTTGCCCATCGCCGAGGCGACGACCGCGACCTCGTGGCCCTGCTGGACCGCCGCGGCAATCGAGTCCGCCGCCCGGTTGATGCGGTCGCCGCTGCCGAGGCTCGTCCCGCCGAACTTGGCGACTACGCGCATGCTACCACCGCGCCCGTGTGTGCGTGAGTCATTGCCCTCGCGTTGTCCGTCGCTCGGGATAACTGTGTTCATCTGTGACCGGCTCTCACTGTCGACCGCGACCGGCGGATTCCGTCGTGTGAAGCCCTGCTGTCCGGAGACGGGCGCGACCCGGGCGGCCGGGCGCCACCGACACACCGTTTATTTGCATGGGGTTCCCACACACAGATATGGATATCCGCGACGCTGTCGAGGACGACGCCGAGCGACTGGCCGCCCTCGCGGACGGGCCGCCGGACGTGATGCGGAACCTCGTCCACGACCGCACCGTCCGCGTGGCCGAGGTCGACGACGAGGTGGTAGGGTTCGTGAGCTTCGACGCCGAGCGTGGGACCGTCCACGTGACGCAGCTGGCCGGGTCCGGCGACGCCTGCGAGAACCTCCTGGCCGACCCAATCGAGTTCGCCCGCCGGGAACACATGACCGTCGAACTGTTGCTTCCGGAGGAAGAATCAGAGGTTCGGGCCGCCGTCGAGGCCGTCGGGTTCGCCTCGACCGGAAACGGCCCCCGGTTCGACGGGCAGGAGACGACACGGTACCGGTTAGAGCCCGAGCGGGCGGAGCACTGACGGAGTCGAGACGTCCCGCCGTCCTTCTACGAACGGAGTTTCCGGTAGAGGTACGCGACGCCCAGGCCGCCGGCGACCAGCGCCGGGA
This sequence comes from Haloarcula sp. DT43, assembly GCF_037078405.1. NCBI lineage: Archaea > Methanobacteriati > Methanobacteriota > Halobacteria > Halobacteriales > Haloarculaceae > Haloarcula > Haloarcula brevis. The sequence goes on along the minus strand of NZ_JAYMGZ010000001.1, from coordinate 241,052 downwards.
CCAGCGGCGCGTCGGCGGCCTTCGAGACCTGCCGCCGGACCGTCGCGGCGACCGACGAGTCGTCCTCGATGAGTTCCAGGACGGCTTCGGTGCTGTTTTCGACGGGCTCGGGGTCGTTGCCGGCCTCGGCGGCCGCGTCGGGGTCTTTGAGCAGGTGCCCCGTCGTCAGGCAGACGACCGACTCGTCGCTATCGACCTCGCCTTCGCGGCGGAGTTTCCGGAGGCCGGCGACGGAGGCCGCCGACGCCGGTTCGACGCCGACGCCCTCGCCGGCGATGTCGCGCTGTGCTTCAGTGATTTCCTCGTCGGAGACGGCCACCGCGGTGCCGCCGGTCTCGCGGATGCCCGGCAGCGCCTTCGGCGCGTTGACCGGATTGCCGATACGGATTGCCGTCGCGCGGGTCTCGACGTCCTCCCAGCGGCGGGTGTCCTCGTACCCCTCCTCGATGGCCTCGACCATCGGGGCGGCCCCCTCGGCCTGGACGCCGGTGAGCTTGGGCACCTGGGCTTCGGTTATCGCGCCGGCCGCGACGAGTTCGCGGAAGCACTTGTACAGCGCCGCGGTGTTGCCGGCGTTGCCGACTGGCAGGACGATGCGATCCGGGTACTCGCCGTGGTCGGCGTAGAACTCCTCCATGATTTCCAGCCCGATGGTCTTCTGGCCCTCCAGGCGGAACGGGTTCAGCGAGTTCAGCAGGTAGGCCTCGCCGCGGGCGGCGAGGTCCTGGACGATGTCGAGACACTGGTCGAAGTTGCCGTCGACCTCCAGAATCCGGGCGCGGTGGAGGCTCGCCTGCGCGATTTTCCCGGCCGCGACCTTGCCGGCCGGCAGGAGGACGAGCGTCTCCATCCCGCCGCGTGCGCCGTAGGCCGCAAGCGCCGCGGAGGTGTTGCCGGTCGAGGCACAGGCCAGTCGGTCGACGCCGACCTCCTGGGCGACCCGGACACCGACGGTCATGCCGCGGTCCTTGAACGAGCCGGTGGGGTTCATCCCCTCGTGTTTCACGCGGAGCGCGTCGACGCCGATGTCGTCTTTCAGACGCGGCATCTCGTGGAGCGGCGTGTCGCCCTCCGGCAGCGTAACGCCCTCCTCGAACGGGAGCGCGGCGTTGTACCGCCAGACCCCCGAGCCCTCGAACTCGTCGAAGGTCGGCAGGTCGGCGTAGCGGACCTCGAGCAGGCCGTCACAGTCGTCGCAGGTGTAGCGAATCTCGTCGAAGGGCGCGAACGTCTCACCACACTCGATGCAGGTCAGCCAGACGCCGTCGTCGGCGACCGGTGGCACGTCGTCGGTGAGTTGCAGGTCAGCCATTGTCGGGACCATGCCCCCAGTGGGCAAAAGTCGGACGGTTGCCGGCCGTACCGCGCCCGCCCGGCGCTCACTCGTCGGGGCTGGCGTCGAACTCGTCGATGCGGTGGTGGACCGCGGCGGTCCACTCGTCGAGCGTCTCGTGCATCAGTTCGCGGGCCTCAGACAGCGGTGTCGCGGTGTACTGGTACACGTGGCCGCCGCCGTCGAGGAGCCGCCGTTGCCGCGTCGCGAGCCCCTTCTCGCGGAGCGTCGACAGCGACCGGTTGACGTTCGAGCGGTCCCGGCCGAGCTCCTCGGCGAGTTCCTCGACGGTGCTGGCGGGCGTCTGCAGCAGCGTCCGGTAGGTCCGGACTTCGTGTTCCTGGACGCCGAAGACACAGGCCATCACGTTCGAGAGCGCCGGTTCGTCGTCGACGAGTAGGTCACCGTCCCGGTCTGTCGCGGAGTCGACCGCCATTGACCAGGTGTTTCATCTCCTGGCGGATAAACGGAGCCGTTACCTCGTCCTCACCCAGTGGCACGCGCGTCAGTCGGTCCGATCCGAGGGCAATGCGAGGCCCACGGACACTGTGAGATGTGTTGTCAACCGTAGAAAAATGGGCATCGGTTCGACTGGAGCCGCGGGAGGTTTCGGCAACAGACAGGGCATCTGTCGGGCGAGAGCCACCGACGGAACCGGTAACGGCCGCCGTAAAGCCGGATAAGGACGGCCCGTACAGCGGTTCGTCCGCAGATGACACACACTCGATAGTTCGAAGTACTTAATAGGTGACCATGATTATCACTATGGAAACAAGTAAGCGCATGTCCCGTCGCGCCATCCGGACCAGGGAAATGCTAATACTTGCCATGCAAGCAAACAATGAACTACAGGAGTTTCGATCATCTCAGCGCCGATACGCAAGACTGGATCGTCGACTTGCCGGATAATCTCGACCTGATTGTCGGCATCCCGAGAAGCGGGATGCTCGTTTCGAATCTGTTGTCGCTTCACCTCAACTTACCCATGACGGACGTCGAGGGACTGCAGGAGGGTCGGCTCCTCCAGGCGGGTGAGCGCTACGACGGCGAGTTCGACGTCTCGGCGTTCTCGAAGATTCTGATCGTCGACGACACCGTCTACAAGGGCGGAGCGATGACCGAAGCACGAGAGACAATCGAGTCACTCGACCTTCCGGCGGAGACGTACTACGGGGCCGTGTACGTCGACGAGGGGTCAGAGCGGTTCGTCGACACGTACGCCCAGACGCTCCCTTTCCCTCGCGTCTTCGAGTGGAACATGATGCACCACGACTTTCTCAACGACGCCTGCGTCGACCTGGACGGAATCCTGTGCCGCGATCCGACCCCGACGGAGAACGACGACGGGGCGAACTACCGTGATTTTCTCACCACGGTCAGACCGAAGTGCGTTCCGTCCGTGTCTATCGGCCGGATCGTGACCTGCCGGCTGGAGCGGTACCGCGAAGAGACGGCGGCCTGGCTCGACGAGCACGGCATCGAGTACGACGAACTGGTGATGATGCAGTACCCCAACAAGGCGGCTCGCGTCGCCGCGGGCGACCACGCTGAGTACAAGGCCGACGTCTATCAGTCGACGGACGCGAAACTGTTCATCGAGAGTTCACACAACCAGGCGCGCAAGATCGCTCGACGGACGAGCAAGCCGGTCTACAGCAAAGAGCGCAACGTGATGCTCCAGCAGGGGTACCTCCACCGGGTCACCCGGGAGGGGCGTGCATCGATCAAGGCGGTGCAGTCGAACCCCGTCCGCTACGTCAACCAACTCAGGTCCGACCCCGTCGACTTCCTCAAGCGAGCCTCGTCCGTGTTCCTGTGACTGGGTTGTGAAACTGCCCCAAACGTAGCGAAAAGGCCATCGTTTCGGGTAGAGATCACAGCGGCCCCACATCGTTTTCGAGACGAGTCGAAGTAGTCCGAGAGCCGTCAGCTCCGTTCAGTCGGTCTGAATCGGTGCTTCTCAGCAGTCAGCCGGTGAGTCGGAGGGATCGAAATTTTCGTTCCAGATCGACCAGTTACGCCAGCAATCCCTCCGTGGGCCATTTTTTCGCGTCGGGTTTCCTCGCTCACGCTGTTTGCTGCGGGGACCGCTCACGCAAAGACGTGGGGCAAAAGCCGCCCCGCACTCCGTTCGGGTTACGCCTGCTCGGACAGCCAGACCAACAGCCCCTTCTGGGCGTGCAGCCGGTTTTCCGCCTGGTCCCAGACGATGGCGTTGTCGGATTCGATGGCGTCGTCGGTGACCTCCTCGCCGCGGTGGGCGGGGAGACAGTGCATGAACGGCCGGTCTTCGAGCAGGCCCGTCGTAATCTGGAACCCCTCGAAGTCGGCCAGTTTCTGCTCGCGTTTGTCCTCCTGGCCCATGCTGACCCACACGTCGGAGTACACCACGTCGGCGTCGGCGACGGCCGCTTCGGGGTCGTGGGTGGTCTCGGGCGCGTTGCCGAAGGCGGCGGCGCGGTCGGCCACGTCGTGGGAGATGCCGTAGCCCTCCGGCGTGGCGACGGTGAGGTCGAGGCCGACCATCGCCGCGCCGATGACGAACGACTGGCAGACGTTGTTGCCGTCGCCGACCCACGCCACGGAGACGTCCTCGAAGTCGCCGAACTGCTCGCGGACCGTCAGCAGGTCGGCGAGCGTCTGGCAGGGGTGAGCGTCGTCGGTCAGGCCGTTGATGACCGGGACGTCCGCGTACTCGGCCAGTTCCTCCGCGTCGGCGTGGTCGAACACGCGGGCCATGATGAAATCGACGTAGCGGCCGAGCGCGCGGGCGGTGTCCTTGACGGGTTCGCCGTGGCCCAGGTGGATGTCGTCGGGGCCGAGGAAGACGGCGTGGCCGCCCAGTTGCGTCATCCCCGTCTCGAAGGAGACGCGGGTCCGGGTCGACGGTTTCTCGAATATCATCCCGAGCGTCTGCTGGTCGAGCAGGTCGCTCGACCCTCCCTCGCCGTGGTCGGCCTTGACGGCCGCGGCCCGGTCGAGGACGGTGGTCAGTTCGTCGGTCGTGAGGTCGTCGACGTCGAGTATGTCCATGTTAGTCCTCCAGCAGGCGTTCGGTCGCGGTTTCGAGCACCGCGACGGAGCGGTCGTACTCGTCGAGCGGGAGGTGTTCGTTGGGCGCGTGGTCGAGGTCGGAGTCGCCGGGCCCGTAGGTCACCATCGGACAGTCCCACGCCTTCGCGTAGACGTTCATGTCGCTGGTGCCGGTCTTGCGCAGCAGCGTGGGGTCGCCCTCGTGCTGGCGGATGGCGGCCCGGAACGCCCGCGCGACGTTGGTCCGGGGGCTCTGCATCACCGGTTCGACCCGGTCGTCCCAGTTGACCGTGCCGTTCTCCAGGAACCCGTCGGCGATTTCCCGGATTTCGTCGGTGCTGTACTCCGGGGGCACCCGTAGCTGGACGTCCATCGTCGCCTCGACGCTCAGCCCGTCGGTCGACGTGCCGCCCTTGAACTCGACGGGTTTGCAGGTGACCCGCTCGAAGACGGGGTGCCACTCGTCGGTGGCGAACTCGTCGTCGACCGACGACCACCAGTCGATGGCGTCCTGGATGGCGTTGTTCTCCGGGCGCGAGGAGTGGCCGGACTCGCTCGTGGCGACGTAGGTCCCGGCCAGCAGGCCGCGGTAGCCCAGCGTGATGCCCTCCCAGCCGGAGGGCTCGCCGTTGATGACGGCTCCCGGTGCCGTCTCGCGGTCCTCGACCAGGTAGCGGCCACCCTTCGAGTCGATCTCCTCGCCGACGACGCCGACGAAGGAGGCCCCGGTGCGGACAGCCGCGACGGCCATCGCACACAGCGGGCCCTTCGCGTCGACGCTGCCGCGGCCCCACAGCACGTCGCCCTCGTCGGTCTCCTCGACGCGGACCGGGATGTCGCCCGGCACGGTGTCGATGTGAGAGGTCAGCAGGACGCCGTCGTCGTCGGGCGCGCGGACGTTGCCGACCTCGTCGAGCCACGCCTCGCGGTCGTGGGCCTCGAAGAACTCGACCAGCCGCTGGGCGGCCGCCTGCTCGTTCCGCGAGACCGAGGGCGTGCGGACGATGGTCTCCAGCAGGTCGCGGGCCTCCGTGTCGGCCTCGCGCGTCGCGGCTTCGCTCATCCCACCACCTCCACCATCGCGTCGACGACGGCGTCGGCGTGGGCCTCGGCGATGGTCAGCGGCGGGAGCAGTCGGACCACGGTGCGGCCGGCCGGCAGCGCGAGCACCTGGTGGTTCAGCGCGAGCTTCTTCAGCGCCGCGTTCGCGCCGCGGCCGACCTCGACGCCGATCATCAGGCCCTCGCCGCGGATGTCCCGCACGTCGTCGCCGATAGCCGCCTCCAGTTCCGCCTGGAGGTACTCGCCCATGTCGGCGGCGTTCTCCGGCACGGCGTCCTCGACGATGGTCGACACCGTCGCGCCGGCGGCCGCGGAGATGACCGGCCCGCCGGAGAACGTCGATGCGTGGGAGCCGTAGTCCTCGGCTATCCAGTCCCGGCACAGCGTCGCGCCGACGGGGAGACCGTTGCCAAGCCCCTTCGCCGCGGTTATCATGTCGGGCGCGACGTCGGCCCGCTGGGAGTTCCACAGCGCGCCGGTCCGGCCCATGCCCGTCTGGACCTCGTCGAAGATGAGCGCCGCTCCGGCCTCTTCGGTAATCTCCCGGGCGGCTTCGAGGTAGCCGTCCGAGGTGGGGTTGATGCCGCCCTCGCCCTGGACCGGTTCGACGATGAACGCGGCCGTGTCTTCGTCGACGGCCTCGGCCAGCGCCTCGCTGTCGTCGTAGGGGACGAACTCCACGTCGCCGATGAGCGGCTCGTAGGGCTTCTTGTACTTGTCCTTCCAGGTCGTCGCCAGCGCACCCATCGTCCGGCCGTGGAACCCCTGCATCGTCGCGACGATTTTGGAGTTCCCGGTGGCCGAGCGGGCGAACTTCAGCGCCGCCTCGTTGGCCTCGGTCCCGGAGTTACAGAGCCAGGTCTTGTCGATTGGGTCCGGCGCGGTGTCGGCGAGCAGTTCGTACAGCGCCGTCCGCTCGGCGTTGGGGTACGACGCCTGCACGTAGGTGATTTTCTCCAGTTGCTCGCTCACCGCGTCCTGAACCGCCGGGTGACCGTGCCCGAGCGGGACGCAGGCGTAGGACGCGCCCATGTCTAGGTACTCTGTGCCGCCGTCGTCGTAGACGTACGCGCCGTCGCCGCGCTCTATCTGGATAGGTTTCTCGTTGAAGACGAATCCGCTCATGTGTCTGTTTCCTCCGTCTGTTGGTCGTCCTGTGCGAGTGCGCCGGCGTAGACGTGCGTGCCGCCGCCGTCGAGCGCCGAGCAAATCGGCTCGTCGGCGTTGGCGTCGGCCACGACCGCCTCGGGCGCGCCGCCGTCGAGGGCCTCCTCGACGGCCATTATCTTCCGGCTCATGAAGCCCTCGGCCGCGTCTTCGAGGGCGTCCCAGTCGGCGGCCGTCTCGACGGCCTCGATGAGCGTCGCCGGGTCCTCGGGGTCCGCGTAGACGCCCTCGACGTCGGTCAGGAGGACCAGCGTCGCGTCGAGTTCGCCGGCGATGGCGGCCGCCGAGCGGTCGGCGTCCGTATTCACTGGGATTACCTCGCCGTCGTCGTCGCCGGCCATCGGCGGTGCCGCGACCGGCGTGTAGCCATCCGAAAGCAGCGTCTCCAGCAGGTCGCCGTTGACCCGCTTGATGGTGCCCGAGTGGTCACCACGGCGAATCTTGCGCTTGCCGTCCTCGACGACCCGCACTGCGGACTTGCGCGGTCCGTAGAGCAGTTTGCCGTCGACGCCGTTCAGCCCGACCGCGTCGACGCCCTCGCTCTGGAGGCCGGCGACGAGCTGGGTGTTGAGGTGGCCGAAGGCCATCTCGAACACCTCCATCGTCGTCTCGTCGGTGAACCGGCCGACGATGCCCGACGGCGTCTCGACGTACTCCGGTTCGACGCCGAGCCGTTCGAGCGTCTCGTCGACCTTCGTCGAGCCGCCGTGGACGACCACGACCCGCTCGCCGTCTGCCACTAACGATGCCACGTCCGCAAGGGCCCCCGCGGGGTCGACCGCGCGAGCGCCACCGACTTTGATGACTACAGTCATGAAAACTACCTCCAGGGGTTACGGTGCGCCGACGGGGTGGAGTCCCTGGAACTCCAGGCCCGCCGTCTCCTCGATGCCGAGGGCGACGTTCGCGGCGTGAACGGCCTGTCCCGCCGACCCCTTCATCATGTTGTCGATGGCCGAGAACACGACCAGTCGCTTGTTTCCGGGGTCGAGTTCGAAGCCGACCTCGGCGCGGTTCGTGCCCGCGACCGACTTGGGCTCGGGGTAGCGGTAGACGCCGCCACCGCCGGCGACGAGTTCGACGAACGGTTCGTCCTCGTACTGCCCGCGGTAGGCTCCCCAGAGGTCGCCCTTCGAAACCGGGCCCTCGGGGAAGACGTGGCAGGTCGCGCTCGCGCCGCGGATCATGTCCACCGCGTGGACGGTGAAGGACACGTCGATACCGAGGAACTGCTGAATCTCGGCCTCGTGGCGGTGACCCGTGGGCGCGTACGGGCGGACGACGCCCGAGCGCTCGGGGTGGCTGGAGGCCTCGCCGCCGCCGGCCCCGCCCTCGCTGGAGCCGACCTTCACGTCGACGACGACCTGCTCGTCGCCGGAGAGGATGTCGGCCTCGAACAGCGGGAGCAGGCCCAGAATCGTCGCTGTGGCGTTACAGCCGCCCGAAGCGATGAGGTCCGCGCCTTCGAGATTGCCGCGGTTGAGTTCCGGCAGCGCGTACTCGCTCTCTTCGAGCAGGTCCGGGCGCGTGTGCCCGTCGTACCACTCGTCGTACTGGGCCTCGGAATCGAGTCGGAAGTCCGCCGAGAGGTCGACGACCGTGCCGGCGGCCTCCTGAAACGCGTCTATCTGCTCCATCGAGACGCCGTGGGGCGTCGCGGCGAACAGTACGTCGACCGATTCCAGGTCCTCCGGCGAGGAGAAACGCAGGTCCGAGTGCCGGAGGTTCGGGTGCGAGTGGCCGACGGTCTTGTTCTCCTTCGAGCGGCTTGTCGCCTGGGCCAGTTCGAACTCGGGGTGGCCGTCGAGCAGGCGGAGCAGTTCCCCGCCGGTGAAGCCCGAACCGCCGACGACGCTCGCCGTGTACGTCATGCCGTCACCTCGGCGTCACTCTCGGTCGCCGCCTTGGTTTCGAGCCAGTCGACGACCTCCGCGGGCACGTCCACGTCGGTGACCTCGTTCAGCGCCTTGAACTCGACGGTGTGGTTGACCTCGTGGACCGTGTAGTCCTCGAACTCACGCGCTCGCGACTCGTCGTCGCTCGCGTCCTGGGTGTCGCCTTGCGACACCCCGACCTCCATCAGGTCGATGCCGAGCAGCCCGCCGCCGACGGCGTCGGAGGCCTTCTCGACCAGTTCCAGCGCGCGGCCGTCCAGTTCGAACTCGGCGGTTTCGGCTCCTTTGGCGGCGTTGGTGAGCCAGTGGTCCGAGGAGCGGACCATCGCCGCGATTGGCTCGCCGTCGACGGCCAGCACGCGCATGTCGCGGCCGGGCTTGTCGACGAACTCCTGGACGTAGAAGATTTTGTGCTCGTAGTGGCCGAGCGTCTCCTTGTGTTCCAGGATGGCCTCGGCGGCCGAGCGGGAGTCTATCTTCGCCATCAGGCGGCCCCACGAGCCCACGACGGGCTTGAGGACGCAGGGGTAGCCGAACTTCTCGATGGACTCCAGCGCGGCGTCCTTGGTGAACGCCACGTCGGTGTTGGGCGTCGGCACGCCCGCAGCCTCTAGCGCGAGGCTGTTGTTGACCTTGTCCGCACAGGTGTTGGCGACCTCGGGCCCGTTGACCACGGGGACGCCGTAGGCCTGTGCGAACTTCGTCGCGTACACGCTGCGGCTGGTCGCCAGACAGCGGTCGACGACGATGTCGAGGTCCGCGAAGGCCTCGGGGGCCTCGCTGATGTTGAACTGCTGTTTGCGGACGTCTATCTTCTCTATCTCGTGGTCGCGCTCGCGCAGTTCCGACAGCAGGAGCTTCTCGTCCCGGCGGATGCGCGAGTAGAGGAGTCCGACTTTCATGGTTCGGCCTCCGTCAGTTCGCGGCTCGCGGCCACAGGCGCCACGGTCGGATACGGCGCAGTGCGCCGCGCCACCGCGAACACCTCACTCACCCCAGTCCTCTTCGAGCTCGGGCGCGCTGTCGAGCTCGACGGGGTCCGTGCCGACGACTTCCAGTTCGGCACCACAGGTCGCACAGTCGACAATCTCTCCGACTTCGAGGTCGTCGTGCAGGGTCACGTCGGCCCCGCACTCGATGCATTCTGCCATTGTGGTTCATCCTGTGATAGCGACCCACTTAAAGCCTTCGAACATATCAGAATAAATTTACTACACAGACTACGCCCTAACGGTGTAAAGCTCCCGAATCCGCGACGTTACTGAATTGTATATCAGAATTATGGCATAATTGTCCCGCGAGGGGACGGTGGTCGCTCAGACATATCGGTCCACCTCCGTCCGGCGGCGGTCGGCCGCCCGTGAAACCGCATGCCGGCGGTCGGCCAGCGCGTCGCTGTCCACCGCGAGCGCGTCCGCTGCCGTCGCCACCTGCTCGGCGACGGCTTCGGGGGCCGGTCCGCCGCGAGAGTCCCGCATGGCGACACTTTCCGTGGGGTCGAGCGCGGCCTCCAGCGCCTCCCGGTCGACGTACGCCGACAGGGGTTTGCCCAGCACGTCCTCGGCGACGGCCGACAGCGCCGCGTAGTCGGGCGCGTCCTCGTCGGGACCCAGGCCCGCGGCCGCCTCGGCGACGACCTCGTGGGCCGTCCTGAAGGGGACGCCGGCCATCGCCAGCAGGTCGGCCACGCCAGTCGCAGTCGCGAACCCGTCGGTGGCCGCGGCTTCAAGTGTCTCGGCAGGCCAGTCGGCCGTCGCGACCGCGCCGGCGGCTACTTCCACGCTCTCGGTGACGCTGTCGATGGCGTCCCAGGCGTGGCGGCCGGCGCGCTGGAGGTCGCGGTTGTAGGCGCGGGGCTGGCCCTTGAGGTTGGTCAGCAGGCCGTTCAGCCCGGCGACGGCGTCGCCTGTGCGACCGCGGACCAGTTCCAGCGTGTCGGGGTTCTTCTTCTGGGGCATGATCGACGACGTGGACGCGTAGTCGTCGTGGAGGTCGACGTGGCCCTTGCTCGCCATCACGACCACGTCCTCGGCCAGCCCCGACAGCGTCGTCGCCAGCGTCGCGACGGCGCTCGTCGTCTCGACGAGGAAGTCACGGGTCGCCGAGGCGTCCATCGAGTTCTCCGCGACCGACTCGAACCCGAGCAGTTCCGCGGTTCGCTCGCGGTCCACGTCGAACGGCGTCCCGGCGAAGGCGGCCGAGCCGAGCGGGTTCTGATTGATTCGCCCGTAGGCATCGAGCAGCCGCGCGGTGTCGCGCTGGAGCGCCTGCTCGTAGGACAGGACCCAGTGTGCGACCGTCGTCGGCTGTGCGGGCTGGAGGTGCGTGTAGCCTGGCATCACCGTCTCGCGCTCGGTGCGGGCCACGTCGAGCAACTGCTCGCGGGCCCCGATGACGGTCTCGACCAGATCGAGCACGTCCTCGCGCAGGCGGTACCGGATGCAGGCCGCCACCTCGTCGTTGCGCGAGCGGGCGGTGTGCATCTTCCCGCCCGACTGCCCGACGCGGTCGATGACCGCGCTCTCGATGGCCTCGTGGACGTCCTCGCCGTCGGGGAGCGCGCCGTGGCCGGACGCCTCGACGCCGTCGAGCGCGGCGAGAATCTCGCCGGCCGTCTCGCGGTCGATTATCTCCCGCTCCGCGAGCATCACGACGTGGGCGCGGTCGACGGCCAGGTCGGCCGCGAAGATGCGCTCGTCGTCGGCGAGCGAGGAGAGGAACGAGCGGGCGGGGCCGCCAGCGAAGCGCTCGCGGCGGACGACGGTCTCGTCGCCGTCGGCATTCGCGTCAGCCGCGGCCTCGCCGCCGTTGGCCTCGTCCGCGTCGCGGTCCCCGCCGTCGCTCATCCGTTTACTCCTCCGTACCCTCGCCGCTGCCGTCGGTGACGGCCGCGCCTTTCTTCACGTCTTCGAGAATCTTGTTGGCGAGACGGGACTGGAATCCGTGGTACTTCGCGACGCCGGTGGCGTCCTGCTGGGTGATGCCGCCGGAGACGTCCTCCTCGTCGAAGGAGGCCGCGGACTCGCTGTAGACCGCGTAGTCGGACTCGCGCGAGACCGGGCGGCAGTGCCCGCCCTCGAGCTTCACGGTGACGCTGCCGGTGACGCGCTCGTTCGTGTCGTCGATGAACGCTTCGAGTGCGCCCGTCAGCGGCGCGTCGACGAGGCCCTGGTAGGCCTTCTGGGACCACTCCTGGTCGACCTGAGCCTTGAACTGGCGCTCCTCCTGCGTGAGGACGAGGCCTTCGAGCGCCTCGTGGGCCGTCAGCAGGACCGTGGCCGCGGGGTGCTCGTAGTTCTCGCGGACCTTCAGCCCGAGCATGCGGTCTTCCATCATGTCCGTGCGGCCGATGCCGTGGGCCCCGGCCTGCTCGTTGAGCTGTTCGATGAGCGAGACGGTGTCGAGGGCCTCGCCGTCGACGGCGACGGCCTCGCCCTCCTCGAACTCGATGTCGACGAGTTCAGCGTCCTTGTCCGAGGGGTTCTCGGTCCACTTGTAGATGTCGTCGTCGGGGATGGTGCTCGGGTCCTCGAGTTCGGAGCCCTCGATGGAGCGGCTCCAGAGGTTCGTGTCGATGGAGTAGCGGCCGCCGTCGCCGCCCTCGACGGGCAGGCCCTTCTCCGCCGCGTACTCGTTTTCCCACTCGCGGGTCAGCCCGAGTTCGCGGACCGGCGCGATGACGTCGAGGTCGGAGTCGCGCCAGATGGCCTCGAAGCGCAGTTGGTCGTTGCCCTTGCCGGTACAGCCGTGGGCGACGGCCGAACAGCCCTCCTCTTCTGCGACTTCGAGGATAGCCTTGGCGATGACCGGGCGCGCGAGGGCGGTCCCGAGCGGGTAGCCCTGGTAGTCGGCGTTGGCCTTCACGGCCTCGATACAGAGGTCGGCGAACTCCGCCTTGGCGTCGACGACGAACTGCTCAACGCCCAGCGCCTCGGCCGTCTCCTCGGCCTCCTCGAACTCGTAATCGGGCTGGCCGACGTCGACGGTGACGCCGACGACCTCGTCGTAGCCGTACTCCTCTTTCAGCAGCGATACGCAGACTGTCGTGTCGAGCCCGCCCGAGAACGCGAGCGCGACGGTTCCGTTTCCTTCTGGCATGGATGTGTTCTGGATTGGTGCCGTGGTGTGCCTGTCGGTTTCCGGTCAGCAGCGACCGAGTGTCCGCCGAACCGACGACGACGGTGTCTGGCGACGAAGCGAACCTGTCGAATGAAGAGTGAGTAGTAGTGGGCCTAGAAACGGCCCGGTCGTCGTCGCCGGCGTGGGGAGAAACGGACGGACCCCTCGCTGTCCGAAGCGAGCGTCGTGGTACGAGGGGGCCGCGTCATGTACTTTCTGCTGTGTGAGTCGAGTACTAATAGTTTCCGTGTTGGCAGTGGCGTGTGTGAGGTCCCCAGACACACGTTCCGGGGGTCGCGGTTCTGCCGCGGTGACGGGGAGCAGGGCACAGCCCGGTGTACCCGGCTGCAAGCGTCCTTCTCAGCCGCTCCGTTGGCCGCCGGCGTCGGCTCCGTTGCTCCCGGTCGGGGCTTCGGGTTCCGCGCCGTCGGTCGCCGTCTCGTTGATTGCGTCACTGCCGGCAGGCCGGTCGCTCATCGGCGTCCGCTCGCGGTCGGTGGGTCGGTCGTCCGCCTCGGTTCGAGTCGCTACGTCGCCGCCACGGTCGCGTGCGCTGTCAGGCCGAGCCTGCTGGCCGACGCCCGGGCCGGCGATGCCCCGTGCGATGGCGGCCACTTCGGGGCCGCTCAGTTCGTTCGCGCGCTGTGAGAGGGCCTGGATTGCCGACGCGTCGACGCCCTTCCGCTCCAGGGCTTCGGCGGGGAGCCGGCTGGCGGTCTCGTTCGTTTCGTTGGTCAGCCGCTGGACGGTCTTCGTCTCAGCGTGGAGCTGTGCGGCCTTCGCTCGGTACTCGCCCTCGCTCATCGACCCGTTCTCGCGGGCCCGTTCGAGCGCCCGTTTGCGCTGTTGGAGTTCCGCGAGGCGGGCCTCGGAGTCGTTCAGCTGGTCGGCGACGACGGCGGCCTTCGCGTCGTCGGTGTTTGCCTGTGCAACGCGGATGCCGAACGTGCGGGACTGTACTTCACCGTCTATTTCGGCCCCCTGGACGCTGACGACGCCCGCCAGTTGTGCGCCGGGGGGCGTCGCGTTCGCGTCGGCCTGTTCGGTCACCGTGTCGGTCTCCTGTGCCATCGTCGCGGCGGGCACCGCGGCGAGGGTGCCCACCACGAGCACCACTGCCAGCACGACCGGAGTCGCTCGTCTCATTACGCTCCGTACTTGGCCCCCGAATACCCTATAAATAGGAGTCGATGGGTCCGGGTTAGCGCCGATTAAGCCGGATTAAAACCGCACTACAGCGACGGTTCTGAACCGTAGGCCCCGCTAAACTGTCGGTAGCTTTATTACTGTGTCTCGTCGGAGCCGTCGCCCCCGTCACCGCTCGCACCGGTCACGTCGGTATCGGGGAGCGTCACGACGTTCTCCCGGCCGATGCGGAACGTCTCGACCTTGTCCTCGTCGCGCAGGCCACCGATGACCTGACTCGTCTTGGCGTCGGTCCAGTCGAGTTCCCCAGCCACCTGCTGCTGTTTGAGCCGCCCGCCGTTCGATTCGAGCAGTTGCAGGACCTGCTCCTCGTTGCTTAGCAGTTCCGCCGGCGGTTCGCCGGCATCGGCGTCGGTGCCAGCCGCGGTCTCCGCTTCGGAATCGTCCGAGTCGACCATCGACGCCGGCGGCTCGGCTTGCTCACCGCCACCGAACGCGCCGTACCGCTTGAGCGCGTACGCCGCGACAGCGATACCGACGAGCGCGAGAACGCCACCGACGAGGAGCCCGTTCGCCCCGCTGTCACCGCCAGCGTCGCCCGGACTGACGACCACCCGCGGCTCGCTGGCTCCGAACTCCTGTTGCCCCCGCCAGGTGACCGAGCCGTTGCCCCGTTCGTCGGCCGCGGGGGCGACGGAGTCGGCCCGGTAGTCCGCCGGCCAGCGCACGGTCAGCGAGGTCTCGGCGTCCAGAAACAGCCCCGAGAGCGCGTCGCCGATTTCGATGCGGTCGCCGGAGACGGCGGCGAAGTTCGTCCACCGGAACCGGTAGGTGACGACGCCGTAGGTCTGGCCGAACGTCTCTTCGCGCGCGCTCACGGTGACGTTCTCGATGGCCATCCCGCGGCCGGTCGTGTTTTCGGCGGCCCCGGCGGTGCGTTGCATCCGGTCCCTGAACCGGTCCGTGTACGCCGAGGAGTCGGCCCGAACGTCCGCCCGCAGGTCCTCGAACGCCTGCGTGGCGTTGTCGTCGTCCAGCCGAATCCGGTAGGCGACCGTCCAATCGGCAGTCCCATCGGGGGCCACGTCCGCAGTCATCACGACCACGTCCGGGTCGACCGACTGCTGTTCGAGACCGCCGAAACCGACCCCGGTCGCGGTCGGTACGAGCAGTGCTGTCACGGCGAGTACGGCTACCAGCGTCCCAACGGTCCGGCCCATCCTACCGCGGCTATCCCCTCGGCAGGTATATCGTTTATTGCCGATTGTGTGAACTGATAGTCGGCGACCCTGCGTCTCAGTCGTCCGGGCCCGACACGAATCGCCAGTCTACGCGGCCACAAGGGGTTTGCCCCGCGACGGAGTCGTGTCGAGCATGGACAGAGCCAAACTCGACGTGGACTCGCTGCTGAAAATCGTCCTCGCGCTGGTCATCGTCTGGCTGGTGCTGGAAATCGTCGGCGGGGTGTTGGGGCTGTTGGGCTGGCTACTCGGCCCGCTCCAGCCGCTACTCGGGGTCGTCCTCGTCGTCCTCATCGTCCTGTGGCTGCTCGACCGGCTGTAGGACCGCGCGCTTTTTGCCCACAGCGGGCGACCCACGCGGTGTGTACAGCATCAACGTCCCGCTCCCGTCGGCGGTCACGTCGCTGGCGGCCGACCTCGCGGCCGAACTGCCGCTCGCACAGCGGCGTGGCCGGGGCGAACACACGCTCGTCGCCAAGCGACTGGGCGACGGCGACCACGCGGCGTACGCTCGGCTAGAAGCGCAGGGGCGCGAGGCGCTCCGCGGCCAGCCGGCGTTCGAGGCGGAGGTTTCCGGCGCCGAGCTATTCGAGACGGCCGTGACCGGTCCGTCGCCGGTGGTGTACCTCGCCGTCGAGAGCCCCGGACTGGTCGACCTGCACGAGCGGCTCTGTGGGCGGTTCGACCCCGTCGAGGGGATGGAGGGCGAGGCGTACGTCCCGCACGTGACCGTCGCCCGCGGCGGGGACCGCGACGCGGCCGCGCGGCTGGTCGAGCGGGCCGTCGAGCCGGTCCGGTGGACCGTCGACGAACTCGCCTTCTACGACGCCGACCGGAGTCAGCCGGTCAGCCGGGTGTCGCTGCCGGCGTAGCGCTGGTCGGTGTCGGACGGTCGACGTTCCCGATGGTGGCGAACAGGCGGCACGCGTCGAACCCGGCGCGGTGTGCCGCGCGACCGCTGGACGCGCCGGGCCGTGGCTACGTCACGGCGGGGGTGGTCCCGGCTTCGGAGATAAACGGTCGGTCCGAAAGCAACGCTTTTGGAGCGGCCTGCCGTCGGCTACAGATATGGATTACCGCGAAGTCGACAGTACGTCCGAGTTCGTCTGCCGGCTGGACCACGGCGGGGACTGGCGCGCCCAGATAGAGTCCTTCGCGGACGAACAGGGCATCGACGCCGGCTTCTTCTACGGTCTCGGGGCGGTCCAGGACGCCGAGCTGATGTTCTACGACCAGGACCGCACCGAGTACGACTCGCTGACCTTCGACGAGCCCCTGGAGGTCGCCGCCTGCATGGGCAACATCTCGCACCTGGACGGGGAGCGGTTCGCCCACACCCACGCCGTCCTCTCCCGGCCCGACGGCGAGGCGGTCGCCGGCCACCTGAACGCCGGTACCGTCTGGGCCGGCGAACTGTACGTCCGCGGGTTCGACACGGAGCTACGGCGGGAACACGACGAACCGACCGACCTGGACCTCTGGAACATCTAAGATGCGGGAGGCCGACGAACAGTACTTCGAAACGCTAGAAACCCAGCTCGAAGCCGCCTTCGACGTGGCCGAACGGGCCAAGGAGCGGGGCGGCGACCCGAAGCCCGAGGTCGAGATTCCGACCGCCCGGGACATGGCCGACCGCGTCGAGAACATCCTCGGCATCGACGGTGTCGCCGAGCGGGTCCGCGAACTCGAGGGCCAGATGTCCCGCGAGGAGGCCGCCCTGGAGCTGGTCGAGGACTTCGTCGAGGGGACCGTCGGCGACTACGACAGCCGCGAGGGGAAAGTCGAGGGCGCGGTCCGGACCGCCGTCGCCCTGCTGACCGAGGGGGTCGTCGCCGCCCCCATCGAGGGTATCGACCGCGTCGAACTGCTGGAAAACGACGACGGCACGGAGTTCATCAACGTCTACTACGCCGGCCCGATTCGCTCCGCCGGCGGGACGGCCCAGGCCCTCTCGGTGCTGGTCGCGGACTACGCCCGCGCACTGTTGGGCATCGACCAGTACAAGGCCCGCGAGGAGGAAATCGGCCGGTACGCCGAGGAAATCGACCTCTACGACAAGGACACCGGCCTGCAGTACTCCCCGAAGGAGAAGGAGACGAAGTTCATCGCCGAGCACATGCCTATCATGCTCGACGGCGAGGCGACCGGCGACGAGGAGGTGTCCGGGTACCGCGACCTCGAACGCGTCGACTCGAACTCGCCCCGGGGCGGGATGTGTCTGGTGCTGGCCGAGGGCATCGCGCTGAAAGCGCCGAAGATTCAGCGCTACACGCGGAACCTCGACGAGGTCGACTGGCCGTGGCTCCAGGACCTCATCGACGGGACCATCGGCAAGGACGAAGCCGACAAGGAGGAGGACACAGAGGACGCGAGCGGCGACGACGCGAGCGAAGGCGGGGACGCCGACGGCGAGGACACCAGCGAGCAGGCCGGACCGCCACGCGTCGAGCCCGCGGAGAAGTACCTCCGGGACCTCATCGCCGGCCGGCCGGTGTTCTCCCACCCGTCGAAGGCGGGCGGGTTCCGACTGCGCTACGGCCGCGCGAGAAACCACGGCTTCGCGACGGCGGGCGTCCACCCGGCGACGATGCACCTCGTCGACGACTTCCTGGCGACCGGCACGCAGATCAAGACCGAGCGGCCGGGGAAAGCCGCCGGGGTCGTCCCGGTCGACACCATCGAGGGACCGACCGTGCGCCTCGCCAACGGCGACGTGCGCCGCATCGACGACGCCGAGGAGGCCCTGGAGGTGCGCAACGGCGTCGAAAAGATACTCGACCTCGGGGAGTACCTGGTCAACTACGGGGAGTTCGTCGAGAACAACCATCCGCTCGCGCCGGCCTCCTACACCGTCGAGTGGTGGGAGCAGGACCTCGACGCCGGCGGCGCGGACGTACAGGCGATGCGGGACTCGCCCCATACCGACCTGGCCGACCCGAGCGCCGACGAGGCCATCGAGTGGGCCACCGAGTACGACGCCCCGTTGCACCCGAAGTACACCTACCTCTGGCACGACGTGAGCGTCGACCAGGTGTGTGCGCTCGCCGACGCCGTCGGGGACGGCCACGTCGCCCAGGCCGACGGCGCGTACGCCGACCCCGAGGCGGAGAACGCGGCCGCCGCCCACACCGACGACGGCGCGCTCGTCCTGCCCCGGACCGACGCCGTCCGGGAGACACTGGAGCACCTGCTCGTCGAACACACCCAGGGTGACGAGACCATCACCGTCACGGACTGGGTGCCGCTGGTTCGGACGCTCGGGTTCGACCGCTCGCTGGAGCGGGACTGGACTCGCGCTGACCTCTCGGCGGACGCGCGGACATACGGCGAGAGCGAGTCGGTCGACGCCATCGGTGTCGCGGACGACGCCGAACCCGAAGACGGGCAAAACGCTATCGAGGCCGTCAACGAAATCGCGCCCTTCGAGGTCCGCGAGCGCGCGCCGACACGCATCGGCAACCGGATGGGCCGCCCGGAGAAATCCGAGCGCCGTGACCTCTCGCCGGCCGTCCACACGCTCAGCCCCATCGGCGAGGCCGGGGGCGCACAGCGGGACGTGGCGAAGGCGACGAAACACGCCGACGGGATGAGCGACACGCCCGGCCGCGTCGAGGTGGAAATCGCCCGTCGGCGTTGTCCCGACTGCGGGACCGAGACCCACCAGGCGGGCTGTCCCGAGTGTGGCGGCACCACCGAGCCGGTGTACGTCTGTCCCGACTGCGAGGCCGAGGTCGAGCGCGACGAGTCCGGCCGCGCGGAGTGTGCCCGCTGTGAGACGCTCGCCTCGCCGACCCAGTACAAGACGCTTGACCTGCAGGAAGCGTATCGGGACGCCCTGCAGACCGTCGGCGAACGCGAGACGGCCTTCGAACAGCTGAAAGCCGTCAAGGGGCTCACCTCCGAGGAGAAGGTCCCGGAGCCGATGGAGAAGGGCGTCCTCCGGGCGAAACACGACGTGTCGGCGTTCAAGGACGGCACGGTGCGCTACGACATGACTGACCTGCCGGTGACGGCGGTCCGGGCCTCGGAACTGGACGTCTCCGCCGAGCGGCTCCGCGGGCTGGGCTACGAGGAGGACATCCACGGCGACCCGCTGACCCACGACGACCAACTGGTCGAACTGAAGGTCCAGGACATCGTCCTCTCGGATGGCGCGGCCGAACACATGCTCCAGACCGCCCGCTTCGTCGACGACCTCCTCGAACAGTACTACGGGCTGGAGCGGTTCTACGAGTTCGACGACCGCGAGGACCTCGTCGGCGAACTCGTGTTCGGGATGGCCCCCCACACCAGCGCTGCGACCGTCGGTCGCGTCGTCGGCTTCACATCAGCGGCCGTAGGGTATGCACATCCGTATTTTCACGCGGCTAAGCGTCGGAACTGCTTCCATCCGGAGACGAAACTCTGGTACGAGAACGAGAGCGACAAGTGGCGCTACGACGATATCGCGGCGTTCGTCGAGGAACGCCTGGACGACCAAACGGAAGACGACTTCGGCACGCTCGTTACGGAGCTCGACGGGGAGGTTCGGGTGCCCTCGCTGGACGAAGACGGGAACGTCGTTCGGAAACCGGTCGAAGCTGTGTCAAAACACCCGTCACCCGACCATCTCATCACCGTCGAAACGCGGAGCGGTCGTGAGGTCACAGTAACGCCCGACCACGAGATGCACGTCTTCGACGGCGACGGACTCACGAGTAAACGGGCGAGCGAACTTACCACGTCAGATTCGCTAGTGAAACCCAAAGCGGTCGACATCGAAGGCACCGGTGCTCGGTTCGATCTCCTCGAAGAGTTCATCGACTGCGACGACGTCCCCAACGAGTCACTCATGGTGAAAGGCCTGGACAAAGAGGAGCTCTACGACTTCTTTACGGAGGCGCTCGAAGCAGATTGGGAGGGGACGTTCTATCCATTGAAGAGCACAGCAGAGTTTCTTGGGCTCAGCAAGAAGGCACTGAGCAACTACGTCTACCGGGAGAGTCTGCCCGTCTCTCTGCTGGTCGACTTGGTCGGCACGGGAGAGGCCGTCGTCGAGCGACTCCCGGAAGACATTGGGCTCGGCATGAAGCGCGACTCCGTCGAAATCGACCGGTTCGTCGGGCTCGACGAGGAACTCGCGACGTTACTTGGCTACTACGCGGCAGAGGGATTCGCTCGTGAGCAGTCGACGGCGAAAGGGACGATTCATCAGACGACGATCTCGGGAGACGAAACAGAGGCACGTGACTTCTTTGTCGAAGCGTTCGAGGATGCGCTCGGCGTCAACGCCTACCGAGAGAACGATGTGAAAGTCACCGTTTCGGGGCGACTGCCGCGCGTGTTCTTCGAGACGGTGCTCGGTTGTGGAACGGGTTCGAAGGACAAGCGAGTGCCGCCGTGCATATTCGACGCGCCCGATAGTCTCGTCGCCGCGTATCTCAGCGGCTATTTCAGCGGTGACGGGACGGTTGCCAAGAACGCCCTAGAGGTATCGGCGACGACGGTCAGTCGGGAACTGAAAGAGGACCTGTTCGCCTTGCTCACTCGCCTTGGGATCACGGCACGTGTCACTACCACCGATCCCGTTCCGCTCGTCGAGAAATTCCCGGACTTCTACGATATCGACGACGAATCGATGTCGGCACCATCGTACGTTCTCCACATCACGTCGACCGATGCCGTTCGTTTCGCGGAGACGGTCGACTTACATCTCTCGCGAAAACGGAATCGACTGGCCAAACACGTTACGGAGACGGCACCGTCCGGGCGGCGGGTCTTCGACGGCGGGAGCGGTGAGTATTTCGTCGACGAGATTACCGACGTCACGACGGCCCAGTCAGACGCCGACCACACGTACTGTCTCACCGTTGCTGACACGCACTCGTTGATTGCGAACGACACCTCGCAAAAGCAGTGTGACGGCGACGAAGACTGCGTCATGCTCCTGATGGACGGCCTGCTGAACTTCTCGAAGTCCTATCTGCCGAACCAGCGCGGTGGGCAGATGGACGCGCCGCTGGTGATGTCCTCGCGCATCGACCCGAGCGAAATCGACGACGAGGCCCACAACATGGACATCATGGAGTCGTACCCCCGGGAGTTCTACGAGGCCACCCGCGAGATGAAAGACCCGACGGCGGTCGAGGACGTGATGAAAATCGCCGAGGAGACGCTGGGGACCGACCGGGAGTACACCGAGTTCCGCCACACTCACGACACGGCCAACATCGCGGCGGGGCCGGACCTCTCGGCGTACAAGACGCTCGGGTCGATGGAGGACAAGATGGACGCCCAACTGGAGATTTCCCGGAAGCTCCGGGCCGTCGTCGAGAGCGACGTGGCCGAGCGCATCATCGAGTACCACTTCCTGCCGGACCTCATCGGGAACCTCCGGGCGTTCTCCAGGCAGGAGGTCCGGTGTCTGGACTGCGGGGAGTCGTTCCGGCGCGCCCCGCTGACCGGCGACTGCCGGGAGTGTGGCGGCCGAGTGAACCTCACGGTCCACGAGGGGTCGGTCAACAAGTACATCGACACGGCCATCCGCGTCGCCGACGAGTTCGGCGCGCGGGACTACACGAAACAGCGACTCAAAATCCTGGAGCGGAAAATCGAGTCGGTGTTCGAGAACGACCACAACAAACAGTCAGGTATTGCGGACTTCATGTGAGCCGTCCCGGGACCGTCCTCGGGACGCCTGATCGGATCAGCCTGTCAGACGGGATGTCTCAGCGGGTGCGTCTGTGTTCGTGTCGGGGTTTAAATTCGGACCGCGTTCTCAGCGACCTGCAATCAGGGCGATGAATCCGCCGTTCGCCGAACTGTTGGGTGTCGGCGACGTACCGACACCGGACCTCTCAAGGTGACTGACGGGCGCGTGACGGCCGTCCGACGGGTGTTTTTGCCGGTGGCGGTCCTGACGACGGGTATGGCTTCGTCCCGCGATTCAGCGCCGCCTATCGACTCCGGGGACCGGTCGGGGACCCCGTTACCCCCGCCCCGACAGACGCCCAGCACCATCTATCAGATACAGATAGCGCTGTTGCGCTCGCGGGTGGCCTCGCTAGAAACCGAACTCGAACGGGAGCGGGAACACCGCCAGGCCGTCGTCGACCGCTACGAGCGGGTCATCGACGGCAAATAGGCCGCGGGCTCGGAGAACGGCGTTACTCGTCGCCGAGTGCGACGTAGGTCGTCTCGATGATGCGGCTGTCGTCGTTCAGCCGCTCGATGATGTCCTGTGGCGGCTGTTCGTCGAGGTTGTAGACGGACAGGGCCTCCCCGCCGATGGTCTCGCGGCCGTTGAACATCCCGGCGATGTTGATGTCTGCGTCGCCAAGCACCGTGCCGATGAAGCCGATGGTGCCGGGCTCGTCGCGGTTGCGGACGACGAGCATGTGGCCGTGGGGGACCGCCTCGATGCGGTGGTCGTCGATGCGGACGATGCGGGGTTCCTCGCCGCCGAACTGGGTCCCACAGACCGAAACGGACTCCTCGCCGTCGGAGACGGTGACGGTGATGAGGCTCTGGTAGTCCTCGGAGGTGCGGGTCTTGGACTCGGTCACGTCGATGCCCCGCTCCTCGGCTATCTGGGGGGCGTTGACGGCGTTGACCTGGAGGTCCGAGGGGGCGAACACGCCCTTCAGCGCGCTGGCCGTAACGTACTCGACGTCCTGCTCGGCGATGTCGCCAGCGTAGGTGACCTCGACTTCGGCCATGTGGCCGCCGAACAGCTGGACGGCGATGCGGCCGGCGGTGTCGGCGAGGTCGAGGTACGGCCCGACCTCCCGGAACGTCGCCTCGTCGAGCGACGGCGCGTTCAGGGCGTTGGCGACGGGCTGGCCGTTGGCCGCGGCGATTATCTGGTCGGCCGTGGAGGTGGCGACGTTCTCCTGTGCCGCCTCCGTCGACGCGCCCAGGTGGGGCGTGACGATGATGTCCTCGACGCCGAGCAGCGGGCTGTCTTCCGGGAGGGGTTCCTCGCCGAACACGTCGAGCGCCGCACCCTTCAGGACGCCGTCCTCGACCGCCTCGGCGAGGGCCGCCTCGTCGATGATGCCGCCGCGGGCGCAGTTGACGACGTAGCCGCCCTCGAGTTCGGCGAGTTCCTCTTCGCCGATCATGTTCTCTGTCTCGGGGGTCAGCGGCGTGTGGATGGTGATGAAGTCGGACTTGGCGAGGCAGTCCTCGAGGTCGTCGACCAGTTCCGCGCCGAACTGGTCGGCCCGCTCCTGGCTGATGTAGGGGTCGAACGTGACGATGTCCATGCCCAGACTGCCCAGTCGCTTGGCGACCTGCTGGCCGACGCGGCCGAAGCCGACGACGCCCAGCGTCTTGTTGTTGACCTCCGTGCCCAGGAACTCGCCTTTGGCCCACTCGCCGCTTTTCAGGCGGTCGTGGGCCTGCGGGATGGAGCGAGCGGTGGCAAACGCCATGGCGACGGAGTGTTCGGCGGCGGCGCGGACGTTGCCCTCGGGGGCGTTGGCGACGATGACGCCGTGGTCGGTGGCAGCGTCGATGTCGATGTTGTCGACGCCGATGCCGGCCCGGCCGACGATGATGAGGTCGGGCGCGGCCGCGAACACCTCCTCGGTGACTTCGGTGCCGGAGCGGACGATGAGCGCATTCGCGTCGGCCACCGCTTCGAGGAGCGCCTCGCCCTCGACCTCGTAGGCTGTTTCGACGTCGTGACCCGCCTCACGGAGGCGTGTGAGGCCGGCGTCGGCGATAGGGTCCGTAACGAGTACCTTCATACCGAACCGAACTTACTGGGGCGGCATAACGCTTGTTTTCTCCGCCGAGCGGCCACAGGTGCAGAAAACCGCACCACTCGTGGCGTCCGCTGTGAGCGAGGGAGCGGGAAGAAACGAACCGGGCAAGCGGCCTATCGCCAGGCCGGCAGCGAGGCCGCGTCCGCGAGCGGAAGTGTGAGATAGGCGTCGTCCCGGGTCACGTCAGCGACGATGAACTGGTCCGTCGGCCCTTCCTCGACGGACGCCATGATGTCCCCGTCCGCAGCCGTCTCGACCGGAGCGACAGTGTTCGACTCCATGCATGATAATATGTAACAACCGTATAAAAATTTAGCGAAACCCATAGAGGGGAGAGCTACGAGCGCCGGCCAACAGTCTGACAATAGTCCAGATACTGTCAGGACGGGGGAGAGTGGGTCGCTGGTCAGTGCAGGTATACCCTTACAATTCAACCACAAACGGGTCGAGACGGGCGTTCTACTCGTGTCCCGGCACGGGGCTTCGATATGGCAGAATGCGAATTTGTT
The DNA here is from genome assembly GCF_037078405.1 of Haloarcula sp. DT43. NCBI lineage: Archaea > Methanobacteriati > Methanobacteriota > Halobacteria > Halobacteriales > Haloarculaceae > Haloarcula > Haloarcula brevis. The sequence goes on along the minus strand of NZ_JAYMGZ010000001.1, from coordinate 216,797 downwards.
CGGAGTCAGTCGGGTTCGCGGACAGCGCCAGCCCGGCCGCCGGTGCCAGTCAGTGGTCGCCCACTCCGGGACCCGAGCGGGGAAAACGGACGGATGTTAAGGACTTAGTAGATGCGGGCAGGAAGTTCTGGCAGTATGAACGTCGCAGACGCTATGACGCCACGCTCGGAGGTCGTCACGGTCACCATCCCCGGCACCCGTGACGACGTTCTGGAGTACCTCCAGGAGCGGGCCTTCTCGTCGGTTCCGGTCATCAAGGAGACCGACGAGGGCGAGGAGTTCAGAGGGATTATCTCACGTGACGCGCTCATCGCGAACCCCGACGAGGACCAGCTCGCCCTGCTCGTCGAGGAGGTCCCGACGATTAGTGGGGACACAGCCATCGAAGACGCCGCCCGGGTGATGCTCGAAGACGGCGAACGCCGGCTGCCTATCGTCGACGGCCGACTGGAGGGCATCATCACGGTGACCGACGTGATTCGGTCCATCGCCAACGGCGACGTCGGCGGCGACACGGTCGTCGGCGACCTCGCCAACCGGGACATCAACTGCGTCTACGAGGAGACGCCACTGACCGTCGCCGAGCGGGAACTCTCCCACGCGAACGTCCCCTACGGCGTCGTCCTCGGGGACGACGGCGACATGTCGGGGATGCTCACCGAGGTCGACATCATTGCGGTCGCCCGGGTCGTCGAGGGCGAGGACGACACCGGCGACTCCATCGCCAACCAGGACGACGACTGGGCCTGGGAGGGCATCAAGGCCGTCGGCGGGCGGTACATGCCCACGCGAAACGTCGAGCTCCCGGTCGAGCCCGTCCGCGAGTTCATGACCGCCGACGTCGTGACGGTGAACAAGCGCCGCACCGCCGAGGAGGCGGCACAGCTGATGATAGAGCACGACATCGAGCAGATACCGCTGCTGTCCGGTGACGAACTCACCGGTATCGTGCGCGACGTCGACCTGCTGCGAGGGCTATGAGCGAGGGCGAACGGCTCACCGAGCTGGCCAAGCGTCGCGGCTTCTACTTCCCCTCGTCGAGCGCCTACGGCGGCGCGGCGGGCTTTTGGACTTACGGCCCGCAGGGCGCTGCGCTGAAATCGAACGTCGAGGACGCCTGGCGGGACCGCTACGTCGTCAAGGAGGGCCACCAGGAAATCTCCGCCCCCGACGTGATGCCCGAGCCCGTCTTCGAGGCGTCGGGCCATCTCGATGGCTTCGACGACATGATAGTCGAATGTGGCGAGTGTGGCGCGACCCACCGCGCCGACCACCTCGTCGAGGACAACACCGACATCGAAGAGGCCGAGTCCCTGCCGAACGAGGAGGTCATGGAGCTCATCGCCGAGCACGGCATCGAGTGTCCCTCCTGTCACGCGTCCCTGGCCGACCGGCCGGTCGACAACTTCAACCTCATGTTCGAGACCAACATCGGACCGGGGTCGTCGTCGCCGGGCTACCTCCGCCCGGAGACCGCCCAGGGCATCTTCGTCGAGTTCCCCCAGCTCTCGGAGTACGCCCGGAACCAGCTTCCGTTCGGCGTCGCGCAAATCGGGAAGGCCTACCGGAACGAAATCTCGCCCCGCAAGTCGCTCGTCCGCGTCCGGGAGTTCACGCAGGCCGAACTGGAGCACTTCGTCGACCCCGAGGAAGACGAGCCGCCGCTTTCCGAGGTCGCCGACGTGACGCTCCCGCTGTACTCTGCCGCCGAGCAGCAGGCCGCGGACGGCGGCCAGCGCGAACTCACCGTCCGTGAGGCCGTCGACGAGGGCGTCGTCGAGAGCGAGTGGGTCGCCTACTACCTCGGCGTCTCCAAGGGATGGTACGAGCGCATCGGCGTCGACATGGACCGGTTCCGCTACCGTCAGCACCTCGCCGGCGAGCGGGCCCACTACGCCTCCGACTGCTGGGACGCCGAGAGCGAGGTCGACGGCGACTGGATAGAGATAACCGGCTTCGCGTATCGGGGCGACTACGACCTCTCGAAGCACGCCGAGCACTCCGGCGAGGACTTCACCGTCTTCAAGCAGTACGACGAGCCCGTCACCGTCGAACGGGCCACCGTCGACCCCGACATGAGCTACCTCGGGCCGGAGTTCGGCGGGTCGGCCGGCGCGGTCGCCGACGCGCTCGAAGCGCTGGCCGAGCGGAACCCGGACGCCTTCGACGCGGACGAGGTGACCGTGGAGGTCGACGGTGAGGACTACACCGTCCCCGTCGCGGAGACGAACTTCAGCGTCGACGAGGTGACCGAGAACGGCGAACACGTCCGGCCACACGTCGTCGAACCCTCTTTCGGGGTGAGCCGAATCATCTACACCGTCCTCGCACACTCCTACGAGACCGACGAGGTCGACGGCGAGGAGCGGACGTACCTCTCGCTGCCGGCGGAACAGGCCCCGACGACGGTCGGCGTCTTCCCGCTGATGGACAAGGACGGCATGGACGACCTGGCCCGCGAAATCGCCGACGACCTCCGGACCGCCGGCCTCTCGGTCACCTACGACGACTCCGGGGCCATCGGCCGGCGCTACCGCCGCCAAGACGAGGTGGGGACCCCCTACTGCGTCACCGTCGACTACGAGAGCCTGGAGGAAGACACTGTCACCGTCCGCGAGCGGGACACGACAGAACAGAAGCGGCTCCCCGTCGACGGGCTGGCGGAGACGCTCGAACAGCTCAGCACCGGCGACCGCACCTTCGACGACCTGTAGATGGCCGACGAGGTATCCCGGCGGCTCGTTCACGTCACCGGCGCGACGGTCCCGCTGGCACACCTCGGCTGGCCGGACCTCGTGACGTGGCGCGTCGTCCAGGGGTTCCTGGCCGTGGCGCTGGTCGTCGTCATCGTTCTGGAAGCGGTGCGGCTGACGACCGGGCTGGACTGGGTGGTGTACGACCGGCTCACCCGGGAGTACGAGCAGGACAACCCCGCCGGCTACGCGCTGTACATCGTCGGGATAGCTATCGTCGCCTTCGCCGTCGAACTGCCGAGCGTGACGACCGACGTCGCCGTCCCGGCGATGCTGATGCTCGCCATCGGCGACCCCATCAGCGGCCTGCTGGGCTCGGGCGACGCCAGTAACGTCAAGCAGGCCTGGGTCCTGCTGGTGATGTTCGGCGTCTGCACGCTGCTCGCGGCCCCGTTCGTCCCCCCCGCGGCCGCCGTCCTCGGCGGTATCGCGGCGACGTTCGCCGACGGGGTCAAGCCCCGCATCGCCGGCTACGTCGTCGACGACAACTTCTCGATTCCGGTGCTGGGCGCGCTGGCGATGTGGGTCGGCGTCCGGTACCTCCCGTTCTGACCGGCCGCCGTTCACTTTCACCGCGGTATCTGAACCCTTAACCACCGGCGGGACGAACGCGTGGGTAATGGCGACCACCGACGCCGGTGGCGAGCACGTCGAGCGCCCGCTGGTGACGCCGGAGTTCCTGGAGAACCGCCGCTACCAGACCGAACTGGCGGAGACGGCCAGCGGCGACCACACGCTGGTCTGTCTCCCGACCGGCCTGGGCAAGACGACGGTCTCGCTGCTGGTGACCGCCGAGCGACTCAGCTCCGTCGGCGGAAAGTCGCTCATGCTGGCCCCGACGAAGCCGCTGGTCCAGCAACACGCCGAGTTCTACCGCGAGGCGCTGGAACTCGACCCCGAGGAGGTCGTCGTCTTCACCGGCGAGGTCCGCCCCGACGACCGCGCCGCCCTCTGGGAAGACGCCCGGGTCGTCATCGCGACGCCGCAGGTCGTCGAGAACGACCTCGTCGGCAACCGCGTCTCGCTGGCGGACGTGACCCACTGCACCTTCGACGAGTGCCACCGCGCGACCGGCGACTACGCCTACAACTACATCGCCGACCGCTACCACGCCGACGCCGAGAACCCGCTGGTGACGGGGATGAGCGCCTCGCCCGGCGACGACGAGGAGGCCATCCTCGAAGTGTGTGAGAACCTCGGGCTTAGCGAGGTCGCAGTGATGACCGAGGACGACGCCGACGTGGCCGAGTACACCCACGACACCAGCGTCGACTGGAACCGCATCGAACTCCCCGAGGTCGTCGTCGAGATTCGGGACGGGATCAACGAAGTCATCGAAGACCGCCTGTCGCAGCTGAAGGACCTGGGCGTGACGAACAAGTCCTCGGCGGACCTCTCCGAGCGGGAGATTCAGGGGATGCAGGCCGACCTCCGGAAGCTGATGAACAACGACCAGAGCGAGGGATACCAGGGGATGAGCCTGCTCGCCGAAATCCGGAAGCTCCGGACAGCCGTCACCTACGTCGAGACCCAGAGCGTCGAGTCCCTGCGGCGGTACTTCGAGCGCCTGAAGGAGGCCGCCCGCTCCTCCGGCGCGTCGAAGGCCGACCAGCGTCTGGTCAGCGAGCCGAAGGTCCGCGAGGCGATGCGCAAAGCCGAGTCCTACGACGACCTCCACCCGAAGTTCCGCCAGACCCGGATGCTGCTCGCGGAGACGCTCGGCATCGAGAACGGCGAGCGCGTCATCGTGTTCACGGAGTCGCGGGACACCGCCGAGACGCTCGTGGACTTCCTCTCGGACCACTTCACGACCGAGAAGTTCGTCGGGCAGAGCGACACCGACGGCAGCGAGGGGATGACACAGACCCAGCAACAGGAGACGCTGGACCGCTTCCGGAACGGCGAGTTCGAGGTGCTCGTCTCCACCTCCGTCGCCGAGGAGGGCCTAGACGTCCCCGAGGTCGACCTCGTGCTGTTCTACGAGCCCGTCCCGACCGCGATTCGGGCCATCCAGCGCAAGGGCCGGACCGGCCGGCAGGCCGAGGGCCGGGTCGTCGTCCTGCTGGCCGAGGACACCCGCGACGAGGCGTACTTCTGGAAGGCCAGAAACGACCAGAAGCGGATGAAACGCGAGCTGAACGAACTCAAGAGTGTCGCCGGGGAACTGGAGGCCCGCCTCGACCAGACCGGGCTCGACGAGTACGAGGAGGCCGACGCCGAGGGGGCCGCTTCGGGTGGAACCAGCGATGCGGAGACCGCCACAGGGCGAGGGGATTCCACCGGAAACGCGAGGGGTGCCACGGCCGCCGAGGGCGACGGCCAGGCCGGACTGGACGCCTTCGCGGAAGCGTCGGCGGCGGATAGCGGCGAGAGCGGCGGGCAAGGCGACGACGAGGGGACGGTCGCCAGCGCCGGCAGCGACGACGGCGTCGAAATCGTCGCCGACCAGCGCGAACTCGACTCGACTATCGCCCGCGACCTCTCGACGCGGGATGGCGTCGAGACGCGACTCGAGACGCTGGCTGTCGGCGACTACGTCCTCTCGGACCGGGTGGTCGTCGAGCGCAAGACCGTCGCGGACTTCATGGACACGCTGACCGGCGGCGACCGCTCGATGTTCGAGCAGGTCGGCGACGCCACCCGCCACTACGCCCGCCCCGTGGTCGTCATCGAGGGCGAGGACCTCTTCGGCGCGCGGAACGTCCACCACAAGGCGATTCAGGGGGCGCTCGCGTCGCTGGCGGTCGATTTCGGCGCGAGCGTGTTACGGACCAGTGACGAGGCAGAGACCGCCGACCTGCTGGAAGTCATCGCCGGGCGGGAGCAGGAGACGGCCGACCGGGAGGTGAGCGTCCACGGCGAGAAGCAGTCCAAGACCCTCCCCGAGCAACAGGAGTACGTCGTCGCCGCCATCGCCGAGGTCGGGCCGGTGACCGCCCGAACGCTGCTCGAACACTTCGGCAGCGTCGAGGCGGTGATGACCGCCGAGGAAGACGCCCTGCTCGAAGTCGCCGGCATCGGCGAAGTGACCGCCGCCCGGATTCGGGAAGTCGTCGCCAGCGACTACGACGCCTAGAACCGCGCCGCGTCCAGCGCCTCCGCCGCTTCTCGCGCCGCTTCGAGGTGCTCGCGGGCCTCGCGGGGATTCTCCGTCGCGGCGGCACGCTCGGCGAATCGGTGCGCGGTCTCGGCCAGCAACGCGGACGCCGCCTCCATGTGGGCCGCGACGTCGTCGGCGTCGGAGGAAGTGCGTCGAGCGGAAACAGGGGGGTTCTGTGACGCCGTCTCACGGGACTGTGCGTTCGGCGTCGGCTGGTCAGGCTCCGGGGAAGCGCCCGCTCGGGCGGTCTGTGGCGCTGGCTCCGAGTGGCCGGACGGCTGGGTCGACCGGTCACCCCCCGCTTCGGGTGGAGCGGTCGGGTCGTCCGCCGACGGTGCGGACGCCGCCTCGGGCGGTGACGAAGGGGAGTCGGCCCCGGCAGATGCGGTCTCCTGCTCGTCGGCGTCGCCGGCAGCGCCCGGCTCGGTCGCTGCCTCGTCGGCGTCGCCGAACTGCACGTGGGCCTCGTCGCTGGGGTCGGCGACCTCGATGCGGTCGCCGTCGTCGGCCTGTTCGTCAGCGTCCGGGGCGTCCGCGCCGTTTGCCTGTGTGTCCCGGGCGACCGGCTTCTGGCAGGTGGGACAGAACTCCTGGCCGTCGTAGCGGAAGATGGGGTCGCCACAGTCGCTGCAGTGGGCGTTCGTCATGGTCGCGCCCTTCAACAGGAGCTCGCTCATCTGTTCGGTCGCTGCTCGGTTGTCCTCCTCCTGCTCGAACTTCTCGCGGAGTTTCTCGCGTTCGGCTTCCTTGTCGAAGTCGCTCATACGTGTCACAACGCCACGGGGCTGAAAACAGTTTACGGGTGCGGGACGCCGAACTGCCTGAACGATGACCGGCGGAATCGGGGTTTCGACACGTTTAACGTTCGCGCCCGAGCGTTTCCGAATGGTATGACAAAGGTAAGCGTAGTCGGCGCAGCCGGAACGGTCGGCGCAGCCGCAGGGTACAACATCGCGCTCCGTGACATCGCTGACGAACTCGTCTTCGTGGACATCCCGGACAAGGAAGACGACACGGTCGGGCAGGCCGCCGACACGAACCACGGCATCGCCTACGACTCGAACACGCGCGTCCGCCAGGGCGGCTACGAGGACACCGCCGGCTCCGACGTCGTCGTCATCACGGCCGGTATCCCGCGCCAGCCGGGCCAGACACGCATCGACCTCGCGGGCGACAACGCGCCCATCATGGAGGACATCCAGTCCTCGCTCGACGAGTACAACGACGACTACATCTCGCTGACCACCTCGAACCCCGTCGACCTGCTCAACCGCCACCTCTACGAGGCCGGCGACCGCTCGCGCGAACAGGTCATCGGCTTCGGCGGCCGCCTGGACTCCGCGCGCTTCCGCTACGTGTTGAGCGAGGAGTTCGACGCGCCGGTCCAGAACGTGGAGGCGACCATCCTCGGCGAGCACGGCGACGCGCAGGTCCCCGTGTTCTCGAAGGTCCGCGTCGACGGGACCGACCCCGAGTTCAGCGACGACGAGAAGGAACAGCTGCTTGGCGACCTGCAGGAGTCGGCGATGGACGTCATCGAGCGCAAGGGCGCGACCGAGTGGGGCCCCGCCCGCGGCGTCGCCCACATGGTCGAGGCCATCCTCCACGACACCGGCGAGGTGCTGCCGGCGTCAGTCAAACTGGAGGGCGAGTTCGGGCACGAGGACACCGCCTTCGGCGTCCCGGTCCGCCTCGGGAGCGACGGCGTCGAGGAAATCGTCGAGTGGGACCTCGACGACTACGAGCAGGACCTGATGGCCGACGCCGCCGAGAAGCTCTCCGACCAGTACGACAAGATTTCGTAACCGAGCTGTCGGAACTCGGTGCCGTCCTCGAACTGTTTTTTCGCCCGGTGCGGTGGCCGTAGCTGCGAGCGACTGGCCCGACGGCCCCGACTCAGGCGTGGTCGTCCCCGTCGTCGAGCACGTCGCCGTCGCGCCCGTCGTCGTCGATGTCGGCACCGAGGAGCGACGCCCACTCTTCGAGGTGTGAGTTCGATTTCGAGCGGTCCCGGTGGCTCATGGCGTTATCGGAAGCATCCACGGCATATTATATAATGGTTGTGCCGGCGTCGATACGTAATGGTGTGTGCAGCGGTTCTACGGGGCAATTCGCGGCGTTGGTCACTCCGAACGGATGGTTTCCGGGACCTGAATCGAGTAGTGGCCGTCCTCCTGGAGCGCGATGATGTACTCCTCGCGGTCGTACAGCTCCATCAGGTTCAGCTCGTACTGGCCGGGTTCCAGCACCTTTATCGACTCGAACTGGTCGTTGAGTTCCGCCCGGAGTTCCTCCAGGTCGGGGCGGTCCTCCTGGTCCGGTTCCGCCGGCGGGTCGGGGTCAGCACCGACGGGGCGGAACTGGTGGTCGGATTCGGACGCCGACGGGACGTTCGACGGGAGTTCGTCCGGCTCGACGACGTCGCCCCGGGCGCTGGCCTGGGCCGAGTCCTCGGCCGGGGTCGACGGCGAGTCTGTCGAGTGGGATGGGTCCTGTGGGTCGGCGTCAGCGCCCGAACCGCCGACGAGGTCACGCACCGATGCGGCGGTCTTGCCGACGGTCCGGGCGACGCTGCTGTCGGGGCCCGGTGGTTCCGGTGGCTCCGCGTCCGGCGTCCCGGAGATGTCGGCTCCCTCGGGCCGGTACTGGAACTTGTTCCCGCCGCAGTTGGGACACCCCGAGAGCATCTCCTTGGACCCGTCGTCGAAGCCACGGCCACAGTCCGTACACTGGTGGGGCATTATTTCCGGGAGACGAGTGCGCTGATGAGCGTTTCGTCCTTGTGGAGCGTCTCTATCTGGTTGGCCGGCCCGATGACCGTCAGCTTCTGGGTCGACTGCTTGCCCATCAGCCGGTCGAGGATGCTGGCGTCGGCGGCCTCGGACTTGGGGTAGGTCTCGATTTCGATGCCGTTGAACTCGTCGGGGCTGATTTCGGTCATCGTCACTTCGATGAGCCGGGACTCCTCGTCGGGGGAGAGTCCCTCTTCGAGGATGACGATGTTGCCGTCACGGACCCCGTCGAGTATCATCCGGATTTTCTCCATCGAGGCCAGCCCCGCCATGCGCTCGCCGCTGATGAGGTCTATCTGGACGCCGTCGTCTGGGTCTTTGACTTCTGCCATTATATCACCCGAAGTACTCCGCGATTTTGTCGTAGACCTCGTCCATGTTGTCCCCTTCGAGCGCGGACAGCGGAATGGTCTCGTGTTGAGGGTAGGCGTTTCGGATGCGCTGGACCGACGACTCCTCTAGGTCTATCTTGTTCGCGAGAATCAGCACCGGCAGGTCCTGGCTCTCGATGATGCCGATGAGCATGGTGTTGACCTGCGTGAACGGGTCCGTCGCGGAATCGAGGACGTAGATGACGCCGTCGACGTCCTCCCGGAGCCAGTGCATCGCCTCGGCGACGCCTTCCGTCGCTTCCCGCGAGCGGCGGACGGCGTCGTCTTTCTCCATGTCGTGTTCCAGGAACTCGGTGTAGTCGACTTTCGTCGTCACGCCCGGCGTGTCGACGATGTCGATTGTCACTTTCTTCCCGTCGCGTTCGATTTCGACGTTCTCCTTGCGGCGGGCCCGGCGAGTCTCGTGGGGGACGTGACTCTCCGGCCCGACGGCGTCGCCGGTCCAGTCGCGGGCGATGCGGTTCGCCAGCGTCGTCTTGCCGGCGTTCGGCGGGCCGTAAATCCCGATGCGTTTCGGGTCCTCTTCGGAGAACAGCGTCGATGCCGCACGTGAGATGCTATCTTTGAGGTTTGTTAACAATCCCATCCTATCCTCCCGCCGCCCGGAGTCGTCCGGTATGGCGGCTCTGCCCGTAAAAGATAGGCGAATTCACTTAAGCCTACGTCAGACACTAGTTTCACCGTTGACACTACGTGGGCAGTACGAACCAGTAGCGAAGCGTCAGGACGGGGACGGCCGGTGGGAGCTGTTCGAGTCGAGTCCGGCGACGAACCCGAGCCACTGGGGCGGACGACGACCGTAGCCCCCCACCCCTTCGTTTCAACTGGAACGCCGGAACCCCTGGGGTGGGGACGGCTGAGACGGGGGGTAGACCGGAGGCGGACCGGCCGTTTGAGTCAGCGCGGTTCGCGATTTCTCTAGCTAGAACGGCCTAGACGCTAGAAAACTGTACACAACTGTTCCTAAAAGCATATTTTTGTCTAGTACGGCTTTGGTTTATATCATTGTGTATTAAATCTTTCTCTCCTCTAAAGACAATCTTCTACAGTCTCTCCCCCCCACCCCGGGCCTGTTTCCCGTTCCACCGGAAACGAAGGGGTGGGGGGGGGGTTCCGGGGTTCGTCCACTGGGACGCGGCGCTATCCCGATCCACTCGATGTGACCTCGACTCCACTCTTTCATCCGCAGTCGCTCCCGCGCTGTTCCCGCGGCCCACCCTATCACGACAGTACCCGTGCGCCGAATCAATCAATGTATCAATATGTGTTTCATGGGTGATGTACCGAAATGTTTAATATCTGCTCACGGTACGGTTCATGTGGTTCAACTGGACACACTGGAGAGCGTTGATGCTCACTAACGACGGTACTGACGTACTCCTCGCTCCCTCTGTTCCGGTGTCTCCGACTCCCTCCACACGAAACGAAGGGGAACTCTCTCGACTATGACTGACGAACGTGACAACCCGGACCCGTCGTCTGATTCGTCGGCGACGGAAACGTCCGCCGACGCTGACGGGACGCTCGACGTGGAAACCGATACCGGGCCGTCCGACCTCGACGACGTCATCCTCGACAACCTCGATACCGGCTCGGATGACCCGTCGGACGAGGCGTCCCGCGGCCTGTTCGACGACCTGCTCGAAGGTGAACCCATCTTCGAGAACAAGGAGGTGCTTCGCCCGTCGTACACGCCGCACAAACTGCCCCACCGCGAGGAGCAGATCAACAACATGGCGACGATTCTCGTCACCGCACTCCGAGGTGACACGCCGTCGAACATCCTCATCTACGGGAAGACCGGGACCGGAAAGACGGCGAGCGCGAAGTTCGTCAGTGAGGAACTCGAAACGACCTCACAGAAGTACGAGGTCCCCTGTGAGGTGGAGTACATCAACTGCGAGGTGACCGACACCCAGTACCGCGTACTGGCCCAGCTCGCCAACAAGTTCATCGACAAGAACGCGGCGCTCATCGACGACCGCGTCGACGAACTCGAAGACCTCCGGTCGCGCGCACGCGAGGACACGGACGCACTCGAAGCCGTGGCGTTCGACTCCGTGACCGACATCGACAGCGAAATCGAGTCGCTCCAGGCCGACAAGTCGGAGTTCGAGGAAGTCCCGATGACGGGGTGGCCGACCGACCGCGTCTATAGCTCCTTTTTCGACGCCGTCGACTACCACGAGCGCGTCGTCGTCATCATGCTCGACGAGATAGACAAGCTCGTCGAGAAGAGCGGCGACGACACGCTGTACAACCTCTCGCGGATGAATTCCGAACTGGAGAACTCCCGCGTCTCGATAATGGGCATCTCGAACGACCTGAAGTTCACCGACTTCCTCGACCCGCGGGTCAAGTCCAGCCTCGGCGAGGAGGAAATCGTCTTCCCGCCCTACGACGCGAACCAGCTCCGGGACATCCTCCAGGCGCGCTCGGACGTGGCGTTCAAAGACGACGCGCTCACCGAGGACGTCATCCCGCTGTGTGCGGCCTTCGCGGCCCAGGAACACGGGGACGCCCGCCGCGCGCTCGACCTCCTCCGGACGGCCGGGGAACTCGCCGAGCGCGACCAGACCGACAACGTTCTCGAAGACCACGTCCGGCAGGCCCAGGAGAAGATAGAACTCGACCGCGTCGTCGAAGTCGTCAGGACGCTCCCCACCCAGTCGAAGATAGTCCTCTTTGCCATCATCCTCCTGGAGAAAAACGGCGTCCACAACATCAACACCGGCGAGGTGTTCAACATCTACAAGAACCTCTGTGAGGAAATCGACGCCGACATCCTGACACAGCGCCGCGTCACCGACCTCATCTCCGAACTGGACATGCTCGGCATCGTCAACGCCGTCGTCGTCTCGAAGGGCCGGTACGGCCGGACCAAGGAAATCTCGCTGTCAGTCCCGACCGAGGAGACGGAAGCGGTGCTCCTGTCGGACTCGCGGCTCGGCGATATCGACGACGTCCAGCCGTTCGTCCAGGCCCGCTTCGACAACTGACCCGAATCGCGCCGTCGGCCGCCGACTCGTTCCAGGTGAAACGGTCCCCCGATGCCGTCTATCCGGCCGCCGCCGCGTTCACGGCTGTCGAGCCCGTCGCGTTCGTCGCCGTCCGGTTCGTCACCCGCTCCGTCGCCCCGGCCTGGTTCCACTGGAGCCGAACCTGCCCCAGCAGCGGGACCCGCATCTCCGCGGTGCCGACGACCCACCCGGGTCTGACCGGCTCGCTGATGGGGCTGGTCCCGACCTGGTCGTACCGGCCGTTGTTGTCGCCCTTGGTGATGAAGCCGGCGTGGTCGGCCGGACAGGAAGTCAGTTCCTCGCAGTCGTCCGCGCTGCCGATGTAGTCCTCGTTCGCGCGGTCGTACCAGTTCTCGCCTTCCTCGACCCACAGCATCGCGCGGTGGATGATGGGCGTCTGTCGGCCGTTCCCGTCGGGTTCGTACACGATGACGTCGCCCGGCTGCTGGAACTTCCGGTAGCTGTCGTCGCTCGCCGCCGTGACGACGCCGTGGCGGTCGTCCGGCCCGGAGAACCGTTCTTCCTCCATCACGAACACGAGGTCACCCTCCTTGATGTGGGGGTCCATGCTCGGGCTCTCGATGGCGACCAGCGGGGGCCAGACGCCGCTGATGGCGAACAGCAACACCCCGACCAGGAGGACCGAGCCGGCGCTGCTGGCGATATCGGTCACGTACACCATGCCTCCCGGTCTCTCGGTATCTTCGCCGTCCGACGACCGTCGGTCTGGCCCGCCCATTCGTACCGCGGCTACTCGGAGCCGACCAATCAACTTTCTGTTGTCCGAAGGCCGTGTTCCGGGGAGGCCGCCGGGGCCGGCGACCTGCCGACCGCCGCCGGCGCTGACGCGCTCGACAACCGGGACGGCTGTGTTCGGACGTATCCGAGACGCGGGATTCGGAAGGTCCCGGTCCCGATGACCCACTCCGGGCGCACGACGGTGCTCGCCCCGCTCACCTGGTCGTACCTGCTGTTGGTGACCTCGTTGTCGCCTTTCGTGACGAAGCCGGCGTGGGGGGCCGGGCAGTTCCGGAGTTCGTCGCAGCTATCCGCGCTCCCGACGTACTCCGGGTTCGCGCGGGCGTACCAGTTCTCGCCGGCGTCGACCCACAGCATCGCGCGGTGGATGACCGGCGTTCGCTGCTCGTTGCCGTTGGGCTCGAAGACGATGACGTCCCCGTGTCGTTGGAAGGTCCGGTACCCCGTCTCCGTGCCGGCCGCCGCCGTGACGACGCCGTGGCGAGCGTCCTGCCCGGGGAACCGCTCCGCGTCCATGATGAACACCATGTCGCCGGTGTCGATGTGTGGCTCCATACTCCCGCTCTCGATGGCGACCAGCGGGGGCCACACCCCGCTGACGGCAAACAGGAACGCGCCGACGAGTACGACCGCTCCGACGCTGGTCCCGACGTCACGGAGGTACAGGCCCACACGGAGCGACGGGTTCGCCTCCGCTGCGTCCCCGTCGTCGCGGGGTGCGTCGCTGGTGGGCTCGTCCCGGCGCATCTACCTCGGATTGCCGACAGCAGCGTATCAATCTTGTGACGGCCGGCGGTCCGCTATCCTTTTGCCCGCAGACACTGAGTGTGGAACGTGCCTCTGGAGACGCCGGCACGCATCGTCAGCGAACTCGCGAGCCGCGGCTACAACGCGGAGCGCGAGGCGGTGACCCGAATCGCCGACGCGCCGAACCCGGCGACGACACTCGACCGTGCACTCGAAACGGTCCCCGACGACGCGCTGAAACTGACGACCGACCACGTCGAATCTGTGATTGAAGCGACAGAAAGCGCCAGTAAATCGCCGAATCCAGAGCCCGGCGCTGGAGGCGAAACTGCCGGCTCTCCGACGCAGCCACACCCCTCCGTTTCAACTGGAAGGGAGACAGCCACGTCGACGGAACCGGGCGCGTCGGCTCCATCTGAAACGGAGGGGTCACGTGACGTCGACACATCCCTCCGGGCCATCGAGGTGGCCAACGACATGACCGGCCAGTCCACTGGGACCGGCGAGTACTCGGACTTCGTCGCGGTGTTCCGTGACCGCTACGAGAAACTGGCGAGCAAGCTCCGGGGCCGGGTGAACCACCGCCCGACTGACGCCATCGAGAACATGGGCGGCGGCAGCGAGGCCGCGCTCATCGGCATGGTCTCGGACATCCGCTCGACGGCCAGCGGCCACTGGCTGGTCGAACTGGAGGACACGAACGGGACCTTCCCCTGTCTGGTGATGAAAGACCGACCTATCGCCGACCTGGTCCAGCAGCTGCTCATGGACGAGGTCATCGCCGTCGAGGGGACGCTGGCCGACGACGCCGGCATCCTGTTCGTGGACTCGCTGTACTTCCCGGACGTGCCCCGGACCCACAGCCCCTCGACCGCCGACCGGCACGTTCAGGCGGCGCTCATCTCCGACGTCCACGTCGGGAGCCAGGAGTTCATGGAAGACGCCTGGCACCGCTTTACCGACTGGCTCCACACGCCCGAGGCCGAGTCCGTCGAGTACCTTCTCATCGCCGGCGACATGGTCGAGGGCGTCGGCATCTACCCCGAGCAGGACGAGGAACTGGATATCATCGACATCTACGACCAGTACGAGGCCTTCAGCGAGTACCTCAAGGAGGTCCCCGGCGACATGGAGATTCGGATGATTCCGGGCAACCACGACGCCGTCCGGCTGGCCGAGCCCCAGCCCGGCTTCGACGAGGAGTTGCGGGACATCATGACCGCCCACGACGCGCAGGTCCACTCGAACCCCTCGCTGGTCACCGTCGAGGGCGTCACGGTGTTGATGTACCACGGCGTCTCGCTGGACGAGGTCATCGCCGAACTCCCCGACGAGGAGGCCAGCTACGAGGAGCCCCACAAGGCGATGTACCAGCTCCTGAAGAAGCGCCACGTCGCGCCCCAGTACGGCGGCCACACCCGCCTGGCCCCGGAGGACCGTGACTATCTGGTGATGGAGGAGGTCCCCGACGTCTTCCACACCGGCCACGTCCACAAGCTCGGCTGGGGGGAGTACCACAACGTCCTCGCGCTGAACTCCGGCTGCTGGCAGGCCCAGACCGCGTTCCAGAAGAGCGTCAACATCGACCCCGACGCCGGTTTCGCGCCGATTCTGGACCTCGATACGCTTTCGATGACGGTCCGGAAGTTCTCCTAACCCACGTTTTTGCGCTGAGCGGTGCGCTCCGCGCAAAAACGTGGGCGAAAAAGGCGCGAATCGCGCGGCGATTCGCGCGAAACCGGTCGCCGCAGGCGACCGGTATGCTGGTCAGTTGCGGCTGGATGTCACTGATGCAGGCCTGCCTTCCCCGGGTCGCTTCGGGCGCGACGGTCGTCGCGCCACTTCGCTCCCGGCCCGAGCACTCGCTTACATGTCTCTCCAGGAGCACGATATCGACCCTGTACGGCCTTGCAGCACCGAATCCGTTTGGAAACGGCCCGAAGAATCACCGGTATCTCGTAGCAGTGGCGGGCCTGACCGGTGGGGTCGCAATTAAGACCCGTCAGGTGAAACCCGAGTGTATGAGCGAGGACCAAGACCACGGATTCGAGACCGACGCCCTACACGTCGGGCAGAAGCCGGACGCAGAGACACGCTCGCGCGCGCCGCCGCTGTACCAGACCACCTCCTACGTCTTCGAGGACGCCGAGGACGCGGCCAAGCAGTTCGCACTGGAGAAGCCCGGACACATCTACTCGCGGCTGATGAACCCCACAGTCGGGATGCTCCAGGAGCGTCTCGCCGCCCTCGAAGGCGGCGTCGGCGCGGTCGCGACGGCCTCTGGGATGGCGTCGCTGAACCTCGCGACGTTCCTGCTGGCCGACGTGGGCGACAACGTCGTCACCGCGTCGTCGCTGTACGGCGGAACCTACACCTACTACACCCACACCGCCCCGCGCAACGGCGTCGAGACCCGCTTCGTCGACACGCTCGACTACGACGCCTACGCCGAGGCCATCGACGAGGACACGGCCTACGTCCACTGTGAGACCATCGGCAACCCCGCGCTCGTGACCCCCGACTTCGAGCGCCTGGCCGACATCGCCCACGACCACGGCGTCCCCTTCTTCGTGGACAACACCTTCGCGACGCCGTACCTCTGTAACCCCATCGAGCACGGCGCGGACCTCGTCTGGAACTCCACGACGAAGTGGATTCACGGCCACGGCACCACCGTCGGCGGCGTGCTCGTCGACGGCGGGTCGTTCCCGTGGGAGGAACACAAAGAGAAGTACCCCGAAATCGCCGGCGACAACCCCGCGTACCACGGCGTGAACTTCCGGGACCGCTTCGGCGACGCGGCCTTTACCTACGCCGCTATCGCCCGCGGCCTCCGGGACCTCGGCTGCCAGCAGTCCCCCTTCGACGCCTGGCAGACGATGCAGGGCCTGGAGACGCTGCCCTCGCGGATGGACCGCCACTGCCGGAACGCGATGGCGGTCGCCGAGTTCCTCGACGACCACCCCGAGGTTTCCTGGGTCACCTACCCCGGCCTCGACGACCACGAGACCCACGACGCCGCAAGCGAGTACCTCGACGGCGGCTACGGCGGCATGATAACGTTCGGCCTCGAAGCGGGCTACGACGCCGCCCGGACGACCGTCGAGTCGACCGAGATAGCCTCGCTACTGGCCAACGTCGGCGACGCGAAGACGCTCATCATCCACCCGGCCTCGACCACCCACCAGCAGCTCACGGACGAGGAGAAGGCCGCCGCCGGCGTCACCGACGACATGGTCCGCCTGTCGGTCGGCACCGAGTCCGTCGAGGACATCAAGGCCGACCTCGACCAGGCCATCGGTCAGGCGACGCACTGACCGGTAGCGTAGTGTTTTACCGGCCGTCTGTGGACATACGAACTGAACGAGTGCAATAATTCGCCCGTTCACCAAGCTTATTACGTCAGCGGTTTACGTGTTAAACGAACCGTCGCCGATTGCGAGCACGCGTCGGTTCATGCTCAACCATACTCTGTCATTGGTCCGACAACAATGCTCGCATCCGTGGGGAGTGTGCCACTCCCTATTCTGACCTTTCATCGCGCACAGCGGCGAGACCGGCCCGGATAGCGGCCCGGCGGGAACGACCGCGCTACAGCACCCCTTCGGCTTCCAGCAGGTCGTGCAGTTCGGCCATCGTCTCGACGGTCGTGTCACACGACGGCGCGACGGCCGGTTTCGGGTCGAAGCCGACGGCCAGGTTCGCCACTTCGAGCATCGGCAGGTCGTTGGCACCGTCGCCGACGGCGATAGTCGCGTCCCGGTCCTCTCCGGTGACGGCCGTTACGACTTCGAGCGCGTCGTCTTTCGTCCCGGAGATGAGCGGGCCACGCACCTCCCCGGTGAGTTTCCCGTCTTCGACGAGCAGTCGGTTGGCGACGATGGCGTCGACCTCGACCCCCTCCGTTTCGAGTGCAGCTTCGACGCCGCGCTCGAAGCCGCCGGTGAGGATGGCGACGTAGACGCCGGCGTCCCGCAGGGCTTCGATGACCTCGGCCGCCCCGGGGCGCAGGACGACCTCGTCGAAGGCCGCCTGCGCCTTCTCGTCCGGGAGGTCCTCCAGCAGCGCACAGCGCTGGCGGAGGCTCTCGGCGTACTCGATTTCGTCGTTCATCGCGCGCTCGGTGATGTCGGCCATGTCCTCGGCCGTCCCGTTCTGGTTCCCGAGCAGGACCGTCATCTCCGAGTCGGAGAGCGTCCCGTCGAAGTCGAAGGCGACTAGCATTACCCACTCGTTTCACGTCGAGGGTTTCAAAGTATCCGATTTGACGTCGGACGGTACGCTACTGGCGACCGACCGCTATCGGCTGATTCAGGTCCTCGGTGGTGCACCGAGGTCTGCCGAGCGGACGAGCACAACGCCGATACTCAGTGTGACGAGGACGACGAAACTCATGACCGAAAAAAATAGCTCGTCGGCGTACCCGCGACCGAACACCAGGCCGCCGAGGAGGCTGACCGCCGCGAGCAAGAGCGCCAGAATCCCGTTCAGCCTGACGATGATCGCACTATCGGACATACGTGGGCGTCGTAGTATCACCGAATCAACCGACTGCTTCCCGCGAATCTTGCCCGTACTCAAGGCTTCGGCGGCGGCCCGTCGTAGGCGTCCATGTCCTGATAGAAGTTCAGCATCGCGAACTTGAGCTTCTCGGGGCCGATGTCGACCATCTCCCGGCGCTCCTCCGGTGGGAAGGTCCCGCGGACCGCGTAGTCGTGCATCTCCATCTCGGCGGCCTCGGTGTAGCGCTTGTCCAGCAGGATGCGCGCGCCGAAGTCGTCGGGCGAGCGGACGACGCGCCCGAGGGCCTGTCTCGTCTTCCTGACCGTCGGAATCTCGACCGCGTAGCGCCAGCCGGCGTCGTCCTCCTCGTCGAAGGCCACGTCGTAGGCGTCCTGGACGGCGTCCATCCGGTCGTCGAGGTGCGGGTAGGGGACGCCGACCACAACCACTGTCCGGGCGTCGTCGCCGTCGTAGCTCACGCCCTCGCCGAGCGTCCCCCACAGCGACGTGTAGAGCACGCCGTCGTTGTCGTCGGTAAAGGCCTCCCGGAGGTCCCGGGCCTGCGTCCCTGGCTCGTCGAGGTACCGCGTCGCGCTCACGGCGGTCATGTCGTGGTAGCGTTCGGCCTCGCTGTAGGAGGGGCAGAACACGAGCGTGTTGCCGGGCGTAAAGCGAACGATGTCTTCGAGCGTGCGGGCGATGCGCTGCTGGGTCTCGGGGTTGTCCCGCTCGCTGGAAAACAGCGCGGGGCCGTCGACGGCGTAGGTCCGGCGGCGCTCCTCCGGGAACTGCGCGCCGTAGGCCATCGTCACCGGGTCGTCGACGCCGACCACGTCCTCGGTCACGTCGAACGGCCGGAGCGTGGCGCTCATCAACACGGCGGCGTGGAGGTCGCTGAACAGGTCTCGGGTCACTTGCTCGGGGATGCAGGTGTACAGCTCCGCGCGGCCGTACACCTCGTCGGTCGACTCGTCCCGGCGGACGCTGACGACGGGATACTGGCCGGTCTCGTCAGTCTCGTCGAGCCAGTCGGCGATGAAGCCGGCGGCCTGGAGGGTCTGACACTCCTTTCTGGTGTCCAGTTCGCCCTCCTTGAACGCCTCCTGGTAGCGGGCGTCGAGGTCCCGGCCGAGTTCCAGCGCGCGGTCCAGTTCCTCGTGGAAGCCGGGGCCGGTGTACCCCTGGAGGAAGGCCAGCGTCAGGTCGTCCTTCCGGTCGTCGTTGGCGATGGTCACGTCGTCCCAGTGTTCGTCGACGGCCTCGCGCTCGCCGAAGCCGAAGGCGTCCTCGTAGGCCTCGACGAGGGCGTCCCGGAACGTCCCGATGACGTTTGCCGCGGCGTCGGCGCGGGCGTCGTCCTCGCCGTCGAGTTCCGCTATGGCCTGGTCGAGCGTGTTCTCCGTCAGCGTCCGTCGGGCGTGGTCGCGGGCGGCCGACTCGACGTTGTGGGCCTCGTCGAAGACGGCGATGATGTCCTCGGGGTCGCGGCCGAGCCAGTGGAAGAACTGCTCGCGGATGGTCGGGTCCAGCAGGTGGTGGTAGTTACAGACGACGAGGTCGACGCCGTCCATCCCCTCCTTGAGCAGTTCGTAGCCACAGAGTCCCTGCTCGTGGGCGTACTCGTAGACGTCGTCGGGCGTGCGCACGTCGTCGAACAGCCACGCGTAGAACTCGCTGGTGTCGACGGTGAGGTTCCGGTAGTAGTGGTCGCAGGTCGACCGTTCGGTTTCGATTTCTTCGCGTTCGTCCTGGAGGTCGCGAAGCTCCTCGACGACGGCGTTGCGGGCCTCCATCGCCTCGCTGCTGCCTGCCTGCCCGTCCGAGAGCAGTTCCCCCTCCCGCTGTTCGAGTTCGGCGATGTCGCTCTCGACCTCGACGAGGTCACGGGTCGTGTCGCGCAGTGCCTGACACTCCTCGTAGTCGACGTCGATGTGACACATCGAGCCCTTGCCCCGGAAGACCACGGCCCGCAGCCGCTCCTGGTCCGTTATCGCTCTGGCGTCCGCGACGAACTGGCGCATCTGCTGGTGGACGTTCGTCGTGATGACGACGGTCTTGCCCGTCTCGCGGGCGTGTTCCAGCGCGGGGACCAGCGACGCGAGCGTCTTCCCGGTCCCGCAGGCCCCCTCGAACAGCACGTCCCGGCCCTCGTCGAGCGCGTCGTATATCGTGCCCATCGCCTCCTGCTGGTGGTCGTACGGCTCCTCGAAGGGGAAAAACCGCATGTAGCCGTCGTCCGTCGTTGCCACGTGCCCCGATTGGCCGTTCACCGGCAAAAGGGTTCGCCCCCACAGCTACTTGCCGCGAGCGCCCCTCGTCGAACGCATGTGGCGCGTCACGCTCGCCGTCGGCATCGCGCTTCTCGCCGGCTGTTCCGGCGTTTTCCCGGCCGACCCGACGGCGGGCGACACCGACCCGGTGACGCCGGCCCCCGTCCCCACTAGCTCGCCGGACGCGACGGTGCCGGTCCCGACCAGTGACGGGGGCGTCGACGTGGACCGACTGCTCGACCGCCACGAGCGGGCGCTTGCGAGCCGGAGCTTCCACCGCCACGTCGAACAGGCCGGGCCACAGAACACGCTCGACGTCTGGATAGACCGGGAGCGGGAGGTCCGGCGCGTCAGGCGGCGCTTCGGCCCGATATCCGACGACGTGGTCCTCGCCAACGGGACGGTGTACACCAACGTCCGGGACGACCCCGACACCCCGTACTCGGCCACGCCGGCGACGCCGAACACGTCGCTGGTCGCCTCGCCGGCCGGGCGTGACCTCCTCCGCCTGCTCATGTCGGGCACCGAGTACCGGCGGGTGGGCGCGTTCGAGTGGAACGGCCGGCCAGTCGCGGTGCTGGCGGCGACGAACACCGGGACGCCGGCCGCCGAGAACGGGTCCGGGGTCCAGCGGTCGCGGCTGTACGTCGACCGGCAGGGGATACTCAGATACGTCGAACACGTCGAGCGGCGGCCGGACCGGCCGGATATCGACGCCCGGATGACGGTCGCCACCGGCATCGGCCGGGTCCCGATTCCCTGGTGGCTCGAGGACAGCGACCCTTACAGCTCCGGTTCGATGTAGACTTTCCTGATGTCGCCGTTGCTGTCCTGCATCGCCGACTCAAGCGCCGTTATCTCCTCGTCTATCGACTCCGTATCGAGGGCGGGGTCGAACCGCAGGTCCGCGAAGACGAGGACCTCGTTCGGACCGAAGTAGACGGTCCGGAAGCCGACGATTTCGTCCACGTGTTCGTTCTGCACGGCGATGTCACGGAGGCGCTGTTCCTCGTCCGTCGGGAGGCTCTCCCCCAGCAGGAGGCGCTTGTTCTCCCAGGCCAGCGCCAGGGCAAAGCCCATCAGCATGATGCCGATGAGGAGCGCCGACACCCGGTCGAAGAACGGGTTCCCGGTCATCTGTTCGAGGACCAGACCGACCAGCGCGATGACGATACCTGCCAGCGCGATGGTGTCCTCGGTCAGCGCCGTCAGCGTCGTCACGTCGCTGGTCTTGCGGAACGCCTCGCGGTAGCCCGACCAGTCGTTGCGGTCTATCTGCCGTTGCATCTCCGCGCGGGCTTTCACCAGCGCGTACGTCTCGAAGGCGAACGCCCCGAGCAGGACGGTGTAGTTGACCCACAGCGGGTCCAGCCAGGCCGGCGGGGTAAAGGAGAGAAACAGGAACTCGACGGCCTCGCCGGCGTGTGCCCCGCCGCCGTGGCCGCCCGAAGTCAGTTGGCTGTACCCGTGTTTCGCGCTCTCCCAGCCGGCGATGCCGAACAGGAACACGGAGACGAGGAAGCTGTAGAAGAACTGCGCCTTGCCGTAGCCGAAGGGGTGCCGGCGGTCACGGTCCCGCGAACTGAACCGGATGCCGATGAGCAGGAACACCTGGTTGCCGGTGTCGGAGATGCTGTGGTACGTCTCCGACAGCATCGCGGCGCTCCCCGTCAGGAGGAAGCCGAAGAACTTCAGTATCGCAATCGCGCCGTTGGCTATCAGTGCGGCGATGACGACCGATTTGCTCCCTGCCATTATTTTTCCGTCACGACCGTGACGCAAAATGCTTCTGGATTTATACCTGGCCCGACAACCGGCGGTATGCTCGCCGTCATCTCCGACACCCACGGGACTGACGCCCACCGACTGACCGGCCGGACGCTCGACGCCGTCCGCGAGGCCGACCACGTCGTCCACGCCGGCGATTTCACGACAGAGCGGGTGCTCGATGCAATCGACGCCGAGTGCGACGACCTGACCGGCGTCGTCGGGAACAACGACGGGCCGGCGGTCCGAGCCCGGCTCCCCGACGTGGCGACCGTCGCCTGGGAGGGGCTGACAATCGTCGTCGCCCACGGGCACGAACACACCGAGACCGCTCTCGGACTGCTGGCCCGGCAGGAAAACGCCGACGTGGTCGTCGTCGGCCACTCACACAGACCGGGCCTCGACGACTTCGGCGGCTGGACGCTGGTCAATCCGGGCAGTTACGCCGACCCGCGGCGCTACCAGCCGGCCCACGCCGAGATGGATGTCGTGGCCGGCGACGTTCGCGTCCGGCTCCGCGCCCCGGACGGGACGCCGATATCGACGACGCTCGTCGAACGGTAAACGCGGCGACCGCACACGGACGCTACTGGCGCACGTACCACAGCGCTGCCATTCCCGCGATGACGAACGCGCCGCCGGCGAAGAACGCCAGTCCCGGCGGAATCGCGGCGGCAGCGGCCTCCGCACCGCCCCGCGCGGCGGTATCGAGCGCCCCCGCGGTGGCCTCGAAGCCCCCGTCGGACACGGTGGTGTTCCCGGCGTAGAAACTCGGGTCCCGGGTCCCGGTGTCCGCACTGCCCGAGGAGACGGTCGGGCCGCCGAACAGCGAGTTCCCGAACATCTGCTGGACCAGCAGGCTGGCGAAGCCGATGACGGCGACCCCGCCGATTATGTTCGCAAGCGCCGCCCGCAGTCCGGAGGTCTCCTGTTCGTCGCCGGCGCAGATGACGAGCGGCTGGTTCGCCGGCGCGAACACGTCCATCTCGCGGCCCTTCTCGGAGTACGCCGTGTCGACGACCTCGACCGCGCCGGCGTTTTTGAGCTTCTTGAGGTGGTACTGCGCGTTCTGCAGCGACGTGTCCACCCGGTCGGCCAACTCCGACGGCGGGGCTGGCTCCTTGTTCAGCTCTGACAGCAGATTGCGGGCGGTCTCTGCCGAGAGTGCCGACAGCACGTCGTCCGCATCATCACTGTCGACACCGATGACTCGGGGTTCGGCGTCCGGGGTCGCCGGGTCCCGAGAAGGCAGCAACGACATGCTCGTCTGTATGTTCTATGGGATTATGAGTCTTTGCCAAAGCACAGCGTTCGTTGTAGCTATCGCTCAAACCGGGATTTTACACTTCGGTTTCGCCCGTCTCAGGGCCGGAACCGCCAGCCCCCGAAAGGACTTTGAGCGCCGCTCGACAAGCCGCCGGTATGGAAAACTGGCTCATGTACGGCGTCCTCGCCGCCGTCCTCCTGTTCTTCTTTTTCATGTACCTGATGCTCCGCCGGACCTTCCAGGGGTTCAAAGAGGGGTTCCAGCAGAGCAAGAAGAAGTAGCCGGGAGGGCAACCGTTAGGGGCCGCGGGCGGTGCCTATCTGTATGGACCCACGCATCCGCGAACACGCGGAGGTCATCGTCGACCACTCTATCGACCTGAGCGAGGGCGACAACCTCGTCATCGACGCCCACCCCCAGGCCGAGAACCTCGTCGTCGCGATCCACGAGTTCGCCGCCGACCGCGGCGCGAACCCGCTCGTCGTCCAGGACCGCCTCGGCGAGCGGTTCCGCCGGGCCTTCCTGCGGAACCGCGAGGAGTTCGAGACGCCGAGCCACGTCGAGGCGCTGTACGAGGAGATGGACGCGTACATCGCTATCAAGGGCAGCGACAACGTCACGGAGACCAGCGACGTGGACCCCGAAATCACCGCGGCCTACCAGCAGGCCCAGCAGCCGCTCCTGAACGAGCGCCTGTCGAAGACCTGGTGTCTCACCCAGTACCCCGCGCCCGCCAACGCCCAGCTCGCCCAGACCTCCACCGAGGGCTACGAGAACTTCGTCTGGGACGCCGTGCTCAAGGACTGGGACGCGGTCCGGGAGCACCAGTCCCAGATGGTCGACATCCTCGACCCCGCCGACGAGGTCCGCATCGTCTCGGGCGAGACGACGGACGTGACGCTGTCCGTCGCCGGCAACCGGACGCTCAACGACTACGGCGAAAAGAACCTCCCCGGCGGCGAGGTGTTCACCGCGCCGGTCCCCGACAGCGTCGAGGGCCAAGTCCTCTTCGACAAGCCGCTGTACCACCAGGGCCGGGAAGTGACCGACGTGGCCCTGGAGTTTGAGGCCGGCGAGGTCGTCGAGTTCAGCGCCGGGAAGAACGAGGACCTGCTCGGAGAGGTCCTCTCGACCGACGACGGCGCGAACCGGCTGGGCGAACTCGGTATCGGGATGAACCGCGACATCGACCAGTTCACCTACAACATGCTGTTCGACGAGAAGATGGGCGACACCGTTCACATGGCGGTAGGGCGCGCCTACGAGGAGACCGTCGGCGAGGACAACGAACAGAACGAGTCGGCCGTCCACGTCGACATGATTGTCGACATGAGCGAGGACTCCTTCATCGAGGTCGACGGGGAAATCGTCCAGCGGAACGGGACGTTCCGGTTCGAGGACGGGTTCGAGGGCTGAGGACCGGCCGCGAACGGCGTGAGCGGTCGGCCTTTTTCATCGACGTTTTTCGAGGAGTGGTGCGCGAACCAAGTGAGCGCACCCGACGCTGAAAAAGGTCGGGGCAGGTCGTCCAGCGGAACGGGACGTTCCGGTTCGAGGGATGACGACCGATCGGTCTCGGTCGTCGACCGCGGCCACTTCGGCGCAGGCTTCGCCAGTCGTCAGTGACCGTCCTTGTCGTGCCCGCTCGCCGTCCCGTTCTCGGACAGGAAACTTATGCCGACAGACGGGGTAGGTCGAGTATGAGCGACCAGCGGTCTCTGTTCGTCCGTGCGGTGTGGTTCCTGCTCGTCGGGTGGTGGGCGACCGGCGTCTGGCTCTCGTTCGCGTGGTTCCTGAACGTCACTATCATCGGCATCCCGCTGGGCATCAAGATGATAAACAAGGTGCCGCTGGTCCTGACGCTCAAACGCCGCGACCGACTCGTCGAAGCGACCGACGGGGGGTCGCAGTACTCGCTCCCCGTCCGCGCCGTCTGGTTCGTCTTCGTCGGCTGGTGGGCCAGCGGCGTCTGGACCGGCGTCGCCTACGCCCTCTCGGTGACCGTCGTCGGCCTCCCGCTGGCGATATGGATGTACAACAGACTCCCGTTCGTCGTCTCGCTGTACCAGTACTGACGTCACTCCAGGTACGGCTTCTCGATGTCGCCCTCGACGGGGATGAGCGCGTTTATGCGACTGGTGACGCCGTCGAACAGGGTAATAAGCGGCGAGAGGACCCGCTCGACGACCCGGACCGACGTTGCGACGGTCAGCGCCCACGACTCCGCGTTGCCGAGGCCGAACGCCTTCGGTACG
Source organism: Haloarcula sp. DT43 (assembly GCF_037078405.1). NCBI lineage: Archaea > Methanobacteriati > Methanobacteriota > Halobacteria > Halobacteriales > Haloarculaceae > Haloarcula > Haloarcula brevis. Next base: position 191,172 of record NZ_JAYMGZ010000001.1, on the reverse strand, counting down.
ATTTCGCCGAAAATCAGTATCAGGACGCTGGTGACCACCGTGGTCGCGACGACCGCCGGCCCCGGGGAGAGATAGCTCGCGACGAGGACCGTGACGATGCTCGAAATCGCGATGTTGACGATGTTGTTGCCGACGAGCAGCGTCACCAGCAGGCGGTGTGGGTTGTCGTGTAACTCCTTCAGCACCTGTGCCCGTCGGTCGCCCGTCGCCGCCTGCTGTGTTATCCAGTCCCCCTGCAGCGAGAACACGGCTATCTCCGAACTCGAGAAGAACGCGCTCAATCCGAGGAGCAACACCACGACGAGGCCGCCGCCGACCGCCACGATAGGGCCATCCATACACCGTCTTCAGCCAGCCAGTGCAAGAAGCCCTTGCCCATCTCGACGAGGAGCCGGGCGAAGGATACTCCACGCTCCAGCCCATTGGTACCGTATGCCACTCGGCCAGGTGGAACTGGCGTTGCGCGTCGTCGCCGGGCTGTTCGTCATCGTCGCGCCGACGCTGTTGTTCCTGGGGCTGTGGCGCGCCCTCGACGCGATGCGCGACGACGAACTCATCCAGCAGGTCAACCGACGCGCCGAGACGATGGACCAGTCGTCGGCCGACCCGGAGTGGCCGGTCGACGCGCTCACCGACGACTCGCCGCTGTCCGATACCGCCCCGTCGGTCGTGACCTGTGGGGCCTGCGGGACGCCGAACATACGGGACGCCACCTACTGCCAGGAGTGTCTCACCGAACTGGAGTAGTCAGTCGGCCCCGTCGCGCCCGCTGACCTGAATCGCTATCGTCGGCTCGGACCGGTCCGCGTCGCAGTCGATGCCCCGCTCCATGGCGAACGTCACCGCCTCCGTCCGGTTCGCGTCTATGCGGAACTCGCCGGTGACCGCGTACGACCGGGTCGTCGAGCCCGGAATCGTGTCCTCGTCCCAGTCCCGTTCGACGGTCACCCACACGTCCTCTAGCGGGTCGTTCGTCGGCCCGACCAGACAGCCCGAGACCGACGGGAGTTCGAGCGCCCGCAGGAACGGCGACGGGTTCGAGGCGGTGACCGTTCCGAGTCGCCTGTCGACGGGCGGGAACCCGCCCGAGCCCTGTCCCGGGGCCGGCACCGACACCGTGACCGACTCGTTCGTCTGCACGTCGTAGGCCACGCCGCCGCTGAGCGCGTCCGCCCCCACGAGCACCACACTCACGACCAGCAGGCCACCGAGCGCGTATCCGGCGGTGCGGCGCGACGGCGTCGGCAGCCCCTCCCGCAAGGCGTAGCCCAGGCCGACGAACAGCCCCGCCGACGCGGCGAGCAACAGGAACGTCCCCGTCTCGCTTGGCGAGTACCGGACGACGACGTAGCCGGCGAAGACGACGTAGGTGACGCCGCTGAGGGCGAAGGCCACGATGTCCAGCACGTCCCGTTCGGTGCTCACGCCCGCCACGAAGAACACAACGAAGCCCAGCAACAGCAGCGCCGCCTTCACGGTTATCGAGAGACTGAACACGACGTCGCGGACGAAGTACAGGAGCGCCGCCGCGGCGAACAGGATGCCGAGTGCGTACAGGAGTTTGCCGCTGTCGATAGCGAGTCGCATGGAGGGTCACCGGCATTTCTCCGAGCCAACAGATAAAGCTCCGCCCGGACAGCACAGACAGGGGACGACGGGACCGGCCGGCGCGGTATGCTCAGTCGTCGGCAGTGGCTCGACTGCCGCCCGCCCCGCCCGACAGCGGCGTCCGCTCGACGACGGTGCCGTCGTAGGTGGGGTACTGCTCGACGATTTCCCCTTTCGGTACGTCGCCCTCCTCGACCATCTCCTCCAGCAACCACCACGCCAGTTCGACGTGTTCGGACTTGACGGCGTAGAACTCTTCGGGGACGCCCAGCTCTTCGAGTCGCGCTTCGTCCACCCACGCTTTCCCGTAGACGAGCGTGCCGTCCTCGGTGACATCGTCGAACTCCCGGCGGATGTTGCGGGCCATCCGCTTGAGCCGGGAGCGGTGCTGGGCGGCGTCTTTGAACACGCTCGTACAGAAGTACACCTTCTCGTGGTCGCCCATCGTCTCCAGGATGTCGTGGGACCCCTCGACGGCGCTCATGTGGTCGTCCTTCAGTTCGAAGCCTTCCTCCTGCATCCGGCGGTAGTTCCCGTCGGACATCTCGAACTCGTTGATGTTACAGAAGTCGGCCGCGCCCTCGTCTAAGAACTCGAGGAACTCCTCCTCGGCGCGGATGCCGGGAATCTCGAAGGCCGGCGTCAGCCCCTCCTCGCGGGCGATGTAGAGGATGTCCTCCCACTCGGTCCCGTGGAGGTCGCCCCACTGCTCCAGGGGCGGGTGGAAGCGAATCTCGTCGAGGCCGGCCTCCGAGAGCCGGCGCATGTTCTCGCGGCCGCCGGTGATGCCGGTATACAGGTGCGTGTGGTGGTCTTCGCCGAACTCGTCTTTCAGGAGTTCGAGGTAGTGACAGGTCCGGTCGAGGGCCTCCTGTGGCTCGCCGCCCGTGATGGACGTGCCGAGCGCGCTCATGCGCTTTGCCTCCTCGATGACGTCGGCGTCGTCCTCGACGGGGCGCTCGTTGGCGTACATCTGGGTGACGTTCTTGCGGTTCTCCCCGAGGGGACAGTAGAAGCAGTCTCGCTGGTCGCAGTAGCCGTAGACGAACAGCACCATCTTGCCGCCTTTGGCGCACTGTTCGCAGCCCTCGGAAATCATTGTCTCTAGCCACCGCTCCCAGCGGGAAAAAGCGTGCGCATCGGGCTCGGCGTGCGAGAGGAGCCCACGGGACACTGCCCCGGCGCGCTTATCCGGCTCCCCGACGCAGGGGCTGGTATGACAGACACCGGGACCGGTACCACCGGCTCCCGTCGCCGTGGGCTCGCAGTCGTCTTCTTCGTCGTCTTCCTGGACCTGCTGGGCTTTGGCATCGTCATCCCCATCCTCCCGTATTACACCCGGTCGTTCCCCGGCGGGACGGAGTTCGTCATCGGCCTGCTCGCGGCCTCCTACTCCGCGATGCAGTTCGTCTTCGCGCCGCTGCTGGGCTCGCTGTCGGACCGCGTCGGCCGCCGGCCGGTGCTGGTGGTGTCGCTGTGTGGCTCCGTCGTCGCGTGGACGGTGTTCGGGCTGGCCGACGCGCTCTGGCTGCTGTTCGTCTCCCGGATGCTCGCCGGCGCGATGGGCGGGAACCTCTCGACCGCGCAGGCCTACGTCGCCGACGTGACGCCGCCGGAACGGCGGGCCGCCGCCCTGGGCTTTATCGGAGCCGCGTTCGGGCTGGGGTTCATTTTCGGCCCCGGCATCGGCGCGGTACTGAGCTTCGATGCCACGGTCGCCGCCGTCGACGCGCTCGTACCGGCGGCCGTCCCAATCACCCGGTTCTCGCTCCCGAGTTTCGCCGCCGCGGCCGCGAGCCTCTGTGGCGTCGTCGTCGCCCTCCTGTTTCTCCCCGAGTCCAGGCCCGCTTCCGGGACCCCGACGGCGACCGACCGTCCCTCGGCGCTCTCACAGCTCCGGACGGCGGTGGCGACTGCCGGCCTCCGACCGCTCCTCGCCGCGTTCTTCCTGGTCTCGTTTGCCTTCTCGGGCGTGCAGGTGATGTTCGTCCCGTACGTCGCCGACATCTACGGCTACACCGCGGCCCAGAGCGCGCTCCTGCTGACCTACATCGGCGTCCTCGCGGTCGTCACGCAGGGCGTCCTGGTCGGGCGGCTCTCGGCCCGGTACAGCCCGGTCCGGCTCTCGATTCTCGGGACCGGCCTCCTCGTCGTCGGCGTCGGCGCCATCCCGACCTCGCGGACCATCGGCTCGGTCCTGCCCGACCTGACCGCACTCGTCCCGTTTCTCACCGCCGACCTGCTCGGCCTCCTGCTCGTCCTGACGCTGCTGCCGCTCGGCAACGGCATCCTCTCGGTGACGCTGACGGCGCTGGTCTCCCAGCGGGCCAGTGCGGCCGTCCAGGGGAGCGCCTTCGGCATCACGCAGGGTGCTGGCAGCCTCGCCCGGACCGTCGGCCCGCCGGTCATGGGCGGTCTGTACTTCGCCGTCGGCTACTGGTCGCCGTTCGTCGTTGGGAGCGTCCTGTTGCTCCCGGTGCTGTGGCTCGTCGCCAGACTGGGGACGACACCGGAGGCCTACGAGCCGCGGCCGGCCGACCCGGGCCACGCCAGGTAGGGACCGCTTTGAATGTGCTGGCGTCCGTCTCGGGCGTATGGACGACGAGGAGTCCGACCCCGTGGGCGGGTCGCTGCCGGCGGCGGAGTCGTTCGACGACAGGGTGTTGGCCCTCAGCGAGACGGCCATCCGCTACGTCGAGGTGGTCGCGGCGCTGGTGCTGGTCCTGCTGTTTGCCATCGGCGTGTTCGACCTCGGACTCCAGATATTCCAGAGCGCCATCCGCGGCGACATCACCGACCCGCTGGTCGTCGTCGGCTTCATCGACACTGCCCTGCTCCTCTTTATCATCGTCGAGGTGTACCAGACCGTCGTCGCCTACACCCAGGAGAGCGAGACCCGGCGCATCGTCCGCCTGGTCATTTACACGGGCGTCATCGCCATGGTCCGGAAGGCCATCATCTTCCGCACCGGCGAGTACGCCACCGAACAGGCCGCCCTCCTCGCGGCCGGGGCCTACACGCTCATCATCCTCGGCCTCGCGGCGCTGTTGCTCGTCGAACGCCGGACCCGCGGGACGCCGGACTGAGCCGGTCCCCGAAAGAAGTTAAACACAGACGGCGTAGCGCCGATAGATGCTGCTGGTGCTGTGTATCGACCTCGACGACGACCTCGGCCGCAAGACCGGCATCGAGACGCCCGTCATCGGGCGCGACGCCGTCGTGGACGCAGCGGTGGCGCTGGCCTCGAACGACCCGGAGGACTCCGACGTGAACGTCCTCTTCGAGGGCGTCCACATCTACGACGACATCACCGACGAGCCGGTCGAAGTCGCGGCCGTCACCGGCGTCGACGGGAGCGACGTCGCCGCCAACCGCGCGGTCGGCGAGGAGGTCGATACCGTCCTCGCGTCGCTCGCGGCCAGCGAGGACGTGCGGGCGCTGCTCGTCACCGACGGCGCACAGGACGAGTCGGTGGTGCCGGTCATCCGCTCGCGGGTCCGCATCGACGGCGTCCGCCGCGTCGTCGTCCGCCAGGCCCAGAACCTCGAATCGATGTACTACACCATCAAGCAGGTGCTCGACGACCCGGAGACCCGCGGGACCATCCTGGTCCCGCTCGGCATCCTCCTGCTCATCTACCCGCTGACAATCGCCGTCGAGGCGCTGGGATACCCCGGTTCCGCGCTGGGTGTCATCTCCGGCCTGCTGGGCCTGTACATCCTCGCGCGGGGCCTCGGCGCGGAGAAGCTCTTGGACGAAGCGGTCGAGCGGACGACGGCCGGGCTGTACGCCGGCCGCGTGACGATTATCACCTACGTCGTCGCGGCCGCGCTGCTGGCTATCGGCGGCGTCAGCGGCGTCCAGGAGCTCGAACGCCAGACCGACCCCGACGCCATCGAAGTCATCGCGTCGCTGATAGCGGGCGCGATTCAGTGGTTCGCCGCCGCCGGCATCACCTCCAGCCTCGGCCGCGTGACCGACGAGTACCTCGACGGGAGCTTCCGCTGGCGGTACCTGAACGCCCCCTTCTACGTCCTCTCGATTGCCGCCGTGTTACACGCCGTCAGCGCTTTCTTCCTCGGCGCTCAGGACTTGGAGTACCTCGCGATAATGCTCACCGGCGGGACCCTGCTCGGCCTGGTCAGCACGCTGGCCTTCGCCGTCGCGGAGGCCCGCTTCGACCGCCCCGAACAGCACAACCAAGGCCCCGGCGGCCCCTCCTCCGAGTGATGTACGTCTCCCGCGCCGTCGAGAGCCTGCGCGCAGCCCCCATCGAAGGCGAACCCGTCGAACTGGTCCTCGAAACGGCCCACGACGCCGACCCCGACCGCGTCGCCGCGGCCGCGGCGGCCGCCGGCGCGACCGTCGAGCGCCGCCTCCAGTTCGGCGACCTCTTGGTCTCGACCACGCAGGACGAAATCGACCCGCTCTGTGACATCGACGGGCTGGCCGCGGTCCAGACCGGCAACGTCAACGCCATCACGACGGCCGACGACGTCGAAGAAGACATCGACCACGGTGGCTGACCGCCGCGTTCCGCACGTCTTTTGTCACCGCCGGAAGTATGCGGCAGCGAGGGCACGTAGCTCAGTCCGGATAGAGCGTCGGACTTCTATCCCCGCTGGCGCTGCCACCGGGGGAAGACATCCGACGGTCGTGGGTTCGAATCCCACCGTGCCCGTGACGCTGCTGAACGACACCGTGGCGTTCTGAAACACCACCGAAAGCGTCGAACCACGGCAAACCGAGTGGGGCTGGCATCGCGTGCCCGCTCTCCGACCCGCTTTCGCGGCGACCAGTTGTCTACGACTCCACGATGTCGTCTTCCATGGCGGCGACCTCGCCGAGAATCGCCGAGACGTCGTCGTCGGGAACGCCGTTCTCCCGGAGCGCGGCTTCGAGGTGGGTTGCGACGTTTGCGAACGCGTCCTCGGTGATGCCCAGCCCCTCGTGAGCGGTCCGCATGTCGTCGCCGTCGTAGTCGACCGGGCCGCCGGCGACGGCGCTGATGAACTGGGTCTGGTGGCTGCGGAGCCGGTCCATGTCGGTGTCCTCGAAGTACGGTTCGAGAAGGGGGTCGTCGAGCACGCGGTCGTAGAAGTCAGAGACCACCGCCTCGACCGCGTCCCGACCGCCGATTCGCTCGAAGAGTGACTGTGACGCCATTGCCGGAGGGCACGGAAGCGGTCGGCATGACCGTTGTGGAAGAACATGTTCGGTCCGGCGCGACGCCGTGGCCGGCGTTCCCGGAGCAGATGACGGGAGGCGGAAGCTACGGCCGTTCGCGCCGTCGCTGGCGACGGGCCAGCAGCACCGACAGCATGCCGAGCGTCCCGAGGACGGTCCACTCGCCGTGGCGGTCGGTGACGGGTCGGGCCGTGTCGACGCCGGCTGCGGGCTCGTCACCGTTCGTCGCCGTGGCGGCGCTCCCGACCGACGGCGCGGCGTTCGTCGGCCGCTCGGTCGTGTCCGCCGACCCGCTCCGTCGCGGGCCGCTGTCGGTGAGGCCGTCGATTGGGACCGTCGGTGCGTCGCCGGTGACGGCCCCCCGAACGAACGCGCCGAGGTCCGCCCTGGCGACGGAAGACACCGTCTTGGCGAACAGCGCGAGGGTGACGCGGTCGTCCCGTCGCATCAGCCTGTCGAGGACGGCTTCGAACGTCCGGCGACCCTCGGTCGCCTGTCGGATGCGGGCGTCGATGGCCGCGACGACGCGCGCCCCCTTGTGGTACTGCGGGCCGGGACCGTCCCAGCTGTCGGGCCGTGTCAGGTCCGCCGTCTCGTAGCGCTCGGTCGTGACCCTGTCCCGGAACCGGTCTCGTCCGATGTCGCCCGCGGCGTAGGTGAGCGCCGCCGTGTGGTAGTCGGCGCTGCCCTCTTCGAGCCACGCCATCGCCGGTGTCACCGCGAACGTCTGTCGGGTGTGGCGGTACTCGTGGACCCAGACGTTGACCGGGGAGTGGACCGGTTCGCCGGCGTTGACGATGACGTCCGGCTCGCCGTTCGTGGGGGCGTATCCCCCCGACGCGAGCCCGTTCGGGGCGACGAACACGCGGACGTGGTCGTGGTCCCGTCCGGCGGTCGAGGCGCGCTTCGCGTGGCTGATGGAGTGCAGCACCGCGGTCCGGTTCGGCCGCAGGTCCGCGGCCGCCGGGACGACGAGCGTGATTCGGTCGCCGTCGACCGTCGCGGTCGCCGTCTCGTGGGGGCCGATGTAGGCCGCCGTGGTCCCGGCGACGCCGCGCTGGCCGGGCGCGAGTGCGAGCGACTCGTTCCACCTGGGCCGCGGGCCGACGTGCCAGCGCCAGCGGGCGCGCAGCGACAGTTCCTGCCTGGCGAGCAGCGTCCAGTCGTCGGTGTCGGCGGTCCGCTGGCCGAACGTCGTCGCGAGGCCGACGGGCACGGTGTAGGTCAGCCGTGCCGTTCCGGGACCGTCGACGCGCCAGCGGTCACCGTCGCGGGAGAGGCCGTCGGCCCGGCGTACCGTCGTCCCCGCCGGTGGCCGTACCGACAGGCCGGCGACGTGCCGCGGTCGCTCAATCGTCGCGGTCACCCGCACTCGCCCGGCCTGGGCCGGCTCCCGTGCGACTGTGTACCGGACGTCAATCGCGCTGTCGCCGCCGACCTGTCCGGCCGGGCCCGGCTCGACACCGAGAGCGGCCGGGGACGCACAAACCAGAAGCAGGCACACCAGTCCCGCCGACGTCTGCGTTCTCATAGCTTCGAGTGTTACCGAATGCTACGCGACAACCAGCGAGTGGCGCTAAAGTGTGTGCCGGTGAAAATCTCAAACGTAATAACCGGCCCACGGGCCGCTCCGGCGGGGTCGCAAGCGTTTTGCCAGCGGCCGCGCTATCCCCTGATATGGCCGACTGTCCGCTCGCAGACGACTGTCCCAAATTCACCGAACGAATCCAGGGGATGGGCTGTACCCACTACGGCGACCGCGGCGGTGCCGAGTGGTGCAATCACTACAACCAGCCCATCTCGGAACTCAAGAGCCAGCCGGTCAAAATGGGCGAGGAGGTCACCGTCGACGTCGAGGACATCCACGAGAGCGGTGCCGGCGTCGGCCGGACCGAGGACGGCTTCATCATCATGGTCGACGGCGTGCTCCCGCCGGCGCGCTCGCTGGTCAAGGTGACGAACGTCCACTCGAACCACGCCCGGGCCGAGGAAATCGAGCGCCTGGAGATGGACGAAGAGCCTTCGGACGCCGACACGGAGGAAAGTGACGCCGACACCGAGGAGACGGACGACGCGGACGACGACGGCCGGCGGCTGGGCAGTCGGGACAACTTCTGGGGCAGCTAGGCGGTCCGCGAGCGGGACTTCTTTGAGCCAGTCGGTACTTCGTCCCGGTATGGACCTCGAACTCGAAGGCAACGCAGCGCTGTGTACAGCCGCGACCAGCGGACTCGGACTCGCGAGCGCCGAAGCCCTCGCCGCCGAGGGCGCGAACGTGGCGGTCTGTGGCCGGACGCCGGCCCACGTCGACGCGGCTCGCGACCGACTCGAATCGGTCGGCGACGGCGACGTGCTGGCCGTCGAAGCCGACATCACCGACCCCGACCAGGTCGAGGCGCTGGTCGAGCAGACCGTCGACACTTTCGGGGGCCTCGACCACGTCGTCACCAGCGCCGGCGGCCCGGCCCCCGGCCCGTTCATGGAGACGACCGAACGCGAGTGGTACAGCGCCTACGACCTGCTGGTGATGAGCGCCGTCTGGACCACGCGGACCGCCTACCCGCACCTCCGCGATTCCGACGCCGGGACCATCGTCAACATCACGTCCCGCTCGGTGCGGGAGGTCATCGACGACCTCGTGCTGTCGAACGCCGTCCGGCGGGCGGTCATCGGCCTGATGAAGACCCAGTCTCGGGAGTTCGCGCCCGAGGTGCGCGTCAACGCCGTCCTGCCCGGCGCACACGAGACGCCCCGCATCGAGGAACTGGTCGAGGCCGCCGTCGAGCGCGGCGAGTACGACTCCTACGAGGCGGGCATCGAGTCGTGGTCGGACGCGCCGCTGGAACGGGTCGGTCAGCCCGAGGAACTCGGCGACGTGGTGGCGTATCTCTCCTCGGCCCGCTCCTCCTACGTCACCGGGACGGCGCTCCCGGTCGACGGCGGGTCGATGCGGAGCTAGCGGCGGTCAGAACAGGCCGTCGTCCCGCAGTTCCGCGACCACGTCGCGGACGCGCTGGGCCTCGTCTTTCGGGACGACGAGCGTGCGGTCGTCGAAGGACGCCACCACGAGGTCGTCGACGCCGACGGCGCTGACGTGGCCGTCGCTCGCCAGCACGTTCCCGTCGGCGTCGATAGTGACTGCGTCGCCCAGTACCGCGTTCCCGTCCTCGCTGTCCAGCACTCGCTCGACGGCGTCCCACGACCCCAGGTCGTCCCAGTCAAGCGCCGCCGGGACGACGAAGGCGTTCTCGGCCCCTTCGAGCACCGCGTAGTCGATGCTCACCGGGTCGACGGCGTCGAACGCCGCGTCGGCCTCGTCCAGCCGTTCGACCATGGGCGCGAGCGGCGAGGCTGCCGCGGCCGACAGGAGGGCGGTCGGCGTCCACGCGAACAGGCCGGCGTTCCAGTAGAACCCCTCCTCGACGTACCGCTGTGCGGTCTCCCGGTCGGGCTTCTCGTGGAACGTCTCGACCGGCGCGAAGCCGTCTCCGGACGGGCCTGGCTTGACGTAGCCGTAGCCGGTCGCCGGCCGGTCCGGCTCGATGCCGACGGTGACGACCCCCTCCGTTTCCACTGCGACTCGCGCGGCCGTCCGCCCGACCCGCTCGAACGGCCCCGAAACCCGGTGGTCGCTGGGCAGACACAGCAAAACGCAGTCCCCGACCTGCTCGCGGACGCGGTGGGCCGCGTACACGAGCGCCGGCCCGGTGTCTTTCGGCTCCGGCTCGGTCAGCACCGCCGCGTTCGGGACGCGCGCTCGCACCCCGTCGGCGAAGGATTCCCGGGTCAACACGTACGTCTCGTCCGCGAACCCGACCCGACTGACCGTCTCGGCGAGTAGCGACTCCCCGGGCCCGAACGAGAGGAACTGTTTGGGCCGGTCGCTCCGGCTCGCCGGATACAGCCGCGTGCCGGTCCCACCGGCCAAAACGAGCGCGACGAGCGGTCTGTCCATACCCCGGCTTCGCCCGGCCCGTGCTAAAGTGTTGTACCGCGAGCGCGCGGTCGACGAGCAACGCGGCCCCGTCGACTGTCGCTCACCACGTCTCTATCGTCCCGTCCCTGATGTCTTCGACACAGCCCTGACAGTCCGGACTCTCGGCGTCGTAACACACGGGCCGCCGCTGGGCGTCCATCGACACCGCGCGGTACTCGGCGTGGCGGCGACAGACGACGCGGGCCCGTCCCTCCTCGTCTCTGGGCAGGCCGGCCTCCGCCGACCGCTTCCCGTTCTTGTAGGCCTCCTTCGCGTCCGAGAGCTGCTGCTCGGCCGACCGTAGCGTCTCCCGGATGAACCGCGCGAGTTGGTCGTCGTCGGCCATACCGCCCGTTGTGTCCCGCGACAAATCAATCTTCTCGCGCGGTCTGTCTCGGTCCGGCGAACGCACGGCTTCACTTTCACTCCGCTGGGCGAGCGTTTATAACCGAAGGCGACCAACTGTCGACTGTCTCCCAACGAAAACCAGGCGGAGACAGTGACAGCCAATGACTGAGTCAGATTTGCGTACCCACGCGACAGAGATACACGAGCAGTTTTCCGACCAGCTGGACATCGCCGTCGACGACGTCGTCGACAGGCTCGAGACGCTGGTCAACGACTACCAGGTGCCCATCAGCGAGGCCCGCCGGAGCGTCGTCAACACGTACCTCGACGAGGCCGGCATGGACCGCGACCAGCTGGGCGGCGGTGGCGGCGGCAACGAGCAGGTCAACGTCGCCGACGTCGACGCCCCCGAGGAGTGGGTCGACGTTCGCGCGACGGTCGTCGAACTCTGGGAGCCACGCGCCGACGCCGTGGCCCAGGTCGGCCTGCTGGGCGACGAGACGGGCACGATAAAGTTCACCAAGTGGTCCAAGTCCGACCTCCCCTCCCTGGAGGAGGGCAAGTCCTACGCCCTGCGCAACGTCGTCACCGACGAGTACCAGGGTCGCTTCTCCGTGAAGCTCAACCGGACGACCACCATCGAGGAGCTCGACGAGGCAATCGAGGTCGGCGACGACAGCGTCGAGGCCGAGGGCGCGCTGGTCGACATCCAGTCCGGGTCCGGGCTCATCAAGCGCTGCCCCGAAGACGACTGTACCCGCGTCCTCCAGAACGGCCGCTGTAGCGAACACGGCGAGGTCGAAGGCGAGTTCGACCTCCGAATCAAGGGCGTCCTAGACGACGGCGAGGAGGTCACCGAGGTCATCTTCGACGAGACGGCGACCGAGGAGCTGACCGGCATCTCGCTGGCGGAGGCCAAGGAGATGGCGATGGACGCGCTCGACACCACCGTCGTCGCCGACGAGATGCGACAGAAGATTCTCGGGCGGTACTACCGCGTCCGGGGGCCGACCTTCGGCCGGTACCTGCTCGCCGACGAGCAGGAGCGACTGACCGGGGCCGTGGATGCCGACGAGATTCTCATCAAAGCGAGGTCGATCTAGATGGCGAGCACACCCACCCGCGAGGTCGCACGGCGCGTCTTCGCACGCGAGTTCAACGACGCGAGCTACACGTTCAAGGAATCCGACGACGACCGCGCGCCGGTGTACGTCCTCCTCCCGACCGGCCAGCGCGCCAACCGCGTGTTCCTGGTCGGCACCCTCACCGAAACCGAGGACGTCGGCGAGGACAGCGAGTACTGGCAGGGACGGGTCGTCGACCCCAACGGCGACACGTTCTTCATGTACGCCGGGCAGTACCAGCCCGACGCGGCCTCGATGCTACGCGAACTGGAGCCGCCGGCCTACGTCGCTGTCGTCGGCAAACCGCGGACCTACGAGACCGACGACGGCGAGGTGAACGTCTCGATTCGCCCCGAGTCCATCTCGGAGGTCGACGAGGCGACCCGCGACCGCTGGGTCGTCGAGACGGCCGAGCGCACCCTCGATAGGGTCAGGCGCTACGCGGAGGCCGACATGGATGACCCGGCCGTCGACGAGTACATCGCGATGGCAGACGAGGAGTACGACCAGCTCTCCGTCGAGAACTACCGGCAGTCGGTCGTCGGCGCGCTGGAGAGCCTCCAGGACGAACAGGCCGAAGCCAGCGCGGACTGACCCGGCCGGCGGCTTTTTAGGGTTCCAGTAGCTCGATGAGGTTCCCTTCGGGGTCGACGACGAACATGATTGTCGTCCCGCTCTCGGTCGTCTGCGGGCCGCTCAGGGTTTCGACGTCGTCGGGGAGCCGGTCGGCGACGGCGTCGAGGTCGTCGACTTCCAGGCCGGGATGGGTCGCCCCCGGTCGATTGAGCTCCGGGTCCGGCATCGCTTCGCCCTCTGGCTCGTATGTCGCCAGTTCCAGGCGCGCGCCGCCGGCGTCGAGGTGGACCAGTTCGGCGCTGGCCCCCTCGATGTCGACTGCGGTTCCGAACGCCGCGCCGCCGACCGAAAAGCGGGTCAGTACGTCCAGTCCGAGCACGTCCCGGTAGAACTCGACGGCGCGGTCCAGGTCGCTGACGATGATGCCGAAGTGGTGGGCGGTCGCGTCGATGTCTGTTGCCATCTCTGTCCGGAACCCGGGCCGGCCGGCTGTTAAATCACACCGGTTCCGCCGCCGTCGCCCACGGGCGGCGAGCGGTAGCGTCTGACAAACGATTAAATACGTTGCCACTAAAACGGTACATAACTATGGGCAACAAAAACAAGACTATCTCCTTTCGGGTCAGCGAGGACAAATTCGAGACCCTCCGCGAAATCGCCGAGGAGCGCGACATCTCGCTGTCCGCGGTGTTCCGGGACTACGTCGACACGCTCGTCTCCCACGACGGGCAGGTGAAAGTCGCCCCGGAACACGAGTTCGAGGACGACGCGACTGAGACCAGCACCGAGAGCTTCCCCCCGAAAGTCGAGGTCCCGAAGAGCTTCGTCCGCGAACACGAGCGGCTCGAACTCGAAGCCGAACACCTCCGCGAACAACTGGAAGAACACAAGCGCTACGTCACCAAACTCCGCCAGCGACTCGACGAGATGGACCAGGACGAGGTCATCCACCTCGAAGACCTGGACCAGGGCGAGGAGGAGGACGCCTCCTATCGCATCGGCAGCTTCGACGACATCTGAGCGCGTCATCGCGATCTCTTTGTTCGGCCGTCTTTCTCTTCGCTGCCGTCAATTCAAATAACTGACGTGTTTTATGCAGCCGAAACCACCCGTCTAACGGAACTCGCTTGCTGTCTCATCAATAATTAGCGGACGAACGGCTGGTCTCTCCGCTTTCCCGGTCGTGGTGTCTCCGTCCCATAGTTTCGGCCCGCCTAAAATATTACTTTTCTGACAATCCTTATGTGGTCGGACAATCAAGGTCAACTATGAGTAGTATGTCCCACAGGAGCGCGGTCGAGGTGAAAACATGACGGAGAACCAACTTGGACTGGTCCGCGAACCCGAGACCGGCGTCCGTCGTCAAGAGTGGGAGACACTCGACGGAAACGACCTTCGGATCGACAGCGATGTCGCCGAGGAGATCGTACACGCCCTCTGTACCGACCACGCCGGGTCATTCAATCTCTTTTACCTCCTGCGAAAGCACTACTGGACGGCTGAAGGCGCCGAGTTCCACGATGTCACCGAGTTCCTCGAAGACGCGTACAAGCGCGTTCGCGACATCAACGACGACCTCGCGGTTCGAATCGTCGAACTCGGCGGTATCCCGCCGAACACGCCGCCGACGATTCAGAAGCACGCTGAGGTCCACCTGGAAGCCGAGGACCTCTATGACCTCCGCGCCTCGCTTTCGGGGGACCTCGATGGCTACGCGACACTGGTCGCAAGCATGCGCGAACACGTGGCCCTTGCCGAGGAGATGGGCGATTCGGGCACGGCAGAGCGACTGCGTAACCATCTAATGGCACTCGAAGTCGACGCCCACAGGGTCGAACAGTTCCTCGAAGACGACACCCTCGTTCAGAGGGAGGCGACCGACTAACCATGGCGAGTACGCCACATCTTCGGAACCCCGGTGCAGAACACCGCCGACAGGAGTGGGATACCGTCCGAGCGAACGAAGTCAGACTGGAACCGGCCGTTGCGGAACGACTAGTGACTGCCCTGAACGCCGAACTGTCGGGGTTGTACCTCCTGTTCAATCAGGTCCGGAAACACTACTGGACCATCGACGGCGCCGAGTGGCACGACGTTGCGACGTTCCTCGAATCGGCCGCGGACCGACTCACTGAGATAACCGACGACATCGCAATCCGTGTCCACGCACTCGGTGGCGTACCTGTCTGTGGACCGATGGGCATCCGCCAACACGCCCCGATGCACATCGAGACGCCCCACCGCTTCGACGTTCGGTCCTCGCTCGAACGGGACCTCGACGGCTACGCGACGCTTGCCGTCCAGATTCGCGATCACGTCGAATTAGCTGAACAATTCCAGGACAAAACCACGAGCGAACTGTTGTGTGTTCATCTCAAGACGTTAGAAGGGGACGCACACACGCTGCAACGGTTTCTCGCCGACGATACACTGGTTCGAAACGACTGACTGCTTTCCGGATAATTACTGACCGGGCTACTCGGAGATGATGCGTTACGTTACACCAGCCGATTTCGCAGTCGCTGCACGTCCTCGGCCACGTCGTCGCGCCCATCGACATCTGCCAGGGTTTCCACGGCTTCTAACGTTCTGACGGAGTTATCCAGGAAGGAGAGTACGTCCCCCGGATAGGCATACAGCATGTAGTCGTCGCTCATCACGTCGACGATTGCGTCCGGCCCCATCCCCTGCTCGCGCAGTTCCAGCAGGTACGAGATGAACTTCCGCTCGGCACAGCCACAGTGTGGGTTGGCCTCACAGTCGCAGTCCAGGAAGTCCTCGGCGAAATCGAGGACCCGCTCCCTGGTGGCTTCGTCGAGCTTCGCCAGCCCCTCTCCCTGGAAGAGGATGTCCAGCGTCGCGCCCTTGAACGCACCCTTCGGGAAGCTCGTCTCCAGCTGGGAGGCGAGCTGCTGGTGGTTCTTGACGTAGATTTTGTCCGTGATGGCCACGCGTGTCCAGTTGTATGCGTCGGCCGCCTAAAAGCGTCTCGAAGCGGCCGATAGACAGGGCCGGCGTCCGACCCACCGCCGCTGTCACGCGCTCGCACGACCCACTGGTTTCCAGATTCGTAACGTATTTCTGTTCCAGCGGGATATCTATGAGTGCTTCAGCAAGCGTGTCCGGGCTGGGGTAGTGGCATCCTTTAGCCTTGTGGTGGCTAAGAGGCGGGTTCAATTCCCGCGCCCGGACTTAGACCTTCTACGTCTTGATTTCGAGACTTTAGCGTTTCCAGTCCCACTCTGCCCTCCATTTATTTATAACATGTCAGGAAGCAGTATTGCTCGATGACCAACTACGAGTGCCCCTCCTGTGACCGCACGTTCGACTCAACACGGGAACTGGGCGTTCACCACAGCAGTGTCCACGGCGAACGACTGCCGAACCGAGAGTGTAACCACTGCTCGGAACAGTTTTATTCCGAGCACGAGAAGCGCTACTGCTCCGAGGAGTGCCGTGACGTTGCAGTCTCCTTTTCGGGGGCCGATAACCCGAACTATTCGGATGCAAAAGAGGAGACGACCTGTGACGGGTGTGGCACGACCTTCGAGTACTATCCGTCGGAGAAAGAGGGCTGTTATTGCGCTGAGTGTGTCGAGAACGCCGACTGGCGACACACGAGACAGATTTCCGGCTCGGACAATCCAAACTGGAACGGCGGGAAACTCAGTTTCGAGTGCTCCGTCTGTGAAGGTCAAGTCGAGCGGTATCCAAGCGATATCACGGGTGAAGTCGTCCTCTGTAGCCGCGAGTGTCACGCCGCGTGGCTCTCCGAGGCGTTCACCGGCGACGGGCATCCGAACTGGCGTGGCGGCGGTGTCGGCGAGTACGGGCCGGGCTGGCGGGCGGTGCGCGAGCGGGCCCTCGACCGGGACGGCTACGCCTGCGTCCTCTGTGGCACTACTGCCGACGAACTGGGACGGAACCCGGACGTGCACCACATCGTGCCGGTCCGACTGTTCGCTGCGGTGCCGGCGCTCACGGTTCGGGACGCACACACGCTGGACAACGTCGTCTCGCTGTGTCCGGGCTGTCACCGGCGAGCAGAGTTCGGGCGGGTCTCCCGGGCGGAACTGCGATGGCGGGCCGGAGTCCCCCGAACAGACGCCGCTGTCCCGGCCAGTGTGTCGGCGTAGCCGGACCGGAACCTACACAATCGGTCCCGTCGCCCGTGTGGGTATGTCACCGACTGTCGACGAACTGCGAAACGAGATACGCGCGGCCGTCGGGCGGTACGAACGCCCGGTCTCGACTGCCTTCACCAAGGAGGCCCTGGCGGCAATCTGTGAGGCCGTCGGGTACGACATCGACGCGGACCGACTGCCGTCGAAGCCACAGATGCGGGCGGGGATTCTCTTCCGAATCGGCGAGCGGGACGACGACGACCCGGCGGGCGCGGAGCGGCCGTTCCGGAAGGAAGAACTCGAAGCGATTGCCGCGGCGCTGGACGGCGACTGACACGGGGCCCATCGGCCGCGAGTGTGCGGAGATATTTGCCGCTGGACAGCGAACCGACCGGTATGGCACGCGACCGCCCCCCGACGTTCGAGAACAGGCGCGCCGCCGGCCGACGGCTGGGCGAGGCGTTGCGCGAGCGGGACATCGAGGCCGACGTGGTCCTGGCGATACCGCGTGGCGGACTGCCGGTCGGGCGGGCCGTCGCCGACGCGCTCGGCGCGCCGCTGGATATCGCGGTTGCGAAGAAAATCGGCGCGCCGGACAACCCCGAGTTCGCCGTCGGTGCCGTCGCGGCCGACGGGTCGGTCTGGCTCAACACCGACGTCATCGAGAACAGAGGGATTCCCCGCGAGTACGTCGCGAGCACGCGGGCAGAGATGGCCGAAGTAGCACGACAGAAGGCCCGTCGGTACCGGGACACGGCGGCGTCGCCGGCGCTTACAGGCAAGCGGGTGTGTCTCGTCGACGACGGCGTGGCGACCGGCGCGACGGCCCGGGCCTGTATCGAGCAACTCAGACAGGCGGGCCCCGAGCGACTCGTGCTCGCGGTCCCGGTCGGCTCGCCGCGGGCCATCGCTGACCTCGAGACGCTGGTCGACGAGGTGGTCTGTCTGGCCTGTCCGTCCGATTTCCGCGCCGTCGGTCAGTACTACGAGC
The DNA here is from genome assembly GCF_037078405.1 of Haloarcula sp. DT43. Taxonomy (NCBI): domain Archaea; kingdom Methanobacteriati; phylum Methanobacteriota; class Halobacteria; order Halobacteriales; family Haloarculaceae; genus Haloarcula; species Haloarcula brevis. Next base: position 173,238 of record NZ_JAYMGZ010000001.1, on the reverse strand, counting down.
GGTTCGAGCAGGTCTCCGACGAGGAGGCGATGTCGTGTCTCGCCGGCGAGTGACTACCGCTCTATCTTCGACTCCGGGCGGACGGTCCGGGTCTCCGGGTCGCCGATGGCGGTGTAGTCGCTGCTGGACTTGATAATCGAGAGCGCGGTCATGATGTCGGAGCGGGTGAGCAGCCCCTGGAAGGAGCCGTCCTCGTCGGTGACGAGGAGGCGACCGACGGAGTTCTGCTGGAGCGATGTCAGCGCGTCCATCACGTCGGTCTCCGGGCGTATCGTGATAATCTCCGTCGTCATCACGTCGCCGACGGTGTAGGCCTCGCGCTCGACCTCCCGGACGGCGCGGGCGTCTTCGAGCGTCACGAGGCCGACGACCTCGCCGTCGCGCTCGACCGGGTAGCCGGTGTGGCGCTCCCGGAACATCGTCTGGATGAGCTCCCGGACGGAGACGTCCTCGGACACCGTCGTCACGTGGTCGGCCGGCGTCATCACGTCCGCGACGGTGACGCCCTCGAACGCGGCCCGCATCGACGTCTGGCGGGACTCCCCTGCCGCGCCGATGTAGATGAAGAAGGCGAGGCCGGCGAGGAAGATGTTCCCGAGGACGAAGATGCCGAAGAGGCCGAGGAAGACGGCGAATATTTTCCCGACCTCCGCGGCGATGGTGGTGGCTCTGGCGTAGGACCGCCGGCGGGCCAGCAGCGCCCGCAGGACGCGGCCGCCGTCCATCGGGAAGCCGGGGAGCATGTTGAACGCCGCCAGCGCGAGGTTCATCAGCGCCAGATACGCGAGGATGAACCGCGCCGACTCGATTGCGGTGGCCGAGCCGCTGGGGAGCACCTGGAACGCGACGTAACAGACCGTGCCGACGGCGATGCTGACGACCGGGCCGGCGATGGCGATGACCAGTTCCTGCTTCCAGTCCTCGGGCATCTCGCTGAGCTGTGCGATGCCGCCGAACAGCCAGAGCGTGATGGAGTCGATGGGGAAGCCGTAGCGGATGGCCACCAGCGAGTGGCCGAGTTCGTGGAGGACGACGCCGGTGAACAGGCCGACGGCCGCGCCGACGCCGAGCACCCACACGAGCGTGCCGTCGGTGAGGACGGCGGCGTCGAGCCCGGCGTTCAACGTCTCGTTCAACAGCTCGGTCGTCTGCCCTATCTGTGTCCCGATAATCCAGGCGAACAGCGGCAACACGAGGAGAAACGTCAGGTCCAGCTGGATGGGGATTCCGAACGCGCTTCCGATGCGGAACCGGCGCATACCCGTCGTTTCTCGGCCGACGGTCTTAAGCCCCCTTGGCGGGACTGTCGCGGGCAGCGTCGCCGGTACGTCTTTGCACCGTGCCCGCGTCGGCGTGGACATGAGCGACCCACTGATTCGCCGGGCCGAGGACGTCGAGTACGAGACCGTCGACGCGGCCGAGGGGCTCGAAAAAGGTGTCCTCGTCGGCGCACAACGGGGCGGCGGCAATCTCGCGATTCGGCGCTTCACGCTCGCGCCCGGCGGCAGCGTGCCGAAACACACCAACGACGTCGAACACCAGCAGCACGTCCTCGCCGGCCGGTACACCGTCGGCATCGACGGCGAGGAGTACGAGGTCGAGGCCGGCGACAGCCTCTACATCCCCGCCGGCGCGGTCCACTGGTACCGCAACGACGGCGACGACCCCGGCGCGTTCCTCTGTGCGGTTCCCGCCGGCGACGACGAAATCACGCTGCAGGAGTGAGTGGTCGCAGTACTTGGCCCAGTCCGTGAACAGCGATAGCCGAGGCCCGGACCGGCCGCTCTCGGGCCGGCCGACCAGTCCACCGTGGGTGGGACTGAAAGGGCCGAGTGGCGGGCGAGTCTGACGACCGTAGCACCGCAGCGGAGCGAGGAGCGCACGGAGTCAGGCGAGTCGTCCGCGAGGGGGCTCTCTGGCTGTTCGAAACCGTCGCTGCGTGTTCGGCCCACTCACACCTAGTCCGAACCGCTCAAGTAGCGCAGTCGCCTCTGTACGACTGTGTCACAGCAGGCCGCACAGGTAGAGACGCTGTTCCTCCACGAACACGGCGACGAGTACCGCGTCGTCGCACAGCGGGACGGCGAGCGGCTCTTCCACGCTATCCTCGAACTCAAGGAGACCGACGCCGGGCCCCGCCCGCGCCGGCTCCGGGTCAAGGACGGGACCAGCGAGGAGCTCCGCTCGCCCGACCAGTTCGTCGAGCTCGCCCGCCGTGCGGCCCGCATTCGCATCTCAGAACAGACCGCACCGCGTGCGCGCGACCGCATCCGCGAGACCCTCGACGCCTACCAGGTCGAGGCCAAGGTCGTCCGGACCTGCCGGCTGTGTGCCTCGGACGGGCGCTACTCGCCGATTACCAGCGAGACCGCTATCGAGACCGACGACGAGACAATCTGTCCGGAGTGCGCTCGCCAGCAGCTCGACCGCGAACTCGCGTTCACGGGCAGCATCAGCGCCGACGCCCGCGACCGCCTCGAAGAGCTCCTGCTCGAAGTCCAGGACCTCGACCGGGTGACGAACCTCCTGTCGGGCCAACTGGACCCCGACCTGACGAAGTTCGACGAGATTTCGGCGACCGTCGACGAGGTCGACCCCGTCCGGGTGGACTCGCTCGACCTCCATCCCGGGATGCAGGAGCACCTCGAATCCCGGTTCGACACCCTGTTGCCGGTCCAGAGCCTCGCCGTCGAGCACGGGGCCACCGAGGGCCGCGACCAGCTGGTCGTGAGCGCGACGGCGACGGGGAAGACGCTCGTCGGCGAGATGGCCGGCATCGACCGCGTCCTCAACGGCAAGGGGACGATGCTGTTTCTCGTCCCGCTGGTCGCGCTGGCGAACCAGAAGTACGAGCAGTTCAAGGACCGCTACGGCGACATGGTCGATGTCTCGCTCCGGGTGGGCGCGAGCCGCATCGCCGACGAGGGCGGGCGCTTCGACCCCGAGGCCGACGTCATCGTCGGGACCTACGAGGGCATCGACCACGCGCTCCGGACCGGCAAAGACCTGGGCACCGTCGGCACCGTCGTCATCGACGAGGTCCACACGCTCGGCGAGGACGAGCGGGGCCACCGGCTCGACGGGCTCATCTCCCGGCTGAAATACTACTGTGAAACCGGCGGCGCGCCCGACAGCGGCGACACGCAGTGGATTTACCTCTCGGCGACGGTCGGCAACCCCGGTCAGCTGGCCGACCAGTTGCGGGCCACGCTCATCGAGTTCGAGGAGCGGCCGGTCCCCATCGAGCGCCACGTCACCTTCGCCGACGGCCGCGAGAAAATCGACACGGAGAACAAGCTGGTCAAGCGGGCCTTCGACAACAAATCCAGCAAGGGGTACCGCGGCCAGACCATCATCTTCACCAACTCCCGGCGGCGCTGTCACCAGATTTCCCGGAAACTGGAGTACAGCTCCGCGCCGTACCACGCCGGGCTGGACAACCGGAAGCGCCAGCGCGTCGAGCGGCAGTTCGCCGACCAGGACCTGGCGGCGGTCGTGACGACGGCGGCGCTCGCGGCGGGGGTCGACTTCCCGGCCTCGCAGGTCATCTTCGACTCGCTGGCGATGGGCATCGAGTGGCTCACCGTCCAGGAGTTCAGCCAGATGCTCGGCCGGGCCGGCCGCCCGGACTACCACGACAAGGGGACCGTCTACATGCTGGTCGAACCGGACTGCTCGTACCACAACAGCATGGAGATGACCGAGGACGAGGTGGCGTTCAAGCTCCTGAAAGGCGAGATGGAGCCGGTCATCACCCGCTACGACGAGGGCGCGGCCGTCGAGGAGACGCTGGCGAACGTCACCGTCGCCGGCAAGCAGGCCAAGCGGCTCAACGACCGGATGGTCGGCGCGGTGCCGACGAAACACGCGCTGGGCAAACTGCTCGAATACGAGTTCATCGACGGCCTCGAACCGACGCCGCTGGGCCGGGCCGTGACCCGGCACTTCCTCGCGCCCGACGAGGCGTTCCAGTTGCTCGACGGCATCCGGAAGGAGCACCACCCCTACGAAATCGTCGCCGACATGGAACTACGCGACGAGCACTAGTCGAACCTGTTCCTCGACCGTCAGCTCGGGCACACATTCTTGTAGCGGCACGTGCTTCCGGTGCCCATGGGCCTGTTCGATACCATCCGTCGCGCCGTCGGCGGCGACGGTTCGGCGGCCGACGGGGACGAGCGGACCGCCGACGACCACGGGTCGGACCGCCTGGATACGGCGACGCTCGACCCGGCGGCGTTCCGCCGGTACGCCGACGCCGTCGTCGACGGGGCGGACCCGCTGACGTTCGACCCCGCCGCGCTCGCTCGCCTCGATGCCGCAGTCGAGGAGAGCTACGACGGGGAGACCGCGGACGACGCCGACGCGACGACCTACACCGGGAACACGGTCCGGTTCGGGAGCTACCTCGGCGAGGTGCTCGTGCGGGCCTACGACGGCGAGTGGGTCCAGTCCGGGGGCCGGTGGGGCGTCACCGTCGCCGGCCCGGACGACGCCGTCACCGTCGCGGTGTTCGACGTGGCCAGGCGGTCGTTCCGCGACGACCCGGTGTTTGCGGCCGTCGTGACGCGGCTGGAATCCGAACTGGCACTCGACGCCGACGAGGGCGGGACGGCCGAAGGCGACGCCGACGGTCCCGTCGCCGAGCCGACGGGGGTCGACGACGCTGCCGACGAACACGACGCTCCAGCCACCGACACCGCTGAACGACCGCCCGAGGTCAGCGAGACGGTGACGGAGGAGGCCGCCGATGAGGCGACCCCGGAGGAGGCCGCTGGCGGGACGACGGCGGACGAGGCGGCCGCGTACATCGACGAGGCGGAGCCGGCGCTCGAAAGCGACGCGACGGCCGCCGCCGACGCGCTCGGCGACCCGGCCGTCGGCGGGAATCCGAACCAATCGCCCGAAGTGCCGCCCGGCGACGGGGGCGGAGATTCGTCGCCCGCTGGCAACGATGGGGTCACCGACTCGACGGCCCGCCCCTGGGAGCCCGGCACGGTTCGGGCGGCTCACGCCGACACTGCCGCCGAGTTCGCCGAGTTCTGGGGCGAACGCGACCTCGACTTCTCGCCGGCCTCGCTCTCGCGGCTTGACGACTTGGTCGACGCGGAGTGGGACGCCGAGCGCTTCGCCGAGACGACCTTCGGGAGCGACGCGTCGTTCGACGACCGGGCGTTCACGAGCGTCGTCCGGGAACTCGGCGGGTACTTCGGCGAGGTGCTGGTCCGACACCTCGACGGCGAGTGGACCGACGCTACGGAGCACGAGGCGGCCGTCGTCGTTACCGGACCGGCCGGGCAGTTCGCCGTCCCGGTCTTCCAGGTCGCGATGACGTCGCTCAGGAAGCAGGCGGTGTTCGCCCGGAGCTACGACGCCCTGCTGGAAGACCTGGGACGCGACGGGCCGGCGCGGTAAGTCCGCGCTCGGCGGCCGTAGCTATCCGCTCCGGGCCACGACCGACGCGCTCCCGCACTCCGGGCACTCGCCGTGGTCCGCGTAAAGCAGCGTCTCGCACTCGGCGCACCGATGGGTGGCTTCCTCGTCGGACGCGGTCTCGACCTCCTGTTTCATTTCCTCGACCTTCCGGCCGAGGTCGTTGAAGAGGCTCACTGGCGTTCGTTCGGCCCCGACACGGATAAACGTCGGTCGCCGGCCCGTCCGGCCGCAAACGACCCATCCTTTTGTCGCTGGCCCCGCAGGGGACAGACGTGTCGCTGCCACCTGTCACGCCGGGGATGTTGTTCGTGTTCGCGGTCATCGTCGCCGCGCTGGCCCTGTTTGCGACGGAGGCGCTGCCGGTCGACGTGACCGCCATCGGCGTCATGGTCGCCCTGATGCTGGCCGAACCGGCGACGGTACTTGCGGTCGACCTCGGCCTGCTCGCCGAACCGGTGTACGTGTTACACCAGGCCGGCGACGGCGTCTCGCCGCTCGACCGCGGGCTCTCGGGCTTTGCCTCGACGGCGACGATAACGGTGCTCGCGATGTTCATCCTCTCCGACGGCGTCCAGCGGACCGGTATCGTCCAGATTCTGGGCTCGAAGCTCGCCCCGCTGACCGGAGACAGCGAGACGCGACAGCTGGGTGCGACCGTCGGCCTGGTCGCCCCCATCTCCGGGTTCATCAACAACACCGCCGCCGTCGCCATCCTCCTCCCGATGGTGACCGACATCGCGCACACGGGGAAGCTCTCCCCGTCGAAGCTCCTCCTGCCGCTGTCCTACGCCTCGATGTTCGGCGGGATGCTGACGCTCATCGGCACCTCGACGAACATCCTCGCCTCGCAGCTCTCCGCCGAACTCATCGGCCGCCCGTTCAGCATGTTCGAGTTCACCCAGCTCGGCATCGTCGTGACCGTCGTCGGCACCGTCTATCTCCTCACCGTCGGGCGGTATCTGGTCCCGTCGCGCATCCCGGTCGAGGAGGACCTCACCGAGGAGTTCGAGATGGGCGAGTACCTCACCGAGGTCGTCGTCCGCGCGGACTCCCCCCTGGTCGGCCAGACGGTCGGCGAGGGCCTCGCCACGTCGGAGTTCGACGTCGACGTCGTCCAGCTGGTCCGCGAGAAACGGACGTTCCTCGAACCGCTGGGCCAGAAGTCCATCCGGGCCGGCGACGTCTTCGCCGTCCGGACCGACCGGGACACCCTCGTCGACCTCCTCGACGTCGAGGGCCTGGACGTGATTCCGGAAGTCGAGGTCGACGACGCGGAACTGGAGACCGCACACGAGCGCAAGAACCTCGTCGAGGTCGTCGTCGCCCCCGGCTCCTCGCTCATCGGCGAGACGCTCGTCTCCACGAACTTCCGCCAGCGCTACGACGCGACCGTACTGGCGCTCCGACACGGCCAGGACCTCTACCGCCAGCGGATGGACCACGTCAAGCTCCGCATCGGCGACACGCTCCTCGTGCAGGCCACTCCCGACAGCATCGACCGCCTCAACCGCAACAACGACTTCATCGTCGCTCAGGAGGTCCAGCGGCCCGACTTCCGCCGGTCGAAGATTCCCGTCGCCGTCGGCATCGTCGCCGCCGTCGTCGGCGTCGCGGCGCTGACCCCGGTCCACATCGTCATTTCGGCGCTCGGCGGCGCGCTCGCGATGGTCCTCACCGGCTGCCTGCGCCCGACGGAGCTGTACGACGCCGTCCAGTGGGACGTCATCTTCCTGCTCGCCGGCGTCATCCCGCTGGGCATCGCCTTACAGGAGACCGGCGGCGCCGACCTCCTCGCCGAACTGTTCGTCATGGGGGCCGGCAGCGTCCTCACCGCCGGGGCCGGCCTCGCCGTCGTCCTCGGGCTGATGTACCTCGTCACGGCGTTGCTGACGAACATCATCTCGAACAACGCCTCCGTCGTTCTGATGATTCCCGTCGCCATCGAGACCGCCCGGCAACTGGACGCCAACGCCTTCGCGTTCGTCCTCGGCGTGACGTTCGCCGCCTCGACGGCGTTCATGACGCCGGTCGGCTACCAGACGAACCTCCTCGTCTACGGTCCCGGCGGCTACCGGTTCACCGACTATCTGCGGGTCGGCGCGCCGCTACAGGCCGTCTTCGCCGTCGTGACGACGCTCGGTATCGCGTACTTCTGGGGCCTCGCTCCCGCGTGACACGGGCACTTCGCAACGAAACGCTTTACTCGCTGTCGGGTCCAGACTCTAATACGGGATCGTGGGGTAGCTTGGTAACCTTCGGGCCTTGGGTGCCCGTCCCCTCGGTTCAAATCCGAGCGATCCCATCTTACTGCCGGGAACACCGTGTGCGACAGTCTCCGGCGCGCCCGGCTTACTTCGAATCCGCGCGACCCAGTCGTGTCTGCACTACCGTCCCACTGACCCACCCCTTCGTTTCGGGGTCGGTTCCGCCGCCGTCCCGTCTCCGACGGCGTCCCGTTTCAGTTCCACCCCGGTTTGCGAACCTTCTTGGGCGAGTGGGCACAACGACTGTCCACTCAGATGGCGACCGCCGAGAACACCGAACTCATCGACCGCTTCGAGGAGTTCTACCGCAACTACTACCGAAACGAAATCGGTGAGCTCGCCCAGAAATACCCCAACGACCAGAAGTCGCTGTACATCGACTGGGACGACCTCTATCGGTTCGACCCCGACCTGGCCGACGACTACCGCACGAAGCCCGAACAGATTCAGGAGTACGCCGAGGAGGCCCTCCGGCTGTACGACCTCCCGGTGGACGTCTCGCTCGGGCAGGCCCACGTCCGCGTCCGCAACCTCCCCGAGTCGGAGGACATCCGAGACCTGCGCCACGAACACCACGGCAACCTCGTCGCCGTCCAGGGCATCATCCGGAAGGCAACCGACGTCCGTCCGAAGGTCATCGAGGCGGCCTTCGAGTGCCAGCGCTGTGGCACGCTCACGCGCATCCCACAGACGGCCGGTGACTTCCAGGAGCCCCACGACTGCCAGGGTTGTGAACGGCAGGGCCCGTTCCGACTCAACACCGACCAGTCGCAGTTCATCGACGCCCAGAAGCTCCGCGTCCAGGAGTCCCCCGAGGGACTGCGCGGCGGGGAGACGCCCCAGTCCATCGACGTCAACATCGAGGACGACATCACGGGCCACGTCACCGCGGGCGACCACGTCCGCGTGACCGGGGTTCTCAAGCTCGACCAGCGCGGCAACGACAACGAGAAGTCCCCGATGTTCGACATCTACATGGAGGGCGTCAGCGTCGAAATCGAGGACGAGCAGTTCGAGGACATGGATATTACTGACGCGGATAAAGAGAAAATATTCGAACTCTCCACCGAATCCGACATCTACGACAAGATGGTCGGCGCTATCGCCCCCTCCATCTACGGCTACGAGAAGGAGAAGCTCGCGATGATGCTCCAGCTCTTCTCGGGGGTGACCAAAGAGCTTCCTGACGGATCTCGAATACGCGGGGACCTCCATATGTTGTTGATAGGAGACCCTGGAACCGGAAAATCTCAGATGTTATCATATATCGAGAATATCGCGCCCCGCTCCGTCTACACCTCCGGGAAAGGGTCGTCGAGCGCGGGGTTGACAGCCGCGGCCGTCCGCGACGACTTCGGCGACGGTCAGCAGTGGACGCTGGAAGCCGGCGCGCTCGTGCTGGCCGACCAGGGTATCGCCGCCATCGACGAACTGGACAAGATGACGCCGGAGGACCGGTCGGCGATGCACGAGGCGCTGGAACAACAGCGCATCAGTGTCTCGAAGGCCGGCATCAATGCGACGCTCAAGTCCCGTTGTTCGCTACTGGGCGCGGCCAACCCGAAGTACGGTCGCTTCGACCAGTACGAGCCCATCGGCGAGCAGATAGACCTCGAACCGGCGCTCATCTCCCGGTTCGACCTCATCTTCACCGTCACCGACAAGCCCGACGAGGAGGCCGACCGGAACCTCGCCGAGCACATCATCCAGACCAACTACGCCGGCGAACTCAACACTCACCGGACGCAGAACCCGACCTCGAACTTCAGCGAGGAGGAGGTCGACACGGTCACCGAGGAGGTTGCGCCGACCATCGAACCGGACCTGCTCCGGAAGTACGTCGCCTACGCCAAGCGCAACTGCTTCCCGACGATGACCGAGGAGGCGAAATCGCGCATCGAGGACTTCTACGTCGACCTGCGGCTCAAGGGACAGGACGAGGACGCGCCGGTCCCGGTCACCGCCCGGAAACTGGAGGCGCTGGTCCGACTGGCCGAGGCCTCTGCCCGGATTCGGCTGTCTGACACCGTCGACGAGGCCGACGCCGACCGGGCCGTCGACATCGCCCACTACTGCCTGAAGGAAATCGGAGTCGACCCCGAAACCGGCGAGTTCGACGCCGACGTGGTCGAGACGGGCCAGTCCAAGACCCAGCGCGACCGCATCCAGAACATCAAGGGCATCATCTCCGACATCGAGGACGAGTACGACGAGGGCGCGCCCGCCGACGTCGTCATCGAACGGGCCGAGGAAGTCGGCATCGACGAGTCCAAAGCCGAACACGAGATAGACAAACTGAAACAGAAAGGCGAGGTGTACGAGCCCCGCACCGACCACCTCCGGACGACCTGACATGGACCGCATCTCCGCGCTCCGCAACATCGAGGAGGCGCTGGCCGACTTCGAGGCCGGGTCGAAGTCGCTCGGTGACCTCGAACGGGACGTTCGCGGGACGCTCCGGACCTACGCGACCGAGTTCGAGGGCGACCTGCAGGCATACCGGGCGAGCGGCGGGGCCGCCGTTGACGGGCTCGTGGTCCTCGCGCCGTCCGAGACAGCAGCCCGCGAACGCGTCCGGGACCTCGTTTCCGACGCCGGCGAGTTCACCGTCACGGCCGTCGAGTAGGCCGTCCCGATGTCGTGGGACTGCTGATTTCTCCCGCAGATTGTGCCGTTTTGCCCCGGTTGACTCCCTCTATCTGTCTCGCCACCCACCTATATATTCACTCGAAAACCACTTCAATTCAGTAAAATTTTATAGCAATAATAGCAACGTTCGACCAGTGCTACTCGTCGTCACCTACTCCCGGGCGGCACGCAGGGACCTGCGGAACGCCTGTCGTGCCCACGAAGACTGTGTCGTTCGCCAGTTCGGGAGAGCGGCGCTGCTTTCCGGAACCGAGTTCGGGGCCTTCCAGGCGCTCCGGCTCCACGAGAAACACGGGCTTGACGTCCAGCTAGAACGCGTCGAGCCGTTCGAGCCGGCGGACGTGCCGGAGCGCGTCCGCGAGGCGGCCAGGCGCTACGAGGCGCGGACGGAGCCGGCGACGCCCTACGAGCGGTTCGCGTCGGGCCGTGACCTCCCGGCCCCGGAGCAACTCCGGGGCGTCGACCTGTGAAGCTCCGCGTCGCCGGGACCACGTACACGGGCGCTGTCGTCGACCTCCGGCCTCGCCCGGTCGATGGGACGGCCCTCGCCGCGGGCATCCGCGGGCAGCGGTGTCTCCCGGCCGTCTCCTGCCCGGAGCCGCCGGCCGTATACGCCTACGCCGGCCACGTCCGTTCGTCGATGGGGCTGCGAACGCGGACCGCGCTCGCGGCCGCCGCCCGGTCGCAGGGGCACGAGACGCCGCAGGACGAGGCTATCGCCGAGTGCCGTGCCCAGTTGGCCGACCTCGACTGTTCGCCGCCGGACCTCCCGGACCCCGTCGACCCGGTTCCGGCGGCGACCGTCGACGACCTGCGGGAGACAGTCGCTGCCCACCGCGGTCGGCTCGCCGCTCGCAGGGCGGTCGGGGCGGACGAGGGACCGGCACAGGCCGCGCTCCGGGACGCCGCGACGGAACTGAGCGAGCGGGAGACGCGCCGGGCCGCCGCCAGGGAGACGCGCGAACTCCGCCGGGAGCGAGCACGCGCCTATCGGGACGCGCTGGCGGAACAGCGGCGACTGTCCGACGAACTGGCCAACCTCCGGCGGAGCGCCCGAGCGACACTCGTCGACCGGTGTGCCGGTGCGTTCGCCCGGGCCGTCGAAACTGTTCCGGGGCCGCTTCCCGACGACCCGTTCGAGGCGGACCCCGTGACGGCCGCCCTGGCCGTCCTCCGGGTCGCTCGGACGCCCGCACCGGTGGTCCTCGAAACGGACCGGTTCGGGACCCCGACGGCCGCGGCGGACTGTCTCGATGCACCGGTCGTCCGCTGCTGAGGTTTAAACTGCAGGACCGGGGCACCGTCCCTATGGTTAGCTTCGACTGTCGCGCCGAGCGGGTCGACGGCGTGACGCTCGTCACGGCGACCGTCGACGACATCGCCGAACCGACTCGTATCACCGTCCGGAACCGCCTCGACGGCCCCCTCTGGCCGCCGAGACGACAGGGCGTCCCCGAGGCCGGCTGGACCGAGAACGGCTTCGACGGGGTCGTCGGCCCGGGCACGCACGCCCTCGGGTACGCGACGCCGGCCCCGCCGACCGACCAGCCGGCGGAGTTGGCGAGCGTCGAGCCCGCCCCCGACGACGTGCCGGCGGACGAGCGACTCGACTCCATCGACGCCGTCGTCCGGGAACTCGGTGACCCGTCGCCGCCCGCCGACGCCGTGCCGACGAGCGACCCAGCGGGGGCGGCCGAAGGCCGGGGTCGGCGACCGGACGGGACCGCCGTCGCACAGGGGTCGGAACCGGGGCCGCCGCCGGCCGAACCGCGGACTGTACGAGGGCAGCGGTCGGACCAGCACCTCCCCGACTCCGTGTCGCAGTGGCTCGAAACCGTCGCCCGGCGCGTCGACCGGGCCGAGCGGCTGGCCGAGGCGGACTCGCTGCCGGCGGCGACCGACGCCGTTCGGGCGGCCGGCGGCCTGTCCGGAGCCCGGGCGGTCGCGGCACGCGGCGATGCGGACGAGCAAACGCTCCGGGCGCTGGCCCGGCGGGCCGAGCGGCTCGCCGACCGCCGGGCGGCCGCCACGGTGCCGACCGAGACGCTGGTCCGGCTCGCATGATTCTGGCGGTCACCGGCGGCAAGGGCGGCGTCGGCAAGTCGACTATCGCGTACAACCTCGCGGCGGAACTCGACGCGCTCGACCGACCGGACGCACCCGCGAACGCTGGCGGCGTCGTCGTCGACGGCGACCTCGGGATGGCGGACCTCCCCTCCAGCCGCGGCCCCGACCTCCACGACGTTCTCGCCGACCGCGCCGACCCGTACGAGGCCGTCCGCGAGGACGGGCCCGTGCCCCTCGTTCCCTGCGGGCGGACGCTGGCCGGCGCTCGAAGCGCCGACCTGCGGGGTATCGCGGACGTCCTCGCCGCGCTGGAGCGGACCTACCGCTGGGTCGTCGTGGACTCGCCGGCCGGCCTGCACGCCGACGTGGGACTCCCCCTCGCGGCCGCCGACGCCGCGGTGCTCGTGACGACACCGGAGGGCGCGGCCCTCGCCGACGCGCTCCGCGTCCGGGCGCTGGCCCGCGAACTCGACGCCGGCCTCTGCCGGGTCGTCCTCAACCGCGCCGGCCCGACTCCCGCGACCGGCGCGGTCGCGGACCGATTCGGCGCGCCGGCCGTCGCCGTTCCGGAGAGCGAGCCGCTGGCGACGGCACAGACGCACGGCCAGCCGATTCGAGAAACGGCACCCGAGACGCCGGCGCGGGATTCGATCCGGGCGCTCGCCGACGCCGTCTACTCCTGTAGTTCGGTGTAGGTGCCCCGCAGCGTGACCGGCGTCACGTCCGCCGTCGCCGCCGCCTCGGCCTGTGTGAGCGCCACGTCCTGCTCCCGAGCCGCGGTGTAGAGACACGCTGCCGCCACGCCGGCCGGGTTCCGCCCGCTGACCAGCCCACGCTCCCGCGCCTCGTCGACGAGCGCCTCCGCGCGCTGTCGGACCGCCGTCGGCAGGTCCAGCGCCGTCGCGAACCGCGGCACGTACTCCCGCGGGTCGATGGGCCCCGTCGGCAGTCCGAGCTCCCGGTTCAGGGCGTCGTAGGCCGCCCGAAGCTCCGCCCGGGTCGCCTTGGCAACGGTACAGAGTTCGTCGACGGTCCGGGCGACGCCCTCGGTCCGACAGGTGGCGTAGACGGCCGCGGCCGCGAACCCTTCCAGCGTCCGCCCCTGGAGCAGGTCCTCGTTCTGTGCGGACTCGAACAGTACGCAGGCCCGGTCGCGTATCGCGTCCGAGAGCGCCATCGAACCGACGATACGCCGGATTTCCGTGAAGGCGTACACCTTGTTCCGCTCGCGTTTCGAGCTTATCTGCGCGCGGTTGTGCTCGCGCCGGAGGCGGGCGAACTGGCGGCGCTTGCGTCCTTTCAGCCGCGTCGACCGGCCGATTTCCGTCGAGAGGCCGCGGTCGTGACGGGACCGCGTCAACGGTGCACCCGTGCGTGCCCGGTCGGTGTCGTCATCGTCGAAGGAGCGCCACTCCGGCCCGGGGTCGATGGCGTCCTCGCCGACGACCAGGCCGCAGTGACTGCAGACCGACTCGACGCCCTGCTGTTTGACCGACCCATCACATTCCGGACAGTGCGTCACTGTCGTGCTCATGGGTACGACTACGGCCGGACCGGGGGTTAAAAAACCGATGCAGCGGCGGGGTTTCGGAACGTTCCGGGCGAAACTACCTACCGGTAACCGGTAGGTAGCCGGTCGGCCGACCGCCGTCGCCTATCGAGACACCGACAGCATTAAATTCCGGAACTGGAAAGGATATTTTAATGGCTCTGTCGGACATCGCCGCCGGCGTCGAGGTCACGACTCGCCAGCGTGACCGCGGCGTCGCCGCCGTCGACGAGACCGACGCGCCGCTCTCTGAGCGACTGGTCCCGGTCGCCGACGACCTCCCGTGTTCGGCGGCGACAGCGGCGACGCTCGTCGAGGCCTACGCCGCCGGCAGGAGCGTCGGCGACGCGGGCCGTGCCGCCGGCGTCGCGCCCGTGACCGCCGCCAAGACGCTCCATCTGCTGGGCGAGCAGGTGACGCCGGTCGGTCCGACGGGCCGCGAGGTGGTCGCCGACTGGCTCGCCGGGGACCTCTCCCGCAGCGATGCCATCGCGCTCGCCGGCGTCTCCGAGCGGGAGTTCGCCCTGGCCGTGTACGTTCAGACCCACGAACCGCTGCCCGCCGCCCGCGACGCGGTGGAGGGTGCGCTTACGACAGAGGAGCGAGACCCCCTGGGGGAGACGATGAGCGACGTCGGCGAACTGCTGTGAGCATGTGTGAACTGCTCTTTCGGCGAGGTCGGGAGTGATCGACGTCGGCGAACTGCTGTGAGCGGATGTGGTGTTGTTTTTGTGTGAGTCCACGGGGGCATTCTTAACACCCGTGGCCGCAAAGCCGGGGACATGTCGGCTTCGGAACTGGCGGACCGGGTGGCCGAGGCGCTCACGACGGACACCGAGGCGTTCAACGAGCGTGCTCGCGAGGAGGCTGAGGCGCTCAAATCCGCCGTTCGTGACGGGACGTTCGACAACACCGAGGCGATTGTCGGGATGGAGCTGGAGCTGTACGCCGTCGACGACCAGACAGACGCGCTCCAGCGGGTCCCCCGCCAGTTGCTCGAACTCATCGGGTTCGAGAAGGAACTCGGGTTGCACAACGCGGAGATGCAGACGAGCCCGCAGCCGTTGAACTCCCACGGGCTGGTGGCCCAGCGCAACGAGCTGAAGGCCTCGCTGCTGCCGGCCCAGCAGCGGGTTCGAAACGAGGGCATCCGCCTCGTCTCCGACGGCATGTGGACCGTCCCGCCAGCCGGCGAGACGGCCCGCGAGTACCTCTGTGACTGCGTCGAGCAGAGCGGTGTCCGCATCGGGACGAACATGTCCGACTCCGTCCGCTATCACACGATGGCGAACACGGACTACCCCTCGGCGTTCGAAATCGACGCGCCACACGCCTCGCTGCAGGCCGAGACGGTGATGCCGGAGTCGCTCATCACCTCGATTCAGCCCCACTACCAGATTCCCCACGCTCCGGACCTGCCGGAGTATTTCAGCTACGCGCTCCGCATCGCCGCGCCGCTTCTGGCCCTCGGCGTCAACTCGCCGTTTTTCCCGCCGGACCTGTACGACGACGCACCGGACCCCGAAATCGTCGCCGGCGCGCACATGGAGAACCGCATCGGCGTCTTCGAGTCGGTGCTGAACCCGCCCGCCGGCGACCCGACGCCGCCGAAAGTCTGCTTCCCGCCGGACTTCGACTCAGTCGAGGCGGCCATCGACGACATCGTCGAGGACGACACCATCGTCCCGGTCGACCTGCAGTCGGGCACCCGCTTCGACGACGACTTCGTCCACTTCCGGCACAAGCACGGTTCCTACTGGCGGTGGGTCAGGCCGGTGTTCGAGGGGGCGACGCGGTCGGCGGCCAACGCCCGCATCGAGTTCCGCCCGCTGGCCGCACAGCCGACCGTCGACGACGCAATCGGCTTCGCGGCCGTCTTCGCGGGCCTGATGGAGAGCCTGCCACAGCTCGAACATCCCATCCGGTCGCTGGACTGGGAGACGGCGAAGAAGAACTTCTACACCGCCGCCCGGAACGGCCTCCGGGCGAAAATCGAGTGGATAACCGCCGACGGGGCGACGACGACCAGCACCGAGGAGATATACGGCGAACTGTTCGAGCATGCCCGCGAGGGCCTCGAACAGCGCGGGCTCTCGGCCGAGGAGGCCCACAGCTACATCCGGCCGCTGCGCGAGCGCGTCGACCGCCGGCTCACGCCCGCCCGCTGGAAACACGACTACGTCCGCCGCCGCGTCGAGGAGAACGTCCCGCTGGCGGAGGCCATCTGGGGGATGCAGGCCACCTACATCCGCAACCAGGAGGAGACGCTGCTCGACGGCAGTTTCGTCGACTGGTTCGAGTGAGGCCGCCGGCTGTCCCGACGTGGACGACCGCCGCGCTCCGGCGGCTCCACAGAACTTTCCCCGGACGGTCTGTACGGCTCACGTATGGTCCCCGACAGCACTCGCCGCCGCCTCCTCCAGGCCGCGGGGTCGATAGCACTTGCCGGGTTCGCCGGCTGTACCACGTCCGACGTGGTCGGTTCTGACGGCCCGAACCGCGAGTACACGCTCACCGTCGAGACGGTCGCGGCGTCGCCAGTCGGGCACGCGCTCTACGAGCCCAGCGACGACCCGCTGTTCGGTGTGCCCGCCCACGAGGCCCTCGAAACCGTCCTCCCCGACGGCCGCCATACGACGCACGGCTACCGCCCGGTCCCGGAAGACGCGTACGTCGAGTACGACGGCCGATACTACCAGACCGACGCCGTCGTCACCGGTAGCGACACCGTCGAGCGGACGCTCGTCCGCGCGGCCCCGCTGGCTGACGACGCGACCGTGCCCGACGACGCCGTCCCCGTCGACTCGCTGGACCGGCCGAGCGCGCGCGTGGCGAAAATCCTCCACAGCCACGCCCAGACCGACGGTGACGGTGCGAGCGCCGACCTCCTTCGGAACGGCGCGTACGTCCTCCGACGGTCCGCCGAGCGCGAGAGCCCCCTCGCGGACGGGACTCTCGACGGGCGGGTCGTCACGATGGAGTCCGGCGGCCCGTGGAACTACCGCATCGAGACGGAGACGCGACGGCTCTCAGAGACGGCCTACTCCACGCTGGCGCTCGAAATCGCGCCCTCGCGCGAGCAGTTCCGCGAGGTCGTGTTCGCTACCAGAATCGACGCCGACCTCTCGGGGGCGTCGCTCCGGGCCGACGTGCGGTCGACGCTCGACCGCGCACGCAGTCGCGGCCGCCACGTCGAAACGACGCCGCTCTCGACCCCCTTCGAGGCGCTCCTCGACCGACTCGGACTCGGAACGGTCGACGACGCAGTCAACGGACAGCTCCTGTGGGACGACGGGTCGCTGTACCGCTACGGGCTGTACGTCCGGGCGGCTGACCGGGACTAGCGGACCTAGGCCTCGTCCTCGCCGTCCTCGTCGCTCGCCTCGGGTGTGTCGTCGGCCGGTTCTTCCTGACTCTCGGCCTCGCTCTCGGCGAACTCGACCTCGGCCTCGAGTTCGATTTGGACGCCCTTGCCCTCCAGTTCCGCCTCGAACTCCGCCATGTCCTCGACCTCGGTTTCCAGTTCCGCTGTGTCTACCTCTACCTCGACCTCCACTTCGACGGAGACGTCGTCTCGGTCCATACAGACGTTCAACCCCCCTGACATAACTCCGTTTTGCAACCGGCAGCCCCGGTCGACTCCGATATCGCTATGTACGTCACCGGACGACCAGTGGCTATGAGCGACCCCGTGGACGTGACCGTCGACACCGGCGAGGAGTCGGAGTCGGTCCGAGTACACGACGACGACGGCGAGGTCGACGCCGGCGACGCGACCGTCCGGTTCAGTTTCTCGGCCGGCGGCCGGGCGGCCGACGACGGCCAGGAGACCGACAGCGACGACCCGCGCCGCATCGCCGCCCTCGACGCGGTGCCGACCGACAGCACGCTCGTGTTCGAAGCCCGCGACGGCCGGCGCGGCGTCGACTGCATCCTGCACCGCTCGGGCGACGCCGTCGCCGCCTGGCGCAACTCTTGTCCCCACCGGCCAGAAGTCCCCCTCGACCCGGGCCGGGGCGCGATTGTGCGGGGTGACCAGCTAGTGTGTCACAGACACGGCGCGCAGTTCGAGCCCGAGGACGGCGTCTGTACGCACGGTCCCTGTGCCGGCGACGCCCTCGACAGTATCGCGGTCGCGGTCCGGGACGGCGACGTGTACCTCACCGACGAGCGCTTCGAGCGGGCCGAGCGGCGCTGACGCCGACCCGGTCTCTCCCTTCTCTCAGTCGTCCGCGACGGCCGGCTCGCCGCCGGCCCGCGCGTCGGCGTCGCGCCACGTCCCCCGGAGGAACCAGGCGGCCGCGATGCCGGCGGCGAGGACGTTCGAGACGCCGAAGGCGAGCCAGATGCCCTGTTCGGCCAGCGAGTACGCGAAGAGGTCGACGACTTGGGGGCCGAGCCACGCCGGGACCGCGACCGGGCGGGAGGCGACCCAGGCGACCGGCAGGCGAATGACGCCGAGCATCGTGACCGCCAGCGCCGCCGCGGTGAGGGTCTTGCCGGCCCCGCGGAACCCGCCGGAGTAGGCCCGGACGATGCCGATGAAGCCGAAGGTCGGGGCGACCCACTGGAGGAACTCGGCCCCGATGCGGACGACCTCGGGGTCGTCGCTGAACACGCTGACGACGGTCGGTGCGGCGAAGATAGTGACCGCGCCCAGCACGGTGAGGATGACGAACGACACCTTCGCGGCGAAGTGGTTGGCCGCCGCCGCGCGGTCGGGCCGCTCGGCACCGAGGTTCTGGCCGGTCATCGTCTCGACGCCGCGGTCCATCGCGATGGCCGGCATGAACACGAGCGAGAACACGCGGATGCCGACGCCGAAGGCCGCCACGACGGTGACGGAGAACGTCCCGACGATGAACAGCATGGCGTTGACCGACAGCGCCCGCCCGGTCCCCTCGATAGAGGCCGGGACGCCCAGCCTGAGCAGTTTCCGGAGGTACTCCGCGTCGGGCGACATGTCGCCGAGGTGAATCCGCACGCCGCGCCGGCCCGACAGTAAGATGCCGAGGCCGACGACCAGGGCCACCCCGCGGGAGAAGATGGTCGCGACGGCCGCGCCGACGACGCCCATCTCGGGGAACACCCACCAGCCGAAGATGAGGAACGGGTCGATGACGATGTTCAACACGACGGTCCCGAACATCACTAGCATCGGCGTGATGGTGTCGCCGGCCCCGCGCATCAGCGAGATGAACACGAAGAAGCCGAACATCGCCGTCAGCCCGAGCGAGACGACCTGTAAGTAGCCGGTCGCGCCGGGCAGGACCTGCTCGGACGCCCCCAGCAGCGACAGGAAGTCCTCGACGAAGAAGTAGCCGGTCGTGCCCAGCAGCACGGAGCCGAGCAGGGCGAACGTCACCGTCTGGGAGGCGGCGTACTCGGCCTCGCGGTGCTCCTCGGCCCCGGTGTACTGGGCGACCAGCACGCTGCCGGCGACCGACAGCCCCATCCCAAGCGAGATGAGCAGGAAAATCATCGGGAAGGCAAATGAGATGGCCGCGAGCGCCGTCGTCGAGTACTGGCCCAGCCAGAACGTGTCGGCGAGGTTGTACGCCACCTGCAGCAGGTTCGTGATGACGATTGGGAAGGACAGGAAGAGCAGCGGCTTGCCGATGTCGCCGCTCGTCAGGTCCAGTTCCTCTTGGCCCTTGAACAGGTCGCCGAGCCGCGCGCCCAGACGGCCCAGTTTCCGCCGGACGCTCACGCTTCGACCCCCCGCTGTTCGGCCAGGAGGTGCGTCTCGACGTACTCGGTGAGCATCCGCCGGGTACACTCGACCGGGCGGCCGGTCGTGACGCGCTCGGTCGCGGCCCCGGTCAGCACGGTGACGATGAACCGGGCGGTGTCTTCGGCGTCGAGGCCGGGGTCGAACGTCCCGTCGGCGATGCCGTCCTCGAGGACCGCCTGGAGTTCATCGACGAGGTAGTCGTCGAACTCCGTGAGCCGCTCCCGGAACTCCGGTTCGTGGGGCGCGTGGGCGCGGATTTCGAGTATCGCCGTCCCGAACTCCTCGCTCCCGTCGTCGGGTTTGTCGAGCACCGAGTCGACGAGCGCGAGCAGCCGCTCGTGTGACGTCTCGCCGTTCGGGTCCTCGGTCCGGTCGACGAACCCGTCGTAGAGGTATTCGAGGAACGCACAGAGGAGGTCGTGCTTGCTGTCGTAGTGGTAGTGGAGGGCAGCCTTGCTCTTGTCCGATTCGTCGGCGATGTCCTGCATCGTCAGGTCCGCGTAGCCGTGCGTACACAGTGCACGGTAGGTCGCGTCCATGATGTCGTCGGCCGTGTCGCCGTCGTTCATTACGCGTAACTAACTGACTGGTCAGTCAAGTATGCGTCGGTACGCTCTCAGGCGTCCGACGGACCTGTCGGTCGCGGGGGTCGGAACGGCCGCAGAAGGGCGGGTTACTCCTTGAGGTCGAGGTCGAACTGCTCGTGCTCGCTCGCGGCGTTGAGCACGACGGAGGTGTTTGACTCCCTGATGTCGGGGTCGGTGAGCAGTTCCTTTATCTGGGCGTTCATGCCGTCGGTGTCGGTGAACTTCCCGACCGCGATGATGTCGTAGTCGCCGGTGACCTCGTACACCGAAATCATCTGTTTGTGCTCTTTCAGGTCGCTCGTGACTGCCGGGAGCGACGACCCCTCGACCTTGAGCTGGATGATGGCCGTCACGTCGTAGCCGAGCTTGTCGTAGTCGACCTTCGGCGTGTAGCCGTTGATGATGCCCTCGTCTTCGAGGTCAGAGAGGTGGTTCGAGACGGTCGTCACCGAGACGTCGAGGTCTTCGCCCAGGCTCCGGAGGCTCGCGCGGCCATCCCCCAGCAGGGCATTCACTAGCTCACGGTCGAGATTTTCGTACGTCATTACATCCAGAAACGTACCCCAGGGTTTAGAATTTTACGAATGTCCAAATGTAAGCGAAAGCGCCGAAACCTTTGCGTAAATCAGCAGGGTTTTAGTAGTAGCAATGTTCCTATCTGGTGTCCAAAGATGACAAGCGAACTCTCAGAGGAGGCACAGGAGGTACTCGACGAGATAGAAGAGCAGAACGTCGACTTCCTGCGACTCCAATTCACCGACATCCTCGGCACAATCAAGAACGTCTCGATCACAGCCGACCAGGCGGAAAAAGCCTTCACAGAGGGGATTTACTTCGACGGCTCCTCCATCAACGGCTTCGTCCGCATCCAGGAGTCCGACATGCGCCTGGACCCGGACCCCTCGACGTTCTCCGTGCTCCCGTGGAGAGAAAACGTCGAAGGCGGCTCCAGCGCCCGACTCATCTGTGACGTCATCGACACGTCGACCGGCGAGCCGTTCTCGGGCGACCCCCGTGGGGTCCTCAAGGACGCCATCGACCGCGCCGAGGAGATGGGCTACGATGTCAACGCGGCCCCCGAGCCGGAGTTCTTCCTGTTCGAGGAGGACGAGAACGGCCGCGCGACCACGAACACCAACGACGCCGGCGGCTACTTCGACCTCGCGCCGAAGGACCTCGCCAGCGACGTTCGCCGAGACATCATCTACGGTCTCGAGGACATGGGCTTCGACATCGAGGCTTCCCACCACGAGGTCGCCCAGGGCCAGCACGAAATCAACTTCACGTACGACGACGCCCTGACCACGGCCGACAACGTCGCCACCTTCCGGTCCGTCGTCCGCGCCATCGCGGCCGAGCACGACCTGCACGCGACGTTCATGCCCAAGCCCATCCCGCGCATCAACGGCTCCGGGATGCACACCCACATCTCGCTGTTCCAGGACGGCGACAACGCGTTCTACGACGAGGACGGCCAGTTCGGCCTCTCGGAGACTGCCCAGAGCTTCATCGCGGGCATCCTCGACCACGCACCCGCCATCGCCGCGGTCACCAACCCGACCGTGAACTCCTACAAGCGGCTGGTCCCGGGCTACGAGGCCCCCGTCTACGTCGCCTGGTCCGACCGCAACCGCTCGGCGCTCATCCGCAAGCCGGCCGCCCGCACGCCGGCCGCCGCGCGTATCGAGGCCCGCTTCCCCGACCCGTCGTGTAACCCCTATCTCGCCTTCGCCGCCCTCATCCACGCCGGGCTGGACGGCATCGAGCGCGACCTCGAGTGCGACGACCCGGTCCGCGAGAACATCTACGAGTTCGACGAGGAGAAGCGCGAGGAGTACGGCATCACCACGCTGCCCGAGAACCTCGGCGAGGCCATCGACGAACTCGAATCCGACGAAGTCGTCAGCGACGCGCTGGGCGAGCACGTCTACGAGAACTTCGTCGAGGCCAAGCGCCAGGAACACAAGGAGTACCTCGTCGACGTTTCCCAGTGGGAACTCGACCAGTACCTCGAGAAGTTCTAAGCGGCTCCCGTCTCAGTATTTTTCCGCGAGTCCCTCACCGGCCAGCGGCAGCGCCAGTAGCAGCCCGGTCCCCAGCGCCGCCGCGAGCCCGAC
Source organism: Haloarcula sp. DT43 (assembly GCF_037078405.1). NCBI lineage: Archaea > Methanobacteriati > Methanobacteriota > Halobacteria > Halobacteriales > Haloarculaceae > Haloarcula > Haloarcula brevis. The sequence goes on along the minus strand of NZ_JAYMGZ010000001.1, from coordinate 150,835 downwards.
GACGCCCGGCGTCGGTTCGAGGGCGAGCGTCCCGCCGAGGAGGACGCCGACCGTAGCGACGCCGAGCAACACGGTGAACGCGACGCCGCGGCGGGTCGGGTCGGGAATCGAGTCGCCGACGAGCGACCAGACGACGGCCCCACCGACGGTCAGCCCCAGCGCCGCTCCAGTGTCCCGCGAGAGGCCGGCGACGAGCAGCGCCACCCCGGCGACGGCGGCGGCGAGGCCGAACACCCGCTCGGGCGTCCCGAGCGCGGCCAGCGCGAGCCAGAGGAAGGTTCCGGCGATGGCAAAGCCCGCGAGCACGTCGGCGAGGTAGTGGACGCCGAGCACCAGCCGCGAGAGCCCGATGAGGCCGACGACGGCGGCGGCGACCGCGGTTCGGCTCCGTCGGGTGCCGACCCGGAGCGCCCACGCGAACCCGCCCCAGACGAGCAGCGAGACGGTCGCGTGACCGCTGGGGAAGCCGTAGCCCTCGCCGGTCGCCATCGACTCGTAGACTCCCCGTAGCGCCACCGGCACCAAGTCGGCGTGGGTCGCCGTCCCCGCGCCCGGCGGCCGCGGCAGTGCGAACACCGCCTTCAGCGAGACGGCGAGCGCGACCGCGCCGGCGAGCAGCGCGACCACCATCGCCGTCCGGTCGCGGGTGAGGCCCCGACCGAGCGCCGGGGTCCGCGGCCCCAGCCAGTACAGCAGCGCACACGCCGAGAAGGTGAACCAGAAGTCCCCCAGTTGGGTGACCAGCGCGAACAGCACGACGACCGCGCCGGGCAGGGCCGACAGCACCTCGGCGACGCCGACAGCCCGCATCACTGTCGCCAGTCGCGCACGCGGTCGATGAGCCGCCCAGGGAGCCCGGTGGCGGTGAGCGTCACGCCGACGGCAATCATCACGGCGTAGAGGCCCAGCGTCGACAGCCAGACGACCAGCATCGCCAGGACGGCCCACAGCCCCTGCAGGTAGTAGAACGCGCCCAGCGTCATCACCGTGCCGTACAGCAGGACGACGTAGGGGCCCCACTGCCGGGCGTGCCCGCGGCGCATCCGCCGGCGGACGTACTGTTTGAGGTCCGACCGCACCTCGTCGCGGTGGAGCGTCCGGTCCTCGACGTCCTCGCGGAACGATTCGAACTCCTCGCGCAGTTCCCTGAGTTCCTCGTCGGTCAGCGCGTCGGCGTCCCCGCCGCCCGGGCCGGCTGGCGGGGGCGTGTCGTCAGCGTCCTCACTCATCGCTTTGCCGGACCGTCGGCGCGATACCTGTTGTAGTTGCCGGTCCGCGAGCGCCGCGTTGACCGCCGCGCCCACGAGCAGCACCTGTCCGGCGAAGTAAAACCACGTCACGAGCAGGAGCACCGCGCCGACGACGCCGTACACCTGGTACGAGTCGGCCTGTGCGGCGTAGACGTTGAACCCCGTCCCGAGCAGCGTCCACCCGATACCGGCGAACACCGCGCCGGGGACGGCGCTCCGTACCGTCATCTCCTGGTCGGGAAAGAGGTAGTACAGCGGGAGGAACGCGACCGCCAGCACGGGGACGAGCGCGAGCCCGCCGAGCGCGACCTGGACGCCCAGGACCGTCCCGAACGCGCCGACGACGCCGAGGCCGACCAGCGCGATGCCGATGCCCCCCAGCGCGGCCAGCCCGTCGACGAGTTCCCCGACAATCGAATCCGGGCCGTCGGTCCCGTAGACGCGACTGAAGGCCGTATCGAGCCCGCGGAACACCTTCAGCGCGCTCCACAGCGTGACGCCGACGCCGAGGACGGTCGCGCCGCCGCGGCCGGCCCCGCTCGTCAGCGCGTCTTCGAGCAGCGTCGACGCCGCCGGCGTCAGCACGTCACCGGCGGCGCTGACGACTCGCTCGGCGAAGGCCTCGCCGCCCGCCAGCGTGCCGACGACCAGCGTCAGCAACAACAGCGGCAGCAGCGAGACGAACATGTAGTAGGCGATGCCGGCGGCGAGAAAGGAGACCTCCTCCTCCCGGACGGTGCGGACGACGTGTCGGGCGACGGAAACGGCGCGTGTACGGTCCACGCGAGCACTTCGGGGCGGCGTCGCAAATATACTGTGACTGACACGCCTCAGTCGTCCAGCGCCGCGTCGGGCCGGTACGAGCGGCTCACGACCCGCCACGTTCCCGACCGGAAGCGGTAGTAGGTCACCGCCGCCGGCACGGCCGTCTCGACGACCAGCGAGGCGTACAGCGCGAGTTCGCCCAGCGGGGTGACGTGGCCGAGATACGCAAGCGGGAGCGCGAACAGGTACATCCCGGCCAACTGGGAGTACAGCGGCCAGCGTGTGTCGCCGCTGGCCCGGAGCGGCCCCACTGCGCCGCCGTCGACCCCTCGGAACACGACGCTGGCACACGCCACGGCGACGAACACCGTCACCAGCGGGAGCACCGTCGGGTCGGAGACGAACAGGCGGGCGATGCCCCGCGAGAACGGGAACAGGGCCGCCGCGACGACGATGTAGACGCCGACGCTCAGCCGGAGCACCGTCTCCGCCCAGACGGTCGCCTCGGCCTCGTCGCCGTCGCCCAGCGCCTGACCGACCAGGCTGCTGGACGCGAGGCTCAGCCCCCAGTTGGGCGTATCGAGCAGCGCCCGGACGCGAAGCGCCACGACGTAGGCCGACACCACGCCAGGCCCGAACAGGCCGACGATGAACAGCCGCGGGAACTGCGCCCCGGTCCGCGCGAGGTTCGCGCCCACGAGCGGCGCGCCGGTCTCCGCGAGGTCCCACCCCAACTCACGGTCGAGGAACGGCCGTGCCATCGGCACCTGGACCGGGAACGCGCCGATTACCGGCAGGCCACCACGGACCAGTCCGACCGCGAACCCGACCGTGACCAGCACGTTCGCGATGACCGTCCCCATCGCCGCGCCGACGACGCCGAGGCCGAACCCGAAGATGAACAGGGCGTTCAGCGCGATGTTGACGACCGCGCCGCCGGCCCGCAACAGCATCGGGGTCCAGGCGTCGTCGGCCCCGACCAGCGTCCGGCTGCCGATGAGGTTCAGCGCGGCGAAGGGCACCCCGAGCGCGACGACCCGCAGGTACTGGCGGCCGTACTCGACGGCCGTCGACCCCGTTCCGACGAGGTCGACGAGCAGGCCGGGACCGACCCGGTACGCCGCCATGAGCGGCACTGTCAGCCCCAGTACGACGACCGCGCTGGTCGTGACGGTGACCGCCAACTCCTCGTCGGCGTCGGCCCCGTACCGCTGTGACACCATGCCGATGGTGCCCCCGGCGACGCCGCCGCCCAGCGCGAACACCAGTTCCCAGAACGGGGCGGCGAAGCCGACGCCGGCGATGGCCGTCGGCCCGAGCGCCAGCCCGACCATCGCCACGTCGACTGTCGACTTCGACATCCGGGCGAGCCCGGTGACGATGCGGGGCCAGGACAGGGCCGTCGCCCGGCGGACCCGTTCGCGCTCGACGAGTCCCGCTCGGGCCAGCAGCGCGCCGACGAACAGGAGGACGCCACGGACTGGATTGAGTGTGAGACGCACGTCTTCGCCCCCGCTTGGCGGTCGGCCCCGAAAGGTGTTAAGAAAGGGACGCCGCCCTCACAGGGTTTATACAGCACCGCCGCAACGACCGGATATGGATACGGAAGCGGCCATCCGGCACGGGACGATGCGGGTGACGGTCCTGTTGCTCGTCGCCGCAGCGCTGGCCATCGGCCTCGGTGCCGCCGGCCGCGGCGCGTCCCTGCCGATTATCGCGGGCCTGCTGGCACTGACCGCTGTGCTGTACGCCGCCCGGTCGGACGCGGACCGGTTCGGTCCCGTCGCCGGCGTCGACGTGGACGGCGTCGTCCGGTCGCTGTGGCTCGCGCCGCTCGTGACGGTCCTGGCGCTGCTCGTGCGGCTGTCGGCCACGCCCGGCGAGATGCAGGCCATCGGGGGCCTGCTCGGCCTCGCGGGGATGGCGAACTACTTCCTGCGCCCGGTGTACCTGCTGGGCTACGACTTCGTCGCCGCGGTCCGGGAGAGCCTCGGGCGGGCCAACGGCCGGTGAGCGTCCTCGCTCAGTCGGCCGTCGCCTCGCGGATTTCGACCACGTCGGCGTCCGTCTTGAACGTCGTGCCGCCGTAGTGGGTCCGGGAGGCGTCGAAGCCGGCGTCCCGCAGTTTCTCGATGAAAGTGTCCATCGCCTCCGCGCCGCGGCCCCAGCGCTTGCAGAGGCGGTGCTGGTCGTAGTGGGTCGGCGTGTCGATTTCGGCCCCGAGCGTCGCCAGCAGCTCCATCGCCTCGTCGGCGGTGCCCATCTCCTCCGTCACGTGGTCGGCGACGGCGTCGGCGAACTCGGGGTCGCAGGTCCGGCCGAGCCAGATGGGGCCGGCGGTCTGGAGGTGTTCGTCACAGACCGTGCAGGCGTCGGGAGCGTCGGCGATGAGGCCGCGCTCGTGGTCGCGCCAGAGGCAGTGCTGGCAGTGGTGGACGTACCCGAGGTCGTCGATGCAGTCGTTGGCGACTTTCGCGCCGTGGTCGAACTCCAGGTAGGTCCGGGCGTAGTGTTTCGTCGCGTGGCTGAGAATCGGCCGGGCGGCGATGTCGTAGCGGGCGGCGGTGCGGACCATCGCCGACAGGAGGACGCGCATCCCCATCTCGGCGTGGAACTCCGTGTTGCGCGGGACCGCGCCGTACGAGCGGACGCCGCTCTCGAAGTGGGCCCCACACAGCGGGGCCGTGTCGGTGGCCGTCACACAGAGGAGGTGTTTGGTCCCCTGGACGGCCGCGTCGGCGAAGGGGATGGGCGTCCCGAACGGGTCCACGTCGACCACGTCGAACGCCTCCGAGTGCATGAGCACGTTCGCGTCCGACCGCCGGACCGATGCGGCGAGGTCGTTGCGTTCGAGGTTCTGCTCACACAGCGCCGTCGCGTCGTCGTCGATGTCACACAGCGTCGTCTCCCAGTCGTTGGCCGCCGCGCGGACGCCCCGGATACCGCTTGCGGCGGTGGCGTCCAGATACGTCGACACGCGCGGGGTTCGCTCTCGGTAGGCCCGCAGTGCCGCCACGGTGATGTCGCGGTTCAGCTCCTGAACGGGGTTGAAGAACACGTCCGCGCCCTTCCCCGCGTCGGGCTGTTCCGGCACCGTGACGCTCACTCGGCCCTCACTGACGCGCATACTCCCCGGTCCGTGCGTGCGCCGTTAAGTCGTTCGGACCTGCCTGTTGGGTCTGGCGGTCAGGGTGTCATACAACTTTTGACAGGGTGTTGATTTCAGATACTGTAGTCTGAATCGACCGCTCAGTAGGAGTGCGTATTGAATTTTCAGGTAACAGCAGCTGTTCCCGGCGAGATTCCATCGTTTGCCCCACAAGTATTAATCTCTGTCAACGCGAACGTCAACGTACCAATGGCGACCGCGGATGAGCAGATTCGAGTTAGCGACACGGTGAAGCGAGAACTTGACCGCCGCCGCCGGGAGGGCGAGAGCTATAACGATGTGTTGCAGCGGATGCTTGCGGACGACCGCGACCTCATGGCTGGGTTCGGCCGGTGGGCAGACGAACAGGCTGACCGGGCCCGAGAGGCACGTAAGAAGTCCAAGCAGAAGTCGAAAGACCGGATGCGTCGACTGGCGGACGACGAATGAAAGTCCTCGACGCGACATTTCTCATCGACTATCTCAACGGTGTCGACGCCACCGCTGCGTATCTACTGGCCCATGACGATGAACGGTTCATTATCCCGGCCCCAGCGTACGCCGAGGTCCTTGTCGGAGCGGGGAATGCCCCGGATGGCGATGTCGCAGCGGTAACAGCTGACCTTTCGTGGGGTGAGGTTTACGAGACCGACAAGGAAACAGCTGAGATAGCCGGCGAAATCGCTAGCGAGGTTGGACCGCAAGGCCGGTTCCTCGCCGGGATGGACGGTCTCATCGCCGCCGTGGGCCGAGAACTTGATGCACCCGTGGTCTCCGATGACAGTGATCTCACGCACGAAGAGACCAAGCGCGTCGTAGACGTTGAAGAGTATCGTTGAGTGACGGTATCTGGTTGACTTCGGATGTGATCCCTGTGCTCGTTGCACTGAGCGAATCGGGTAGCGAAGAACGGCCATGTGAGCCGTTGTATGACACCCTCTCTGGCGGTACCTGACTTACTGCGAACGGCCAGAAAGCGCCCGGCCCTTTCAGTCCCACCCGATGTCGGCTGTGCAATGGCACTGCGTCTGGTCGGTTGTGTAGTCGCAGGCTGCTCGGTCGGTTGTCTCGGCTGTCTACGACGATTCCACACTCATCTTGCTTCGGCGACCGTCCGCTCCCGGGGCAGTCGCACCGTCGCCGTCGTTCCGTCGCTCGTGTCGAAGTCGAGGTCCCCCTCAAGTGTCGTGGTCGTCCAGCGGACGAGCCAGAGGCCGATGCCGCTGCCGTGGTTCAGGTCCGTCTCACGGCCCCGCTCCAGCACGCCGAGTTCGTGGTCCGGCACCCCGGGGCCGTCGTCGCTGACGGTCACCACCACGTCGTCACCCTCGACCGCGGCGCTGACGGTCACTGCGGCGTCCGGGACGTGCTGGAGGGCGTTCTCGACGAGGTTGGCGAGCAGAATCTCAAGCAGGGCCGGCTGGGTCGTCAGCCGGAGGTCGTCGGGTATCTCCACAGCGACCGAGCCGCCGTACTCCTCGCGGGCGGCCGCCACGACCTCGGCGGCGAGGTCGGCCAGCACGACGGGTTCGGGGGCCGCGTCGCCGGCCCCCGCTTCGGCGAGGGTGCGGGCCTTCTGGCCGGAGTCGACCAGGCGCGTGACCGACCGCTCGATGGTCGCCGCGTGGTCGGCCTGCTCGCCGTCGAGTTCCGCCGCCAGTAGCTCCGCGCGGGCCTGGATGACGACGCTCTCGTTGCGGACGTTGTGCCTGAGAAAGCGGTTGAGCACTTCGAGGCGGCGCTCGCGTCGGATTTCGTCGGTGATGTCCTGAAAGACGACCGTGTAACCCAACTGGGTGCCCGACTCGTCCCGCAGCGCCGTCTGTCGGACCTTGCACTCGCGGTGGCGGCCCCCGGTATCGATGGAGAGCCGGGACTCCCCGCCGTCGGTCTCGATGGTATCGCCCGTCAGGAAGCCGTTCAGCGGCTCCGTCAGCGCCGCGTGCTTGTCGACGGCGAGCATCCGCTCGGCGGCGGGGTTGAGGTTCACCACGCGACCCTGCTCGTCGACGATGGCGACCGGGGTGGCGATGTCGTGGATGGCCGCCCGCTCGCCGGCCCGGCGGGTTGCCGGGTGGAACTCGAACATGTCGCTGCGGACGAACGCGTACAGGTCCAGGGCGACGTGGGGCAGGAACATGAGCGTCGTCAGGTTCACCGCCGGCACCGGCCCGACGCCGCCGGCCCACAGCAACACCGCAGCGCCGGGCGGTATCGGGCTCAGGCCGACCGCCAGCGCCTCGCGTCGGTACAGCGGGCCGTAGCTGACGACCGTATCGAACACCAGCAGCGTCCCGAAACTGACGAACAGCATCGCGACGATAATCGTGAGCAGTCCGACCGGCAAAACCGCGTACTCCGCCCCGGCGCTGCCGGCGACCGGCACGACACGGAACCCCTCCCAGACGACGGTGTGGAGCGGGTTCGTGACGACCAGCGCCGTGCCGGCCAGCGGGAGCACCGCCACGGCCCGGTACCACCAGCTCTCCAGGACGCTCGTCCGGCCGGTGTAGCCAAGCGCAAAGGAGAGGAAACAGAAGCCTATCCAGATGATGCCCAGCCAGGCGACCATCTCCAGCGCGAGCCGAAGGGTCGGGTCGAACACGAGCAGCGCCGCCCCGTAGGCGAAACACCAGCCCGTCTGCGTGACGATGGTCGCCACGAACCACTGCGCGCCGGGCTTGCCCCAGTGAGTCCGGAGCCGTGTCAGCAGATACACCGAGCCGAGTCCCGCGGCGAACGAGCCAAGCGCCAGCCACGGGAGGTCCATGCCGGACGAAGCCGCCGCTCCGTGTTTACCCTTCTGGGCACAGTACAAGCATTGATAACTCCCCGCCGGGGGTCTCGAAGCCGACGCCGTTTTGTCACCCCTTTCCGTAGCATGGCTGTGACCGGAGTTGAGGAGTGGGTGGCCGATCTCGAAGCCGCCGGGGAGCTGACCCCCGACGCAGTGTCGGCTATCGTCGACGTCCACGGCGACCGCGGCCACCAGGCCATCGAGGCCGTCGGCGAGAGCCGGGTCAAGCAGTACCGGGATTTCACCGTCGTCGTCGGCCACGACGACGAGTACATCGTCGAGGACGGCGGCTGTACCTGCGCCGACAGCGAGTACAACCTCGACGCCGAGGACCCCGACCAGCTCTGCTGGCACGCCATCGCCGTCCGCGTCGCCGAGGCCATCGACGCCGTTGACGACCACGACATGTGGTACTCCGAGGTCCGGGAGTTTCTGTAAACCCACCTTTTTCCACGGGGGCCTCGCGCTCGCCGCTGGCGAGCGCTCAACCCCCGTACAAAAACGTGGGCGAAAAAGGCCGGACTCGCCGCAGTGCGGCGAGTCCGGGGAAACCGCGCCTCCGGCGCGGTACGCTTGTGGTACGGCTTCCATACTGCTCTTGACTACCGCCACGCGCTGCTACCGCTCTACCGCCCGCCCAGCGCCGTACGTAATCCGTCCGTCCAGCGAGAACCGGAGCACCGACCGGGGGCCGAGGTCCAGCGCGCGGAGCGTGTCGGCCCGCTCGTGGTCGCCCGGGTCGACGTGGACGCGCCCGCTCAGCGGCGCGGCCCCCAGTTTCCCCTGGAACGCGACGGGCGTCCGTTCGAGTCGCCCCTCCCGGACCGCGTAGCTCGCTATCCGCTCCCGGCGCGCCCAGGTCCGGGGCCAGTCGATTCCCACCGTCGCCACGCGGTCGCCGTCCTCGACGACCGTCGTCTCGCGGCGGGTCGCGTCGTCGCGATGGTCGATGTCGGCGACCGTCTTCGGGTAGCCCCAGATTTCGTCGCCGAGGGCGCGGGCGGACTCGGTCGTCACCGGCAGCGACCAGACGTAGGCCCCGGCCGCGCGGGTCAGCAGGGGCAGCAACGGCGGTCGTCGCCCAGGCGTCGCCGCAACCATCACCGCGAACTCGTCGTAGGGGGCCATCGCGTCGTCGCCGATGCGGTGGTACTCGACACAGAGGACAACGACCGCGGCCCGCTGCGCCGTCGCCCGGACCGGCGTCAGTCCGTCGGGCAGCAGCGACGCCGCAACGTCGTATCGCGCCGGGAGTACCGCGCCGGCGACTGTCGCCTCGGTGACCAGCGGGAGCGTCACCTCGTGGCCCGTCGAGAGCCGAACCCGGTCGCCGTCGGAGAGTCGCGTCACAGCCACCGCCCCAGCGCCGCGCTCACGCGGCCGAACCCGCGGTGAATCGGGTCCTGCAACCGTGCCGGGAGCCAGTGGGTCCACCGGACGAACGCCGCGAAGGCACCGACGGGGTAGCGGGCCTTCGGCGGGTCGTCGGTCGCCGCGGCCAGCACCGTCGTGGCGACGGTTTCCGGCGTCGTCGCCAGCGGCCCGCCGGTGAGCACCCAGCCGTCCTCCAGCGCGTCGTAGGTCCGGTCGTAGGTCGGCGTCCGGTTCGCGTCGCGCAGCCCCTCCAGCGCGCCCTCGGCAAAGCCGGTCTCGACCCACGCCGGTTCGACGAGCGAGACGTGGACTCCCTCCGTATCGGCGACCTCTATCCGCAGCGCGTCGGTCAGTGACTCGACGGCGGCCTTGCCGGCCGAGTACGCGCCGAGCCCGGGCGAGGCGGTGTGGCCCAGCACGCTGGAGACGGTGACGATGCGCCCGCCGCGCTCGCGCATCTCGGGGAGCACCGCCTGTACGAGCCGGTGTGGCCCGTGGACCAGCACGTCGAACTGTTTGCGAACGTCGTCGCCGTCGACGTCCTCGGCGGGCCCGGCGACCGCGTAGCCGGCGTTGTTCACCAGACAGTCGAGTCGCCCGGTCTCCGCGATAATCCGGTCGACGACGGCCTCGACCTGCTCGCCGTCGGTCACGTCGAGTTCGAGACAGCGACAGCGCTCGCGGACGGCGGTCGGAAACTCGGTCCGGACGTCCGTCGCGTAGACGGTCCAGCCGTCGTCGGCGAACGCCCGCGCTGTCGCGGCACCGATGCCCGACGCCGCGCCGGTCAGCAGGACGACAGAATCCCCTGTAGCCATACGTACGAATCCCGCGGCGACCGCTCAGCGGTCGAGGCAGTAGTCGACGTAGTTCCGGAGGATGCGAAGCCCCGTCTCCCCGGACTTCTCCGGATGGAACTGCGTCCCGAAGACGTTGCCGGCCTCGTTGGCGACGATGGAGGCGAAGTCGGTGCCGTAGTCCGTCGTCGCCACCGTCGCGCTCTCGTCGTCGGGGACTGCGTAGTAGGAGTGGACGAAGTAAGCGTGTTCGCCGTCGACGCCCTCGACGAGCGGGTGGTCCCGCACCACGTCGAGTTCGTTCCACCCCATGTGCGGGACGGTCTGGTCGCGGCTGAACCGGACGTTCTGCCCGGGGATGAGGTCCAGCCCCTCGGCCTCGCCCTGGCCCTCGTGGTCGGCCTCCTCGCTCGTCGTCAGCAGCATCTGCATCCCGAGGCAGATGCCAAACAGCGGCGTGCCGGCCTCGGCCTGTTCGACCAGCGCCTCGCGGAACGGCCCGGCGTTGTCCATCCCCTCGGAGAAGGCCCCGACGCCGGGCAGGACGATGCCGTCGGCCGCGTCGAACTCGGCGGGGTCCTCCGAGAGCGTCACGTCCGCGCCGGCGCGTTCGAGGCCGCGCGTGACGCTCCGGAGGTTCCCGAGCCCGTAATCGACGACGACCACGTCCGCGGTCGTCTGTCTGACACTCATACCCGCCCCTTCGCCGACGGCAGATAAGTGACTTCCTGTTCGAACAAGCCTTCGATGCGACCCCGCTCGCAGCGGCATTGAGATATCACTGGTGATAATTACCTGGTCCAGTTTTACCAATACGCCACGTACAGTGGTTGATGGTCGATATCAAAGACGTTCTGTACGTCGACGGCAACGTTGTCATCGCTGAGTTTCCCAAGGAGATGGAGCTGACAGACGAGATGTTCGCGGAAGTCAACGCACGGTTCGAGGAACTCGCCGCACGGCCGACGGTCGACACACACATCTCGAACCTCCAGATGGAGGGGGCGCTGAACGGGGACGTGTTCGCGCGGGCCCAGGAGGCCGCGGAGGCCGGCAAGGAGTTCGGCATCACGTCCTGGGTCATCGTCTCCGAGGGCATCAAGAAGATGGCGCTCAAGAGCCAGGTCGGCGAGATTCCGGACGTCGACATCTCGCTGGTCGACACGAAGGCAGAGGCGATGGACCTCGCGACGTCGTAACGGCTCCGAACCGCGTGTCCGACTGGGCTAGAACTCGCCGAGTCGCGACTGTCCGCTCCGGGCGTCGGTGAACTCCGCGGCGGTTTCGAGCGCCGCCTCGAACGTCTCTTTCTGGCTCGGGTCGTACAGCGTCGCCGCCGGGTGGACCGAGACGAGGACGCGGCGGGGCTCGCCGACGATAGCCACGTCGAACACGTCGCCCGCCTCGCCCGTCACGGCCACGTCGCGCTCTAGCAGGTGCTCGGCCGGCACCTTCCCGAGCGTGACGACCACCTCGGGGTCGACGCGGTCGATTTCCGCCTCCAGGTACTCCCGGCAGTTCGCCAGTTCGGCCGTCCGCGGGTCGCGGTTGTCCGGCGGCCGACACCGCACGCAGTTGGTGATACGCACGTCGCCGCGGTCCAGCCCGACCTCGCGCAGCGTCTCGTCCAGCACGTCGCCGCTGCGACCGACGAACGGCTCGCCCTGTTCGTCCTCGTTCGCCCCGGGGGCCTCGCCGACGAACAGCAGGTCCGCGTCCGCGGGCCCGACGCCGTTGACGATGCGCGAGCGCGACACGCAGAGGTCGTCACAGCGCTCGCAGTCGACCACGTCGAGACCGTCCATCTGCTCCATACCCGCCGTTCGCGCCGGGGGCTATCAAACGCGGCGGTCCGCCGTCGCGTCCGACGGTGACGGCGGTTACCGCTTTACGGCCGTCGCCTCGATTTGCACCGCTGCGCCGTTCGGGAGGCTCCCGACGCCGACGACGGTCCGCGACGGTCGCTGTCCGTCGAAGAACTCCGCGTACGCCCGCTTGACCGCCGGTAACTCGTCCATCTCGGTGAGGTACACGGTCGTCCGCATCAGGTCCGCCGGTTCGAGGCCGGCCCCGGCCGCCATGGTCCGGACCCGGTCGAGCGCGTCACGCGTCTGCGCCTGGACGTCGCCGCTCCGAGCCGTCTCCCTGTCGGGGGTCTGCCCGTCGAAGAACACGAGCTGGCTGCCCTGCTGGCGCGTCCCGTAGACGCTGCGGTCCGTCGGCTGGTCGCCTTCGTACCGAGTGACGGTGCTGTCGACGTTGTCCTGTTCGGTCCGCTCTACCTGTTCCACAGTCTTCCTCGCGCGCGTTCTGCTTTCGGCCATCGTGGTCCCACGTACACCGTATCGAACAATCAGTGTGTGTTTGGCTATAGCTAATAGCGTAGTGGCAACCAGTGCCGTTCAGATACGGTTTCAATCCGGTTTCGGAATACTTTAGCGATAGATAACTCAGTCGCCGGGTCGCTCCGTCTCCACCAGGCCCCGCGCCGCCAGTCGGGCGACCCGGAGCGGTTCCGGCCGGCCGCCCTCCGGCGTGAACGCGCGGACGACGTCGGCGGCGGCGCTGTCGTCGATGCCGACGCTCCGGGCGTACACCGTCTCGCCGTTCACCGACACCGGGCGGCGCGCCGGCTGGTCGCGGTAGGTCGCCAGTCGGTCCCGCACCGCCTCGGGGTCGTCGAACGCCTCGCGGATGGCCCCTTCCAGTCCCGGCGAGGACTCGAAGGTCACCGAGACGACCGGCAGGTCCGTCTCCGCGTGCAGTCGCCGGAGGTCGAGGACGTTGAACCACGCCGGCGCGATGCCCGCCACCAGCAGGTAGCGGACGTCCTCGCGGTCCAGCCGGTCGACCATCTCACACACCGTCTCGGTCGCGTCGGTCCCCCCGACCGTTGCGGTGCCGAAAACGAAGCCGTCGACCGCCCTGCTGGCGCGGACGACCGCGCCGGCGAACTGGCTGGTTTCCGCCCGATACGACTCCGCGAAACCGAGGGCCCGCGCCCCGGACTTCACGTGTTCTGGTTGTCCTTGATGTCTTCCAGTCTGTCGAGTAGTTCGTCGTTCGACGCGGTGAACTCGTATTCGATGTCGCCCTCGTGGGCGTTTTCTTCAGCATCGAGGCCGTCCTCGTCCTCGAAGTCTGTGTCGTACTCCTGATTGTCTTGTTCCGACTCGTCGTAGCTCCCGAACCCCATGGTACGTGTACAACTATGACGTTCACAGTGAAAAATCACTCGCCGGTTTCCGACTGTTGACTTTCCAACACGTCGTTCTCCGGTCCCGGACAGCGACCCGCGGCCGGCCGGGGACAGTACACTCAAGCCGGCCGGGCCACAGGGGTTCCGTATGGACGTTCACAACGTCACCGCCGAGGCCGAGACGTTCACCTGCAACGCCTACCTCGCGACCGGCGAGCGGACGACGCTGGTCGACGCCGGTGCGATGCGCGGCGTCGTCGACGCCGTCCGCGAACACGCCGACGCGCTCGACGCCGTCGTGGTGACCCACCAGCACGGCGACCACGTCCAGCAACTCGACGCCGTCCTCGACGCCTTCGACGCGCCGCTGTACGCGTACGGCTCCCACCCGCGCCGGGACCACGCGCTCGACGACGGCGACACCCTGCTCGTGGGCGACGAGGAGTGCGAGGTCGTCTACACGCCGGGCCACGCCGACGACCACGTCTCGCTGGTCTCGTCGTCGTCGCTGTTCTCGGGCGACGTGGTCGTCCACGACGACGGCGCGTTCGACGACGGCTCCTTCGGCCGCACCGACCGCCCCGGCCAGTCCCGCGAGCGCCTCACCGAGAGCATCGAGACCCTCCTCGACCGCATGCCCGCCGGCGTCGAATACATGTACTCGGGCCACGGCGGGGTCTTCCACGGCGACGTCCGCGAGGTCGTCGAGCGCGCGCTGGGGCGGGCCGAGCGCCGCGAGCCCAAGTACCCCGACGAGTGAGCCACTGGGCCGCCAGCTGACGACAGCACGACACACCAAACGGTAACGGACTGGCGACGAACGGCCGCCGGTCGTGGCGGCGATTGAGCCGGAGAATCAGGCGCTGCGGGTCTCTTTCGCCTTCGGACGGAGGTTGCCGTAGCCGCACTTCCGGCACTGCTGGGCGCGCTGTGGGTTCCGGGCGTTACACCGCATGCAGATTTGCTTGTTGAGGAGTCGGTCGGACGCTGTCTCGAAGCTAGCCATGCGCGCCTGTTCCCGGTGCGCGCGTTTAAGCTTTGAGTTTCGGTCTGGCCCCGTACGCCCGCGCTCCGGCCGCCGCTTCCGCGGACGCTCGCCGCCGCTGGCTTTAGACGCCCGAGGCGCGAAGCGGTGGTATGTACGACCAGGTGAAGGACGTGCCGCTGACCGTCGAGCGCTGTTCGTTCGACCGGCTGGAGCGAGCGACGTCGAGCGGGTTCGACCGGGCGACGACCGTTATCCAGCTCTCCGGCGCGGGCGAGACCGGCAGCGGCGAGGACGTGACCTACACGACGGAGGCCCACGACGCGCTGAGGGACGCCGACGCGTTACAGGGCGCGGACGCCCCGCTCGTCGGCGAGTACACCGTCGACTCGTTCTCGACGGCGCTGGACGAGGTGGACCTCTGGCCCGAACCCCCCGACGAGGAGCGGTTCCGGCACTACCGGCGCTGGGGGTTCGAGAGCGCGGCGCTCGACCTGGCGCTGAGACAGGCCGACACGGACCTCGGGACGGCGCTCGGCCGGCGGTACGACCCGGTGAACTTCGTCGTCTCGACCCGGCTCTCGACGCCGGCCGACGACGCGCCGCCGACGGCGGACCGGCTGGCGATGCTGTGTGAGCGCTACGGCGACCTGTCGTTCAAGCTCGACCCCACCCCGTCCTGGAGCGAGGGCCTCGTCGACGACCTGGCCGACTACGACGTTCGCGTCCTGGACCTGAAGGGACTGTACGAGGGGACGGACGTCGACGTCGAAGCCGACCCCGACTTTTACCGCCGCGTCGTCGACGGCCTCCCGGACGCGCTGGTGGAGGACCCCGACTTGACCGACGCGACCCGGCCGGTCTTCGACGGGCAGGAAGCGCGCGTCACGTGGGACGTGCCTATCACCGGCGTCGAGAGCATCGAGGCGCTGCCGTTCGACCCGGAGTGGCTCAACATGAAACCGTCCCGTTGTGGCACCGTCGAGTCGGTGCTTGTGACCATCGACTACTGCGAGCGAAACGACATCGACCTGTACGGCGGCGGTCAGTTCGAACTCGGCGTCGGCCGCGACCACATCCAGGCGCTGGCGTCGCTGTGCTACCCCGACGGCCCCAACGACGTCGCGCCCGGCGGGTACAACGACCCCGACCCCGACGCGGACCTGCCGACGAGCCCCCTCTCCCCGCCCGACGCCCCGGCCGGAATCGGGACCGGGTTCTGGTAACTGCCCTGAGACGTGAAGCCGAAGCTACATTATTGTAGAGATACTAACTATTGTCATGCGGTGTCAAGCCTGCGGAGAACGCATCGACGACGTGTTCGAGGCACACGCCAGAGAGGCCTGCCCGAACTGCGATGCGCCGCTCAACGAGAAGCCAGCAAAGCCCCGGTGACTACTCCTCGGCGAGGTAGTCGTCCTGGACGTCGATGACGTCGCCCGAATCCTCGCAGTTCGCGTACCGCTCCAGCGGTTCCTCGTTCAGTTCCAGGAAGGTGTGGCCCCAGGAGAACGTCGACAGGATGCGCTCGGCGTGGTCGCGCTCCCCGAGGATGGCGAGCGCACCGGCGAAGGCCTCGACGGTGTTCAGCTGGAAGGCCGTCCCGTAGTTGACCGGATTGCCGGCGACGAGGAAGGGGAGCGAGCGGTGCACCCCTTCGAGGTCGAACGCCTCCCGCTCGGCGGTCTCCCAGGAGCAGTCGAGCGCGACCAGGCGGCTGTGTCGAGCGCCGTCGCCGGCGGTCGGGCGGTCGGCCGGCGACAGCGCCTGCTCGGCGAAGGGGTTGAGCACGATGCCGGGCGGCGTCGACCGCGTCGCGCGGTGGAGGTCGGCCTCGTCCATGCGGGCCAGTTTCCGCGCGCTACACTTCTCGGGGTCGTCGTCGCCCTCGTACCGGACGTGCAGTTCCACACCGTCCGTAGCGCGCTGGCCGATAAAAGCGCCTCGCTCCGTGATAGCGGGCAAACACTGTTATAGCCGGCCTCGGTTGTACGAGGTGTGCTTTCAGAGGGGACGGCGGCACCGCTGTTCGAACTGCCGGCGCTCGTCGACGGCGACCGAACGCGGGTCGGACTGGCCGACTACCTCGGCGAGGACGTGGTCATCCTCGCGTTCTACCCGGCGGATTTCAACCCGGCCTGTGACGAGACCGCCTGTGACCTGGACGAACTCGACCTCTTTACGATGCAGAAGGACGTGACCATCCTGGGCGTCAGCCCGGACTCGGTGTACAGCCACCGGGCCTTCGCCGACCGCTACGACCTGAAGATACCGCTGCTGTCCGACACCGACCACGAGGTCGCCCGCGAGTACGGCCTCGATTTCGTCGACGACATCGGCCAGCGGCTCATCGAGCGCGCCGTCGTCGTCATCGACCACGACGGCGAGGTGCAGTACGCCTGGAGCACCGACGACCTCCGGGAACTCCCCCGCGTCGAGGAGATAAAGGACGCCATCGCGGACACCGGCGGCGACGACACCGCCTTCGCTCGCTACCGCGTCGGCCACGCCCACTACACCGAAGCGCGGCGGGCGTTCACCGCGGCGATGGGCGGCTTCCGCGACTCCGAGTGGATGGTCGCGCAGGGCGACTTCCAGCAGGCCCGCGAGGAGTTCGACGCCGCCGCGGACCACTTCGACACCGCCGTCCGCTTCGTCGACGACGAGGCCCTGAAGCGGGTCTACGAGGACGTGAAGACGAAAGCGAACTCGCTGTGGCAGGCCAGCGACTGGCTCGCCCGGGCCGCCCGCGCCTACTCCAGTGGGGACGGGGCGGAGGGCCAGGCGCTCCGGGACGACGCCGAGGGCCCGCTGGAAACGGCCCGCGGCTACGAGGACCCCCCCGACCCCGACGGCCCGTGGCCGCCGGAGCTTGCGACGCTGGAGACGGACGAGGCCGACGACGAGCCGACCTTCCTCCCGGCGGACGACGCGGCCGCCGACACCTCCCTCGACGTGGACATCGACGAGGAGGCCGAGCGGAAGGCCGGCGAACTGGCGGGGTCGTCCCCGGACGGCGGCGCCGACGACGCGGCCGGCCAGTTCGCCGACCAGTCGACGCCGGGCGACTCCGCCGACGGGACCGCTCGCCCGGCACAGTCGACGGCGCCGGACCACGACGGAGCGGCGACCGGCGACGCGGGCGAGATATCGGAGGTCGACGACGCCGACATCGAGGAGATTCAGGCGGAACTGGCCGAAAGCGAGGCCGAGCGCGAGTCGGCCGACGCCCCGACCGAGCCGTCGACCGCGATGGTCGAAACCCCGCCCGAGACCGTCGGCGGCGCGGACGACCCCGCGCCCGACGACGCGAGCCCGGAGCCACGGAGCGAGTCCGGCGACGCCGCCCAGCCGCCCGCGAGCGAGTCCGAGGAGGAGACCGACGAGTCGGCCGAACTGGACCTGACCGACCCGACGGCGGCCGAGGACGGCGACGCGGGCGAGTCCGCGGCCGGCCCCGAGCAGGACGACGACCCGGACACCGCCGGCACGGCGAGCGACAGAGACACGTCCGACGACCCCGAAGCGGACACGTGACGCAACCCTCGCTCCTCCAGCGTGCCCGGGCGTACTACGACGCCATCGACGGCGACGACTACGACCGGCTGGCCTCGCTGCTGGCCCCGTCGTTCGTCCACGACCGCCCCGACCGGACCATCGAGGGCCGGGAGCGGTTCGTGCGGTTCATGCGCGAGGAACGGCCCCAGACCGACACCACCCACCCGCTCGACGGTCTCTACTGCCGGGAGTCGGACGGCGCGGCGACCGACGACGGGACAGCGCCCGCCGAGGTGGTCGCCCGCGGCCGCCTGCTCGACGCCGACGGCGAGCGCATCGTCGGCTTCGTGGACGTGTTCACGTTCGCCGGGGACGACATCGAACGCATCGAGACGTACACGCGCTGACCGGCGCGGTCGACAGCGCTGCGACGACGGCTACTGCGTCTCACTCCTTCTCGCCGGCTCCGACCGCGCTCTCGCCGACTGGCTCGTGGCCCTCGATGACTTCTTGCCCGCCCATGTACGGGCGCAGCGGTTCGGGGACGGTGACGGTGCCGTCGTCGTTCTGGTAGTACTCCAGGATGGCCACGAGGACGCGCGGGACGGCCAGCCCGGAGCCGTTCAGCGTGTGGAGGTACTCGGCGGACTCGTGGCGCTCGGGCCGGAAGCGCAGGCCGGCACGGCGGGCCTGGAAGTCCTCGAAGTTCGACACCGAGGAGACTTCGAGCCAGCGGCCGCCCCGCTCCGGGCCCTCGTCCATGTCGTCGCCGGGGGCCCACACCTCGATGTCGTACTTCTTGGCCTGGGTAAAGCCCATGTCACCGGTGCACATGTCGAGCACGCGGTAGGGCAGGTCGAGGCGGTCCAGAACCTCGGCGGCCTCCTCCAGCAGCCCCTCCAGCCGGTCGTAGCTCTCCTCCGGGCGGACGAAGTTGACGAGCTCGACCTTGTGGAACTGGTGGACGCGGACGTAGCCGCGCGTCTCTGTGCCGTGCTCGCCGGCCTCGCGGCGGAAGTTCGGCGAGAACGCCTGGTGTTTGACCGGGAGGTCGTCGTCCAGCAGTATCTCGTCGCGGTACATGTTGGTGACCGGGACCTCCGCCGTCGGCAGGAGCCAGAGGTCGTCGCCGTCGTAGTCGTCGTCCTGGCGCGCGCCGACGCGGTAGGCGTCCTCGGCAAACTTCGGGAGCTGGCCGGTCCCCTCCATCGAGTCGGAGTTGACCGGAATCGGCGGCAACACGTCGACGTACTCCTGCTCGCGGTGGACGTCCAGCATGAACTGGATGAGCGCGTGCTCCAGGCGCGCGCCGTCGCCCTTGACGAACTGGTAGCCGCCGCCGGTCACCTTCGCGCCCCGTTCGAAGTCGAGCAGGTCCAGGTCCTCGCCGAGGTCGTAGTGGGGGACGACCTCGTCGGGCAGGTCCCGCAGGTCGTCGAAGCCCTCGCGGTAGCGCTCGACGTTGTCCGACTCGTCCTCGCCGGTCGGGACCGACTCGTGAGGGACGTTCGGGAGTTCCAGCAGCGCCGCCTCCAGCTTCGCCTCCAGTTCGTCGGCCCGCTCCTCGATGTCCTGCAGTTCCTCCTTGAGCTTCTGGGAGCGCTCGATGGCCTCCTGGGCCTCCTCCTCCTTGCCCTCCTGTTTGAGCTGGCCAATTGTGCTGGACACCTCGTTGCGTTCCTGCCGGAGCCCGTCGCCTTCGGCCTTCAGTTCCCGCCACTCCTCGTCGATTTCGAGGATTTCGTCGAGGTCCACGCCCGTGACGCCCTTGCGCTCGATGGCGTCACGGACCGTCTCGGGGTGCTCCCGGACGAACTGTCTCGATAACATGGCCGACGGTTCTCGACGGCAGAAATTAGGCGTGTCGGTCCCGCGATGGGTCCGTCGCCGGCCCCGCTACGCCTCGCCGCCGACCTTGACCGCCAGCACCGGCACCGGCGAGGCCCGGATGACCGACTCGGTGACGCTGCCGATGAGCTCCCGGGAGGGGCCGGTCCGGCCCTCGGTCGCCATCACGACCACGTCGATGTCGTGGTCCCTGACGTAGTCGACGACCTCCTCGCGGGGGACGCCTTGCTCGACCGCCGTCTCGACAGGGCCGACGCCGGCATCCTCGGCCTGCGACCGGATGTCGTCGACGGCTCCCTGGCCGGCGTCGGCGAGGCGGTCGAAGATACTGCTGTCCTCGAAGTCGGGAATCTGGTCGACCACCTGCTCGGTCTCCAGGACGTGCAGCGCGTGCAGGCTCGCGTCGTGGCGCTGTGCGAGGTCGATTGCGTGCTCGGCCGCGGTGGCGGACCCCTCGGAGCCGTCGGTCGGGACGAGTACGGCGTCGTACATACAGTCCTGTTTCCGAGTCCGGCTAAATGGTTTTGCCCTTCATCACGCTCGAGTGTCACGACGGCTGTGGCACAACGGTTTTGCCCCCGCCGGTCACGAGGGAGTGTATGGGAATCGGTGACGTTTACGAGGTGACGGTCGGGGACTGCACGGACGTCCACTACGTCGACACCGGGATGTACGACGTGACCGAGTACGGGTCGGTCTACATCGTCGACGCCGAACGGCCGGCGCTGGTCGACACCGGCATCGGCGCGCGACACGGGAACATCCTCGCGGCGATGGAATCGGTCGGCATCGCGCCCGAGGACCTCGAAGTCATCGCAGTGACCCACGTCCACCTCGACCACGCCGGCGGGGCCGGCTACCTCGCCGAGGACTGCCCGAACGCGACGGTGTACGTCCACGAGTCCGGGAAGCGCCACCTCGTCGACCCGGAACGGCTCTGGGAGGGGACCAAACACGCCGTCGGCGACCAGATAGCGTACTACGGCGAGCCGGTCCCGGTCCCGGAAGACCGCATCGAGACGCTGACCGACGGCGACGAAATCGACCTGGGTGACCACTCGCTGGACGTCATGCACGCGCCGGGCCACGCCCCCCACCAGGTCGTCTTCTACGACCCCGCCGTCGACGGCGTGTTCACCGCCGACGCCGCCGGCATCTACGCGCCGTCGACCGACGAGATGCACGTCACGACCCCGCCGGTCAACTTCACGCTCGACGGGGCTCTCGACGACGTGGCGATGCTGCAGGAACTGGACCCGGCGGTCCTCATGTTCGGCCACTACGGCCCCGCCGAGGCCGGCGACAAACTGGCGACCTACGCCGAGATTCTGCCCGAGTGGGTCGCCGAGGTCGAGCACAAACGCGCGGAACTCGACGACGACGAGGCGGTCGTCGACTACTTCGTGGAGCGGGCCGACACCGACACCTGGGGCGAGCGCAAGGGCCGCGCCGAGATGCGCCTGAACGTCCGCGGCGTCCTCGTGGCACTGGACAACCGCGAGGAGTAGGGCTTTTTCACGGCGGGCCACGGTGTCGTGGTATGCGCCGAACCGGCTCTGTCTCGCTGCTCTGTGCGGTCGTCCTGTACGCCGGCTCGCGGTTCGTCCGCCGGTTCGGCTTCGACGAGCGGCTGTTCGGGGTGGAACTCGAACCGCTCACGCTGCTGGGGCTGACGCTCGCGTCGCTCGTGCTCGCCGTCTACGGGAGCTACACCCTCTGCCAGTCGTATCTCCTCGCCCACACGCAGAACAAACGCCGCCGCCACGACGTGCGCAACGCCATCCGGCTGGTCTTCGGCGTCCTCGGGATGGTCGCGGTGTTTGGCGTCGTCACCCGGGAGTGGGTGAGCGTGCTGTTCTCGCTGGGCGTGCTCGGGTTCGCGGTCACGTTCGCCCTGCAACAGCCCCTGTTCTCGCTCATCGGCTGGCTGTACATCGTGACGAAACGCCCCTATCAGGTGGGCGACCGCATCGCCATCGAGGAGATGCGCGGCGACGTGGTCGCGGTCGACTTCTTCGTCACGGAGGTCTGGGAGATAGACGGCGACCTCGTCTCCTCGAACCAGCCGTCGGGTCGCATCGTGACCGTCCCCAACAGCACGGTGCTGTCCTCGCGCGTCGTCAACTTCTACGGCGAGGGCGTCCAGTACGTCTGGAACGAGCTCTCGATACAGGTCGCCTACGAGACCGACCTGCAGTTCGCCTCCGAGGAGATGATAGACGTGGCGACCGACCACCTCGGCGACGAGATGGCCCGCCAGGTCCGGGAGTACCGCGACCGCCTCGCCGAGACGCCGGTCGAACTCGACGTGAACGAGCGGCCGACGGTCAACGTCACGCAGGCGGAGTCGTGGGTCGAGCTTCGGCTCCGCTATCTCGTCCACCCGCGCCGCGGCACCCGGGTGCGGAACGCGCTGTACGCGGACATCCTCGAACGGTTCAACGAGCACCCCGACCGGGTGAAGTTCCCGGTGAGCCGGAACCGGTGACTGCCCTGTGGGTCGGCGGTCCACGGGGCGTGGTGTGACCGCCGGGGTCGCCCCGCGCTCCCGGAAAGCAACTGAGGGATGACACGCCGCCACGCGTCCACCGAGTGAATGCGTTTATACGACGGCGACGCGATAGCTCGGACAGATGGAGGCCAACTGTGGCTGGTAGTTCGGGGCTACTGATACCGCTCGTTGCCGGCATCATCGGACTCGGCGTCCTCGCACAGGTCCTCGCCGCCCGCTTGCGCGTGCCCAGCATCATCTTCTACCTGCTGGTGGGCGTCATCATCGGCCAGCCGGGGCTGGGCATCATCGGCGACGGCACCTTCGGCGGGGCGCTGTCCGCTATCGTCGGCCTGGCGGTCGCAATCATCGTCTTCGAGGGGGCCTACCACCTCCGCTTCGACCGGCTGCGCGAGGCCCCGGCCGCGACGTTCCGGCTCGTCACCGTCGGCGCGGCCATCGCGCTCGTGGGCACCGCTATCGCGGTCAAACTGGCGTTCAATTCGGCGGCCGTCTCCTGGAACGTCGCCTTCCTCATCGGCGCGCTCCTGGTCGCCACCGGGCCGACGGTCATCACCCCGATTCTCAACGTCGTCCCGGTCCGGGACCGCGTCGCCGCCGCGCTGGAGACGGAGGGCATCGTCAACGACGTGACCGCGGCCATCATCGCCGTCGTCATCTTCGAGACGGTCAACCCCGCGGCGTCGAGCGAGGGGCTGTTGCGGGCGTTCGCGCTCCGGCTGGGGACGGGGCTGCTGGTCGGTCTCCTCGTCGCCGGCGTCGTCTACTACCTCCTGCAGTACGTCGACCTCTCCCCCGGCGACGCGCCGCGGAACTCCCGCCTGCTCGTCCTCGCCGGGGCGCTCATCGCGTACGCGGGCGCGAACACGATAGCGACCGAGGCCGGCGTCGCCGCCGCCGCGACGGCGGGGATGGCGCTTGGCAACGTCGACCACCCCTACGAGGAGGACATCGAGGAGTTCAAAGGCGACATCACGCTGCTGGTGCTGTCGTTCGTGTTCATCGCGCTGGCGGCCCAGCTTGAGCTCGCGTCGCTCATCGACGTGGGGCTGCCGGGCATCGTCGTCGTCCTCGCGGTCGCCCTGCTCATCCGGCCGCTGCTGGTGTTCGTCTCGACCGTCGGCGACCGGTTCACGACCAGCGAGAAACTGTTCGTCAGTTTCGTCGGCCCCCGCGGGATTATCCCGGCCTCGGTCGCCACGCTGTTCGCCGTCGAGCTCCACAACGCGGCCGAGGAGGTCACCGGGGCCCAGGCCGAGCTCCTGGGGACGCAGGCGGACATCCTGCTGGGGACCGTCTTTCTGGTCATCTTCGCCACCGCCCTGTTCGAGGGCGGCCTGGCGCGGTTCATCGCGGAAAAACTGGATGTGATACCAATGCGAGTCATCATCGTCGGCGGCGGACAGGTGGGCCGAGCGCTCGCCGCGCGCCTCGAAGACCGGGGCGAGAACGTCGTCATCATCGAACAGGACGAAGCGATAGTCGAACGAGCCCGCAACGACGGCTACGCCGTCGAAATCGGCGACGGTACCGACACCGACATCTTGCGGTCGGCCGGGGCCGAGAACGCGAAGACCGTCGTGGCGGCGACCGGCGACGACGACGCGAACCTGCTCGTCTCGCAGCTGGCGAGTTCGAAGTTCGGCGTCGACCGCGTCATCGCCCGCGCGAACAACCCGGACAACGTCGAGGCCTTCGAGGATCTCGGCGTCCGGACCATCTCCTCGGCGATGGCGACGGCCTGGGCTATCGACAACCAGATAGAGCGCCCGGCCATCGCCCACTGGATGACCGACATCGGCCGGAGCGGGGACGTACAGGAGGTCAAAGTCGAGAACCCGGACCTCATCGGCAAGTCGATACGCGAGGTCGGGCCGATGCTGCCCGAGGCCTGCCTGATCGCGCTCGTGAGCGGCGAGCGCCACGAGCACGCCGAGGTCCCCACGGCCGAATACGTCCTCGAGGACGGCGACATGGTGACGCTGCTGGGCCGTCGGGAGTCCGTGCGCGACGGGATGAAGATGGTCGGCGGCGACTAGTCGTCGCCGGCCAGGCCCTCAACCTCGCTGTCGTCGACGCCTCTCGTCCACGGAGACTCGCCGCTGTTGCCGTCCGTCTTGTACGTTCCGCGAGCGCTCGCGACGTGGTGGCCGTCGGCGTCGTACACCTCCGTGTCGACGACGGACACGCTCCCGCCGTCCCGGACCACCTCGGCCTCGGCCCGCAGGTCGGTGGTGGCCGGCGCGAGGTAGTCGATTCGCATGTCGACCGTCGGCGAGACGCTGCCCGACTGCGAGACGACGGCCGCCCCGCCGACGGTGTCGACGAGCGAGTAGGTGACGCCGCCGTGTGCGATTATCGCTTCGGGGTTCGAGGAGTGGCCGTCCCGCAAGGGGAGCTCGCCCGCCGCCGAGCCGTCCCCGACGGCGGTTATCTCCATCCCCAACTGCTCGACGAACGGGATGTCGTTGAACATCGACTTGAGACTCATGGCTGTCCCCACGGAACCGACGCTGATAAGCCCACGACAACGGGCGACAACGGGCCGTCCGTGGCTGTCGCTCGGAGCGTCCCGTCGGGGCCGACCGCGGCTACATATCCGCCCAACAAAACACCAGCTGGTCGGCGGCGTCCTCGATTGCGTTCGGGACCGCGTCCAGCGACCGGACGAGTTCGCGGACCACGAGGGCGTCGGCCGTCGACTGGCGTTCGAACGCCCGGGCGACGAGTTCGTCCCGATGCTGGTCGCACTGTGACTCCAGGTCGGTGATTCGGTCGACCGCGTCGGCAATCGCCGGCGCGTCGTCGTCGGTCACGAGCGCCCGGACGTACGCCTCGGTGGCTTCCGTCAGCAGTGCGGTGGCCGCACACGCGAGCGCGGCGACGTCCGCCAGCCGCTCCAGTGTCGGCTCGGTCAGCGACGGCGACATCGCGTCGAGGTCCCGGACGAACGTCTCCGCGGCGTCCGGGACCGCGTCCACCATCGTGAACAGCTCCGTGAGCTCCGCGCCCCTGAGGTACAGCGCGGTGAACTCCGGCCGAGCCCGGCCGACCGCCCCGCAGAGCCGCCGCCGGTGGTCGTCACAGACCGATTCCTGTCGCCCGAGTTCGGCGGCCGCGTCCGCAAACTGGGCGTCGCCGTACACCGCAAGCGCCTGTGGCAGCGCGACGAGGCAGTCCTCGACCGCGGTGAGGTACGCCGCCGCCCTGTCTGCCACGTCGGCCGTGTGCTCCGCCGTTCCAGTTCCCATCAGTGTACCCAAGCGAAAACCAGCTGGAAAACGCTGCTATGTGGGCTATATACCGCTTCGGTAGCGTTACTTGACCGTTTTCGCTGACACGTCGCCGGCCGGCCGGACGCTGCGGCCGGGTATCACCTTTGCCTCCCCCGATGACCTAATATGGTTTTAGGCAGATATGTGGGTACTACTATATGTCCACCGTCGCTACCGGATGGCATGCAACCACAGCGGGCGACGTACGTGAAGAAGGCCTGCGCCTACATCACCAGGAACGGGTCGGAGCTCCTGGTGTTCGAGGGACCGGGCCACGACGGACTGCAGATTCCGAAAGGCACCGTCGAACCGGGCGAGGAACCGCGGGTCGCCGTCCAGCGCGAGGCCGTCGAGGAGAGCGGCCTGGCCTCCTTCGAGCGCCTGCAACACATCGCCACCGACGTCTGGACGCGCCGCCAGTCCCCGCCGAAGCGGTACGTCCGGTCGTTCTACCACCTCCCCGTCCACGAGTCGCGGGACCACTGGGTCCACACCGTCACCGGCACCGGCGAGGAGCGCGGCGCGGAGTTCGAGTTCTCGTGGGTCGACCTCTCGACTGACGCCACCTTCGCGCTCGACCTCGACGACTACGTCCACTCGCTGACGAGCCCCGCCGAGGCGACGGCGGCCGGCGACGTGGCCGCCGACTAGCGACCCCGCCGCGCGACGTCCGCAACCGACTGTTGTCACGACGTTCGACGTCCCGTCAGCGCCCAGTCAGGGGAGCCGGAACTCGATGGCTGCGCCCTGGCCGAAGCCGACACACTCGGTCGCCAGCCCGAGCTCCGCGCCGCGGCGGTTCATCTCGTGGACCAGCGTCACCGGGAGGCGCGCGCCGGAGGCCCCGAGCGGGTGGCCGATGGCGATTGCGCCCCCGTTGACGTTGTAGCTGTCGTCGTCGAAGCCCAGTTCGCGCTGGCAGTACAGACACTGCGAGGCGAAGGCCTCGTTGAGCTCCACGAGGTCGTAGTCGTCCGTCTCGCGGTCGGGGCGCTCGGCGAGCTTGCGGACGGCTGGCACCGGGCCGATGCCCATCACGGTCGGGT
The DNA here is from genome assembly GCF_037078405.1 of Haloarcula sp. DT43. Taxonomy (NCBI): domain Archaea; kingdom Methanobacteriati; phylum Methanobacteriota; class Halobacteria; order Halobacteriales; family Haloarculaceae; genus Haloarcula; species Haloarcula brevis. Next base: position 124,341 of record NZ_JAYMGZ010000001.1, on the reverse strand, counting down.
CGACGCCGGCGACCTCGTGGGCGCCGACCTCGGCCAGGATGTCGAGGTCGCGCTCCTCCGCGAACTCGCGCGACGTGACCAGCAGCCCCGCCGCCCCGTCGGAGACCTGCGAGGCGTTGCCGGGCGTGACCGTCCCCTCGGATTTGAACACCGTCGGGAGTTCGGACAGCTGTTCGAGCGTGGTGTCCGGGCGGATGCCCTCGTCCGCTTCGAGCCGCCCGTCCCCGGTGTCGATGGGGACGAGTTCGTCGTCGAACCGGCCCGACTCCGTCGCGTCGGCGGCGCGCCGGTGGCTCCGGAGCGCGTACTCGTCCTGTTCCCGCCGGGCGACCTCCATCTCTTCGGCGACCTTCTCGGCGGTCATTCCCATCTGGAGTTCGCCGACGTTGTAGTGTTCGGACAGCCGGGGGTGGACGTTGTGGGTGTTCTCGCCCATCTGCACGCGGGACATCGACTCGACGCCGCCCGCGATGAGTACGTCGCGCTGGCCGGCCGCGATAGCGTCGGCCGCCCGCATCAGCGCCTCGGCGGAGGACGCACACCACCGGTTGATAGTCGCGGCCGGGACGCTCTCGCCGAGGTCAGACAGCAGAGCGATGACCCGGGCCATGTTGTTGCCCTGTTCCCCGCGCTGCTGGGCACACCCCCACAGCAGGTCGTCGACCTCGTCGGCCTCGACGCCGGTCGACGCGAGCAACTGATTGACCAGCGGCACGGAGAGGTCCTCGCTCCGGACGCCGGCGAGCGCGCCGTCTTCCTTTCCCTGGGGCGTTCTGACTGCGTCCACGATAACAGGTGTTGGCATGGACGACGGAACGTCTCGGCCTGTGTTAAAAGCTCACAAACTCTCCACAGCGGGGGAACCGTTGTCGGCCGACGGTCGCTGGTTCACTGCGGCTCGAACCCCGGCGGCAGGCCGGCGTGTCTGAGCCCCTCCCGCTCGGCGATGTCGAACCGGTAGACCGCGATGTCGCCCTCGGCGATTGCGTTCTCGAACAGCTCCGGCCGCCACGCCGTATCCAGCACCGCCGCGAGGTCGTCCCACTCGGACTCGGGGACGGCCTCGATACTCCCCTGCAACAGGACGCTCTCCCAGTGGAACATCGATTCGACCTTGTACACGAGCACCGCCGCGTCCTCTGCCGCCTCGGTCAACTGCTGCTTGCGGCTCGTCGACCCGCCGACGAACGTGAAATACAGCGCGCTGTCGCCGTCGTACCCGAACGACAGGGGAATCATGTACGGGCCGCTCTCGGTCGGTAGCCCGAGCACGCCGACCCGCTGGTTCGACAGGAACGCCCCGATGTTGTCGTCGTCCATGTGCGTGAGTCCGGCCGCTTCGAGCGTCTCAATTGTCATATGAGTACAACTTCGACGGAAACGTGCTTAATTAATTCGGCTATTCTCTCTGCCCGGGTATCCTGGCCCGAGGGCCGCTCCGGCGACGCTACTCCGTCTGTGTCGCCCCGGGCGCGTGGCGCTTGACCCGCTCGATTGCGGCGACGGCCTTGTTGCGCTCGGCGTAGCCTTCACCGGAGTCGGCGATGATTTCGCCGTTGCGGTGGCGCAGCCGCCAGCGCCACTCCTCGCCCCTGTCCTCGTACACCTCGAAGGCCGCGCTCCCGATTGCCAGCAGGTCGGCGTCGGCGGCGTAGGACTGGACCCGCTCGACGGCGTCCATCGCCTTCGACCGGTTCGCGTAGCCCTCGCCGGAGTCGGCGACGAGTTCGCCGTTCCCCGCTCGCAGTCGCCAGCGCCACTCCTCGCCCGCGTCCTCGTACACCTCGAAGCCGTCGTCGACTGCCGACTCCGGCGCGAGTTCACCGACGCGACGGGCCGCCCGCCGGGCGTTCGACCGGCTGCTGTACCCCTCGCCGGAGTCGGCGAGGACGTTGCCGTTGCGGTGGAGCAAGCGCCAGCGGAACTCCCCGGCGGCGTCGGCGTACACCTCGTAGGCCACGGGGTCGATGTCGAGGTAGGCCGCACCGGGGACGTACGCGCGGACGCTCTTCAGCGCCCGGCGGACGTTCGACTTCGAGGCGTAGCCCTCGCCGGAGTCGGCGAGGATGTTGCCGTTGTCGTGGCGCAAGCGCCAGCGGAACTCCCCGGCCGAGTCCTCGAACAGTTCGAACGCGGCGTCGCTCTCGGGGGCCGGTACGACCGGCACGTCCTCGGCGTCGTCGTCCTCGGTCGCGTCCTCGAAGAAGACGACGGCCCCGCCCGCGGCGTTCGATTGTACGCTCCGAAGCCCCTGCATCGCCTTCTGACGCGAGGAGTAGCCCTGCGCGCTGTCGGCGATGACGTTCGAGTTCCGGTGGCGCAGTCGCCAGCGGTACTTCCCGGCGGCGTCAGCGTACAGTTCGAACGTCGCCTTGCTGTCCATCGCGGCCGCGATAGTCGCCTGTGCCGCGGCCAGTTCCGCCTCGGTCGCGTCGGTGACGGTCGCCAGTTCCTCGCGGGCGGCCTCGCTGGTCACCAGTTGCTCGGCCAGCGTGTCGCGCTCGCGAGTCGCTCGTTCGGCCACCTCGGACTGCTGTCGTGCGTCCTGCGAGGCCTGCTCGGCCTCCTGGGATGCTCGCTCGGCCGATTCCGTCGCCTCCTGTGCCGTCCGTATGGCCTCGTCGTAGGCCTCCTGGCGGCCGGTCAGCAGCGGCGAGACGACCGCCCCGACCGCCATCAGTGCCAGCCCAACGATGTACAGCGTCACCGCGGGGTTCCCTTCGGGGCCGGTCCAGTTCGACGGGTAGAATGTGGTGAACCACACGATTGCGACCAGCCCGACCACGGCACCGAGGTACGTGAGTATCAGGCCCCGTCGTGTCAGCGGCAATCTGATGGTCGGGCCCGCAAACAGCGAGATGAGCCCGATTGCACCGAGGAGATAGCCGAACTGCCGGGGTGTGCTCCGCGAGGCCGACAGGTAAAACAGCAGTAAGCCGACGATACCCAGCACGATTCCGACGACGAACAGCCAGTAGCCGTACACTTCGTCGTCGGTCGTCGGGTCGCCGATGCGGTTCCGATACACCGAGATTAATACGTTTTCAGTTGCCACGTAGTGGCTACACAGGGCGGGTATATTATCTTGGTGTCGGCCACCGGGGCTTCGAGTGACTTATACCGGTCGCGTGGTAACATCAGTGGGAATGAGCAATCCGGAACTGGATGTCGTCGAGTTTCTGCTGACGGCCACTATCTACAGCGAGCGGCGGGACTTCGAGCCCGACGACCTGCCTGCCACGTACCGGTCCGTGTTCTGGAGCGACGGCGAGATAGAGCGCCCTCTGTCGGTCACTAACACGACCGCGAGCGAGGCCACCGGCGTCGAACGGCCCTGGGCGGCCATCTCCGGCCTGATGTTCACCGACCGCGACGACTTCTCGGGCAGCATCTCCCTGACCGACCGCGACCTCGCCGAGGAGTGGTTCCTCGAACGGGTCGACGCCGCGGCCCTCGAAGACAACCCGGTTCTGACGAGGGCCTACGAGGACCAGGTCGAGGGGGCCGACTACGAGCGCGCCCGCAGCCAGAACCGCCCGTCACGGGCCGACCGCGCGTTCATCGACGCCAAACTGGAGGAGGCGTTCGACACCGACGACGAGGACGACGAGGAGATGCTCGACCTCGTGGACGTGCGCGCCCCCGAGGAGGTGGAGATGACGCTGGACGACCTGGTGTTGACCACCGACCAGGAAGACGAGATTCAGAAGATAGTCAAGGCCATCGAACACCGCGACTACCTCGCCCGCATCGGCCTGCGGGAGATAGGGAAGCTCCTCTTCGTCGGCCCGCCGGGGACCGGCAAGACGAGCGTCGCCCGCGCGCTGGCCCACGACCTCGACCTCCCCTTTGTCGAGGTGAAACTGTCGATGATTACCAGCCAGTACCTCGGCGAGACGGCCAAGAACGTCGAGAAGGTGTTCGAGGTCGCAAAGCGGCTCTCGCCGTGTATCCTCTTCATGGACGAGTTCGACTTCGTCGCCAAGACCCGCTCTTCGGACGAACACGCCGCCATCAAGCGCGCCGTCAACACCCTGCTCAAGAGCATCGACGAGATATCGCTCATCCAGGACGAGGTGTTGCTCATCGGCGCGACGAACCACCCCGACCAGCTCGACGCCGCCGCCTGGCGGCGCTTCGACGAAATCGTCAACTTCCCCAAGCCCGACCACGGGATGCGCGCGGACATCCTCCGCATCGTCACCCAGCAGATGGACATCGACGACTTCGACCCCGAGACGCTGGCGGAGCTGACCGAGGGGCTGACCGGGAGCGACCTCCGGCTCGTGCTCCGCGAGGCGGTCCTCAACGCCCTGACCGAGGAGCGGACCACGCTCACCCAGCAGGACCTCGAAGACGCCATCATCGACTTCGAGGAGCGTGACAACCTCAAGAACATGGACATGATGGACGGCGACGCCGACGCGCTGGTCGCCGGGAGCGGCGGCTTCTCCGGTGACGGCGACGGCGGTCACGACCACGACCACTGACGCGCCCGGTTCGGACGCCCCCCGGGGCCGCCGGTAGCGGCGATTTACTTATCACTACGGAAACCATTCGGTAGCCATGGCAGCCGACGACGTGTTTACCGAGACGGACGACGCCGCCGAGGCGTGGGTCGACGTTCGCATGACCGACCCGGAGGAGGGCGAGTGGGACGTAGACGTGGTCATCGCCGAGAAGCGGGTCGAGTACGTCGACCTGCGTATCCGGCCGGAACTGCTCGAGGGGTTCTTCGAATGCCTGTTCGACGACCTCTCCGACGAGCGCGCCCGGTCCCTGCTCTCGGCGACGCTAGAGCGACAGGGGCTCGACCCCGCGACGCTCGCCGACGAGGAGTAACGAAAGCGAGGGGCTTACGCGGGTCGCCCTCTGACCCGTAGGTGATGGAGGTCACGCTGCTTGGGACCGGCGACACGACGGGGACGCCGACGGTCGGGTGCGACTGTGACACCTGCGAACGGGCGCGCGACCCCGACGAGGAACTCAGGGCCCGCGTCCGCGAGCGCGGCATCGACCCGACGGGGGGCGTCGAGCGGTCGCGCTTCTCCGTGGCGCTTCGAAACGACGCGACGGGCGAGTCGCTGCTGATAGACCTGAGTCCGGACTTCCGCCACCAGTTCCTCCGCGAGTCGGTCCCGCTGCCGGACGCGGCCATCGTCACGCACGTCCACTTCGACCACCTCGACGGCCTCGGCAACGCCTACCGCCTGTTCGACCATCTGCCGGTCCACGCCGCCGACGAGACGGACCCGGTGACCGACGAGAGCGTCGCCGAGGGCGTCCGGAGCCGCTACGACTACCTCGATACGGTGTCGGTCCACGCACAGACGCCGTTCGAGCCGTTCGCCGTCGCGGGCTTCGAGGTGACGCTCGTCCCGGTCACGCACCCGCCGCTGCTGTGTTACGGCCTCCGTATCGAGGAGCCACAGACCGGCGCGGTGCTGTCGATATCCGGGGATACCTGCTACGACGTGCCCGACCGGTCCCGCGACCTGTTGACCGGTGCCGACCTCGCGCTCGTCGAGGGCATCGTCCACCCGGAGGCCTGCGAGTACCACCCGAAGGGCGGCGCTCACCGCGACGAGGACGGCGTCCCGCGGACCTTCGGCACGAAACACATGACGCTTGCCGGCGCGCGGGACTTCGCTGCCGACATCGAGGCCGAGGACTACCGCATCGTCCACACCGCCCACTACGTCCCGGCGGACCGGGCCTTCGCCGACGACATCGGGCTCGACGGCGAGCGGTTCACGCTCACGCCCTGAAACCGCCGGTATCTTATAGGCAATACGGGCCGTCCCCGCCGTATGGACAGGCGTGGCATCGCGGAGGTCGGCGGGCTGTCGCTGGCCGGCGGCGTCCTGGGGACCGTCGCCCAGCAGGCCGTCGTCGGCAGCGTCGACTGGGTGCTCGTGGCGGGGCTGGTGGCCTGTGTCGCAATCGCGGCCGCGGCGAACTACCGGGCCAGGACGGGACACGCGGCACAGGTCGCGACCGAGGCCCCGGCGGTGACCGAGGAGAACTACGAACAGCACGCCCGCCGGGCGTCCGGTGACGGCGGCGTCCCGGCCGACGACCCCTCGACCGACGGCGACCGGTAGCGGGCGGTCAGCCGAAGCGGTCCAGCCCGGACTGGCGACGCTTGCGCCCGTCGGGGTCCGCCCGCCAGGGCGTCCGCTCGGCCCGGAGTGCCTCGCCGTCGACGGCCGGCGGGTCGGCCATCTCGTAGCCCCCGCAGTCCGGGCCGCACTCGTCGCTCTCGCGGACGGCGCGGTCCTTCCACTGACAGTACGGGACCCCGTCGCCGTCGGGCGAACAGCGGGCACACGCCGGGTAGTCGAAGCTCCGCCACCCCTTCCCGTAGGCCCGCTCGGCGAGCGCCCGACGGGCGCGAGCTTTCTCCGCGGCGCTGACCACCCGTACGTCCGTTCTGGTCGGCCCCGTCTCCAGCAGTTCGACGCCGGCGTCGTCGGTCGCAAGCGGCGTCGCCTCCCGGCGGACGTCGACCGTCCCGCTGTCGGGGTCGAACCGCCAGACGCCGACTGCCTCGGGAATCCGGTTGAGGTGCGCGCCGGTGACGTAGGAGGCCGTCGCCAGGACGACGCGGTCCGCGAGCGCCAGCGACACGTCGGTCCGGAGCTGTGTTTCGAGGTCGCCGGGCCGGCCCAGGTCCGGCTTGTTCTCGATGGCGACGATGCCGTCGAACCAGTCGGGGTACCGCGCCGTCTGGCGGACGTAGGTCCGGCCGCCCCGGCGCTCGCGCTCGAAGAAGCCCCGCTCGATGGCCAGTTCGACCGCCCGTTCGGCGCGGTCGGGGTGACAGTCGAAGGCGTCCTTCCAGTAGCGGGCCCGGCCGGGGCCCACGTCGCTCTCGATGGCCGCCGTCGGGAGCCGCTCGGGGGTGACGGCCGCCCGTTCCTCGAACTCGGGACCCGGCTCGACGACGACGGTGTCGAGGACGCGCCGGCCGTGGACGGCCCCGCCGAGCTGGCGGCTCACCAGGCGGCCCTCGCGTTCGAGGTGGGCACACAGCGCCAGTTCGAAGTCGAACTCCCGCACGGCCACAGACAGGGCCGGGACGGGCAAAAGCCCCGCGCCCGTCGCACCGCTCCGTCGGTGGACGGCGGCAGGAACGCCGAGCATCGCCCCGTCGTCGCCGCCGTCAGGGACCGAAGCGGCGACTGAACCGGGTTCGGCGGGGCGCAAACAGTAGGTTTATCAGTTGCACGCGGCGAAACTCCACCAAGATTACTCCCGAAATGACATCGAACAAACAACCGGAGGTGAACATCGGACTCGTCGGGCACGTCGACCACGGAAAGACGACGCTCGTACAGGCGCTGTCCGGCGAATGGACCGACCAGCACTCCGAGGAGATGAAACGCGGTATCTCTATCCGACTCGGCTACGCCGACGCGACGTTCCGTCGCTGTCCGGAGGCCGAGGAGCCGGAGGCCTTCACTGTCGACGAGCACTGCGACGACCACGACGTCGACACCGACCACCTCCGGACGGTGTCGTTCGTGGACGCTCCGGGTCACGAGACGCTCATGGCGACGATGCTGTCCGGCGCGGCCATCATGGACGGCGCGGTCCTGGTCATCTCGGCGACCGAGCCTGTCCCGCAGGCCCAGACAGAGGAGCACCTCTCCGCGCTCGACATCATCGGCATCGACAACATCGTCATCGCCCAGAACAAGGTCGACCTCGTCGACGAGGAGCGGGCGATACAGAACTACGAGCAGATACAGGAGTTCGTCGAGGGCACCGTCGCCGAGGACGCGCCGGTCGTCCCCATCAGCGCGGGCCAGGAGGCCAACATCGACCTGCTCATCGAGGCCATCCAGTCCGAGATTCCGACGCCGGAGCGGGACCCCGACGAGGACGCCCGCATGATGGTCGCGCGCTCGTTCGACATCAACCGCCCGGGCACGACCTGGGAGGACCTGATGGGCGGCGTGCTCGGGGGCTCGCTCGTCAGTGGGCAACTCGAAGTCGACGACGAAATCGAGCTCCGCCCCGGCCGCGAGGTCGAGGAGGGCGGCAAGACGGAGTGGCAGCCCGTGACGACGACGGTCCGCTCGCTGCAGTCGGGCGGCGACTTCGTCGACACGGTGACGCCGGGCGGCCTGCTCGGCGTCGGCACGGGGCTCGACCCGTCGATAACGAAAGGCGACGCGCTGGCCGGCCAGGTCGCCGGCCCGCCCGGCAGCCTGCCGCCGACCCACGAGACGTTCACGATGGACGTGGACCTGCTCGAACGCATCGTCGGCGACGACGGCGGCGAGGTCGAGGAGATATCGACCGGCGAACCGCTCATGCTGACCATCGGGACGGCGACCACGGTCGGCTCCGTCACGAGCGCCCGGGACGACGAGTGTGAGGTCGCACTCAAGCGCCCGGTCTGTGCGGCCTCGGGCTCGAAAATCGCCATCAACCGCCGCGTCGGCGCGCGGTGGCGGCTCATCGGCGTCGGCACGCTGCGGTGATGCTCGTGCTGGACACGAACGCCCTGATGATGCCGGTCGAATGCAACGTCCGGCTGTTCGAGGAACTCGACAGGGTCGTCGGGACGGCGGAGTACGTCGTGCCGGCGGCCGTCCGCGAGGAACTGGCGAAACTGGCCGACGGGGCCGGCGCGGAAGCGACGGCCGCCTCGGTCGGCCAGGACCTGCTGGACCGGTGTACGGTCCGGGAGACGACGGCCGACTACGCCGACGACGCCGTCCTCGAACTCGCGCGAGGTGACGACGCGACACACGCGGTCACGAACGACACCCCCCTCAAACGACGCCTGCTGGACGCGGGCGTTCCAGTAATTAGTTTAAGGGGCCGGAACAAACTGGGTATCACTCAACCATAACACATGTATAAACGGGTACGCCTACGCGATACGGTCGAAGTCCCGCCACGCTTTCTGGCGGAGGTCAGTCCGGGGCTGGTCAAACGGCTCCTGCAAGAGAAGCTCGAAGGTCGGATGGACGAGGACGTCGGCAGCGTCGTCTCCGTCATCGAGGTCCACGACATCGGCACCGGAGCCGTGCTGCCGAACAAGCCCGGCGTCTACTACGAGGCCGAGTTCGACGCGCTAACCTTCGACCCGCAGATGCAGGAAGTGGTCGACGGCGAGGTCGTCGAGGTCGTCAACTTCGGGGCCTTCATCGGCATCGGGCCGGTCGACGGCCTGCTGCACGTCTCCCAGATATCCGACGAGTACCTCGCCTACGACGAGGAGAACCAGCAACTGGCCTCCCGAGAGTCCAACCGGACGCTCACCGTCGGCGACGCCGTCCGGGCCCGCATCGTCACCAAGAGCATCGACGAGCGCAACCCGCGCGACTCCAAAATCGGCCTCACGGCCAAGCAGGTCGGGCTGGGCAAGCACGGCTGGCTCCAGGAGGAGCGCGAGCGCCGCGAGGGCACGGCGGAAGCCGGTGATAGCTGATGGCGGACCGACTCGTCTGCCGCGACTGCCACCGCGTCCAGAGCGCGGAGATAGAGAGCCAGTGTGAGGCCTGTGGCGGCACCGCGCTGACGGAGGACTGGGCCGGCTACGTCGTCATCGCGCACCCGGACCGCTCCGACATCGCCGCCGAGATGGAAGTGACCGAGCCGGGCAAGTACGCGCTGAAAGTCCGCTAACGTGTCCGACGTCGTTCTCGAACTCCCGAGCGGCCTGCGAACGGACCTGAAAGAGCCGCTCGGACGCATCTACACCGACACAGCGGCGCTGCTGGCCGACGCCGCGGACCCGATTATCGCCGTCGGCGACATGGTCACCTACCACCTCGTCGAGGCCGGCCGCGTGCCGGACCTCGCGCTGGTCGACGAACGGACCAAGCGCTCGGCCGTCGACGCGGACGTGACGGCGGCAATCGACGGCTTCGACCGGGAACTCGCCGTGGCGAACCCGGCCGCGACGCTCACCGCCGCGCTGCTCGGCGCGCTCCGTGACGGCCTCGACAGCGAGGGGACGACGCTCGTCGACGTCGACGGCGAGGAGGACCTCGCCACGCTGCCCGTCGTCCTCGCCGCGCCGGCCGGGGCGAGCGTCGTCTACGGCCAGCCGGACGAGGGAATGGTGCTGGTCCACTGCGACGACACGGCCCGGGAGCGGGCCCGGGACCTGCTGGAGCGGATGGACGGCGACACCGAGCGAGCGATGGCGCTTCTGGAATAGTTACTCCGGTCGCGGCACGCTGAGGTTCTGCATCGCCGTCTCACAGCGGTCGCAGCTGACCGTCGAGCGCTCGCTACACAGCCGTTTTCCGCAGTCCGGACATTCGAACAGCTGTTCGTCGTCGTCACAGGGGGCTGGGTCTGACCACGTCGGCATGCTTGGTACTACTTGGCACTCGTCGTGGGATAAACCTTGCTCATACCGCGACGAAGCACAACGGCTGTCCAGAGAAACTGGACGTACGTTCACTCAAGGACGTGAACGTGCCTGACTAGCGAACGGTGGACCCGCCGTCGGAAGTAGTCGGTGACGGTCCAGCCCGCGTCCGTCGCGGTGTCTCGCCAGTCGCGGTCCGCGACCAGCACGCACCGCGCAGCGACGCGGGCGGCTTCGCCGAGCGCACCGGCGACGAGGGGGGCCAGTTCGCCCTCGATGCGGGACTGTCGGCCGTAGGGCGCATCGAACACGACGGCGTCGGCGGCGTCGTCGGCCACCGGCAGCGCGGACGCGTCGGAGCGGACCAGCCCCCACTCGCCCGCCTCGGGATAGGCGTCTCTGTCGGGATGGCCGTCGCCGTCGAGCGCGTACGCGAGGTTCTCGCGCGTCCCGCGGACCATCTTCGCCTGCGCGTCGCCGCCGACCACGTCGGCCCCGACCAGCCCCGCCTCCAGCAGGAGCCCGCCGGTGCCACACATCGGGTCCAGGACCGTGGCGTCCGGGCCGGCCCCGGCGACGTTGACCAGCGCGCGGGCTTCGAGCGGGTCCATACTGCCGGGCTGGAAGAACGGGCGGTCGGTGGGCTGGCGCTCCCCGAAGTCCCGGACGCTCTCGGCGGCGAGCCAGCCCAGCGCACAGCAGGCCTCGCCGGTCCCGCCCTCCTCGTCGCCAGTGGGGTCCGAGAAGTAGGCGTAGAGGACGTGGTCTGGGTCGTCGAGGTCGACGGCGAAGCCGCGGTCGGTCAGGACGCCGCCCAGCGTCCGCTCGGCTTGCTGGGTGTCGACGCCGGTGCTCGCCCGCACGTCGACCGCCCGCACGGCGACGCTCCCCTCGCGGTCGACGGTCGCGGCCGACAGCAACGCGGCGGCGCTCTCGACGTCGGGGTCGGTGGTGCCGACCAGGTCACAGGCCCGGTGGGTGAACGCGAGGTGGCGGACGCGGCCGCTGATGCCCCGTGCCGTCGCCAGCCCGGGGGCGAGCACGTCGACGGCGCTCGCGGCGCTTGCGGCCTCCCGCCGCGCGAACGCGTCGTCCTGCCCGCCGAGTTCGAGGACGTACACGCCCGAGCGGTGTGGGCGAGCGTGCATGAGCGTGCCGGTCGCGCCCGGGAACAAAACGCACAAGCGACCGGCCGCCGAACCTCGGGTATGCTCCAGTCCGGGTTCTCCAGCCTGACCGGCGGCGGTCTCCTCGCGGTCGTCGTGACCGTCCTCGTCACCTGGCTGTTCTACGCCGTCACCCTCCACCTGGCCGCGACGTTCTTCATCGGCGACGTGCCGAGCCAGCTCGCCGCCAAGGCCGCCCTCGTCCCGGCGGTCGTCTCGCTGATTCTCCAGCGCTGGGGCGTCGAATCCGGCGTCGTCTCGGCCGACCTCGGCGTCGCGGTCGTCCTGTTGCTCACCCTCGTGGCCGACGGCATCGCCATCAGCCTCTCCTACCGGCTGTCGACCCGCTCGACGGCCCCGCTCGTTGCGCTGCACCTGGCGTTCGCGGCGGTGCTCGGGTTCGCGTTGAACAACATCTTCGGGTTCTTCTGAACCCCGGAACAGAGGCGAAGTGAGAGGATGACTGCCAGACGCTCTCGGCCGTTTGCGGCGCGGGCCGGACGCGGCTAGCATACCGCGCCTCCGGCGCGGTTTCACTCCGAGTCGCGGCCCCAGGCCGCGACTTGGAGCCTTTTTAGCGTAGATTTTTGTGGCGGGGGTGCCCGCAGCACCGTCGGCGCGAGGATACCCCCGCCACAAAAAGGTACTATTCCACCAGCCGCTCGATTTCGGTCACGAGGATGTCGCTCGCGCCCACGTCCTTGAGCGAACTGATGGTCTCGAAGACCGCCCGCTCCTCGACGACGGCGTGGACGGCGAGCTGGTCGGAGCCGGCGATGTCCATCACGGTGGGGCCGCCCATCCCCGGGAGCACGCCTTTCACGTCATCGAGGGCGTCTTCGGGGGCGTTCATCATCAGATAGCGCTTGTCTTCGGCGGCGAGGACGGAGCCGAGCGCGGTGTCGACCTGCTGGACCTTCTCGTCGTCAGCTGTGTCCGCGCGAGCGAACAGGCGTACGGAACTTTCGAGCACCTCGTCGACGACTTCGAGGCGGTTCATCCGGAGCGTCGTCCCGGTCGAGGTAATGTCGACGATGCCGTCGGCGATGTCGACGTGGGGCGTGAGTTCCGTCGCGCCGGACACCTCCGTTACGTCGACGTCGACGTCGACGCGGTCGAAGTACCGGCGGGTGATGGTCGGGAACTCCGTGGCGATGCGGCCCCCTTCGAAGTCGTAGACCGTCTCGACGTCGCTGTCCTCCGGGGCGGCGAGGACGAGGCGACAGCGGCCGAAATCGAGGTCCCGGAGTTCGACGAGTTCGTCGGCGTCGGATTCGCGGACCTGGTCGAGGCCGGTGATGCCCACGTCGGCAGCGCCGTCCGCGACGTACTCGGGGATGTCGGCGGCGCGGGCGTACAGCACGGTCACGTCCGGGTCGACGGTGTCGGCGTGTAGCTGACGGTCGGCCCCGTCGACGACGTGGAGGCCGGCCCGTTCGAGCAGTTCCTCGCTTGGTTCGTGCAGGCGGCCCTTGTTGGGGACGGCGATGCGCATACGCCTACTGGCAGGCCGCGGGGCAACTGTCTTTCCCCTCGCGGCCGGCGGGACCTGTCACACCCGGCCCCGGCGCGGCAGGGTGAGGAAGACGCCCGCGGCCAGGAGCGTCAGCCCGGCGAGCCCGTAGAACGCGAGGGCGAACAGGCCGCGGTCGGCGAGCAGGCCAACCGCCGTCGAGCCGAGCGAACTGACCGCGAAGAAGGCGGTCCGGAGCAGGCCCCAGCCGGTCCCCTCGGCGGCGTCCGGCAGCGTATCGACGATGTAGGCGTTGGCGAGCGGCCCGGCGCTCATCCGAACCCCGATAGCGGCGGCGACGACGGCCAGCGGGGCCACGCCCTCCACGGACGGCACGAGCGCGAGCGGGACGGTGCTGACGAGCGCGACCCCGGTCAGCACGACCGGCGTCCCGTACCGGTCGGCGAGCCGCCCGGTGACCGTCTGTGAGAGCGCGCCGCCGACGAACAGCACCGAGAGGAGCGCCCCGGCGGTCCCCTGTGAGAGGCCCCGGACCGCGACCAGATACGTCGTCAGGAACGCCGTCACGGCCTGGAAGACGAACAGCATGAGCGTCTCGCCGGAGACCGACAGCACGAGTGCCCGGTTGCGAAAGCCCGCGACGACCGTCCGGAGGTCCCGTCGGAGGCTCCGCTCGCTATCGACGGCCGGGCGGTCCGAGACCGACAGCCAGAGCGCGCCCGCCACGACTATGAACAGCGGGGCGACGCTGGCGAGGGCCGCACGCCAGCCGTAGCGGGTGGCGACGAACGCGGCGACCGCCGGCAGGGCGGCCGCCCCGAGGGAGCCGGCGGCCATCACGACGCCGAAGGCGGTCCCCTCGCGGGCGTCGAACGTCCGCGAGAGGACGGTCCCGCGGGTCGGGCCGTACAGCCCCGTCCCGAGCCCGAACGCGCCCGTGGCGACCAGAAACAGCGAGAACACCGGCGCGAAGAAGTAGCCAAGCAGCCCGACGCCGGACAGCAGCGCCGCGGCCACCAGCAGCGTTCGCTCGCCGACCCGGTCGATGAGCGCCCCGGCGGGGAACTGCATCGCCGCGTAGGTGAGCCACAGCACCGTGACCGCGAGCCCGGCCTGGGCGTTGGAGATGACGAACTCCTCGCGTATCGTCGGCAGAATCGCCGGGACGACGAAGCGCATCCCGAGCACGAGGAACCAGCCGGCGGCGACGGCGAGCAGCATGCGGCCCGGGCTCTCGTGTCGCAGGGCGGTGACCCGCTGCCGGATGCGCTCTGCCGTCGCCATGCTTTGGCCTCTCGGACGCGCTGGAGCGGAAAGACCCCTGCGGAACAGGCACCGCTTCGGCGGTCGGCCGACCCAGCGCGTGCCAACACACCGCACTGCGACGCCGTCGACCCGGCGAACTAAGACCCGCGGTTGCGAAGCCACGGCCATGAGTGAACTCCTCGTCACCGGCGGGCAGGTCCTCCGCCCGGACCTGACTGTCGAGCGGGCGGACGTACTGGTATCGCGGGACAGCGGCGACATCGTGGCGGTCGACGAGCCGGGCGCGCTCTCCGGCGACGACGAACTCGACGCCGAGAACGGGCTGGTCATCCCTGGCCTGGTCAACGCCCACACCCACGTCGCCATGACGATGCTGCGGGGCCTCGCCGACGACAAGCCTCTCGGCGCGTGGCTTCAGGAAGACGTCTGGCCCGTCGAGGCCGAACTGACGCCCGAGGACATCCGCGCCGGCGCGGAACTCGGGCTGGTCGAGATGATTCGCTCGGGGACGACCAGTCTCTCGGACATGTACTTCGAGGTCGGGGAAATCGCCGATGCCGTCGACCAGGCCGGGATGCGGGCGGTGCTCGGGTTCACAGCAGTCACGGTCGGCAAGGACGACGAGGGCGCGCGGGCCGACCTGCGGGAGAGCCTCGACGTGGCCCGAGAACTCGACGGCGCGGCCGACGGCCGGATTCGGACGACGTTCCAGCCCCACTCGCTGACGACCGTCGGCGAGGACTTCCTCCGGGAGTTCGTCCCGCAGGCCCTCGACGACGGACTCTCGATACACTTCCACGCCAACGAGACACGCGACGAGGTGACGCCAATCGTCGACGAGCACGGCGTGCGCCCCCTCGCCTACGCCGACGACGTCGGCCTGCTGGACGGGGACACCTACGTCGCCCACGGCGTCCACGTCGACGAGAGCGAAATCGACCTGCTGGCCGAGACGGGCACCGGCGTCGCCCACTGCCCGGCCTCGAACATGAAACTCGCCAGCGGGATGGCCCCCGTCCAGGACCTGCTCGACGCCGGCGTCACCGTCGGCATCGGGACCGACGGCGCGGCCTCGAACAACGACCTCGACATGTTCGACGAGATGCGCGACGCGGCGATGCTGGGCAAACTGGCGGCCGACGACGCCAGCGCGGTCGACGCGGGCACGGTCGTCGAGATGGCGACGGCGAACGGCGCGGACCTGCTCGGCTTCGACAGCGGGCGCATCGAGGCCGGCGCGAACGCCGACCTCGCCGTAATCGACCTCGACGCGCCGCACCTGACCCCGGTCCACGACCTCGTCTCGCACCTGGCCTACGCCGTCCGCGGCAGCGACGTGCGCCACACGGTCTGTGACGGCGCGGTGCTCATGCGCGACCGGACCGTCGAGGTGTTCGACGAGGCGGCGGTGCGGGAGCGGGCGAGCGAACACGCCGCCGCGCTGGTCGAACGGGCGGCCTCTTAACCAATCGAACTGAAGTGGTAACTAAACGACGAAAACAGCGCATAAACGATATCGCCGGTTCTCGGACGGTCTCGACGCGACCGCGAACGTGGTGAACGAGTTGAACGGGAGGGGGTGTTTATCGCCCTCTCGGCGCACCTCTCTGGCACGATGCGCACCAAGCTCTTCGCACTGTACGCCGCTGCCGGACTGGTCATGCTGGCCGCCGGGCCGGGACTGGCCGCCGGGGCGGACTCGGCCGGGAACACCGACGCGGGCAACGCGCTCGCGGTCGGCGTCACACAGGCCGACGACGGCACGGCGACGGTATCGGTCACGGCGAACGAGACGGGCGTCGAGAACGCCTCGGTCGCCGTCGAGACGGTCGACAACGCCTCCTACGCCGGGACGGGGAACTACACGACCGACGGTGACGGCACGGTCGGGTTGCCCGCGCCCGAGCAGAACGTCACAGTTGAGGTGACGGCGACGGCGGCCAACCACACCGCGACGACGACGGCGGACCTGACCGTCACCGCGAACGTCACCGAGTTCGACACCTTCGGTCTCCGGGTGTCGGCCTACGTCAACGACCTGCTGAGCGACGAGAACCGGACCGGCGGCATCGGTCCCGCCGTCGCCAGCTTCGTGACGGCGAACAACCCCGGCAACGCGCCGGACCACGACGGCCCGCCCGCCCACGTCACGGGTGCGAACGAGAGCGAGAACGAAACGCACCCCAGCGACCGACAGGGACCGCCGGTCGACATCTTCGGTGAGGACGACGAGAACGAAACCGAGGACGACGACCGCCGCGGCCCGCCCGAGAACGCTGGACCGCCCGATGACCGCGATGACGACGAGGACGAGACCGAAGACGACAACGAAACGGACGAGGACGACCGCCGTGGCCCCCCGGACCACGCTGGCCCGCCGGAGGACCGCGGTAACGACGACGAGGACGAGACCGAGACTGAAGACGAGGACCACGAGGACGAGACCGAAGATGGGGACGACGGCGAAGACGTGGACTCCGAGGACGACAGCGAAGACACGGAATCGGCGGACGAAGACGACGAATCCGGCGACGAAGAGGGCGCTGAGGACGACGCGGACAGCGACGCCGAGGAGTCAGAGGACGACGGCGATAACGACGATGACGACAGCGACAACGACGATAACGACGATGACGACAGCGACCGCGGCCGACCGGACGACGCCGGTCCGCCCGCCGATCGCGGCAACTGAGCGGCTTCGGTAGCGTTTTAGGAACTCTCTCCGTCTGTCGTGGCATGACGACGCCTATTTCAGAGCGACTTGACGACCTCGACGAGGCTCGTGAGTCCGGCCGCAAGAAGATGGACTGGGCCATTCAGCACATGCCCATCTGCGGCGCGCTCCGCGAGCAGTTCGAGGCCGACCAGCCCTTCGCCGGCGAGCGCATCGGCATGGCGATGCACGTCGAAGCGAAGACCGCCGTCCTGGCCGAAATCCTCGCCGCCGGCGGCGCGGAGGTCGCAATCACCGGCTGTAACCCCCTCTCGACGCACGACGACGTGAGCGCCGCGCTGGACGCCGTCGACGGCGTCACCTCCTACGCCGAGCGGGGCGTCGACGACGAGGCGTACTACGACGCCATCGAGGCGGTCATCGACCACGAGCCGACCATCACCGTCGACGACGGCATGGACCTCGTGGCGGCCATCCACGAGGACTACCCCGAGCTCATCGACACCATCGTCGGCGGGGCCGAGGAGACCACCACCGGCGTCCACCGCCTGCGCGCCATGGACGAGGACGGCGAACTGAAGTACCCGGTGTTCGCCGTCAACGACACGCCGATGAAGCGCCTGTTCGACAACGTCCACGGCACCGGCGAGTCCTCGCTGGCCTCCATCGCCATGACGACGAACCTCTCGTGGGCCGGCAAGACCGTCGTCGTCGCCGGCTACGGCTACTGCGGCAAGGGTGTCGCGAAGAAGGCTGCCGGCCAGAACGCCGACGTGGTCGTCACGGAGGTCGAGCCCCGCCGCGCGCTCGAAGCCCACATGGAGGGCTACGACGTGAAGCCGATGGCCGAGGCCGCCGCCGAGGGCGACGTGTTCATCACGACGACGGGCAACCGCGACGTGGTCGTCGAGGAGCACTTCGAGGCCATGCAGGACGGCGTCCTGCTGGCTAACGCCGGCCACTTCGACGTGGAGGTCGACCTCGACGCGCTGTCGGACCTCGCCGCCGACACCTACGAGTCCCGCGACGGCGTCCGGACCTACGAGCTGGCCGACGGCCGCCGACTGAACGTGCTGGCGGAGGGCCGTCTGGTCAACCTCGCTACCCCCGTCGCGCTGGGCCACCCCGTCGAGGTCATGGACCAGAGCTTCGGCGTGCAGGCCGTCTGCGTCCGCGAACTGGTCGAGAACGGCGACGACTACGACGCCGGCGTCCACGCCGTCCCGGACGAACTGGACAAGGAGGTCGCCGAAATCAAACTGGACGCCGAGGGCGTCGAATTCGACGCGCTGACCGACACGCAGGCCGAGTATATGGATTCCTGGCAGCATGGGACGTAGAGTGGTCTGAGCGCAGCGAAGACCACTTATCAGTCGAGCGGTGACCGAAGGGCGGGAACTCCTGTCGAGTGCGAAAACGCGGCCACGGAGCGTCAAGAAGAGCCGAAACGGCGCGCCGGAACTCCGTAGTGTCGGTGAGCTATCGCCGTACGTCGACGGACACCGTCGACTGAATCCACGCCGACCGGTTCTCGGGGTCGCCGATGTGGGCGACCGTGCTCTCGCCAACGTCGTACTCTTCGAACGTCGCTCGGATACCGGACCGTGAGTCGGTGTCGTGTTTGTGCGTCATGTGTGCCTGTGTGGGCAGTTACCCGTCGAGGGGCGGTTGTCCCCTCTCGTCCTTACCACACGTCGATAGAACGGCGTCAGGGGTATCGGCTTGTCCGCTAGCTGTATTGGGGCGATGGCCCGGCGACGCTACGTGTATAGGGCCCCTGACTCTCCTGGGTCCCGACGGCGGTGCGGTCGGGTCGGGAGTGGCCGCGAGCGGCGCACGCGCCGGCCCGTTCGGTGACGGCAATTTTATTCGCTCCCGTCCGAAAGGTGGTGGCAATGGAACCGCTCCACGCACGCTATCCGTTCCTGGCGCGGTCACGCGAGGCCGTCGAAGCCGCGGCGGTGGACCTCGGCGAGGTCGTCGCCACGGACGAGGCGGTCACGGCGCGCGCGCTGGAGCGAGTCGAGTCGGCCATCACGGACGGCAGCGTCGGCGAGCCACACCGGCGGACACGCGTCGAACTGCTGTCGTACCCCGTCGCCCGCGTGCTGGTCTCGCTCGTCGACGTCCACATCTGTACCCGCAAGTACGCGCAGGCGGAGGCCGAGGCGGCCTACGAGCGGTTCACCGAGGAGTTCGCCACGACGACGGAGCTGAAATCCACCCAGCGGGAGACGCTGGACCGCGAGGAACTGCTCGCGGAGTTCGACCTCGCGAGCGCCGTCCGGGACGCCGGCGACGGCTACCGCGTCGAGGTCGGCGCGTATCTCGACCTGGCGGCCGACCAGCGGGGGGACTCCTGGCGGCTGGTCAACCGGCCGCTGGCCGACGGGCAGGTCCGGGTCACCGCCGAGGAGTTGCACGTCCTGCTGAAGCAGGCCATCCGCCACCGCGTCGCCGACGGCCTGCCGTTCGACGTCCCCGACGCCATCGCGGACGAACTGACCGAGGAGGTCGACCGCCTGGAGGAAGTCCTCTCGGACCTGGAACTCACCCGCGAAATCGACACCGTCGTGCCGGAGCTGTTCCCGCCCTGCATGAAGTCCCTGCTCGACCAGGTCCAGAAGGGCGAGCACCTGGAACACCACTCCCGCTTTGCCATCGCCGCGTTCCTGACCGGCATCGGCATGACGACGGACGAAATCGTCGACCTGTTCCAGGTCAACCCCGGCTTCGGCGAGGAAGCGACCCGCTACCAGGTCGACCACATCCGTGGCGAGACCAGCCCGACGGAATACTCGACGCCGGCGTGTTCGACCATGCAGTCCTACGGCGACTGCGTCAACAAGGACGACCTCTGTGAGACGATTGCCCATCCGATGGGCTACTACGAGCAGAAGCTAGACGACACCGACGAGGAGGAACTGGTCGATTGGCGCGAGGACGAGGGCGACGAAGAGGCCGACGCCTAGAACTGCTGGCGTTCGAGCCAGAGACCGGCAGCGGTCATGAACACGACGAACAGGCCGATGACCCCGATGAGGGCGTACCCGCCGGTGGCTGACAGGCTCGACCCGCTCAGGTACGACTGTGAGACGGTAACAGCTGCGCTGACGAACAGCACGACGGCGACCGCCGAGATGACGATTTGCAGGAGCGTCTCCCGCTCGATATCCATGTCCTGCGGTTTCACAGGGCCGGCAAAAAGGGTATCGAAGCGCCGGAGCCCGGCGGCCGAGCAATTTAGGGCCGTGTAGCACCTACGTTTCGACTGGACGCACCCGAAAATACAGCCGCGTCCGCACCTATGACGCTCATCGAGCCAGCAGCCGACCGGCAGAGTACCGCACTTGCACCGGACCTCCGTTCACTCCCGGACCGGGCCGCCCGCGCCTGGACCGAGCGCATGGCCGTTCGCCCGCGCGCGGACGGCACGTACGCCGTGACGACCGAAAGCGACAGCACGTACCTCGTCGACATCACACAGCAGTCCTGTGCCTGTCCCGACAACCGCATCCGCGGCGAGCACTGCAAGCACCTCCGGCGCGTCGCCATCGAAATCACTGCACGGCGGGTCGCGCCGCCCGGAAAGGACCGGGCGACCTGTGACGCCTGTGGCACCGTCACCTTCGTCGGGCCGGACGCACCGACGCCTCACCTCTGTGGCCAGTGCCGACTGGAAACCGGCGATATCGTTCGGGACCGCGAGACGGGCGACAGACTCGTGGTGACGGCCGTCACCGACACGCTGGCCGACGACTGGACCGTCGAGGCGACCGGCCAGACGGTCGCCGACTACGACACCAACGACGGCTACCCCGACGACGACATCGTCGTGTTGGCGACGTACCTCTCCGCGGCCGTCAGCGAGACCGACCCGCGGGAGTACGCCTTCCCGCTGTCGCGGCTCCGCCGCGCCGAGGACGCCGAACTCGTCGGCCCGTAGTCGGCTCACTCCAGCATCGCCGCGGCGTCCTCCTTCGAGAGGTCGCCCCGCTCGAAGGCCGACAGCACGTCCAGCACGCTCTGGTCGGGGCCGTCGTCGGCCACCGCGTCGAGCGTGACCTTCTCGGAGTGGCCCACGAACTCCTCGAAGTCCGTCCCCTCCGAGAGGGCTTTCTCCTTCTTGACGCGGTAGTTGCCGCCGTCGGTCGTGTGGAGGTCCGCCGGGTGGAAGAAGTACCAGTCCTCGCGGTCGAACCGGACGGCGATGCGGGGCTTCGCGCCGAAGTTCCGCGCGAAGAAGAGCAGCGCCTCGACCTCCTCGCCGGTGAGATAGATGGGGTCGCCGGCGCTGGACTTCGCCTCGATTGCGTAGAACGTCTCGCCGTCGCCCGAGAGCACGTCCGGTAGCTCCCGCTCGGTCGCGCTGCCGCTCGCCGGCGCGCGCATCACCGCGAACCCCGCCTCGTCGAGTGCGTTGACCAGTTCGCGCTCGCGGCGGTCGCCCTTCGCGTTCGAGTTTGCCATTATCAGAGCGTGGAGCGACGGGGGTAAAACCGTTCAGATACGGACAGACCGTTCATTCCGTTCAAAGACGCGTACATCGTTTGACCTATCGCGGGGCATATACCCGCCAGTGCCCTCCCGACCGACGGCATGATTTCGCTCACGACAGCAGCGACCGTACCGACAGCGACACGACACGGGGAGCGCCACCGATGAGACGCCGACGCTTCATCGCGGCGGGCGCTGGCGTCGGCGTCGGCCTCCTCGCCGGCTGTTCCGGGTCCCCCGACTCCGGCGGGTCCGACGGTGACGGGACCACCGACAGCGATGCGACGACGGCCGACGGCGGCGCTGTCGGGGGGTTCCGGCTCCTCATCAGCGACCAACCCGCGGCCATCGGCGACTTCGACTCCCTGGACGTGTCGTTCTCGCGGGCCCGCATCTTCCGTGCGAGCGAAACAACGGACGACAGCGAGGCCGAGGAGACGGAAACGGCCACCGCCGAATCGACTGAGGCGGGGACGGCCGACGCTACCGAGACGGCGGATGATGACGACGCCGAGGACGAGACCGAAGAAGACGACGAGGACGACGGCGGCTTCGTCGTCCACGACCTCGACGGCGCGACGGTCGACCTCACCGACGTGGTCGGTGACAGGGCCATCGGCGTCCTCGACGGGGAACTCGAAGCGGGCCGGTACAGCAAAATCGAACTGTACGCCGACTCCGTCGACGGCGTCGTCGACGGCGAGTCAGTCGACGTGAAGATTCCCAGCGGGAAGCTCCAGATAACCAAGCCCTTCGAGGTGGTGGCCGGCGAATCCGTCGAGTTCGTCTTCGACATCAACGTCGTCAAGAAGGGCAACGGCGGTTACAACCTTCTGCCGGTCATCTCGGAGAGCGGGGTCGCCGGGAAGGACGTTGACGTCGAGGAGGTCGGTGGCGACGATGCGGAGGCCGACGATGACGAAGCGACCGACGGTGAGGCGACCGACGCCGAGGGGACAGACCGCGACCCGCCGGCGTCGGACCGGCCCGGCAACGAGACCGCCGCCGAGTAGGGTTTCCCTTCACTCTTCGATGCGTGACTCCAGTTCTCGGATGACCTCGTCGGTCGTGCCGCCGTCGCCCCGGACCGCCTCCGTGTAGCGTCTGTACTCCTGTGGCGACACCTGCACGGTCTTGGTCTCGCCCTTGTGGGCAATCTCCAGTTTGACGGTGCCGTGCGGGTCGTTGCGGCGGCGGAAGCTCGCCATCGCGGTGAAGACGAACCAGAACGCCACGCTGGACCCGACGAAGTACGCCATCGTCGTCTCGAACGCCAGCGTCTGCCCCCCGACCGTCCAGTTGTAGGGGTAGGCCACCTGGAACAGGACGATGCCGACGAGACAGAGGACCGCGCCAACGGCGACGCCGACCTGTTCACGTCGGCTCGACGGGAGCACGGCGACGACGCTCAGGAACATCGCGGGGATGCCCAATCCGCCCAGCGTCCCGCCGAGTTTCTCGGCGGCGTGGGGCGCCGTCGCGCCGACGACGGCCGACAGCGGGGTCGTCACGAGGAGTATCGCCACGACGACCGCCAGCGCACCGACGAACCCCAGGGTCGCACCGGCGACGACGCGGCGGGGGTCGCGCCCCTCCCAGCGCCGGTTCCCGTACGCGTCCCCGAGGTTTTCCATACCGGCCCGTTGGCGCCCGACCCACAAAACGGTACGTCAGACGCGCGTGCGACGCCGTACGGCGGCCAGCGCGTCGTCGCCGGCGGCCGTCAGCGTGCCGAGGTGGTCGGCGTCGACGGGTTCAAGCGAGGCCCGGGGAAGCCGCCGCGCGAGGGCGTTCCCCGTCGACGGGTCGACGTTGGCGTCGGCCTGCCCCTGGAACACCGTCACCGGGACGCCGACGTCTCCGAGGGCGAACGGCCACGGACGAGAGAGGCAGCGCTGCTCGCGGACGACGGCGCTCGGTCCGCGCGCCATCGCGGTCAGCATGTCCGCCCGGACGACGCGGGCCACCTCGTCGGCGCTCAGCGCGTCCGTCTCGGGCGTCTCGCCGGCGACGAACCCGACGGCGTAGGACGGGTCCCGGCGGACGGCGACCCACCGCTGGAGGCGAAAGAGCCGCCCGAGCGCCCACGGTGCGTGGCGTGACAGCGCCCCGACGAACTGCTGGACGCGGCCGGTCGAACCGACGTCGGGCGGGCCGCTGGAGCCGACGAGCGCGACGCGCTCGATTTCGGGCAGGCGGTGGCAGGCCAGCGCGAACGGGCCGCCACCGGAGAAGCCGACCGTGCCCGCGGACTCGACGTCGAGATGCGACAGCAGGGCCGCGGCGTCGTCGGGCCAGTCGCCGAGTCCGACGGGCGCGTCGGTCGAGTCCCCGATGCCCGGTCTGTCGGGAGCGATGAGCCGGACACCCCGGTCACGGGCCGGCGCGGCGAGCAGGCGCGCGACGACGTGTGAGCCGGGCGTGCCGTGACAGAACAGCACCGGATAGCCGTCGGGGTCGCCGTAGGTGGCGTAGGCCAGACGGCGGTCGTCCTGGCGGGAGAGCGTCTCCGTCTCGGTGTCGGCCGGCCGCCAGTCGGCTGCCGGGACCTGCGGCGGGGACCGCATGGGCGGCTACTCGCTCTGGATGCGCGGCGCGAGCATGTAGGTGACTCGCCCCTGTCCCTCGGCGAAACTGAAGTGCATCTTGACGGGGAACTCCTCGCCCAGTTCCATCTCTACCTCGGCGTCCTTCGGGATGGCCTTGTTCATGTTCTTCAGGTAGTCGAGCGAGAACAGCGAGTGGGCGTCCCCGGGCGTGAGGTCGATGAGGTCCTCGCGGGTGAGTTCGAGGTGCACGTCGTCGGTGTCGCCCTCTGCGTCGACGTAGAACAGTTCCTCGGTGGCGTCGACGCCCAGCGCGATGTGGTCGCTGACCATGTCCGCGGCCGTGACCGACCGGTTGATGTCTTTCCCCTCGATGACGATGTTCGCCGAGAGGTCCAAGTCCGGGAGGTCCGGCTCCTGGCGGATGGAGTCGGGGTCGATGAGCGCGAGCGTGTATTCGAGGCCGTCGATAGAGATGTGGAGCTTCCGTGTCTCCTCGTCCAGGTCCAGGTGGACGAGCTGGCCGGCGTCGGCCATGCCGGCGATGTCCTCGAGCCGGGAGAGATTGACGCCGATGAGCCCGCCGTCGGTCTCGTAGGACTCGAACGCCGCCGCGTCGAGCCGCAGGTCGACCATCCCAACGTTCGCCGGGTCGACTGCCCGGATTTCCAGCCCGTCTTCTTCGAGGTGGATCTTGCACTCGTCCACCAGCACGCTCACAGAGTCGAGAGTCGCCTGGAGCGTGTCTGCGCTCACGATGGCGTTGAACATCTTGAACCGGACTATGCCCCCATCCATTAAAAAGTCCCTCATTGAAACCGCGTGCGCGCGAGGGACTGCGGGCGGCGTCGCCGAGTGTAGAGCGGGTCCGGCTACCGACCCGTCGAACCCCGGCAATGCCGCTCGGACTCCGGCGGCGCGGTCAGGCCTCCGGTTCGAACACGTCGGGGTTCGCCGCCCCTTCGCGGTTGATGACGGCCATCATGCCCTTGCGGGCGACCCGGGAGAGCGCGTGGTCGACCAGTTTGATGGGGCCGGGCACCTCCGCGTGCAGGGTCGCGATGGCACAGGACCCCGGCTTGACCGGCGTGGTCTGGACGAACTTGTTCGGCGGCCCGGCGATAGAGCCCTGCTGCCAGACCTCGTCCCAGACGGACCCGATGGGGTGGAAACTGGAATCGAGGTTCGGGCCGCCGGCCACGAAGTACACGCGGGCGGTGTCGCCGACCGAGATGCTCGGCGCGCCGTATCGGTCCGGCGTGATGGCGTACTTCTCGCCGTTCATCAGCACGTAGGTCGGGTCCTCGGCCGCCATCGCGTCCATGTCGAAGTCGTGGTGGCCCTCCTCGCCGGCCTCGCCGGTGGTGTACAGCTCGTGCTGGCCGAAGTAGAACTCGTGGTCCACCGCGGGCAGCCCCTCTTTGGGCTCGACCAGTATCATCCCGAACATCCCCGAGGAGATGTGCATGTCGAGGTTCGGGACCGCACAGTGGTAGATGAACGCGCCGGGGTAGGTCGCCTTGAACCGGAAGGTCTTGGTCTGGCCGGGGGTGACCATCGACGCCTCCGCACCGCCGCCGGGACCGCGGACGGCGTGGAGGTCGATGTTGTGGGGCATCGAGTTGCCCGCCTCGTTCGTGATGGTGAGTTCGACGGTGTCGCCCCGACGGACCCGGACCATCGGTCCCGGAATCTGCCCGTCGAAGGTCATGTACGTGTAGGTGACGCCCGGCTCGATTTCCGCGACCTGCTCTTTGGTGGTCATCTCCACCGACACCGTCCTGGGCTGTGAGCGGTCGATTGGGTCCGGGATGTCGGTCGGGTCCGCGGCGATACGGTCGACGTCGGTCTGCTGTGCGGCGTTCATGGCTGGCTCCTGTGGGGTCGTCTTCGCCTCGGTCGGTTGCTCTCGTGCACCCGGTGCGCTGGCACAGCCCGCAAGCGAAGCCGTACCGACGCCCAGGGCCTCTAACACCCGCCTCCGCGTCGCCGTCGGAATAGTTGACATCGGGGGGTCACTTCCTACAGGTGGGACTGGGAACCTGCGATGTATAACCGAACCGCACAGTCTCAGCCGCTGAGACGCGTTTTTACTCGGTAAGAACGGCACTGAACGTGTTCGGGTCGGTGGTAAAAGACGTGCCATGGCTCGGCCGGGAACCCCGAGTCGGCACCCATTTCAGCGCTGACCGCCTTCGGACGACTATGACTGCGATTTCGCCGTGTTTCGGCGTTCGAGACCGCGGTGCGAGGTAACCATGTCGGGGAAAGACGACTACTACAACAGGGCGAAACAGGAGGGCTACCGCGCCCGGTCGGCGTACAAGCTCCAGCAACTGGACGACACGGCCGGGCTGCTCGGCGAGGGGCGGACCGTCGTCGACCTCGGGGCCGCCCCGGGCGGCTGGATGCAGGTCGCGGCCGAGCGCATCGGCGAGCGCGGGACGCTCGTCGGCGTCGACCGCCAGACCATCGACGACCTCGACGACCCCGAGCCGACCGTCGAGTACGTCCGCGGCGACATGACCGAGGACAGCACGAAAGCCGAAATCCGCGAGATAGTCGGCGAGAGCGACGGCGAGGGCGGCCCGGTCGACGTGGTCCTCTCCGACATGGCCCCGAACATGACGGGCCAGTACGACCTCGACCACGCCCGGTCGGTTCACCTCGTCCGGCAGGCCTTCGAGGTGGCGACGGACCTGCTGGACGCCGGCGGGGACTTCTGTGCCAAGGTGTTCGACGGCCAGGACCTCGCGGCCCTCATCGAAGACATCGAACCGGAGTTCGAGTACGTCCGCGAAGTCCGTCCCGACGCCTCGCGGGACTCCTCCTCGGAGCTGTACCTGGTGGCCAAACACCGCCTGACCGGGCCGGTCCGGGAGGGCGACGTCGTCGAGGTCACCATCGAGGACATCGGCGAGGAGGGCGACGGCATCGCCAAAGTCGAGAACTTCACCGTCTTCGTCAGCGGCGTCGAGGAGGGCGAGACGGTCGACGTGCGGGTCGACGACGTGAAGCCCCGCTACGCCTTCGCCGAGCCGGTCGAGTGAGTCACTCGGTGGCGGGCGCGGCCGGCGCGTGGCCGTTCCGCCGCGCGAAGCCGACGACGGCGTAGACAAAGGGCGTGTCGAGGACCGCGATGGCGAGCTTCAGCAGGTACTGGCCGACGATGAGCGCCAGCGCCTCGGCCGGCGGGACGCCCTGAAACAGGACGAAGCCGACGCCGACGAAGATGACCGTATCGATGAGCTGGCTGGAGGCCGTCGACCCGACGTTGCGCAGCCAGAGCTTCTCGCCGTCGGTCCGCTCGCGGAGCCAGTGGAACACGAACACGTCCCAGTTCTGGCTGACGACGTAGGCCGACAGGCTGGCGACGACAATGGCCGTGCTGGCCCCGAGGACGTTCCGGAAGGCCGCGAGGTCGACCGGCTGGGCCGCCTGCGGGAGCCCGGGGGCGAGAATCGTGCTCCAGACCAGCGCCAGCAGGACGAAGTTCATCCCGAAACCGACGTTGACGACGACCGTCGCGGCCCGCCGGCCGTACAGTTCGGCGTAGCAGTCGGAGGCGAAGAACGTCAGCGCGTACGCCAGCGCCGCCCCGGGCAAAACGAGCGTCGACCCGGCAAGCGGGAGCGAGACCGGCAGCGAGAACGCCAGCAGTTTCGAGGCGGTCACTTGCGAGGTGACAAGCGCCGTCACGAACAGCGCGACGAGCCCGACTCGTACCGCCTCTGACCGCTCACTGTTCATCGTTGAGGCGACCTTGCCGCTCGTCGATGTCGTCGAGGATGTCCAGCGTCTTCCGCACCGACGCGCGGATGGCTTCGCTCCGGTTGACGAACTTCCCGTCCTCGCCGACGTGCTCGTCGAGGTCGTTCAGCAGCTCGGCCGGCACTTCGACGCTTATCTTGGGCATATCCGTAGCCTACTCCGGGCGTCGTATAAGAATATTCGTCTGCCGCGCCCCGCTCCGTTCAGTCGGCCGGCTCGCTGCGGCGGTTCGCCGTCCGCCGGCCGCCCAGCGTGTACACCCAGAGGATGCCCAGACCGAGCATGTAGGAAAGCGCTGTCGGGATGCCGACGAGGAACATCGTGAAGATGCCGCTGGGCGAGAGAATCGCCGAGAGGGCGACGATGGCGATGACGACCTCGCGCCAGCGCTCGTACATCAGGTGGAACGGGATGATACCGCCCTTGTGGAACAGGAACATCGTCACCGGAATCTCCGCAAGCAGGCCGATGCCGATGGTGAGGAAGAACACGAGCCAGCCGAACTTGCTCACGCGGTAGGCGATGACCATGTTCGAGTTCAGCTGGTCGTAAGCTATCCAGGAGATGGTCATCGGGGCCACGTAGAGGAACCCGAGCAGGCTCCCGCCGATGAGCGCGGCGAACAGCGTCCCGCCCCAGATGCCCAGGATGTTGCGATTGCCGATGACGAGCCCCCGTTCGCGCATCGCCGGCCACGCGAAGTACAGCACCACGGGGATGATTGAGACGGCCCCGAGTATCGTCGAGAACTTGACGATGAACACCAGGTGCTCGACGGGGTGGAGCGTGACGATGCTCACGTCGGCGGCCATCTCCGGCGGGAGCCGGCTGACGAACGTCCGCTGGATGCGGCCGATGCCGCCCTGGTAGAGGAACAGGAACGCGGCGGCCAGCACCGCGCCGAAGATGCCGAGAATCACGAACGCCTTGGAGGCCAGCGCGCTGAGGATGAACTGGATGTCGTAGTAGTAGCCGCCGATTTCGTCCTCCGTGGTCTCGTCCTCGGTGAAGGCGTCGACCATGCCGGCGGTCGTCGAGGTGAACACGCCCGCCTCCTCTTCGTCCCCGTCGGCGGTCGGGTCCGCGTCGTCGCCGTCCTGGTCGTCCTCGTGGACCATGTCCCAGCGGTTGAGTACCGCCTGTGCCTTCTCCTCGTCGTCGTTCGCCAGGGCGGTGTCGGCGTGTGACAGCGCCTCGTGTTCGGCCATCTCCTCGAACACTTCCGGCGGGGCAACCTCGACGGCCGAGGCGTTGAGTTCCCCGATGTCGATGGCCGTCGGGTCACCGACCTGTCCGGGGCCGGCCCGGTCGGAGAGCGCTGTCAGGACGTGGTAGTAGAGGACGACGACGGCACCGACGACGCCGAACACGGCGGCGATGAGCACGGCCGTGCTCTCGACGGGGAGCCCGAACAGCGTCGGGGGCTGGATGTCGCCGGTGAGGCGGTCGGAGGGGAACACCTCGGCGAACCGCTGGACGTACTGGAACGCCGGCGTCGCCAGGACGTAGTATATCAGGCCGCCGCCCAGCACCGCGCCGCCCAGCACCGTGTTCCAGTGCTCGCGGGCGACCGCCCGGGTGCTGACCAAGTCGCCGGAGCGCCGGACCAGCATCGCGAGTTTCGCCAGCGCGAGGCTGATGCCGTAGAGGCCACACAGCGGCGCGGCCCACATAATCTGGGTGAAGGGGTCCGGCGGCGAGAACAGCGCGCCGAAGGCGAATATCGCCATCACCGCGTAGCGCCACTTGTCCCGGAACGTCTCGTAGGGGACGATTTCGGTGTAGGACAGCACCGTCATCACGAGCGGCAACTGGGCGGCGAGCCCGAAGGAGACGGCCAGCAGGAAGACGAACTGGAACCACTTGACGATGGAGTACTGCGGGGTGAAGCCGGCGTTGAACGCGTCCCCGGCGAGGAAATTGAACATCAGCGGGAAGAACAGTTCGTAGGCGTAGGCGATGCCGCCGAAAAACAGGCTCAGGCTTATCGTGACGAAGACAGCGCCCTTCCAGGCCGGGATGTGTTCGGCCGGCCACCAGCCCCGCTGGCGAAGCCCGTCGCGGCCGAAGTAGATTAGCAGCGGCAGCGACATGAGAATCCCGATGACGGCCCCGATTTTGACCTGCAGGAGGATGACGTCAAATGGCGTGACCGCGACGATGCTCGTGGCCTCCCGGGTCGTGAGGTCCATCTGCGAGTACAGGAGGTCGGCCCGCAGCGTGTCCCAGACGCCGTACTGCAGCGCCATTATCGTGCCGATCATCCCGATGACGAAGACGATGAACACCTTCTGGAGGTGCACCTGCGCCGAGCGGAGCATCGCGCCGAGCGTGGCGCGCCCGCTCTGGACTGTCTGGACGGTGTCCTCGTCGATAGCACTCGCCATCTTCTCTGTGCCTAGCCCAGTGGGCGTTATCAATTTATTCATCCCGGTGACAGCCACTGCTCGAAAAGAAAGTTTACAACACCCACCGTCTAAGCCGGGGACAGATGGAGGACGGTGACGCTGACGACGAGCGGCGCAGGTCCGAAGAGCCGCCGCTACCGTCCGACGACGGGGCCGACGACTCCCCGCCAACCGACCCCGTGGCCGAGGCTGACGCCGGCCGAGAGACGGACGTTACGGGCCCCGCCCCCGCCCCGGCCGGGGGTGACGAGGACACCGTCGACTCCCACGCCGCCCCGGCCGACTCCACCGCCGGGCTGTTCGACCGGGACGCGTCGGAGGTCGTCGCCGCCGTTCCGGCGGACGTGCCGACCGACTGGGGCAAGTCGACGCCGTCGCCGGCCGGTGCCGGACCGACGACCGGCGACCCACCCTCGCCCACCTACGACCCGGACGACGAGGTGCTTCACGAGGGCGCACCCGACGACGAGGAGATGCCCCTTGCCGACCACGTCGAGGAGATGGCGATGCGGCTGTTCGTCGTCGTCGGCGTGATGGCCGTCGTCGCCGTCATCGCCCTGCCGTACTCCGACGAACTCATCAACTTCCTGTGGTACTCGTTCCTCGACGGACCAGCCGAAGCCTGTGGGCAGGTCGCGACCAACGCCGAGGGCAGCGTCGTCCAGGGGGCGGACTGTCCGAACGTGTACAACCCGCTCGCGCTCATTCTGGCGCGGCTGAAAGTGTCGTCGCTGGTCGGCTTTATCGTCGCCTTGCCGGTGTTCGTCTACCAGACGTACCTGTTCATGCGGCCGGGGCTGTACCCCCGCGAGCGGCGCTACTACCTCGCGGCGGTCCCGACCAGCCTCGTGCTCGCGGCCGTCGGCGTCGGCTTCGCGTACTTCGCCGTCCTGCGGGCGATGTTCGACTACTTCATCACGTACTCCGACCGCGCGGCCGACCTCGCCTTCGGCCTGAGCGAGACGTTCAACCTCATCATCCTGATGCTCGGGCTGTTCGCGCTCATCTTCCAGATTCCGCTGTTCGTGATGCTCGCGGTGATGATGGGCGTGACGACCCGCCAGTGGCTCCAGGACCGGCGGCTGTACTTCTGGGGCGGGTTCGCCGCCGTGGCGTTCCTGTTCAGCCCCGACCCGACCGGGATGGCCCCGCTCATGGTCGCCGTGACGATGATAGGCCTGTTCGAGGGGACCCTGCTGCTCCTGCGGTGGACCGGCAGCACGTCGCCGATACCGACGGCCGACGACCTCGCGGCCCGCCGGCCGGTCGCGTGGCTGGCGTTCGCCCTCGCCGGCTACGTCCTCAGCCCCGCGCCGGTCCCGACCGGCTACTACGAGCAACTGCCCGCCGCCGTCACCGAGACGCTGGCGGCCGTCGGCCTCGGGAACGCGACGCCGATGCTGGTCGGCGGCGGCATGATAGCCCTGTTCGAGGCGCTGGCGTACCTCAACAAGAACTACTACGGCTCCGTGCGGCTCTGGCGTGGCTTCCGGCGGGTCCGCCTGCCGGTGTGGGGCGTCGCCATCGTCGTCGGCTACCTCGGCAGCCCCGACCCGACGCTGTTCCGCCTGGTGAACCAGTTCAGCCTCGGCCGGACGGCCGCCGTCGCCGTCGCCGCCGCGCTCATCGCACTCTACGAGGTCGGCATCGTCGTCATGCGGCGGCGGGCCGCGGAGGCGTAACGTGGGGACCCTGCTCGTCGCCCGGCACGGGGAGACCACCTGGAACCGCGATGGGCGCATCCAGGGGTGGGCCCCGAGCCGGCTGACCGACCGGGGCCAGGAGCAGGCCACGGCGCTCGGCGCGTGGCTCGACGACCGCTACGACGTGGACCGCGTCCTCGCCTCGGACCTCCGGCGCACCCGTCAGACG
This sequence comes from Haloarcula sp. DT43, assembly GCF_037078405.1. Lineage (NCBI taxonomy): Archaea > Methanobacteriati > Methanobacteriota > Halobacteria > Halobacteriales > Haloarculaceae > Haloarcula > Haloarcula brevis. The sequence goes on along the minus strand of NZ_JAYMGZ010000001.1, from coordinate 92,328 downwards.
GCCGCCGCGGCCGACGACGGCTACGGCGGCCTGCCCGACCCCGCGTTCGACGACGGCTGGCGCGAGCGCGGTTTCGGCATCGTGCAGGGCCTGTACGCCGAGGAGCTGCTCGCGGAGTATCCCGACCACGACAGGGACGCGAGCGTCATCTCGCTCGACGCGGCCCCGGAGGGCGGCGAGGGCGTCCCGACCTTCCGCGAGCGGGTCGAGTCGACGTGGGAGCGGGCGATTGCGGCTACCGACGCCGGCGAGACGACGCTGGTGGTCACCCACGGCGGCGTCATCAAGGTCCTGCTGGCGAAGCTCACCGACCGCGACCCGGACGCGGCGCTGGCCAAACGTTCGCAGGACAACTGCGCTGTCAACGAGATTCGGCTGGACGACGGTCCGGAACTGGTCGGCGAGGAACTGACCGGCTGGCGCGCCCTGCTGGACTGACCGGGGCGCTCAGTCGACCGAGGGGTAGTCGGCGTCGAAGACGTTACTGACCACGTCCTCTTCTGACTGTCCCTCGTCTTCGGTTTCGGGACTCACGCTCCCGGTCTCGTACCCGTGGAGGTCGAGCGTCACGTGGTCGAAGCCACAGTCCTCGATGTGGTCGCGGGCGGTGCGGACGAAGTCCGGGTCGAGCGCGGTTTCGAGTTCCTTCTCGCCGACCTCGATGCGGGCGAGGCCGTCGTGGTCGCGCACCCGGAACTGCTCGAAGCCCCACGTCCGAAGGAGCCGCTCGGCCTTCTCGACGCGGGAGAGACGCTCTTCGGTCACTTCGAGCCCGGTCGGGATGCGCGAGGAGAGGCAGGCCATCGAGGGCTTGTCGGCGACCGAGAGGTCGTACTCGCGGGCGATGTCACGGACCTCCTCCTTGTCGATGTCGTGTTCCAGGAGCGGCGAGTAGGCGTCCAGTTCCTCGACGGCGCGCAGGCCGGGCCGGTGGCCCTCGCCCACGTCGGAGGCGTTGGTCCCGTCACAGACAACGTCGATGCCGAGTTCGCGGGCGCGGTCGTACATCGCACCGAGACGCATCGACCGGCAGTGGTAACACCGCATGTCGTCGTTCTCGATGAACTCCTCGCTGTCGAGTTCGGAGAACTCCACGATTTCGTGGCGGATGCCGATTTCCTCGGCCACGCGGGTGGCGTCCTCCAGTTCCGCGGCGGGGAGCGTCTCCGACTTGGCGGTACAGGCGATGGCGTCGTCGCCGAGGGCGTCGTGGGCCAGCGCGGCCACGACGCTCGAATCCACGCCACCGGAGAAGGCGATGAGCACGCCGTCTCGCGATTCGAGGTCTTCGCGGGCGGCCGCTAGCTTCTCCGAGACAGCAGACATGGACCTCTCTTCTCGGTGGAGCGCAAAAACGCCTTCGCGTTTGGCGTCGGCCGGCGCGACCGCGGGCCGTCACCGCCGCCGCTGGCGACGGGTTTTTTCTCGCTGGCGTCGAATGAGCGGGCAGATGGAGCTCGAATCGGTTCCGGGCGTCGGGGCGAAGACAGCCGCGGCGCTCCGGGAACTGGACGACCCGGAGGCGGCGCTCCGGGACGGCGACGTGGCGTCGCTCGCACGCGCACCGGGCATCAGCGAGGGCCGGGCCGCCCGCATCGCCCGCGGCGCGATACGGGCCGAACACGACGACCCCGGCGGGTTCGCCGCGACCAAACGCGCCCGGGAAATCCACGAGGACGCGCTGGCCCTGCTGACCGACCGGACGGTGACCGACTACGCCGCGAAGCGACTGGCGACGATATACCCAAGCGGCGTCCGCAGCCGCATCGAGGAAGTCCGGACCTTCGCCGAGGCGGCCATGGAGCGTGACCCCGACCCGGCGGTGCTCGACGCCCTCTCGGCCGTCGAACCGCTCGCCGAACCCGGCGACGTCCGGGTCCGGGACCGGTGTCTGGCGACCCGCGACGCCGAACGGTACGCCGACGCGCAGGCGGCCATCCCCGAGGTCAGCGTCGAGGTCGTCGACGACGCCCGCCAGCTGGCCGAGCTGGCCCGCTCGTACTCGACGGTCGTCGCCTTGGACGAGGCCTTCGCCGGCGTCGACATCGAGGGCGACGTACGGGTGGAGCCGGACGCGCTCGAAGAGCCTGAATCCGTCGTGCCCGAACGCGTGCTCACCTTCTTCGCCCGCAACCGCGACCGGATACGGGCCGCCGCCGAGGTCCACCGCGTCGCCGGCCTCGACGCGCCATGTGACCTGGCGACGCTGCTGTCGGCGCTCGACCAGCTCGACGACGACGGGAGCGTCCGCGGCGACGACGAACTGGACCGCCTCGCGACCGCGGTCGACGACCTCGACGCGGCGGTCTCCACGGCGGAGAGCGTCGCCAACGATCATCTCCGGGAGGCCATCGAGGAGCAGGATGTGACCATCGAGGGGACGGACCTGCTGTCGCTGGTCGAGCGGGGCGCGGGCGTCGATTCGCTGCTCCAGCGCGAGCTCGCCGACGAGTACGCCGCGGCCGTCGAGAAGGCCCGCGACCACCTCGTGGACGCGCTGGCACTCCGGGACATGGAGGCGACGGCGCGCCGGGCGTTCCCCGACGAGCCGGCCTACCCGGTCGAACACAGCGAGGACGTCGTCGCCCGCCTCCGCGAGGAACTGACCGCCGCGCGCGACCGGCGCGCCACCCGCCGGAAGCGGGGTCTCGCCGACGACCTCGCCGAGATGCGGGCGGACGCTGAGACGCTCGTGGACGCGGCGCTGGAACTCGACGTGGAGCTCGCGGTGGCCCGCTTCGCCGCGGACTTCGACTGCACGATGCCGGCGCTGACCGACGCCGAGGGAATCGCCATCGAGGGCGGGCGCTCGCCGCTGCTGGACGTCCCCTTCGAGGCCGTCGAGCCGGTGGACTACGCCGTCGACGGCGTGACCGTCCTCTCCGGGGTCAACAGCGGCGGGAAGACCTCGACGCTGGACCTCGTCGCGCTGGTGACGACGCTCGCGCACATGGGTCTGCCCGTCCCGGCCGAGTCGGCCCGCGTCGGTCGTGTCGCGGAACTGCACTACCACGCAAAGACCCAGGGGACGCTGGACGCCGGCGCGTTCGAGGCGACGCTCCGGGAGTTCGGCGGCCTCGTGACTGACGTGAGCGCCGACCGGCCGGTGATGGTGCTGGTCGACGAACTCGAATCCATCACGGAGCCCGGCGCGGCGGCCACCATCGTCGCCGGCATCCTCGAATCGCTGAGCGAGCGGGAGGCGACGGCCGTCTTCGTCTCGCACCTCGCCGAGGACATCCGCGACGCGGCCGAGTCCGACCTCGCCATCGACGGCATCGAGGCCGAGGGGCTGGTCGACGGCGAACTCCGGGTGAACCGCTCGCCGGTCAAGGGCAAACTCGCCCGGTCGACCCCGGAACTCATCGTCGAGAAGCTCGCCGACGACGGCGACGACGGCTTCTACGGCGACCTGCTCTCGAAGTTCGAGTAGCGACCTGTCACTGCCAGTGAACCTGTGGCAAATGGTTAAGTGCGCCGCGAAGCTCGGTGAAAGTGATGAGCGACGACCCCGAGGACCGGATGCTCGGCTGGGACGAGTCCGTCTTTCGGGACGAACACGTCTTCGAAATCGACTGGCTCCCGGAGACGTTCAAACACCGGGACACGCAGATGGAGACGCTGAAATACGCGCTCCGGCCGGCCGTCCGGGGATCGCGCCCGCTCAACGTCATCGCCCGCGGGCCGCCGGGGACGGGGAAGACCACCGCCGTCCAGATTCTGTTCGACGAACTCACCGCCCAGACGGACGTGAAAACCGTCCGGGTGAACTGCCAGATGGACTCGACGCGCTACGCCGTCTTCTCGCGGCTGTTCGCCGAGATATTCGACTACGAGCCGCCGTCCTCGGGCATCTCCTTCAAGAAGCTGTTCTCCCAGATTACCGACAAACTGGTCGAGGAAGACGAGGTGCTCGTCGTCGCCCTGGACGACGTGAACTACCTGTTCTACGAGAGCGAGGCCAGCGACACGCTGTACTCGCTGTTGCGCGCCCACGAGGCCCACTCCGGCGCGAAAATCGGCGTCATCTGCGTCTCCTCGGACCTCGACCTGGACGTCATCGACGCGCTCGACACCCGCGTCCAGTCCGTGTTCCGCCCCGAGGAAGTGTACTTCAACACCTACGGCCAGGCCGAAATCGCGGACATCCTCGGCGAGCGCGTCGACCGGGGGTTCAACGAGGGCATCGTCGGTCCCACGGTGCTCGACCGCGTCGCCGAACTGACCGAAGAGCAGGGCGGAGACCTCCGGGTCGGCATCGACCTCCTGCGCCGGGCCGGGATGAACGCCGAGATGCGGGCCTCCCGTTCGGTCGAGACTGAGGACGTGGAGGCAGCCTACGACAAGTCCAAGTACGTCCACCTCTCCAGGCGGCTGCGGGAGCTGTCCGACTCCGAGACCGCGCTCGTCGAGGTTATCGCCGCCCACGACGGCCAGCAGGCCGGCGACATCTACGACGCCTTCTCCGCGCAGACGGACCTGGGCTACACCCGCTACTCCGAGATAATCAACAAGCTCGACCAACTGGACATCATCGACGCCGAGTACACCGACGTCGAGGGCCGGGGCCGCTCGCGGGAGCTGACGCTCAACTACGACGCCGACGCGGTGCTGGAGCGGCTGTAATACAGCGTATCAAAACGTATTCAGCGCTCACTCCATCTTCTCGAAGGTCGTCTCGGCCCACTGGACGGCGTAGTCCGCGCCGTGGTCGAGGTAGGCGTCGGTGTCGAGCGCGGCGAACGGTGCGGGCAGGTCGAGCCCGTGTTTGACGCCGCTGCAGGCGAGTTCGGCGGCCGCGGCGAACTCCGTCCGGCCCTGCGCGATTTCGCTCGGGAGGTCGTCGAGCCGGGGCTGGAGGCGCTTCCCGGCGTCGTCCCACGCCGCGTGCAGGTCCGGGAAGTCGTCGGCCCAGCCGGCGAACGCCGGACGGGTCTGGAGGCCGAGATACGCGGTGTAGAGGGCCGCCGCGAGCTGGTACCGGGCGTTGGCGTCGAGGTGGCCCTCGGTGGCAGTCACGAACGCCGGGTACTGCTCGCGGAAGAAGCCGAGGAAGTGTTCGGGCTCGTCGAGGCCGACCTCGACCAGCGCCTCGGCGACGAGAAACGAGACGAAAGCGTCCGGCGAGGTCTCCAGTCGCGGCTTGACGAACACGCAGGGGGGCTCCGTCTGGCGCGTCCAGGCGACGCCGCCGTCGCCCGGCATCCCGATGGTCAGGTCGCCGCCGATGTACTGCTGTAACACTTCCGGGGCCGTGGTCGGCAGCCACGCGCCGTCGTAGGAAATCTGGTCGAGCCCGTCGGTCACCAGCAGGAGTTCCTCGGCGACGGCCGGGTCCAGCGTCTCGAAGTCGCGGTCGCAGTTCAGTACGAGCGTCTCCGGGGCGTAGGCCTCACGTACTGCCGGCAGTTCGCCGGACAGTGAACGCTCGGTGAACATCTACGCCGAGAACAGGACGAGGTTGATGACGATGCCGATTGACAGCAGTGCTGACACGCCGATGGTACCGAGGACGATTTTCGTGGCCTTGCTCATGCCAATGGGTATCCCGGGCCGGACATTAAAACTTGAGAAACGATTTTGGTGGTCCGCACCGTCCACCGGGTCTGCGCCGCGAACGCGTCTCGACGGGCACCGACTGGGACCGGCAGGGCGGGTGACGCGGTCGACAGGAACCCCGCGAGCGGCACGGCCGGCGTCAGTCGTCGGCCCCACCCACGCCCGCCTGCCTGGCCACGTCACGCCACCCACCGGACCAGAACCGGCCCGCGTTGACCGCGGCCTTCAGGTAGAAGTCGCCCACGAGCGCGGCGAACACCGCCGGAAGCCCGAGGCCGAGCCCCGGCGAGACGGTGATACCGACGACCGGCACCGTCACGACGAACGACGACGGCAGGGCGAGGGCGGCGACGGGGAGCCGGTAGCAGTAGCCACCTAGTACCGTCCCGTACAGCGGCCAGCGGGTGTCGCCAGCCCCCCGCAGGCTCCCCCGCATCGTCCGCGAAATCGAGAAACCGGCGACGAGCAGGCCGAACACGCGGACGAACGCCGCCGCCAGGTCGGGGTAGGCGGTCCCGAACAGGGCGACGATGGGGCGAGCGAAGGCCATCAGCAGGAGCGCCGCGACGAGCTGGACGGCCAGCGCCACCCGGAGCGTCTGCCAGCCGTAGGCCGTCGCCTCGCTCTCGTCGCCGGCCCCCAGGGACTGCCCGACCAGCGTCGACGCGGCGGTCGCGTACCCCCACGCCGGCATCAGCGCCAGCAGCATCACGCGGCGGCCGATGGCGTAGGCCGCGAGCGTCGGCGTCCCCAGCACGCCGAGGATGAACAGGAACGGGAAGCGGGCGAACGTCTGGAGCAGGCGCATCCCGGTCAGCGGGAGGGCGACGCGGACGATTTCGCGCACGAGGTCGGCGCTGAACTGCGGGCCGCCGGGCCGGAGCGTGACGACGTACCGCCCCGACAGCAGCAGGCCGAGGAATATCACTGCCGCGAGCGTGTTGGCAACGGCCGTGCCCCACGCCGCGCCGGCGATGCCGAGTTCGGGAAACGGGCCGACGCCGAAGATGAGGACGGCGTTGAGCGCCACGTTCGTCGGCAGCGTGAGCAGGCGGACGTACATCGGCGTCTTCGTGTCCGCGCTGCCGGCCAGCGCGCGGGCGGCGACCATGCTCCAGAACCGCGGGGCCAGCGACAGCATCACGATGGCGAGATACGTCGCGCCGAAGCGGATGGTCGCCGCGTCGTCGGTGAGCACGCCCACCAGCAGCTCCGGATAGCGCCAGCACAGCGCCGACAGCGGTAGAGAGACGAGCAGCGCGAGCCACAGCGACTGCTTGACGGCGAGGTTCGCCCGCTCGGGCTGGTCGGCTCCCTGGAGCCGCGAGACGACGCTAATCGTCCCCGAGGAGACGGCCAGCGAGAGCCCGAACCCGACGAAGTAGTACTGGAAGCCGAGTTCGAGGCCGGCGATGGCCGCGTCGCCGAGCGCCAGGCCGACCATCAGGAAGTCGGCGAGCCGAAGCAGGATGCGGAGGCCGCCGGTGACCATCACCGGCGCGGCGAGGTCGGTCGCGGCGGTCGCCTTCTTCCGGTCGACGAGTCCCGCGCTGGCGAGCATCGCGGGAAACGCGGTCAGCAGACGGCGCAGGGGTCCACCGTTCGACATCGCCCTGATCTCGATGGCCCAGCCCCCTGTGGGTTTCGGGACGGCCGTGGTTTTTTGCCACGGAGCGCCCCAGCCCTGCACATGCCTCCCGTCGAAGCCGGCGAGACGTTCACCGAGACGCGGACGTTCCGCCCCGAAGACGTCGACCAGTTCGCCGCCCTCTCCGGCGACGACCAGGCCCGCCACACCGACCCCGACGCGGCGGGGCGGCGGATGGTCCAGGGGTTGCTCACCGCGTCACTGCTTACCAGCATCGGCGGGGACCTCGAAGTGCTCGCCTCGCGGATGGACCTGCGGTTCCAGCGGCCGGTGTACACCGGCCAGCCGCTTGTCTGTGAACTGACGGTGGCGAGCGTCGACCCGCGGCCGGACGGCGGCGTCGATATCGTCGGCGACGTGACTGTCCGGCGCGTCGACCGCGGCGACGACGCCGGTGGTCCAGCAGACACGAACCAGGCCGCCGGAACCGTCGTCCTCGAAGCGACCGTCGAGGGAATAATCAGGGAATGAGCTGTTCGCCGTCGTCGTCGTAGACGGTGATGGCGTCGACCGGACAGGTCCGGGCGGCGAACTTCGCGTCCAGTTCGGCGTCGTCGGGCACGTCCCGGACGAACACGTCCGCTTCGCGTTCCTCGCTGTCCGCCAGCACGGCCTTGCCGGCGTCCTCGTCGCGCTCGAAGGCGTCCCACTCCGCGACACACTGGAACATCCCGATACAGGTGTCGTAGTCGTACTCGATTCGCATACCCCGTGTTGGCCGCTCGCGGGCAAAGGCGTTCCCCTCGCCGCCGTCGCGGGTGCAGTGCGACAGTTTAAATCGCGGCAGGGCCCAATCGGGGTGTAATGGACGTTGCGGACCTGCCGGGCGTGCCCGAGTGGCTCCCGGACCACCTTCGCGACGACGGCATCGAGGAGCTGTATCCGCCCCAGGCCGAGGCCGTCGAGGCCGGCGTCACCGAGGGGGAGAACCTGGTCGCGTCGATTCCGACGGCCAGCGGCAAGACCCTCATCGCCGAGCTAGCGATGCTCTCGTCGGTCGCCCGCGGCGGCAAGGCGCTGTACATCGTTCCGCTGCGGGCGCTGGCCAGCGAGAAGCAGGCCGACTTCGAGGAGTTCGAGCAGTACGGCCTCGACGTCGGCGTCTCGACGGGCAACTACGAGTCCGAGGGCGGGTGGCTCGCGGACAAGGACATCGTCGTCGCCACCAGCGAGAAGGTCGACTCGCTCGTGCGCAACGACGCCCCCTGGATAGAGGACCTCACCTGCGTCGTCACCGACGAGGTCCACCTCGTCGACGACGGCGAGCGCGGGCCGACGCTGGAGGTGACGCTGGCGAAGCTCCGCCGGCTCAACCCCGACCTGCAGACGGTGGCGCTGTCGGCGACCATCGGCAACGCCGAGGCGCTGGCGACGTGGCTCGACGCTGGTCTCGTCGATTCGGACTGGCGGCCCATCGACCTCCAGAAGGGGGTCCACTACGGGCAGGCGCTACACCTCGAAGACGGCAGCCAGCAGCGCCTCTCGGTGCGGAACAACGAGAAGCCGACCGCGGCCATCGTCCGCGACACGCTGGAAGACGACGGGTCGACGCTGGTGTTCGTCAACTCCCGTCGCAATGCCGAGGCGGCGGCAGGCCGGCTGGCAAACACCGTCCGGCCCCACCTTACTGACGAGGAGCGGACCAAGCTGGCCGACATCGCGGAGGAAATCCGCGACGTGAGTGACACGGAGACCAGCGACGACCTCGCGGACGCCGTCGCCGACGGGGCGGCGTTCCACCACGCCGGCCTCTCGCGGGGTCACCGCGAACTCGTCGAGGCGGCCTTCCGGGACCGGCTGGTGAAGGTCGTCTGCGCGACGCCGACGCTCGCCGCCGGCGTCAACACGCCCTCGCGGCGCGTCGTCGTCCGCGACTGGCGGCGCTACGACGGTTCGGCCGGCGGGATGGCCCCGCTCTCGGTGCTCGAAGTCCACCAGATGATGGGACGGGCCGGTCGGCCGGGGCTCGACCCTTACGGCGAGGCGGTCCTCATCGCCAACAGCCACGACGAAGTGGACGAACTGTTCGAGCGGTACGTCTGGGCCGACCCCGAGCCGGTCCGGTCGAAACTGGCCGCCGAGCCGGCCCTGCGAACTCACATCCTCGCCACCGTCGCCTCCGGGTTCGCCCGCTCTCGGTCGGGGCTGCTGGAGTTTCTCGAACAGACGCTGTACGCCAGCCAGACCGACGAGGGCGGCCAGCTCGAACGGGTCGTCGACGACGTGCTCACCTACCTCCAGCGCAACGACTTCCTCGAAATCGAGAACGGGGAACTGGATGCCACCTCGCTGGGCCACACCGTCTCGCGGCTCTACCTGGACCCGATGAGCGCCGCCGAAATCGTCGACGGCCTCCGAGACTGGGAGCGACGCGGCGGCCGGTCGTCACCCGACGGCGACCGGGCGACGACGCCCGCCGAGAGCGGCTTCACCACGGCGAGCGAACTCGCCGAGGACGCCGACGGGGGCGACGCGGACCCGGGCGACATCCCCGCGCTGGGGCTGTACCACCTCGTCTCGCGCACGCCGGACATGTACCAGCTGTACCTCCGCTCGGGCGACCGCGAGGACTACGAGATGGAGCTGTTCGAGCGCGAAGCGGAGCTGCTCGGTCCCACGCCCTCGGAGTACGAGGAGGGGCGCTTCGAGGACTGGCTCTCGGCGCTGAAGACCGCCAGACTGCTCGAGGACTGGGCGACGGAGATCGACGAGGCGACCATCACGGACCGGTACGGCGTCGGTCCGGGCGACATCCGCGGGAAGGTCGAGACCGCCCAGTGGCTGCTGGGGGCCGCCGAATCGCTGGCCAGCGAGGTCGACCTGGACGCCGCGCGAGCCATCAGCGAGGCGCGCATCCGCGTCGAACACGGCGTCCGGGAGGAGTTGGTCGACCTGGCCGGCGTCCGCGGCGTCGGCCGCAAGCGCGCTCGCCGGCTGTTCCAGGCCGGTATCACCGACCGCGCCGAACTCCGGGACGCCGACAAGTCGGTCGTGCTGGCGGCGCTCCGGGGCCGCCGGAAGACGGCCGAGAACGTGCTGGAGAACGCCGGCCACCGGGACCCGTCGATGGAGGGCGTCGAGCCAGCCCAGGACGTGTCCGTCGACCTCGACGACGGCGAAACGGATACGAACGGCGACACCACGGCCGACGACGACCAGTCGAGCCTGGGTGATTTCTGATGGAGGTCGTCGAGGGCACCGCCGCCATCGACGACGTGGGCGCGTTCGTGGAGACGCTCGGCGCAATCGGTGGCCGCCACGGCGTCACGGTGCAGGCGTTCGACGCCCGCTACGTCGCGGACCGCGAACACCTCGAACTGGCTGTCGAACTCGCCACGCGGGCCCACGGTCGAGGCGACGGAATTGCCGACGACTTCGGCGTCGAGATACTGCTGTACGCGGCCGGTCGCCGCCAGATAAACCGCGCGCTGACGATGGGCGTCGGCGAAGGGGCCTGTCCCGTCGTGGCCGTGGTCGTCGACCCTGCTGAGGCTATTTCCCACGTAGGTGACGGTGGGCAGGAAGACATCGACGCAGCCGCCGACGAGGTCCGCGCCCACCTCACGCCCGCGTCGACGCTCGGCGAGTACGACGAGGCGCGCGTCCGGTCGTTCTTCGACGTGACCGACGCCGAACTCGCCGCGACGGCCGGCGGCCTTCCCGACGCCGTCCGGGAGCGCGTCGCGCTGTTGCCGGTCGAGAAGTAGCGACAGTATTTTTGACGCAGGCCGTGTTATCGTCACCCATGGACCCACAGCGGACGGCACGGCAGCGGGCCAGCGAGCGCGCCCGCCGGGTCGAGGCGACGGTCGACCGCGCCACCGGCGGGGCCGCGTACCCGGTCCGCGTGGAGGAACTGGCAGACGAGTACGGCAGCGCCGACCCGCCCGCAGAGGACCTCTCGGACGTGCTCGCGGGCAGCGACGGCGAGTTCGACTCGCCGACGGAGGTCCGGGCGGCCCTAGAGCTTGTGACACCGCGGGACAGCGCCCGCGTCGAGGCGACCTTCGACGAGCGCGAGCAGTCGTGACCGCGCTGGAGACGCCGCTGTCCATCGGCGGCGTCGACGTCCCAAACCGACTGTACCGCGCACCGGTACTGGAGTGTGCCGGCAACGGCCAGGGGGCCGTCGACACGCTCGTCGACGAACTCGAGCCGACGGCTGCCTCCGGCGTCGGCCTCCTCTTTCAGGGCGCGAGCATCGTCACCGACCGCGGCGGCTGTGCCGCGCCGAACATGACGCGGGTCCACGACCCGGCCTTCGTCGAGCGGCTCGCCCGGCTCACCGGCGCGGTCCACGACCACGGGGGTCGAATCTTCCTCCAACTGGCCCACGGCGGCCTCCGGAGCATGGCGACCTGGCACGCCGAATACCGTCGAAAGCACCCGGACCAGCGTCAGCTCGCCGTCAGCCGCCCGCCTTGGCAGCTCCGGGCGCTCGACCGTGCCGGGCTGATTTCGCTCCGGCCGGACGTGCTCTCGACCGCGGCGGTGTGGGACCTGGCCGAGCAGTTCGGGCGGTGTGCCGGCTACGCCGTCGACGCCGGCTACGACGGCATCCACCTCTCGGCGGCGAACATGAGCCTGGTACAGCAGTTCCTCTCGCCGTTCTACAACCGCCGGGACGACGAGTTCGGCGACGGCGTCCGCTTCCTCGAAGCGGTCCACGACGCCGTCCGGGACCACGCCGGTGACGTCCCGCTGGTCACGAAGGTCCCAGCAGAGACCGCTGCGCCGAGTTTCGTTCGAAGGCACCTCTCCAGAGCGGACGGCGTGACCATCGCCGAGCGGGCGGCGGAAATCGGCTACGACGGCCTCGTTCCGGTCGAAGTCTCGCCGTTCTGGGACATGAGCATCGTCCGCGGCGCGTTCCCCGACCGGGCCTGGGCGGCCAGCGACCTGCAGGACGACTACGCGGCGGTCTTCGGCGGCCGACTCCGGGCGCGCGCCGTTCGGCTGCTCAACAGACTGCAGGCCCGCCGGTTCGGCCGCGACCCGGGCTGGAACGCCGCGTTCTGCCGGGCGGTCCGCGAGCGCGTGGACGTGCCGGTCCTGCTGGAGGGCGGGCTGCGGACGCGTGCCGACTGCGACCGGTTTCTCGGCGCGGCCGGGGCCGCCCCGGCCGCTGACGCCGTCGGGATGGCTCGCCCGTTCTACGCCGAACCACGGCTCGGCGCGCGACTGCTCGACGGCGGGGACGCGCTGTGTGAGAGCTGTAACAACTGCACCGTCCCGCAGGTCACCGGCGAACCGGGCCGGTGTCGGACGCCGGCCGTCGTCCGCGAGCAGGCCCGGCTCCGGCGGGACGGCGCGTACGAGCGGTCGGAGTGACCGACCGGATACAAAGGCTGATACGCGTCCAGTCCCGAGCGAACGCCGATGACTACAGGGATTACGTCCGAACGCGTCGAACTGTCCGTCGACGGCGAGGACGTTGCCATCCACTACCGGACCGGCGGCGAGGGGCCGCCGTTGGTGTTCCTCCACGGCATCGGGCTGGACGCCGCCACCGTCTCGTGGCGACACGCGCTCCCCGCGCTCGCGCCGGAACGGACCGTCTACGCGCTCGATTTGCCCGGTCACGGCGACAGCGACAAACCCGACCGCCCGTACACGACCGACTACTACCTGGAGACCCTCGCCGAGTTCATCGACGCGCTCGGCATCGAGGAGCCTGCGCTGGCCGGCCTCTCGATGGGCGGCGCAATCGCGCTCGGCCACGCGCTCGACGGCGGCCCAGTCGAGCGGCTGGTGTTGGTCGACAGCTACGGGCTGGGGGCCGACGCCTACTGGCGGACGGCGGCCAGCAGCGTCCTGCAGACGCCGATACTCGGCAACATGCTCTGGCAGGGTGTGGGGTCGTCCCGGCCGGCCATCCGGAACAGTCTCCGGAGCATGGGTGCCGGCGAGCCGCCACAGCAACTGGTCGAGGACATCGACCGCGCCGTCGACCGGGGAACCGTCCGGGCAATGCGACGCTGGCAGCGAAGCGAGTTCCAGTGGTGTGGCTTCCGGACCGACTACTCCGACCGCTTAGAGGAAATCGACGTGCCGACGATGCTGATTCACGGGGCCGTCGACCCGCTGCTCCCCCGCCGGTGGTCCGAGCAGGCCGCCGGGACGGTTTCCGATAGCACGCTGAAAATATTCGACGACTGCGGGCACTGCCCGCCGCGGGAACACCCCGAGCGATTCAACCGGGCCGTCCGCGCGTTCTGTTGAGCTACTCCGGCAGGTCGTCGATGAGAACGACCGCTTCGCCGTCGATGACGACTTCGTCGTCGTCGAGGACGCGCGTAGTCAGCCGGTACTGTGCGTCGCCGAGGTCCTCGACGACCTCACACTCGGCGGTGAGGCGGTCGCCGATGCGGACCGGGTTGTGGAACTCCAGGTCCTGTGAGAGGTAGATAGTCAGCCCCGGCAGCCGCGCGAGCGCCGCGCTGATGAGGCTGCCGACGAGCGTCCCGTGGGCGATGCGTCCGCGAAAGCGGGTCTGTTCGGCGAACTCCTCGTCTAAGTGGAGCGGGTTCGTGTCGCCGCTCGCGGCGGCGAACTGGCGGACGTCGTTCTCCGATATCGTCTTCGTGAAATCGACGTGGTCGCCGACGCCGAAGCGGTCCGGGTGGTCTTCGGATATCGAGACGTGCCACTCCGGGAGGTCTTCGTCGGGTTCGATACGGTCTGCGGGCGTTACGCCGTTCTCGTCCTCCTGCTGGACGCCGAAGGCGGCGAACGCGGCCCGGTTAGCTGCGACGACGCTGTTGAACACATGCGACGATGTCTCGGTCCATGTGTCTAACAGCGGGTTCCGAGGCGATTCAGAACTCATCTGTTCTGGTACTTTATTGGTCGGCGTATTAAACCTTGGTGTTGGTTTCGGCTCAGGTGTCGGTAAACGCCGTCTAACGGGCGTCAGACGGGTTTTCGGCTCGTCGTTATCGGCGCTGCAGGGCGGAACGTCCCCCTCGACGCCGCTGGACCGGTGAAACCACTCTCTACCATTCAATGGTAATCAATGGTTTTCAGCGGAAGATTTATACTGTTGAGGAGTGTACATGTAGGTGACCGATGGCCGACGAGGATGATGGCCTGATGTGGCCTCCGATGTTCAAGGGGATGCAACAGGCGAGCGAGAACGCGATGGAACAGCAGCAGCAGCTGATGAAGCAGATGTTCGCCAACGGTGGCATGCCGAGTTTCGATATGAATCAGCTCGGTGCCATGAGCCAGATGGCGACGTTCAAGACCCGCGTGCAGAGCGGCGGTCGAATCAGCATCCCCGACGCGGAGCGAGAAGCGCTCGGCATCGAGGAAGGCGACATCGTTCAAACCGTCGTCCTCCCGGTCACTAACAACAGCGAGTAATCCAACAATGGTAGACTACACAACCCCCGTCACGACGGCGTTCGAGATGCAGCGTGCCACGATAGAACAGAGCCAGAAGGCGCTCGAACAGAGCGTCTCCTTCCAGAAGAACGTCAACAGCGCGGTCATCGACAGCCTGGACACACAGGAGTCGGCCCAGCGCCGCGGCGTCGAACTGCAACAGACCGCGTTCCACAGCTACCTCGACGCGATGGCGTCGACGGTGCCCGGCATGACCGAAACCGTCGAACAGATCCGCGAGACCGTCGACGAGCAGTTCGAGTTCCTGCTGGAGAACCACGCCGAGGTCTTCGACAGCATGGAGTCGGAGCTCGCCGACGGCGTCGACACCTACGACGAGATGACCGACGAGTACGTCACGGCCGTCAACGAACAGGTCGACATGCTCGTCGAGGCCCACGAAGAGCTCGAAGCCCAGTCCGTCGAGGCCGCCGAGCAGTTCGGCGAACAGCTCGAAGAGGTCCAGGAGCAGGTCGAAGAGATTCAGGAGCAGGTCGAGGAAGTGCAGGCCGAAGCCGCCGACGCCGTCGACGTGGACGCGTAACACCGACAGCCGGTTTTTTTGTGCACCCGCCGCCGAGGTACGAACATGAGTAACACAAACGACATTCAGGACGAATGGACGGAGATGGTCGAGGAGATGAACAACGCGGTCGCCGACTCGATGGAGCAGAACATGAAGGCCCAGGCGGCCTTCGTGGAGTCGTGGGCTGACGCCGTCGAGGACACGATTCCGGAGCAGGACGAACTCGCCGAGGGGATGGACGGCTACAACCGCGCCTACGAGGAGTGGATGGACGCCGCCGAGCAGATGGTCGAACGCTCGACCGACGCCGCTCGGGGCGAGGACGTCGACCCCGCCGAGTTCCGTGACATCTGGCTGCAGTCCGCCAACGAGGCGTTCAAACACGTCATGGGCACGTCGGCGTTCGCGGCCGCGAACGGCCAGCTCGTCGAGTCGATGATGGAGATGCAACAGGAGGCCGACGAGCTAAGCCAGGACACGCTGGAACAGCTCGGCTTCCCCACCCGCGACGACGTCGACGAAATCGGCGAGCGGCTCATCGAACTGGAGCGCCGCCAGCACGCGGTCGAACAGAAGCTCGACCGCGTCCTCGAACACCTGGAAGACTAACAGATGTCCAGCAACCCCTTCAATCCGTTCGCGGCCGCGCTCAACTGGCAGCGCAAGACGCTGGAGAACATGACCGACGCCGCCGAGACCAGCCAGATAGCCGACGAGCGCCTGGAGCTGATGGAGTCCGTCGAGGTCGGTCAGACCCCCAGCGAGGTCGTCTACGAGGAGAACAAGCTCGAACTCCTCCACTACGACGCCGAGGCCGCCGGTATCGAGGTCCCGGAGGAGGAGAAAGAGGACGTGCCCATCCTCATCGTCTACGCGCTCATCAACCGGCCGTACATCCTCGACCTGCAGGAGGAGCGGTCGGTCGTGCGCCGCCTGCTGGAGGCGGGCCACGACGTGTACCTCATCGACTGGAACGAGCCCTCGCGGCTCGACCAGCACCTCACGCTCGACGACTACGTCAACCGCTACATGGACAACTGCGTCGACGTGGTCCGTGAGCGCTCCGGGCAGGACGCCATCAACATCCTCGGTTACTGCATGGGCGGCACGATGTCGGTGATGTACACCGCGCTCCACAAGGAGAAGGTCAACACCCTGGGGCTGATGGCCGCCGGGCTGTGTTTCGACCACACCGGCGGCGTCCTCGAAGAGTGGGGCTCCGACGAGTACTACGAGCCAAGCGACGTGACCGAGACGTTCGGCAACGTCCCCGCGGACATGCTCGACATCGGCTTCGCGCTGATGGACCCCGTCGAGAACTACGTCACGAAGTACATCCGGTTCGCGGAGAACATGGAAAACGAGGGCTTCGTCGAGAACTTCGGCCGGATGGAGAAGTGGCTCGGCGACGGCATCGACGTGGCTGGCGAGACCTACGTCCAGTTCCTCGAGGACGTCTACCAGGACAACAAGCTCTACAAGAACGAGCTGGAACTGAACGGCAAGCACGTCGACCTGAACAACATCGACATGCCGGTCCTCCAGCTCATGGGCGAGTACGACCACCTCATCCCGCCGGAGGCCTCCAAGCCGTTCAACGAGGTCATCCCCAGCGACGACACGCGCACCATCGAGTTCTCGACGGGCCACATCGGTCTCTCCGTCTCGTCGTCGACTCACGCCGACCTCTGGCCCGAGGTCGCCCAGTGGTACAAGGACCGCAACGAGTCCGACGGGGTCGACATCGAGGTCGAGTCGCCTGACTCCGAAGCGGACGACGCGGCCGGTTCCGAACAGGCCGAGATATCCGACGCCGTCGAGGAGAGCGACGTCGACGCGACCACAGACACCGACGTCGAGACCGTCGACGGTATCGGTCCGACCTACGCCGACCGCCTGCGCGAGGCCGGCATCGAGACCGTCGCCGACCTCGCCGAGTACGACGCCGCCGAACTGGCCGACATCGCACAGACCAGCGAGTCCCGCGCCCAGGACTGGCTCGACCAGCTGTAACCGGGGCCGCTTTTCCGTTTTCCCGCTGAAGACCAGCCATGCGTGTCTCGGTCATCGGCGGTTCGACGGTCACTGACGCACAGTACCGACAAGCCCGCGAAGTCGGAACCCTGCTCGCCGAGCGGGGCCACGACGTCGTCTGTGGCGGCCTCACCGGCGTCATGGAAGCGGCCTGCCGTGGCGCACGCGAGGCCGGGGGCCACACCGTCGGTATCCTGCCGGGCGAGCACACCGCGGCGGCGAACGACTACGTCGAGACGGCGATAGCGACGGGGCTGGGCAACGCCCGCAACGTCCTCGTCGTCATGAACGGCGCGGCCGTCGTCGCCGTCGACGGCGGCACCGGGACGCTGTCGGAACTCGGCCACGCGCTCGATATGGGCCGGCCCGTCGCCGGGCTTGGAACGCACCGGATCGACGGCGAGACGGGCGAGCATATCGAACACGTCGAGACGCCCGCCGATGCCGTCGACTACGTCGAGTCTGCCGGGCAGTAGCGGTTAGTCGAACAGCCGCCTGAGAGCCGCCGCGACGGCGAGGAGTCCGACGCCGAGCAGCCTGACCCGCCGATGGGACCCCTCTTGTGGCGTGAACGCCACCGACAGTATCCAGCGATAGCCCAGTCGCGCCACCGACAGCAACAGTCCCGGAACGAGCAGGTGGAGCACGCCCGCCAGCGCCGTTCCGGTCCACAGCAGCCGCCGTTCGGTCCGTGTCAGGTCCATACCAGCACAAGGCGCTGCGTCGGTTTGACCGTGGCGTCCGCTGGCGAAGTGTTTCGGGACCTCTCTCGAAAACCGACCCAGCGCCGTCACTAACACGGACTGGAGATAGAAAATATAGAACCGCGGTGATTGTCACTCGAATCGACGGGTAAGCATCCGGCGCGCGAAGCGCGCCGGTTCAATCGCAGCGAGTGACTACCGCGCCGCGAAGCGGTGCGACAGGAACGAGCTGCGATTTTCCCCAAGTTTTTGCACGACAGAGGGCGCGAAGCGCCCGAAGGAGTTGCAAAAAGTGGGTTTACATCATGCCGCCCATGCCGCCGCCCATGCCGCCCATGCCGCCGCCCATACCGCCGGGCGCGCCGCCGGGGCCGCCGGGGCCGCCTTCGTCCTCGTCGTCGTCGCCCTGGCCACCCTTGAGGTCGCCAGCGGCGATGACGTCGTCGATGCGGAGAATCATGACGGCCGCTTCGGTCGCGCTCTCGACTGCCTGGGTCTTGACACGGAGCGGCTCGACGACGCCGTCCTCTTCCATGTCGACGACCTCACCGGTGTAGGCGTCGAGGCCGGAGGTGACCGCGCCACCGTCGTGCTTGCTGCGGAGGTCGACCAGCGAGTCAATCGGGTCGAGACCGGCGTTCTCCGCGAGGGTGCGCGGGATGACGTCGATGGCGTCGGCGAAGGCCTCGACGGCGAGCTGTTCGCGCCCGCCGACGGAGTCGGCGTAGTCACGCAGGCCGAGCGCGAGCTGGGTCTCGGGGGCACCGCCGCCGGGCAGGACCTTGCCGTCCTCCAGCGTGGCGGCGACGACGCCGAGCGAGTCCTCGATGGCGCGCTCGACTTCGTCGACGACGTGTTCGGTGCCGCCGCGGAGAATCATCGTGACGGCGCGGGCGTCCTCGACGTCCTCGACGAAGATGCGCTCGTCGCCGGCGATGTCCTTTTGGGCGACGGAGCCGGCGAAGCCGAGGTCGTCGGCCTCGATGTCGTCGATGTTGGAGATGATGCGCGCGCCGGTCGAGCGCGAGAGCGCCTCGATGTCGGACTTCTTGGCGCGGCGCACAGCGAGAATGCCTTCCTGGGCGAGGTAGTGCTGGGCCATGTCGTCGATGCCCTTCTGGCAGAAGACGACGTCAGCGCCGGCCGCTTTGAGCTTGTCGACCATCTCCTTGAGCTGTTTCTCTTCCTGGTCGAGGAACTGCTGGAGCTGGTCGGGGTCGGTGACGTTGACCTCAGTGTCGAGCTCCGTCTCCGGAACCTCGATGGCCGTGTCCAGCAGGGCGACGTCGGCGTCCTCGACGGCGAAGGGCATGTTGTCGTGGACGCGCTCCTTGTCGACGATGACGCCCTCGACGAGCTCGGACTCGTCGGTCGCGCCGCCGACGACGGTCTCGAGCTGGATGTTGTCGGTGTCGACGCTGCCGTCGTCGTCGACGACGGACTGTGCGGCGCGGACGACGAGTTCCGCGAGGACGTCCTTGGAGGATTCGGCGCCCTTGCCGGTCATCGCGGTCGCGGCGACCTTCTCGAGGGTCTCCGTGTCGTCGGCGTCGACGTCGATGGCGTTGTCTTCGAGAATCTCCTTGGCCTTCTCGGCGGCCTGGCGGTACCCCTGGGCCAGGATGCTGGCGTGGATGTCCTGGTCGAGGAGTTCCTCGGCCTTCGAGAGGAGTTCGCCGGCCATGACGACCGCCGTGGTCGTGCCGTCGCCCACCTCGTCCTCCTGGGTCTGGGCGACTTCGACGATCATGTTGGCGGCGGGGTGTTCGATGTCCATCTCGTCGAGGATGGTGACGCCGTCGTTCGTGACGACGACCGAGCCCGAGTTGTCGACGAGCATCTTGTCCATGCCCTTCGGACCGAGAGTGGTCCGAACGGCTTCGGCGACGGCCGTCCCGGCCGTGATGTTCATCGACTGCGCGTCTTTCCCGGATGTCCGCTGGGACTCCTCGGAAAGTACGATCATGGGCTGGTTGCCCATCTGCTGTTGAGCCATAGTCAAACGATGATTGAATGTGATTCTATATAAACGCTACGGTGCCGGCCGGCGTATCGCCCTATTGCACGGCACACTCGACAGTGTGCGATACGTTCACGTGGGTGGTTTATATACCGGCACAGGGCCGTTCAGCGACCCATTCCGAACCGTCGGTGGCGCAACTCGGGCGTAATCTGGATGCGGGAGATGTCCTGTCCGGTCCGGTACCAGACGAACGCCGCCCTGGTGAACAGTTCGCGGCACTCGATGCGGACCTCCCGGGGGTTGCCCGCCGTCCGCTCGTGGACGTCCTCGATTGCGGCCCGGGTGAACAGGTCCGGGGCCTGGCCCTCGTAGGGTTCGTCCCGGAAGTACGCCAGCGAGCGCGCGGTGTACTCGGCCACGTCGTCCGGCGAGAACGGGTCGATGTTCTCGTAGTAGCGCAGTCGGGAGTCCAGCGTCCCGCGAATCTCCGCGACGCGGCGCTTGCCCTCGGGCGTCCCGGTGAGAAAGAGGCGAACGCCGGCGTCGCCGGCCACCTGCAGCGGCGACAGCAGGTCCGCCTCCAGCACCTCGATTTCGTCGACGACCAGCAACAGTGTCTTGCCGTCCTCGCGCACGCGACGGACGATTTCGTGGACGGCGTCTTTCGCCTCCGCGGTCGCCCACGGAATCCCGTCCCGGACCTGCGAGTAGTTGCGCTGGTCGATGGAGTACCCCGCCGCGTATGCGGCGGTCAGCACCGTCTGGTACAGTTTCCGTGGCGTCGTCTCCCGGGGGTTGTCCAGGTGGGTGATGACGAACCCCTCGTGTTTCGAGAGGTCCCGCAGGACGATTTCGCGGAACGCCGTCTTGCCCGTCCCGTAGGGACTCACTAACCCGATGTGCTGGTCCTGCAGCAGCCACGAGGTCACCTGGTTCAGCATCTCGGTGTCGTGACGGACATAGAGCGGCTCGGGCATGTGGTCCAGCCCGGCCTCCTCGGTGAACGGGAGGTCCGTCACGGTGTCGGCCGTGCCGCCCAGCGCCTCGCCGAAGGCGAGCAGCCGCTGTTCGACCTCCTGGAGCTGGTCCAGCAACACGCCGGCGGCGGCGTTCTCGGCGCGGTCCGCCTGCTCGGACCGGAGCGATTCGAGCCGGTCCATCACCTCCGAGACCGACTGTCCCGGGCCGCTGGCACCTGATTGCTCTGTGTCGTCCACCACGGCTATCTCTCTCAGCCTTGCCGGTCAGGCGCGTTATATGTTACGCCCCGGATTTCGGAGAAGATAACGCGGTCAAAACGGGAGCGGGAACGGAACCGAGCCGTAGGCGTACCCTTCCATGCCGCCGTCCGGCCGGGCCCGGAACACGACAGTCGGCGAGTACCCCACGTCAGGCCGTTCGCCGTACACCCGTCGCCAGTCGTCGTCCGGGAAGGAACTGCAGTCGACGACGAGGACGGCTCCCGGGTGGGCCGCCAGCTGGTCGCGGGTCTTCGCGTCGCCGGAGGCCTTCACCGCGGCGACGGCGGTGTCGACCTGTCGCCGGGACGGCGGCCGCGGGCGGGTGACCTCGACGAGCGTGTCCTCGACTCGGAAGTCGACGGAGTGGCCCGAGTCGAGTTCGACCTCGGGCCTGATGTCGTTGCCCGCGTCGACGAGCAGTTTGGCGACGTTGAACTCGCCCATCGTCGCCCGCATCCGCGAGAGGTCGAACCCTTCGCTGGTCCCGAGTTTGCTCGCCATCGTGTAGCGGTAGTCGTCAAGCGCGCCGGTCGCCAGGAAGTCGTCGTAGAAGGCCAGCGCGTCCGCCCGGTCGGCGTCCGGGAAGCCGCCGGCGTGGTCACGGAAGAACGTCCGGGTCGACTCCCGGCCGTCCTTCGAGAGAAACACGGGCAGGAAAAACCGTGCCAACGTCTCGTACTCGGCCAGCCAGGGGTCCTCCACCTCTAGCTGGGCGAACAGTTCGCGCTGGACCCACTCGCTGATGTCGTCGGGGACTTCGTCGAACGTGTACTTCTCCGTCCGCCACAGCGTCTCCGGGGTCTCGGTGTTCCCGACCCAGTACGCGCGCTGGCCGTTCCAGCAAAACAGCGCGAGGTCGCCGTTGTCCATCTCCAGCCGGCGCGCGGCCCACCCCTCCGGCGGGGCGAACCACGGCCCGTTCATCGTCGCGCCGAAGGTGTTCTCCAGCGGCGTCAGCAGGTCGCTGCGGACCCGCTTCTTGCTCCATCGCTCGTTCGACCGTCGCAGGCGTAAGGGACCAGCCACAGCGCTGTGTAGACGGTCAGTGGTCTTGGGCGTTCCGCCCTGGCGAGAACCGACTAGGTGGATTCTTCGACCGCTCTTCTGCCCGTTTAGCGGTGTTTCGGGGGCCACCGTTACATTGATAGTCACTAACAGCCAAGGTCCACCGTGGTAACCTATGTCGATGGGAGCGTACGACGACGACGAACACGAACGCCGTGAGCGCAAGAACAGCGAGGTCGACCTGTCGGAAGACGACGACCGGAGTACCTACCAGGGAAGCGTCGACTACGACGGCGAGGAGTCCACAGAGGAACTGCTCGACCAGTTCAAGCAGATCAACTCCGAGTGACGCCGGCCGTTCTCGACCGGTAGCGCAATAGCCCGACAGAGACGGCCGTCACGGCTGTGACGGCTACGACGTGGCCGACCAGCGCCGCGAGCAACACCGGCTGGTCGAGCACGAACGGCACGAGCACGAGCTGGAGGACGCCAAAGCCCCATATCTCCAGGTCGGCCCGGATGAACACCCGCGCCGTCTCGGGGTCGAACCGGTACCGCGCCGACCGCCACAGGCCCGTGACGCTGGCCCACCACCCAGTGCCGATGCGGTAGCTCACGTCCCAGAGGATGAGCAGCGTCAGGTACACGACCAGCACCGGCGGCTCCGACCCGAACAGCCGGTTCAACAGCGGCATCGAACTCACCTGCGGGTCGAACACGAACAGGTGGGTGAGCAAGGCGACGTAGGCCAGGACGGACAGCACGACCTCGACGTTGGACGCGAACAACAGCGCGCGGTAGGTCGGTGGCACGTCGATGCGGCGGATGAGCGTGCTGATACGGAGCATCTCGGCGCTCCCGATGGTGGCGACGAACACGACGACCGTCCCGGCGACCGCGGCGCTCCAGACCCCGTAGTACCACGACAGGACGACGATGGCGACCTCGAAGACGAGCAACTGAATGGCCATCGCCGCCCACGTCGGGAGCCGAATCCCCGGCAATGCGCCGATGATGCTCTCGTACACCCACGTCTCGCCGTACTCGGGACGGGCGCTGTCCCCGCTCATCTGCCCGCACCACCCGTGGCTGCGGCCGCTCGCGTCGCTTCCTGACCCCCCGGGTCGCCGAGCGCCAGCCTGACCGCGTCCGCGAACGGTGTCAGCTCGACGCCGAACTGTGCCTGCGCCGCCGCGGTGTCGGCGACCACCGGCGTCTTCAGCCCGTGGATGAGCGGCCGGGCGACGCTCGTCGGCACGTCGGTCATCAGGGCGACCCAGTACGCGGACAGTTTCGGCGTCAACACCGGAACCGGCACGATTCTCGGCTCGCCGGCACCCATCAGCCGCCCCGTCCGTCGCAGAATCTCCGCGTAGGTCAGCACCTCTGGACCCCCGATTTCGTAGGTCTCGCCGGCCGTTTCGGGGCTGTCGAGTACGCCGACCAGGTACGCGACGACGTCGTCGATAGCGATGGGGTGACAGTCCGTCCGCACCCACCGCGGCGTCACCATCACCGGCAGTCGCGTCGCTAGCTCCCGAATCATCCGGAAGCTCGCGCTCTCCGCGCCGATGATGACCGCCGCCCGGAACGTCGTCAGGTCGTACGCCCCCTCCTTGAGGAGGTACTCGACCTCGCGCCGGGACCGGAGGTGTTCCGACAGGGTCTCGTCGTCCTCCCCGAGGCCGCCGAGGTAGACCACGCGGTCGACGCCGGCCTCGTCGGTCGCCCGCCGGAAGTTCCGCGCGGCCCGGCGGTCCCGCTCGGCGTAGTCACTGCCAGCGTGCATCGAGTGAACGAGGTAGTACGCGGCGTCGACGCCGTCGAGGGCGGCGTCGAAACTGCCCGCCTCGAGGAGGTCGCCCGTCGCGACGTCGACGCCGTCGGGCCCGTCGTACTCGCCGGGGTTGCGGACGAGCACCCGGACGCTGTGGCCGGCCGCGAGGAGCGCCGGGACGAGGTGGCCCCCGACGAACCCCGTCGCACCGGTCACGAGCACGTGCATACCCACCCTGCGGGTCGGGATGGGGTTAAAACCGCCGTCTGACCTGCCGACCCACTGCCAGACTGTCCGTCTCAGGACTGGCGGACGAGCGGTTCGTACCAGTCGCGGTTCTCGCGGTACCAGTCGATGAACTTCGCGACGCCCTCCCGGATGGTGTGGTCGGGGTCGTAGCCAAGCAGTTCCTCGGCCCGGTCGGTCGCGGCGTGGGTGTGCTCGGCGTCGGCGTCGTGGCGCTCCTCGTAGACCAAATCGAGGTCCGGGTCTATCTGGTCGCGAATCTCGGTCGCGAGCGTCTTGATTTCGATGTTGTCCGTCGAGCCGATGTTCACGGCCTTGCCGTCGGCGGCGTCCTCGTCCAGTAGCGTCATGTTCGCGTCGATGACGTCCTCGATGTAGGTGAAATCCCGCGTCTGCGTGCCGTCGCCGTAGATGACCGGCGGCTCGCCGTTGTGACACCGCGAGACGAAGTTCGAGATGGCCATGTTCGGCCGCATCCGCGGGCCGTAGACGGTGAAGTAGCGCAGTGCGACGGCCGGGAGGTCGTACACCTCGCTGTACGCGCAGGCGTAGCGCTCGGCCGCGAGCTTCGACGCGCCGTAGGGCGAGACGGGCGTCGTCGGGTGCTGCTCGTCGTACGGGAGGTACTGGGGCTTGCCGTACACCGACGAGGAGGAGGCCATCACGAACCGCTCGATGCCCTCGTCGCGGCAGGCGTCGAGGAGGTTCAGCGTGCCGTCGACGTTGACCTCGTCGTACTTGCGGGGGTTCTGCACGCTCGGGCGGACCCCGGCCTGGGCCGCCTGGTGGTAGACGTAGTCGGCGTCGGCGACGAGGTCCGTCACCAGGTCGGCGTCGCGGACGTCGCCCTCCACGAACTCGTAGCTCCCGTCGCTGTTCCGGGCGGCCGCTCGTCCCGCTTCGACGTTGTGGCGCTTGATGTCCAGGTCGTAGAACGGGTCGCGATTGTCCAGCACGACCACGTCGTGGCTGTCGGCGGCGAACCGCTGTGCCAGGTGACCGCCGATGAACCCGGCACCCCCTGTGACCAGTATTTGCATTATCTGGACGGTGCCCTCCGGACCCCAAAAGTATGTCGAGAGTTAACCGCACCGAACCGTTCGAAGGGGCCAGCTACCTTGAAGTGTACCCGGCGTCTAACACCGGGTAGTGGCCTCCAGAGCCTGCGACGGGTGCGATACGAGTGTCTCGATAGCCGGCGGCATCGCGAACATCTGGTCCCAGGAGTCCAGGCCGACAGAGGGCATCGTCCTCGAACTCGGCGACGGCACGGAGCATTTCCTCTGTTACGACTGCATCGACCGGTTGCCAGACGACCACGAGGTGACGGCTGCGGACGTGGCCGCCCTCTAACGACCGCACGTCTCGCGTTCGGACCACCGGGTCACGCGCTCGTGGATTCCGAGGCGGCCGTCGCGCCAGCGGACGAACGCCAGCAGCAGGAGGCCGCCGAGGACGACGAACAGCGAGTAGACGACCCCTTCTTCGCCGACCCAGCGCGCAGGGCCGACGATATCGACGGCGAGCAACTCGGGCGTCTGTTGTGAGTGTCCGAGACCGAACACCGCGCTCTGGGTGAAGTTGTACCAGACGTGAAAGCCGATCGGGAGGGCGAGGTCGCCGGTGAGCACGTACGCGCCGCTCAGGACCAGTCCGGCGAGCAGGTAGTAGCCGTACTGGCTCGGGTGGTCGACCTTCCCGCCGTGCAGGAAGGCGAAGACGAGCGAACTCGCGAGGACCGCCAGGGTGACTGCGGCCCACTGCGGAACGAGTCCGTCCGCCCCCTCGGCGAGGTTCTTCAGCATCGCGCCGCGGAAGACGACCTCCTCCCACGCCGACGCGAGGGCGACGTAGGCGAAGACGACACCCATCGCCGGGAGAAACGGGAGGTCACCGGCCCCCTCCGCAATCCCGACGACCGTGGCCCAGCCCGCACCGACAGCGACGGCGAGCGCGCCGGCGTTGATGACGGTCGCAATCGCACCGCCGACGGCGAACGAGCGCCACCAGCGGCGGTCCAGCGACAGGCCGTACTCGCGGACGGGCCGTCGGTCGAGGACCCACGCCCCGCCGAGAGCGGTGGCGACGAGGACCGCCCCGATTCCGGCCGCTTCGACCGTCTCTCGGAGTGGGTGGGTGAACCGGGCCCGAACGACGCTCTGTAGCGCCGCGAGTGCGAGAAACGACAGCGCCGCCGGAAGCACCGCGCGGAGCGGTGCTCTGAGTCTCTTGTCCGCGCTGTTCCAGACCGGCCAGACGACGCGAGAGACGACCCGCTCGACGACACTCGGGGTCGCTCGCCCGTCCCGCTGCGTCGGTGGCATACGTCGATGGTCCACCGGGGCCGACAAGTCCCCGCAGTCACCGCTTCTCCGTCGGAAGTCGGTGGCCCGTTTTTATTGGGCCTCGCT
Source organism: Haloarcula sp. DT43 (assembly GCF_037078405.1). Classification (NCBI taxonomy): domain Archaea; kingdom Methanobacteriati; phylum Methanobacteriota; class Halobacteria; order Halobacteriales; family Haloarculaceae; genus Haloarcula; species Haloarcula brevis. The sequence goes on along the minus strand of NZ_JAYMGZ010000001.1, from coordinate 65,828 downwards.
CGTTGGAAGCGAGCATGGACGCGGTCGGCGACGACGAGTTGCTCGCGCTGCTCGAAGACGAGTATGCGCGAGCCATCATCGCCGAACTCACCACCGGACCGATGTCCGTCTCCGAACTCTGTAGCGCCTGCGAGATGTCCGACCCGACGGCGTACCGCCGCCTCGACCGACTGGAGGCCGCCGACCTCGTCGCCGAACAGCAGGCCGTCGACCCCGACGGGCACCACTACAAGCGCTACGTCGCGACGGTCGAAGACGTGAGTGTGACGTTCGCCGACGGAACGTACGACGTAACGGTCACGCGGTCCTCGCAGGACCCGGCGGACCGATTCACCGACCTGTTCGAGGGGTTGTCCTGAGATGCTCGCGATGCTACTGCAGCTACGCACCGGCGGGACCGACCCGGGAATCGCGCTAGCCGTCGTCGCGCTGTCCGTCCTCTCCGTCGCGCTCTCGGCCGCCATCGCCGTCCTCCTCGTCCGCGGCTACCGTCGGGGACCGGGCCGGACGGGGATGCTGACACTCGCCGTTGGACTCCTCCTGCTCACGACCGTCCCGGAACTCCTCCGCATCGCGCTCCCCACGGCCACCGGCGTCGGCGTCGTCGGGCGCTCGCTCCTCGTGAGCGCCTGCGAGCTGCTGGGGCTTGGAACGATTCTGTGGACCGTCTACGGGGGTGAGTCGTCGTGATGGCTCCCCTCGACCTGCTCGCACCGGACGCCGTCGCCGAACTCTCGCGGGTCCTGACGGCCGTCGTCGGCCTGTTCGTCGCGTCGCTGGCCTACCGTGGCTACCGGCGCAACGACGCGCCGCGGATGCGGTGGCTCGCCGTCGGTATCGGGGCGCTGACCGCCGGCGTCTACGCCGCCGTCGCCGCCGCCGACTGGGCCGGCGCCGGGGTTGGAATCGTGTTACTGGTCAGGGGACTTGCGACCGTTGCAGGGCTCTGTGCCGTGCTGTACGCGCTGCTCGTCGAGTGACTTCCGGATAAGAACAAGTGTCAGATGTGGTCGCTGAGACGACCGGAAATCTGCTTAGTTGCGGACGACGTTCGTCGCGCGGGGGCCCTTGTCGGCCTGTTCGATGTCGAATTCGATCTCCTCGCCTTCTTCGAGGTCCGGACCGCCGACGTCTTCCATGTGGAAGAACACGTCATCGTCCGCGTCGTCAGTCGAGATGAAACCGTAACCGCCTGTGTCGTTGAAGAAATCAACCTTACCGTTTGCCATTGCGAATATACGTACAGGGGGTATATGTATAAGGCTTCCGAGAGTTACAGTACCACGACCGTGTGGGTGTGAACACGACTCACCCCGGTCCTCCGTGTTCGGTGGCCGCCCACACCTGGCGACAGGAAAGGTTTAGGCCGCCTCGTCCGTTGCCTTCTCGCGTGTACCCCGCGCGGATTACCGACGAGTTCCCGGCCCCGTCCTACCGGGGCAACCAGAAGCAGGCCCTGGCTGACATCCGTGCGGCCTTCGAGCGCGGCAAGGACGTGGTGCTCGTCCGCGCGCCGACCGGCAGCGGCAAATCGCTGCTCGCCCGTGCCATCGCCGGGTGTGCCCGGACCGCCGGCGAGGCCGCCCCCGAGCAGGTCGTCGACGCCTACTACACGACGCCGCAGGTCTCGCAACTGGACGACGTGGCCGAGGACGCCCTGCTCGAAGACCTCTGTGTCATCCGCGGGAAGAACAACTACGACTGCATCCTCCCCGGCGAGACGGACACGCCGGTGAACCAGGCCCCGTGCGTGCGCGAACGGCAGTTCGACTGCCAGGTCAAGCACCGCTGTCCGTACTTCTCCGACCGCGCCATCGCCTCGAACCGCCGCATCGCCGCGATGACGCTGGCGTACTTCATGCAGACCGCCGGCAGCGACGTGTTCGGCAAGCGCGACGTGGTGGTCATCGACGAGGCCCACGGGCTGGGCGAGTGGGCGGAGATGTACGCCACCATCGACCTCTCGCCCGAGACCATCCCGATGTGGAACGACGTCGACGTGCCCGACATCGACGGGTTAGACGAGGCCGTCGCGTTCACCGAGCGCGTCGAACACCTCGCCGAGCGCCGCGTGAAGGAACTGCGGAACCAGGCGGAACTGACCGGCGACGAGGTGGCCGAACGCGACTCGCTGAACACGCTCCGGCAGGACCTCGGGTGGTTCCGCGAGGACTACACGGACACCGAGAGCGCGACCACCTGGGTCGTCGACCAGTCCGACGGCGAGAACGCCCCGGTGACTATCAAGCCGATGAACCCCGAGCGGTACCTCAAACACACCGTCTGGGACCGGGGCAACCGCTTCGCCCTGCTGTCGGCGACCATCCTCAACAAGGAGGCGTTCTGTGCCAACGTCGGCCTCGACCCCGAGAACGTCGCGCTCGTCGAAGTGGGCCACACCTTCCCCGTCGAGAACCGGCCGCTGTACGACGTGGCCCAGGGGAAGATGACCTTCGAGCACCGCGACGACACGCTGCCCGACATCGCCAGGACCATCGTGCGCATCATGGCCCGCCACGCCGACGAGAAGGGCCTGGTCCACTGCCACTCCTACGCCATTCAGGAGCGACTGAACGAACTCCTGGACGACTTCGGCGTCGGTGCCCGCGTCCGCACACACGACAAGGAGGGTCGGGACGGGGCGCTCGCGGCCTGGAAGCGTAGCGACAACCCCGACGTGTTCCTCTCGGTGAAGATGGAGGAGGCCCTGGACCTGGAGGGGGACCTCTGTCGCTGGCAGGTGCTGTGCAAGGCCCCGTACCCCAACACCCGCGACTCCCGCGTCGCCCGACGGCTCGAAGACGACCAGTGGGGCTGGTACTACCGGACCGCGCTGCGGACGGTCATCCAGGCCTGTGGCCGCGTCGTCCGCGCGCCCGACGACTACGGCGCGACGTACCTCGCGGACTCGTCGCTCCTTGACCTCTTCGAGCGGGCCGACCACGACATGCCCGACTGGTTCCGAGCCCAGGTCGACCGCCTCTCTCAGCCTGCCCTGCCGCGGTTCTCGCCGGACCGGGCGCTGTCGGCGCTCAGTTCCGGGACGAAACGCCGTCACGACCGCTCGCGCTCGCGGTCCGGGGACGGCACCCACCCGCTGTCGGACGTGTGGGACTAGAAGAAGGCGAAGGCTAACCCGTAGACCACCGACGACCCGACCATCAGGCCGACGAGAATGATGGCGATAAGCTGCTGTCTATCCATGGTTCCCCTTGACCACTGGCGTAATTAGGCGTTACGACCGCCCGTCCGACGTTCCACGTTACGGACGCCCTACTCCACCCGAGCGTCGACGACGACGTGGGCGACGCCCTCACTGTACTCCTTGACGCGCCGGGTGTCGAGCACCTCGATGTCCCGGTCGGCCTCGGCGGCGGCCGTCTCCAGGCGCTCGATTGGGCGGTCGAACACGAGCGCGTCCGGCGTGGCCTCGTGCATGTGGAGGACGCCGCCCGGCGCGAGCGCGTCGAGCGCGCTGTCGAGGTACTCGTGCGAAGCGTCGGGCGGAGCCCGACTGTCCGCTGCGCGCGGCGCGGAAGCCTCGTAGTAGCCCATCACCACGCGGTCGGCGCGCCCCTCCTCGGCGAAGCCCGGCACAACGTCCCGGCAGTCGGCGCGGTAGGCGTGGACCCGCTCGTCGACACCGTTGAGCCTGACGTTCTCGACGAGATAGCGAAACGCCGTGGGGTTGCGCTCGACGGCGGTGACGCGGGCCCCGGCACGGGCCATCGGGAGCGTGAAGTAGCCGATGCCGGCGAACATGTCGAGGACGCGCTCCTCGGGTGCGACGATTTCGCCCATTCGCGCCCGCTCGGCCTTGTTCCCGGGCGAGAACATCACTTTCGCGAGGTCCATCGCGTAGCGCGTGCCGTGCTCGGTGTGGACCGTCTCGGTGTCACCGTCGCCGGCGATGACCTCGACGCTGGGTTCGCGGTGCTCGCCGGAGATGCCGTGGCGGGCCAGCACCGTCTCGGCCTCGCCGTGGAGCGCGAGCAGCGCTTCGCCGACCTCTCCGGGCCGCGGGCTGTCGCCCACGTCCACCAGCACGACCGAGCCGAGCACCGCCCACGACCCCGGGGCGGCGGCGATTTCCGCGTCGGTCCAGCCGCGCTCCCGGAGGTGGTCGTCGAGCGTCCGCAGCCGCGGCTCGCCGACCTGCCGGACGACCTCTCGGAACTGGGTCTCCTGTGGCGGGGCGGTCACCGGGATGGCGACGCTGTCCTCGCTCCACTCGGTGACACTTCTGGCGTCGTCGTAGACGCCCTCGGCTCGCAGGGACTCGATAGCGACCTGTGAGCGGGGTTTGTGGACGACGACGGACAACTGCTGGTCGGTCGTCGCCTCCGCCTCGTCACTCATCGGTCTCCGCGCCGTCGGTATCTGGGAGGACGTGCAACCCCGCATGACTCTTCAGCACCGGTACCTCGTCGGCGTCGGTGTCGAGGTAGTCCGGCCGCGGGACGGTCTTGCTCTCGAAGGTCTCGGGGTCGAGCACCTGGACGGCGTTGTCGTCCTCGACGGCGACGAGCGTCGTCGGCACGGCGTCCTCGCGGACCCCCAGACGGCGGGCGTCGGGCGTCTCGCCGTCCTCGAAACTCGCCTCGTAGTCCGCGCCGGTCGCCAGCCGGACCCCCTTGAGGTTCCCCTGGACCGAACGGACCAGGACCGGCCCGTCGCCGTCCTCCGGGTCGATGATTTCGCCCTGCCGGTAGCGGGGCAGGCGGACGGCGTAGGTCATCCGGTACAGCTCCTGGCCGTCCTCGTCCTCCGAGATGAGACGCCGTGAGTCGGAGTAGGAGCCGCCGAGCTGGGCAGTGATGCGCTTGGCGATGCCCAGCCCCATCTGGTTCGTCGATATCTTCATGTCCAGTCCGTCGTCGACGGTCTTGGTCTCGGTGATGAAGGCGTTGCGGTCGCCGGTCTCCTCGCGGGCGGCGATGTACTCCTGGGCGATTTCCTCAGCACGCTCTCGCTCCTCGTCGGTCGGGTCGCGTCCGTCGGCCCGCACCTGGACGATGCTGGCGAAGGAGCCGCCGGCGATTTTCCCGCAGCGCTTGCACGTCTGTCGGGAGATGCGGACCGGCACGGCAACTTCCTCGGTGACCGGCGTCCCGCGGATGACGCCGGAGAACTCGGCGTGCATCCGGATGTTGTTCTTGTCGAGTTGCTCGGGGGCGACCTGCCAGGCGACCGACTGGGCGTCGACGTGGATGCCCAGCGCCTCGCTGACCTGCTCGACGGCGATGTCGGTGTAGTCCTCCGCCCCGATGTCGACCCAGCGGTTCCCCTTGTGGACCGCGCCACACCGCGAACAGACTCGCACCTGGATGGTGTCGGGGGCGTCCACCAGGTCGAACTCCTCGAAGTAGCAGGCGTCACAGAGGACGTGCTCGGAGTTGCGCTGGCCGCCGGCACCCGAAAGCTCCGGGCGCTCGTCGGTGCCCTCCGGTATCTCGTCACCGCAGCGTGGACAGAACTCTCCCGACCGGCTCATTACCGGACCTACTGTACTGAACTGTTTAAGCCGTGTGTTCCCGCCCGCCTCGCCCGTGTGGTGTTTTCGCACGATAGCGAGGTTTTAGAGTGTCGACCGTCTACCATGGGGTATGGAATGGCAAACGGACTGGGGGCTCCGTGGCCGGATGGCCCTGACGATGTTCCTGCTGTTCGCGCTGTACATCATCTTCGTGGCTGTCCTCAGTCAGTTCGGTCCCGGCTTCCAGATAAGTATCTTCTTCATGGCGCTGTTTCTCGGCGCGCAGTTCTTCTTCAGCGACAAGCTCGCGCTCTACTCGATGGGGGCCCGGACGGTCGAACCGGAGGAGTACCCGGAACTCCACCGCACCGTCGACCGCCTGGCCCAGCAGGCCGACCTCCCGAAACCGAAGGTCGCCGTCGCCGACTCACGGGTCCCCAACGCCTTCGCCACCGGCCGGTCGAAGAGCAGTTCGGCCGTCTGCGTGACGACCGGCATCATGAACACGCTCGACCAGGAGGAACTGGAGGGCGTGCTGGCCCACGAACTGGCCCACATCAAGAACCGCGACGTGATGGTGATGACCATCGCGTCGTTCCTCTCGACCATCGCCTTCCTCATCGTCCGCTGGGGCTGGCTGTTCAGCGGCGGCCGCGAACGGGGCGGCCAGCAGGTCCCGGTCATCGTCGCCATCCTCGTCTCGCTGGCCGTCTGGGTCGTCTCGTTCCTGCTCATCCGTGCGCTCAGCCGTTACCGCGAGTACGCCGCCGACCGCGGCGGCGCGATGATTACCGGCAAGCCCTCGGCGCTGGCGAACGCGCTGATGAAAATCGACGGCCGGATGGACAAGGTCCCGAAAGAGGACATGCGCGACCAGGCGGAGATGAACGCCTTCTTCATCATCCCCATCAGGGTCGGCTGGATAGGCCGTCTGGCCAGCACCCACCCCTCGACCGAGAAGCGCATCGACCGCCTGCAGGACCTCGAACGCGAACTCGAAGGCCGCTAATCGTCGGTTTTTCTGCCGCTCGTCGCTGCAGTTGCGTCTCTTCTCGTGGTACCGACTGCACAGTGCCAGAAAGCCCCCGTGCTCTCGGCTCCCGCGGCTTGCTGCGCTCCGGTAAGTGCTCGCTACGCCGGGGTTCGCCGAGAGCACGGCCCCTTTCAGTCCCACCCAGCCTTGATTGACCAATCGGCTACGGGCCGGCCTTTCTGGCTGGTAGACTACTCGGTACCGTACTCAAACACCCACTCGCCGAGACGCAAACCACCTTGGTCTCCGGCCCGTAGGGGTCGGCATATGGGACTGCTCGACGGACTCAAGAGCGTCCTCGGGGTGAAAGCCGAGGCCGACGCGACGCGGGACGCCGACCCGGAGGACCTGTTCGGGATGAGTACCGCTTACATCACGATGGAGGCCGACCTGGGGTACGAGTCGACCGGCGAGGCGGCGCTGTGTTTCGCCGACGTGGACAGCACGGACTTCCAGGACGCAGTCGACGAGGTCGAGTCCATCCTCGACGCCGGGATGGTCGAGACGGGCACGCGAGCGACCTTCGAGACCGACGACCACGGCTACCAGTGGGTCGTCCTCCACGACGACGACTTCGAGGACCTGCTCACGTCCATCCACTTCGCGGCGGACACGCTCGTCGAGCGCCGGTACGGGTCGCGCCTGCTCGCGGCCCTGTTCGCGTTCGAGCACGCGCGCGACGACCGCACCGTCTACTGGGTCTACTCCTTCCGACGGGGCGCGTACTACCCGTTCGCGCCGGACCCCCACGACAGCCACGAGCGGGACACCGCCGCGGAGTTCAAACTGGACAGCAACCTCAGCGACGAGATTACCGTCGAGGACGACAAGGAGTACTGGTACCCGCTGTGGCCCGACCGGCCCGGCTACCACCCCTGGGAGTAGGACGGCAGACTGCGGCGTCACTGTCGCCGACCACGTCCGGTCGCCCGGCCTGACGCCTTCCGGACTCTTTCCCTTTCACATCTAAAACTCCCGATTCCGTCCTGAACCACCCCGCTTCCGTCCAGCACTTTCACTTTCACTCTGGTGTTAACGAGGCTTTATACCCCCGGACGCACAAGGCACATCTATGTCCGCAAGCGAGGACCTCGAGGAGCTGCCGGGTGTCGGTCCGGCGACAGCAGAGAAACTCGAAGAGAACGGCTACGACTCCTACCAGGGGATTGCGGTCGCCTCCCCCGGCGAACTGTCGAACACGGCCGACATCGGCGAGTCGTCGGCGGCCGACATCATCAACGCCGCCCGCGAAGCGGCCGACATCGGCGGCTTCGAGACCGGCTCGACGGTGCTGGAGCGCCGCGAGCAAATCGGGAAGCTCTCCTGGGGTGTCGACGAGGTCGACGACCTGCTGGGTGGTGGCGTCGAGACCCAGTCCATCACCGAGGTGTACGGCGAGTTCGGGGCCGGCAAGTCCCAGGTGACCCACCAGCTCGCCGTCAACGTCCAGCTCCCCGCCGAACACGGCGGTCTGGAGGGCAGCGCCATCTTCGTCGACTCCGAGGACACGTTCCGGCCCGAACGTATCGAACAGATGGTCAAGGGTCTCGCCGACGAGGTACTGGCCGACACGCTGGTCCTCCACGGCGTCGTCGAGGAGGAAGCCGACGCCGACCCGACCGACGAGGACCAGCTCGACGCCCTCGTCTCCTCCGTGCTGGAGAAAATCCACGTCGCCAAGGCGTTCAACTCCAACCACCAGATTCTCCTGGCGGAGAAGGCCCAGGAAATCGCCAGCGAGAGCCAGGACGAGGAGTTCCCCGTCCGCCTGCTCGCCGTCGACTCGCTGACCGCCCACTTCCGCGCCGAGTACGTCGGCCGTGGCGAACTCGCCGACCGCCAGCAGAAGCTCAACAAGCACCTCCACGACCTGATGCGGGTCGGCGACCTCAACAACACCGCGGTCGTCGTCACGAACCAGGTCGCCTCCAACCCCGACTCCTTCTTCGGTGACCCGACCCAGCCCATCGGTGGCAACATCCTCGGCCACACCTCCACGTTCCGGATGTACCTCCGCAAGTCCAAAGGGAACAAGCGCATCGTCAAGCTCGTCGACGCGCCCAACCTCCCGGACGGCGAGGGCGTCATGCGCGTCGAAGAGGACGGACTGTTGAACGAGTGACTTGATTTTGAAGAGACACTTTTGTCGCTTGGCGTCGTACGTGACGCTGTGACAGATGGGTCGTCGGTCCGGCGCACTCTCTCGGAGGCGGTCTTCGACGAGCACCCGGACCAGATTGCCGTCATTGACACCGACGGCGTCATCCGGGCCACGAACCGGGCCTGGGAGACGTTCGGTGCCGAGAACGGCGCTGCGATAGCGACAGACATGGTCGGCGATAACTATCTGGCGGCCTGCCGAGACGGAGACGACGACATCGGGGCGCGGGCGGCAGATGGTATCGAAGCCGTCATTGACGGCACGAAGTCCACGTTCACGGTCGAGTACCCGTGTCACTCTCCGACAGAGCAACGCTGGTTCACGATGCACGCTCAACCGTTTACGGTCGCGGAGGAGTCGTTCGTCCTCATCGACCACGCCGACATCACCGACCGATACCAGGCGGAGCAGGCCGTCGCCGAACGAAACGAACTGCTCGAACTCGTCGCGGGCGTCCTCAGCCACGACCTGCGCAGTCCGCTGTCGGTCGCCCTGGCCCACATCGAACTCATCGAGAGCGACGGGGCTCACGCCGACACCGTCCGGGGCTCGCTCGAACGGATGGGCGATATCATCGAGGACGCGCTCCTCATCGCCCGCGAGAAAGACCTCGGCCCACTCGACACAGTAGCTCTGGACAGCGCCGCACAGAATGCGTGGGCTCACGTCTCGACTGGCGACGCGACACTGACCGTCGACACCGCGGCGTCGATTGCAGCCGACGCGAGCCTGCTCTCCCAACTGCTCGAGAACCTGTTTCGCAACAGTGTGGAGCACGGCTCCGGGGACGACCAGCCGCCGTCAACCGACGCCGGGGCGGTCGCGGTCACGGTCACGGCCCGCGACGACGGATTCGCCGTGACCGACGACGGTCCCGGCATCCCGCCCGACCGCCGCGAGCAGGTGTTCGACGCCGGATTCACGACCAGCACCCAGGGAACTGGGACGGGGCTGGGGCTGCTCATCGTCAGGGAGATCGCCAGAGCTCACGGCTGGTCCGTCCGCGCCACCGACGCCCCCGGCGGCGGTGCCATGGTCGTCGTCTCCGGTGCGAGCATGTCAGAGTGAGGCTCTGTTTCTGGAGCCGCGAACCCACTCCCGCCGAGTCCCAGCCCTGTCCGGGCGATTTCTCGGCACCCGTGTGGACTGGTCCCGCGACCCGAACCCCCTCGTTTCAGGTCGAACCCGCTCCCGTCCGGCGTCTTGCGTTCGTCTGACGGACCGGAGTGAATGTGAAACTTCATCACCCTAACCGCCGGACAGCGATACATCTCCTGTCGAAACAGAGGGGTAAGAGACGGGAACCGACAGACGGCTATCCGGTCGCCGCTGATTTCCGGGGGTCAGTTCTCGACTGGAGATTTCGGGTCCATCTGTCAGTGCTCGACCGCCGACGACGACGCCGTACTGGAACGCAAAACTCAGTTTGTGTAGCGGAATCAGTCGCCCGCCTGGTCTGCCGGGGACTGTGCGTCGGCGCTACAACGCCTCGCCGTCAGTCCCCGGCAGATTTCATGCCGGTCTCTTCGAGGTCCGCACCGCCGACCGACGAGCGCAGGGCGTCCATCCCGTCGTCGCGGTCGATGCCGAAGTTGTCTCGGTACAGGTCCTGCACGCGGTCGTACTCGTCGTCGCTGAGCGGCGGCGTGTCGGGCGCGCCGGCCCACTCGTCGATGTCGGCGTTGGTCCGGAACGTCGGGGTGACCGACGCCACCTCGTCGTTGTACAGCAGCCACTGGATGGCGGCCTGGCCCATCGTCCGCGCGCCGTCCCGTTCCAGGAAGCGGATTTCCTCGACCTTCTCCCAGCCGGTCTCGTACCACTCGCTGGGTCGGTGCGAGCGGTGGTCGCCCTTCCCGAGTTCCGTCTCGGGGGTCACCTGCTCGTTCAACAGGCCCGAGGAGTGGGGGACGCGGGCGAGAACCGACGTGTCGGCGTTCTGCTCGCGGATGGTGTCGATGAAGTGCTGGCCGGGAGTCTGCTCGAAGAGGTTGAACACGGTCTGGAGCGCGTCGAACTCGTTGGCGACGGCGGCGTCGCCCTCGGCGAGCCAGCCGATGGAGGGGCCAAGCGCCCAGCCGATGGCCTCGACTTTGCCTTCCTCGCGGAGTTCGTCCAGCGCCTCCAGCACGTCCTCGTCGACCTCGTCGACGTTGGCGTTGTGGAGCATCAGGAGTTCGACGTGGTCCATGCCGAGGCGGTCGAGCGAGCGGTCGAAGGCGGTGTGGACCCACTCGGGCGTAACTTTCTTCGGGAGTTCGCCGTGGCCGGCCTGTGGGTTGTTGTAGAAGTCGTAGCCGATTTTCGTCGAGACCGTCACCTCGTCGCGGTGTTCCGCCAGCGCCTCGCCGATTATCTCCTCGCTGTCGCCGTGGCCGTACACGTCGCCGGTGTCGAAGAACGTCACGCCCTCGTCGAGCGCGTGCTGGACCATCTCGACGGCGTCCTCGCGGGTGCGGTCGCCCCACCAGTCCGTGCCGACGACCCAGGCACCGAAGCCGACTTCCGAGACCTCGACGCCGGAGTTTCCGAGTGTCGCGTATTCCATACCCGACGTAGCGGCGCTGTCCACTTAGCCGTCTTGGTTTGCGGTGTCGGACCGCACTCGAACCCGGAGGTCGGGGGTGGCGACGCTCTCCAGCAGTTCAACCCCGCCGTACTCGCGGCGGACCCACCAGTACAGCGCGGCCCCGCCGACGCCGAGCAGCGGGAGGGCGACGAGCCCGCCCTCGGGGCCGAACGCCCCGCCGGTCACGAGCGCGGGACCGGTCGCCTCCGTCGAGAGCAGGGCGACGCCCATCCGGAGGCCGCTGACGGGGAAGCCAAGCACCGCGAGCGCGTAGTTCCAGGCGACGTGGAAGCCGCTGGCGACGCCGAGCCGGCCGGTCAGGACGTAACACGCGCCCAGCAGGAGGCCGTAGAGGGTGATGTTGGCCACGCTGAGCAGCGACGCGCCGGGGTTCGTCCAGTGGAGGACGCCGAACAGCGCGGCCGTCAGCGCCGTCGCGACGACGACCGCCCGCCGCCTGCCGACCCAGCCGGCCAGTCCCTCGGCCGCGTTCGTCAGCAGGTAGCCGCGGACGAGCACCTCCTCGGCGGTCGCCTGGACGAGGAAGAACGCCCCCAGGACGAGGACGGCGACCGCCGGCCCGAACGCGGTCAGCGGGAGCGGGCCGCTGTCGACGGTCGCGAGGGCGACGCTGACCTCGACGAACCCGACGCTCAACTCGGCGAGCAGGACCAGCGCGGGAAGCCCCGCCCCGAGCGCGAGGCCGAAGGCCGCGTCGCGCCACCACTGGCGGTCGAGCCCCAGCCCGTAGTCGGCGAGCGTCCGCCGGTCGAGCAGGTAGCCGATGCCGACGGCGAGGGCGGTCCCGCCGGCGAAGAGCGCAATCTGGCGCGCGACGGCGACCGCCGGGGTCGCGCGGCCCGCCGACGACGCCAGCGCGACTACCCCGGAGAGCAGGACGAGGCCGAACCCGGCGAGAAACAGCCAGAGCGTGACCCGCCACGGGGCCCGCAGTCGGTGCTCCGTGGGGTTGACGATGTAGCGCCGCACTTCCATGATGAAGTCCGACCTGACCATGTCGTCGCCTTGGCCGGGGACGTCTTAACTGTGGCTTGCTCCGCGTGTTCCGTGGTGTCGTGACACGCGCGTTACTGGATGGGGCCCACGTAACGGAAACCCCTATCTGCCCGCGAGGCCACGTACTCGACATGACGAAGCGTCACGTGTCGCTGCCACCGCTCGCCGAAGAGGGGCTCAGGGCGTTTATCGACGAGGTCGACGAGCGCCTCTCCGGCGACGAGGACACCTGCGACGTCGTCACTGACGTGCTCATCGACCTCCACGGCGACCGGGAGGCCTACGAGCGCTGGCAGGACGGCGCGGATATCTCCCCGGCCGAGCGGGTCCGCCTCCAGGGCTACGACCCCTGCAACACGACCCTCGAAAGCGAGTACTACGCCGAGAAAGACGAGGAGCGGTTCAAACGCTCGAAGCACCTCCAGTGGCTCTGGCGGCAGTTCGACGCGACGCCGATGGCCGACAACGTCGAGTTCGCCCTGCGGTTCCGACGGATGCTCGCCGACCACCTCTTCGAGTCCTGCGGCGAGGGCTGTCGCTTCTTCAAGGGCATCTCCTTCACCTACGGCCACAACATCGAGGTCGGCGACAACGTCGTCGTCCACGACGACGTGCACCTGGACGACCGCGGGAAGCTCACCATCGGCGACCGCGTCTCAATCTCCGACGACACCCACGTCTACAGCCACGACCACGACGCCGTCGACCAGACCCACGTCGACAACTACCACACCATCATCGAGGACGACGTGCGCCTGACCTACGACTCGATGGTCCGGGCCGGCGTGAAGGTCGGGGAAAACGCCATCCTCGCGGCGAAGTCCATCGCCGGCAAGGACATCCCCGCCCACCACATCGCCGCCGGCACGCCGGCGAAGTCCCTGACCGTCAAGGACGGCTGGGAGTCCGTCGCGGACCCCATCGACGGCGCGAACGTCGACCGCCGCGCCGAGCGGCAACTGCCCGTCGACCTGCCCGACGACCTGGAGCCGTTCGACGAGTTCCAGCGCGACCTCTCGCCGCCGGACCGCCAGTAGGCGCGCCGGTACCACGAGCGTAACCGAAACCCTTTCTCCGGAACCGACCAACCTCGGCTATGCGAAGCGTCGCCATCAACGTCGGAGCCAACACGAACGAGCCCGGCTTCCGCGGGCCGCTGTTTCCCGACGGCTCCTTCGAGTACGTCCCGATTCCCGAGTCGAAACCGACCGCCGAGCCGGTGCCGACCTACGCCGACCTCGACCTGCGGACCGACGTCTCCGCGGTGGCCGACCAGCCGGTCCACTTCGACCCGGAGTTCCCCGAGGCCGGCGGCGAGCGCTACACCTACGGCGACGAACACGGCGTGAAGGCCGGTCCGCTCTCGGAGCTGTCGGCCGGCGACTACCTCTTCTTCTACGCGACGCTCTCGACCGTCGGCGACGCGCCGGCCTGGGCCCCGCCGGAGTGGGGTGCGTACGTCGTCGGCCACTTCCGCCTCGCCGGCGACGCGGTGACCGGCGACGAGTACCGCGCCCTCCCGCCAGAGGAGCAGGCCCGGTTCGCCTCGAACGCCCACGTGAAACGTGACCCCTTCGACGCTCGCGTTCTCATTCGCGGCAACGCCGACGACTCGCGGCTGTACGACACCGCCGTGCCGCTGTCGGCCCCGAGCGGCGGCACCGACGCCAACGAACTGGTCACTGACCTGTCGTCGGACTCGGGGAAGGGGCCGTGGTGGCGGCGGCCGATGCGGTTCGACGAGGCCGGCACTGAGCGACTGCTGGACCTGGCCGATAGTCACCCCGGCGCTATCGGCCGCTGACCCAGCCGAATGAGTTATCACCGGTGAAAACAGAAGGTGAAAGCATATGTCCAGACGGACTCAGGTAGCTGATATGCGTCTCTCTAGCGGGGTTCCCGGTTTCGACGAACTCATTCAGGGGGGGTTGCTACCCAACCGCCTCTACGTGGTCAGCGGCCCGCCGGGCAGCGGGAAGACCACCTTCTGTTCACAGTTCATCACGCAGGGCGTCAAGGAGGGCGAGACCTGTCTCTACGTGACGATGCACGAGACGAAATCGGAGCTCATGCAGGACATGGCCGGCTACGACTTCGGCTTCGACCGGGCGATGCAGTCCGACGCCATCCAGTTTCTCAACCTCGTCACCGAGAGCGGCAAACGCACCATCACGCAGTTCGGCAGCGAGGGCGGGCTGACCAACCGCCTCGTCGCCTACATCAGGCAAAACGACATCCAGCGGGTCGTCATCGACTCGACGATGCTGCTCCAGCACTTCATGAACGACGTCGAGGACGAGATTACGGGCTTTCTCTCCGCGCTGAAACAGACCGACGCGACGACGCTGCTCATCTCCGAGATGACCGACCCCTCCTCCTACAGCGACGAGCACTACCTCGCCCACGGGGTCGTCTTCTTCCACAACTTCCTCGAAAACGGGAGCATGACCCGCGGCGTCCAGGTCATCAAGATGCGCGGGACAGCCATCGACTGTGACATCCGCGAAATCTCCTTCTCCGACGCCGGCCTGCAGGTCCACGCCGACCGGAAAGTGGAGACATGAGCCGCTACGAGCGCGAATTCGGGACCGACTGGGAGACTCTCGACAAGGACGAGGCCACGGACCGGGCTTACGCCATCGGGGTCGCCGAGCGCCTCGGGGAGTTCAACCGGGAAGAACTGGAGGCCATCTACGCCGAGATGAACTCCGCGTACCACAAGAGCATGGTCGAACTCGCGTACGACGAGGGGCGCAACGAAGCGAAGGAAGCGGCGGAGGGGTCCAGCGCCGACCGGGACGCCGTCTGGGCAGACCTCGTCACCGGCGAGAAGACCCACATCGACGAGGATGACGTGCCGACCGGCGGACGCGACGGCCTGCCTTCGGCGCTGGACCCATCCGAACTACTCGACAAGCAGTCCATCGACAGCACCGACGCCGTCGACAGGCCGGACTTCCTCGACCGGTAGCGCTCGCGCCCGCACACTCGCCAGCGACGGCGCTGTCGCTCGCGGGGACAGAAACGAACGGACGGAAACTCCGTCCGGAGCTGGGGCGACCGCGACGAGCGGTCGGTGCCGCACAGCGGCTGACCGCGTCAGAAGGAGACTTCCTCGGGACCGTCCTCGCCCATGCAGATCGGGTCGCGGTCGGAGTAGCCCTTCCGGCCGATTGCCTTGCTCGAAACGCCGGAAAACGCCGCGAACTCGGCGTCTTCCGCGCTCTCGAAGGTCTCCGGGGCCGACCGGCTCAGCGCGTCGCCCAGCCGCTCGGTGCCGTTCGGGAGCTCCAGTTCCATGTCACCGTCGCTCTCGATGATTTCCTCGGCGGAAATCGGGTAGTCGTACGATTGGAAAGCGTCCGTCGCGTTGCTTAGCATTCGCATATCCGACGAAAGTTCATGGTCGTTAATAAACCTTCACTATAGATAATCATAATGTCCCTTAATGCGTATAAGGCACTCACGTGGCGTGGACACACGCCACGTGGTTCCGGCAGAAGCGGCTTCCCGCTGGGGGTCGTGCGAACGGTATGGTCGTCGCTGACTTGCACGTACACACGACCCGCTCCGACGGGACGCTCTCCCTGGACGAGGTCCCGGCCGCCGCGAAACAAGCGGGCGTCGAAGTCGTCGCCGTTACGGACCACGACCGTCTCCAGCCAGATCTCGACCGCCCTGTCACCGAGCGCGACGGCGTGACGCTACTCCACGGTATCGAACTCCGCGTCGAGACCAGCACCCAGCGGCTGGACCTGCTGGGCTACGGTGTCGACCCGACCGACGAACTCCGGGCCGAGTGCGACCGCATCCAGCGGAACCGCCGCGAGCGTGGGGCGCGCATCATCGACTGCGTCGAGGACCGCCTGGGCGTGTCGCTGCCCGTCGAACCGCGCGACGGCCTGGGGCGTCCCCACATCGCCAGCGCCATCGCCGAGGTGTCCGATCACACCTTCCAGTCCGCGTTCGACGAACTCATCGGCGGCAACTGTCCCTGCTACGTCGCCCGGGAGGTCCCGTCGTTCGAGCGGGGCCGGGCGGTGCTCTCGGAGGCGTGCGGGCTGGTCGGTCTCGCGCACCCGTTTCGCTACCCGGACACCGCGGCCGCGCTGTCGACGTGTGACTCGCTCGACGCCGTCGAGCGGTGGTACCCCTACGGCCGCGCCGTCGACGACGGCCTCGTCGACGACGCTATCGAGCGATACGCCCTCGTTCCGACGGGCGGCAGCGACGCCCACGGCGAGACGCTGGGCGACACTGGCCTCGACGGGGCCGCCTGGGACCGCGTCCGGACGGCCCTCGGCGTCTGACGACCGGCAGACGGAACCCGAGGGTTCAATGTCGTCCGGGACTTCCCTTCGAGTATGCAGTGTCACTACTGCGACCGTGAAGCCGACATCGCCGTTGAGAACGACGGCGTCAAGGTCGGCGTCTGCAAGACGCACTTCCGTGAACAGATGGCGGAACTGGAGGACGCCGACTGGCTCGAAGACCTCGACGAGGAACTCGATATCGACCGACGCGAGTGACCGACGCCGTCTCTCCTTCTGTGCCGGCGGTACGGCTGTCGGCGGCCTGACTAACTGTTAAGGACTGGCCGACTCTACGTGGCAACTATGGAGAAAGTCAGCGTCGACGCCGTCGAATCGCGGATGGGGCCGGCGTCGGTCAAGCGGGCCCTCGCCGGGCCGCTCGGCACCGACGCCATCGCGGTGAACTACTACGAACTAGCCCCCGGCGAGTCCTTCGCCTTCGGTTACCACCGCCACCCGGACCAGGAGGAGGTGTTCTTCGTCCAGTCGGGCACGGCGACGTTCGAGACCGAGGACGGCGACGTACGCGTCGGGGCCGGCGAGGCCGTCCGCTTCGCCCCCGGCGAGTGGCAACGCGGCCACAACGAGGGCGACGAGCGCGTCGTCGCGCTCGCGCTCGGCGCGCCACAGTCGATGGGCGACACCGACATGCTCCGGCACTGCGAGAACTGTGGCGGCCGCACGCACAACTACGTCGAGATGACGGACGACCGGGACGCGCTGGTGACTCGCTGCGAGGAATGCGACAGCGAGACCGGGCGGTTCACCTGACGCCGCGGCGGCTCAGTCGTCGGCCGCGGCGGAGCCGGTCGCGTCGCCCGTGCGACGCGCGGCGAAGGCGGTGAAGTTGTCGAACAGCTGTTTCGCCTCACAGGCCGCGCGGTAGTTCTCCTCGGTGACGCCGTCGAGCACTGCCTCGATGCGCTCCTCGGAGAGCTGGTCGTCCTTGCCTTTGGTCACCGTCTCGGCCGTCTCGGGGTCGTACTCGGGGTGGAACTGCACCGAGAACACGGGGCCTTTCCGGAACCCGTGGACGCCGTAGTCGTTCTCGGCGAACCGCGTCGCGCCCGGCGGCAACTCGGTGACGCGGTCGGAGTGTGTCGTGAAGACGGTGAACGACTCGTCGACGCCGGCGAGCAGTTCGTTCTCGCCGTCGTGTTCGACGGTTCGGTAGCCGATTTCGTACTCGTCCATCGGCTCGACGGTGCCGCCCAGCGCGTGGGCGAGCAACTGGTGGCCGAAACACACGCCCAGGAACGCGATGTCGCGGTCGATGGCCTCCCCGACCCAGGATTCGAGGTCCCGAATCCAGGGCTCGTCCCAGTAGACCGACGCGCGGCTGCCCGTGACCAGACAGCCGTCGAACGCGAAGGTGTCGGGCAGTTCGCGCTCGGTCACGTCGTATTCCACGAGGTCGGCGTCGAGTTCACGCCGGAAGTTCCGGCGGTTGTCGTCGCCGTCGTGGGCCGCGTTCAGCAGGGCGATTCGTGGCCTCATTATCGACACGAAGCGTCTCAACTCGTAAAAACATAGCACCGACGGCAGTGATTGCCGCTCACGGTGACAGCGCCGGGGGCTCTCGACGCGGCGACTACGCCGTCACGTGACGGCGGCACGGCGGCTACTCGTCCACAGAACGCTCAGAAACACCTCTCCTCGCGGCCGTCGCCGATCTCTCGCGTTACGCTCGGTCCGCTTCAGGGTTGTGCGTGCGCCGATAGGAGCCGACCATCTTCCACAGCGTGTCGTTGAAGTCGTCCTCGCTGGCTTCGCTCTCGATTTGCCGGTACAGGTTCTCCGAGACTTCGATACGAGGCATCAAGTGTGCATAGGCAGTGGGAGTAAATAAATCTCCGCTGACACGGAATCGAGTAAAAGCTTCAGCGCGGCCCTCTAGGGGCCGTATAACCATCTGGCCCCGAAGGAAACGAACCAGGCCATCCAGACGCAGAAGACGACCAGCCACGCCCCGTACTGGACCGTCGGGTCGGGCACCAGGACGTACGCCGTGACCAGCGACGCGGCGACGCTCGCCGCGGCCGCGGCGTCCCAGCGGTCCAGCGCGGGCGGTGTGGCCATGCGGCTACTGCGAGATGCCGTAGGTGTCGTCCTCCCAGTCGTTGATGCCGGTGTCGTAGACCGCCTGCTCGCGGTCGATGCCGTCGATGCGCTCGCGGTCGACGTCGTCGAGTTCCCAGTCGAACAGGTCGAGGTTCTGCCGGACGTGCTCGGGCGAGGAGGACTTGGGCAGCACCACCACGCCGTTCTCGACTGCCCACTTCAGGACGACCTGGGCCGGTGACTTGTCGTACTGCTCGGCCACGTCCTGGACCACGTCGTCGCCGAACACCTCCGTCCGGGCGAGGGGCGCGGCGGCCTCGACGACGGTGTCGGTGTCGCGGCAGAACTCGACGACCTGGTCCTGGGTGTTCCAGGGGTGGTACTCTATCTGGTTGACGGCGATGGGCACGTCGGCGACGTGCTGGGCAGCCCCCAGCTGGTACGCGCTGAAGTTCGAGACGCCGACGTTGCGGACCTTGCCCTGGTTGTGGAGCGTGGCCATCGCGTCCATCGTCTCCCGAATCGAGGTCGCGGGGTTGGGCCAGTGGACGAGGTACAGGTCGAGGTAGTCGGTGCCGAGGCGGTCCAGCGACGCCTCGCAGGACTCGATGACGGACTCGTAGTCGAGGTGCTTTGGCAGGACCTTCGACGTGAGGAACACGTCGTCGCGGTCGTAGTCGGCCAGCGCCTCGCCGACTTCGGCCTCGTTCTTGTAGCCCTCGGCCGTGTCGACGTGGCCGTAGCCGGCGTCGAGACCGGCGCGGACGGACTCTCGGACGGTGTCGCCGTCGATGTCCCACGTCCCGACACCGGCCATCGGTAGCTCGTCGCCACTCGGAAGCGTCACTGTTGGGGGTGTCACAGTAGATGCCTCACTCGCCGCAGTCAAAACCGTTTCGCGCTCGTCGCGGCGGCCGCGCGGCTCAGTCGGGGTTGGCGACGTCGACCGGCTCGCCGAGGTCCGCGCTCCGGGCCAGTGCGTCGATGGTCCGCATGTTCCCCAGCGTCTCGGCCCGGTCTACGGGCGGCGCGTCGCCGTTTTCGACGGCCTCGGCGAACGCCTCGACCTGCAGCTGGTAGTGGTCGACGGGGTCGAACGTCTCGGTGACCTCGCGCCCGTCGACGCTGTAGGTCAGCGACACCGACTGGTCGTGCTCTGGGCCGAAGCAGTTCGGCGCTTCGAGCCAGCCGTCGTCGGTCTCGACCCGGTAGTAGTCCCGGTCCGGGCCGTCGAACCCGCAGGAGACCGAGGCGACCCGGCCGTCGTCGTACGAGAGGACGCCGCTGAGGTTCGTGTCGACGCCGCTGTCCCACGAGTCCCGCGTGTGAGCGAACGCCCGGTCCGGCTCGCCGAGGAAGCCCCGGGCCGCGCTGACGGCGTAACAGCCCACGTCCATCAGGCTCCCGCCGGCCAGTTCCGGGTCCAGCCGGATGTCGTCGGGGTCGGACAGCGGGAACTTGAACGACGCGTCGACGGTGTGAATCTCGCCCAGTTCGGTCTCGACGATTTCCCTCGCCCGCCGGGTTCGCGGGTGGAACTGATACATGAACGCTTCCATCAGCGCGACGTCTTGGTCGGCACAGTACTCGAAGAGGTCCGCCGCCTCGGCGGCGTCGACCGTCAGCGGCTTCTCACAGAGCACGTCGAGGCCGTGGTCGGCGGCCCGCTGGCTCCACTCGGCGTGGAGCCCGTTCGGGAGCGGGTTGTACACCGCGTCGATGTCCGCCTCGGCGAACATCGTCTCGTAGTCGCCGAAGGCGCTCTCGATACCGAGCGCCTCGGCCGCCTCGTCGGCCCGGTCCCGGGACCGGGAGCTGATTGCCGCGACCGTGTGCTCGGACTTCTGGATGCCCGGAATCACGTCTTCGCGTGCGATTGCCGCCGTCGAGATGACACCAAAGCGCATACCGGTACCCGAACCCCCTCCGATAAACAATTATCGACATTTCGGTCAGGCCTCTCTGTCCGTCGATGACGCCACCGGATAGCGTATTCGGATGCGCTCCCGCAGAAGCGACTGCTGTGGTCCCGCACCGGCCGGTTCGACCGGATGCCGTCTCAGTACGGCTGGCTCCGGTCCGTCGGCTGGCGTTTCGGGCTCCCGTTCGTCAGGTCCGCGGCGCACTGCCGACAGAACTGGTAGTCTTCCTCGTTTCTCGCCCCGCAGTGTGGACAGTCGACGGCGGCAGTGCTGTCGTCGGTGGCGTTACCACGGCGCGCTTCGGTATCGCCCTGCCCCGTCGCGCCGGCGGGGTCGCCCCGGTACCGATATGCGTACAGCATGGTCAGGACGTGGAGCCCCACGAGAAGCGCGATTGCGCCGTAGAGCCACTCGCTCACCATCATATGTAATGATACGTGAACGTACTACTTGAGGGTTGTGCCGAGTTAGCAATACCCGGCAATTTCGGGTGGTCTCACGCCTCAACGGTGGCCCAGCGGGACGCCGGACGGTGTAGGCCAGCGTTCAAATAGGACAACGCGGTCAGGGCCCCTATGCCCGCTCACGCGCTCGGTGGTCCCTGATGGGCCGTCGAACACTCGTGGCCGTCGCCCGGCCCGACGGCCGATACGACCCCCGTCTCGCACACTGGGGCGTCGACGCCGACCCCCTGTCCCAGTCGAGGCCGCTCGGGACCGGGTGGACGGCGTCGGCCGTCCTCGGGACGCTCGATGCCACCTACGACCGGCTGGTCGTCTGCGACGGCGCGGTCCGCTCGTTCGCCGTCTGCTGGCTCGACCCGACGCTGTCGGACCCGACGGACATCGTCCTGGCCCGCACTGCCGACCCCGGCGCGTTCCGGCAGTGGTGGGTCGACCGCAAGGACGAGGCCTGTCGGACGCTCGACCGCGCCGACCGGGACCCGGTGACCGTCCGGCGCGCCCTCCTCGACGCTCTCCGGGACTGCGTTCCGTCGGTCCACTCCCCCGACGACGCGTCCTTTTTACGCGGGGACCGCTAACCGCCGCCCGTGACCGCCGTCGAGACGCTGACGTACCCCGACCCCGCCGCCGCCCTGGACCTCGCGTCGCGGGCCACCGACCGCGGCGCGCTGGTGACGCTCGTGGGCACCTGTACGGTCGAGTACGAGGGCCGAGCGGCCAGTTCGCTGGGGCCCGGGGACCGCCACGTGATGCTCAAGCCCGACGGGGCCGCGCTGGTCCACACCGACGAGGGCCAGCAGCCGGTGAACTGGCAGCCGCCGGGCTGTGAACACAGCGTCGACGTCGCCGACGGCTCGCTCGTCGTCCGGTCGACGCGGTCGACGCCCGAGGAATTCCTGGAGGTTGTCTTCGAGACGGTCGCCCACGCCGCCGCCTTCGACGTGACCGACTCCGAGGACCTCGCGCTCACCGGGACCGAGGCCGATTTGAAAGACCGCATCCTGGAGGAGCCGGCCCTGGTCGAGTCGGGCTTTACGCCGCTCGCGACCGAGCGCGAGACGCCCGCCGGTGCGGTCGACATCTACGGGGAGGACGCCGACGGCCGGACGACGATACTCGAACTCAAGCGCCGGCGCGTGGGCCCCGACGCGGTCGGCCAGCTCGGTCGGTACGTCGACGCGCTGGAACGTGACCTGCACGCCGACACCGAGGTCCGCGGCGTCCTCGTCGCCCCGTCGGTGACCGACCGGGCACGCCAGTTGCTCGCGGAGAAGGGACTGGAGTTCGTCCCGCTGGAGCCGCCGTAACGCCCCGTGTCGGCTCCCAGTCCACCGCGACCGTCCCAGCGGTGTCGACGACCACGCGGTGGCCCCTGTAATCGAACGCGACGTGCCCGCCGGTGTCCGATTCGACGGTGCACGCCGTCAGTGCGTCCGGATTGATGCTGTCGGCCAGCGGTGGCAGGGTCCGCGTCGGCCGTCCCTCTGGGACCGCGACGGCCCGAACGACGGCTGACTCATTCGAGCCGGTCCTGCAGGTCCGCGAGCGCGTTCATCGCCTCTATCGGCGTCATCGTCGCCACGTCGAGCGACGCCAACTCCGCGGCCACCGACGCCGGGAGTTCGCGCCCGTTCGTCCGGAGCGCCTCGCCGTCCGCCGTCGCTTCGTCGGCCGGGGCCGCTCCGTTCGCCGCTGTCGCCCCGTTCTCCGCCGGCCCTGTCGTCGCTGGGTCCGTCTCCGCATCGGGAGTGGCCGCCGTTCCGTCGGCGTCCGCCAGCAGGGCTCGCGACCGCTCGACGACGGCCTCGGGCACGCCGGCCATGCTCGCCACCTCGACGCCGTAGGAGGCCGCCGCGGGCCCGGGCGCGAGTTCGTGGTCGAAGCGGACATCGCCGTCCTCCCGGCTGGTCTCGAAGTGGCGGTTGGTCGCGCCGGGCAGGTCGGCCGCGACGGCGGTCAGGTCGTGGTGGTGGGTGGCAAACAGCGTGTACGCGCCGACCTCGTCGTGGAGGTACTCGGTGACGGCGCGGGCGATAGCCAGTCCGTCAGCCGTCGACGTGCCGCGGCCCACCTCGTCCAGCAGGACGAGCGAGTCGGCGGTCGCCGCGTCGAGAATCGTCGCCAGTTCGGTCATCTCTATCATGAACGTCGAGCGGCCGCCGGCGATGTCGTCGCTGGCCCCGACGCGGGTGAACACCCGGTCCAGTATCGGGAGGTCGGCCGCCTTCGCGGGGACGAAACTGCCCGCCTGCGCGAGCAGGCATATCAGCGCGACCTGGCGCATGTACGTCGACTTCCCGCTCATGTTCGGGCCTGTGACGACGGCGAGGAAGGGCCGGATATCGTCCGCAGCAACGCCGTCGTCGCTGCTGTCCCCGCTCGCTTGGACTGGCCCGCTGCCCAGCCCCGTGTCGTTGGGGACGAACGCGTCCTCGGCCCGCTCGACGACCGGGTGGCGGCCGGCGGTGATGTCGATGCCGTCGCTCCCGACGGTCGGCCGGCAGTAGTCGTACTGCGCCGCGACCGCGGCGAACGAGACAAGCACGTCGAGGCGGGCCAGTCGGTCGGCCAGGGCCTGGACGCGCTCGGCCTCGCCGGCCACCTCGTCCCGGACCGCACAGAACAGGTCGTACTCCAGGTCGTCGGCCGCGCTCTCGGCGCGCAGAATCTCCTCCTCGCGCTCCTTGAGTTCCGGCGTGTAGTAGCGTTCGCTGTTTTTCAGCGTCTGGCGGCGCTGGTAGTCGTCGGGCACGGAGTCGAGGTTGGCGTTGGTCACCTCGATGTAGTAGCCGTGCACCGAATTGTGGCCGACCTTCAGCGAGTCGATGCCGGTGCGCTCGCGCTCGCTCGCTTCGAGGTCGTCTATCCACTGTTTGCCCGACTGCTCGGTCGAGCGGAGTCGGTCCAGTTCCTCGTCGTAGCCCTCGCGGACGACCCCGCCCTCGGTCACCGCCTGTGGCGGGTCCGGGCGAATCGCCGCCTCGATTTCCTCGCGGACCGCCGTGAGCGGGTCCAGCGTCGCGTGCAGGTCCGCGAGCAGGCGGGCGTCGGCGTCGGCGAGGCGGTCCCGGATGTCCGGCACGACCGACAGCGTGGCGGCCAGCGACCGGAGGTCCCGTGCGTTCGCCCGGCCGCGAGAGACGCGCGATATGAGCCGTTCGAGGTCGTATACGTCCGCGAGCAGGTCCGCGAGCGCCTCCCTGGTCGCGGGGTCCCGCTGGAGTTCCGCGACCGCGCCGTGGCGGGCCTCGATGCGGTCGGCGTCGAGCAGCGGGCGGCGGAGCCAGTCGGTCAGTTTCCGCCGGCCCAGCGCACACGCCGTCTCGTCGACCGTGTCGACGAGCGTGCGGTTCTCGTGGCCCCGCACCGACCGGCGCTCGAACAGTTCGAGGCTCTCGACGGCCACCGCGTCCAGCAGCATGTACTCCCGCGGGTCGTACCGCGTGAGGTGATTGAGGTAGTCGAGCGTCCCCGCGGGGTCCACGTCGGGGTCGACCGGTTCGCCGTCGGGCCCGACCGCGCCCGCGCTGCCGCGCGTGTACTCCGCGTACGCCAGCAGCGCGCCGCAGGCACGGATTTCCGCGTCGCTGCCCAGCAGACGCTCGGGCGGGCCGAAGTACTGGGCCACGCGCTCGTCGGCCCGTTCGCGGTCGAAGGCCGCCGCCTCGTAGCGCGTCACCAGACAGGCCGGACCGAAGACGGTGTCGCGGTCCACGTCCACGTCCGGGCCGACGATGGCCTCGGCCGGCCCGAATCGGCTGAGTTCGTCGGCGACGGCGGCCTCCGAGCCCACGCTCGTGGCGTAGCAGTCGCCGGTCGACACGTCGAGCAGCGCCAGCCCGTAGCGCTCGCCGGCGGTGAGCGCGGCGACGTAGTTGTTGTCCGC
Organism: Haloarcula sp. DT43; assembly: GCF_037078405.1. Taxonomy (NCBI): domain Archaea; kingdom Methanobacteriati; phylum Methanobacteriota; class Halobacteria; order Halobacteriales; family Haloarculaceae; genus Haloarcula; species Haloarcula brevis. The sequence continues at coordinate 40,926 of NZ_JAYMGZ010000001.1, read as the reverse complement.
GCCGCCGAGCAGTTCGCTCTCGGTGAGGGTCCCCGGCGTGACGACGCGGGTCACCGCCCGTTCGACGACGCCGCTGACCTCGTCGGGGTCTTCGACCTGGTCGGCGATGGCGACCCGGTAGCCCGCGTCCAGCAGCGTCTCGACGTAGGACTCGGCGTTGTCGATGGGGATGCCGGCCATCGGGTACTCGCCGGTCGAGTCCTCGCGCTGAGTCAGCGTAATCTCACACAGCCGGGCGACCCGTTTCGCGGCCGCACAGAAGGTCTCGTAGAAGTCCCCGACCTGAAAGAGGACCAGGGCGTCGTCGTACTGGCGGCACAGCTCGTAGTACTGTGCCATCATCGGCGTCAGGTCCTCCTCGAGCTCGGCCATCTGCTCGGGCGGGCCAAGCGCAGCGTCCATACCCGTTGGCAACAGCCGACTCCTGATAGGCGCTCCGCTCTCCGCCCCGGGTGACCGCCCGCCGTCGCCGTCCGGCCACTGATTTTTATACCGTCCGAGAGACGTAGGCTGTATGTCACGTCGCGCCAACTACGCGCTCTGTCAGTTCCAGCAACACCTCGGTCCGTCGGCGGACTCGCTCGCCGTCCCCTGGGCCGAGTTCACCGGCGACGCCACCGACCCGGTCGCGTTCGACCTCCCGACCGCGTCGCCGGCGGACCCGTACGTCGAGATGCAGGTGTTCGACGTCGCGGACTTCGACCACGAAATCGTGGTCAACGGCGACCCGCTGTCGGGGTTCGACATCGCGCCGGGCGAGGGCTGGCAGCTCTGGATGGACACGATTGCCCCCGAGCGCCTCCACCGCGGCGAGAACACGATTCAGTTCCGCCGGAACCCCGACTCGAAGGACGCCTTCGTCGTCGGGTCGGTCACGGTCCACTGGACGGAGCCCGTCGAGTGAATATATAAACAGTCCGTCGCCGTCCCGATGGGGCGTGCCAACAGCTACCACTGTTGACAGACAGTACTACCTCAGTCGGGTGATTTCACCTGTTCCGGCCGCGTCGACCGGTGGTCGGCGAGCACCCTATAACCCCTACTTTTATATAGAACCACATGCAATCTTCGCTTGATTATGAGCCAACGCCAGATGCAGGGCCAGCCGATGATCATCCTGGGAGAGGACTCCCAGCGGATGAAGGACAAGTCCGCACAGGAACACAACATCTCGGCCGCTCGCGCGGTCGCCGAGTCGGTACGCTCGACGCTCGGCCCGAAGGGGATGGACAAGATGCTCGTCTCCTCGATGGGCGACGTGACCGTCACCAACGACGGCGTCACCATCCTCTCGGAGATGGACATCGACAACCCGACAGCCTCGATGATCGTCGAGGTCGCGGAGACACAGGAGGACGAGGCCGGTGACGGCACGACATCCGCCGTCGCCATCGCGGGCGAGCTCCTCAAGAACGCCGAGGACCTCCTCGAACAGGACATCCACCCGACGGCCATCATCAAGGGCTTCAACATGGCCGCCACGCAGGCCAAGGACGAACTCGACGACATCGCCACCGACGTCGAACCCGACGACGAGGAACTCCTGAAGAAGGTCGCCGAGACCTCGATGACGGGCAAGGGCGCGGAGCTCAACAAGGAGCTGCTCGCCCAGATTATCGTCGACGCGGTCAACGCCGTCACCGTCGAGGCCGAGGACGGCTCCGTCATCGCCGACCTCGAGTACCTCAACATCGAGACCCAGACCGGCAGCTCCGCCGGCAACTCCGAGCTGCTGGAGGGCGCGGTCATCGACAAGGACCCAGTCCACGAGGAGATGCCGACCGAGGTCGACGACGCCGACGTGCTGCTGGTCGACACCGCCATCGAACTCGACGAGACCGAGGTCGACGCCCAGCTCTCCGTCGACGACCCGAGCCAGCTCCAGAACTTCCTCGACAAGGAAGAGGAGCAGCTCAAGCAGATGGTCGACCGGATAGCCGACACCGGCGCTGACGTGGTCTTCTGTCAGAAGGGCATCGACGACATGGCCCAGCACTACCTCGCCGAGAAGGGTATTCTGGCAGTGCGCCGCGCCAAGAAGTCCGACATCGAGTTCCTCAAAGAGGTCCTGGGCGCTCGCATCGTCTCCGACCTCGACTCCGCGACCGCGGAGGACCTCGGCCACGGCTCCGTCACCCGCGACGAGGCCGAGGGCCTGTTCTACGTCGAGGGCAGCGGCGACGACGCCCACGGCGTCACGCTCCTGCTCCGTGGCTCGACCGACCACGTCGTCGACGAACTCGAACGCGGTGTCACGGACGCGCTGGACGTCGTCGCGTCCACCGTTGCCAACGGCAGCGTCCTCGGCGGCGGCGGCGCACCCGAAGTCGAGGTCGCCCGCCGGCTCCGCGACTACGCCGACGGCATCGAGGGCCGCGAGCAGCTCGCCATCGAGTCCTTCGCCGACGCGCTGGAAATCATCCCGCGCACCCTCGCGGAGAACGCCGGCCTCGACAGCATCGACACGCTCGTCGACCTGCGCGCCGCCCACGAGGACGGCGACGTCAGCGCCGGCCTGAACGTCTTCTCCGGCGACGTGGAGAACACGCTCGACACCGGCGTCGTCGAGCCGACCCACGCCAAGCGCCAGGCCATCTCCTCGGCTGCCGAGGCCGCGAACCTGGTCCTCAAGATCGACGACATCATCGCTGCCGGCGAACTCTCGACCTCCGGCGACGGGGACGAGGGTGCCGGCGGCCCCGGCGGCGCGCCCGGCGGCATGGGCGGTATGGGCGGCGGCATGGGCGGCATGATGTAAGCGAGGTTTTGAGCAACGCGAAACACCTCGTATACGCGAGCAGGGTAGGGCCGAGCGAAGCGAGGGCCTACCTCACGGTCGAGCGGAGACTTCCGAACGCACGAACGACGAATCCGTTTTCCGCTGTTTCGCCGCGTAGGCCGAACTGTCTCGACCGGGCACGGCGTTCGCACCCGTGTTAGCCAAACGCGGAATCGACCCGTGAAACTGAACGAACAGTCACCTGTGTCGCTGCGAACTACCGACTGTCCCGGTCCGCCTGGTGGGACGGACCGGTGACGGTGGGTGGGGGTTCGAGGCTGTTTCTGTACCCGCGTCAGTCCGGCCGTGCCGTCCGGTTTCGCTCGCGGGCGTCGAACACCACCTCGGTCGTCCCGAGGTCGCTGTAGCGGAGCGTCTCCGTCACGCGGTGCGCGTCCGACCCGTCGACGACCGTGTACTGGAGGGCGTAGCTCCGGACCACGCCGCCGGGCGTCACGGTCGCGGAGAGGGAGACGTTCCTCACGCGGTCGGCGGGGCGGGTGGCGACTGCGCCGGCTTCGGCGGCGCCGGTGCCCTCGATGCGGTACAGCGAGACTCCGTACAGTTGCTCGACGACCGGCTGGCCGGGGCGAACCGATGTTACGTTGGTCGCCGAAAGCAGGTCGATGAGCCGGCCGTTGAACGTGGGTTCGAAGAACAGCGCGGCCCGCGGGGGGCGCGGCGGGCCGCCGATACCGCGACTGTCCGCGACCACAGCGGTCGTCGTCGACCCGTTGACGGTGGTCCGCCTGAGTGCGCGGCCGTCCCGCCAGGTTTCGTGGACCTCCCGCGCGTGAACCCCCTGGCCGGTCACCGTTCGGGTGGCCGTGTACGACCGGTAGCCCGCGCTGACGCTGGCTCGCGTCCGGACGCGCCTGTACAGGTCGCCGTCGCGCCTGACGGTTCTGGTGTGGCGGACCTGGTAGGAGGTGTTCGAGAGCCCGGCGACGTGGGCGCGGGCGAGCGCGGTGGCGTTGCCGACGCGGTCGCCGACGATGCCCGGCGCGTGTCGGTCCGGGCTCGTCGGGGTGTCCGCGGTCGGGACCGGTGCCGGCGTCACCGTCCCCCCTGCGGCGTCGTCGCCGAACAGGCCGGTGCACCCGGCGCTCAGCAGGCAGAGACAGACCGCGGCAATCGCCGCCCCGCGACGCATACCAGTACCTGGTCGCGTGGCGGTATAGTCCCTGTGACGGCGTGGGTATAAGTGGGGTCGAGTGCCAACGGTTCGTATGCAGACGCTGCTTCTCGGCGCGGACGCGGTCGAGACTCACGCGACGATGCCGGCCGTCATCGACGCGGTCGCCGCCGCCTTCGCCGCCGACGCGAGGGGCGACACCGTCATGCCGGCAAAGTCCTACATCGACCTGCCACAGTACAACGGCGACTTTAGGTCGATGCCGGCCTACGTCGACGCTGAGACGTGGGACGCCGCCGCGGTCAAGTGGGTCAACGTCCACCTGGACAACCCCCGCGACCACGACCTGCCGACCGTGCTCGGGACGCTCATCTACTCGGACCCCGAGACGGCGTTCCCGCTCGCCGTGATGGACGGCACCGTCCTGACGCGCCTGCGGACCGGGGCGGCGGCCGCCGTCGCCACCGACCACCTCGCCGTCGCCGACGCGGACTCGCTGGGGCTCGTCGGGGCCGGCACGCAGGCCTACACGCAACTGGCGGCCATCTCGTCGGTCCGGGACATCGAGACGGTGGTCGTCGCCGACCGGGACGCGGAGAAACAGCGGGCGTTCGTCGACGCCTTCGACGACCGGTTCGACGTGCGGGCCGGCACCATCGAGGACGCCGCCGGCTGTGACGTGCTGTCGACGATTACGCCCGTCGAGTCACCCATCGTCGAGCGGGCGTGGCTCGGCGAGCGCACGCACGTCAACGCCATCGGGGCCGACGCCGCCGGCAAGCAGGAACACGAGGCGCGCACGCTGCTGGACGCGAAAGTCGTCATCGACAACTACGAACAGTGTACCCACTCCGGCGAGATAAACGTCCCCTGGAGCGAGGGCGTCCTGACCGACGCCGACCTCTACGGGGAACTCGGGGCCATCGTCGCCGGCACGCTCGACGGCCGGACCGACGACGACGGCCTCACCGTCTTCGACTCGACGGGGCTCGCCATCCAGGACGTGGCCGCGGCACACGTCGTCTACGAGAACGCGAGCGCCGAGGGCGACGGGACGGCGTTCCCGCTGGTCGACACCGACGCGACCTGATTAGGTCGGCGTGAGGGCGTCCGTGACCTTCGAGATGCCCCAGACGATGACGATAAACGGCAGGAGCGGGAAAAGCAGGACGAGCAGGCCGGCGAGCATGCCCCAGCCGATCATGTCCATGCCCTCGTTGGGACGGCTCCGCGTCCCCGGCGTGACCGACCGGAGCGCCGCCGGTAGTCGTCCGCTGTCGTCCGTGTCGTCAGGTGAATCTGCCATACGCTCTCTTGCGCTGATACGTGTATAAGCCTAGCCCCGGCGGCTACATCGCGCCGGCGACGCCGCTGCCGATGGCGGCCCCGCAGTCGCCACAGGCGACGAGGTAGAACCGCTTCGAGGCCGTGAAGAAGCCGGTCGTCGAGTCCATGTCGAGGAATTCCACGTCGTCCTGGTCGGTCAGCTCCGCGTCGCACTCGGGACAGTGGACCATCAGGCCGCACCCCCGTTGGACTTCGCGCCGGCGACGCCGCTGCCGATAGTGACGCCACAGGCCGCGCAGTTCGCGGTGTAGAAGCGCTTGGAGGCTTTGATGAAGCCGACCGCCGAGTCCACTTCGACGAACTCGATGTCGTCGGCCGTTTCGAGCGCGGTCTCACAGTCAGGGCAGTGTACCATACGTCCGTGACACCTGTCGAGTCCGGCAAAAATCTTGTGTGGGTCCCCCTTCGTCGGCCCGGGTGCCGCGACGGGTCCGGTTACACACAGCGACTGCCGGTGTGTCGCCGACGCGGCTACGGCGGCGTCCCGCCGTCCCCGGCGATATCGGTGATGTCGGTGTACACCGCGAAGGCCGAACAGAACCCGTCCGCATCGTCGGGGTTTATCGGCACCGACTGGAGCTGGAACGTCCGGGGGCCGTCGACCGTCTGGCGCGTGACCTCCGTGGTCGTAATATCACCCGTCTCCGCACGACTCGTGATGCGTTCGGCCTGTTCCCGCTGGGCGTCGGTCGCCGTGATGACCCGGTCCAGGTTCCGGCCGGCGACGTCCGTTCCCGGCGGGACGAACGTCGCCTCGAACGCGGGGTTGACCGACTGGATTATCGGGTCCCCGTTCCGCAGTTCGACCGAGGCAATCGCGTTCGTCGTGTGCGTAAACAGCGTCTCGTAGCGCTGTGTGGTTTCGAGCGCCCGCTGCTGGGCCCGGTTCTGCGCGACGGCGTTCGTGACCCGGTTGGCCAGGAGTTCGTACCGCTCGACGTCGCTGCCCTTCTGGAGGTAGTCGGTGACGCCGGCGGAGATGGCCTCGCTGGCGATTTCCTCGCTTCCCTTCCCGGTAAACAAGATAAACGGGAGGTCGGGATGCTGCTCGCGTATCGCCTGCAGGAACTCGATGCCGTTCCGGCGCGGCATGTCGTAGTCGGAGACGACGCAGTCGACGGGACGCTCCGCCAGCACCTCCTGGCCATCGCCGGTGCTGTCTGCCCGGACCACGGTGAGACGGTCGTCCTGCCGTTCCAGGAGGGTCGCCGCCAGTTCGGCGAAGTCGGGGTCGTCGTCGACGTGGAGAACGGCAATCGGTTCGGGCACGCTGCAGTAACCACTGTTCCCGGCCGACAAAAGCATCTCGGCGGGACCGGTCGATGCGCCGACAGGACCGCTCGCGTCGCCCGTGGCGGCCGCTGGGTCTCTCGAAGGGAAAGGTATAGCACCGTCGCTATCGGATGTTCCGATATCATGACCACGACCGGCGAGGAACGCGAGCGGGGGTTCGACCACACCGAGGTCGAGCCCCGGTGGCAGCGCACGTGGGACGAGGCCGACGTGTTCCGCATCGACGACGACGAGACCGACCCGGAGTACGTCCTGGCGATGTTCCCCTACACCTCCGGGAGCCTCCACATGGGTCACGTCCGGAACTACACTATCACGGACGCCTTCGCCCGTTTCGAGCGGATGCGCGGCGAGAGCGTCCTGCACCCGATGGGGTGGGACTCCTTCGGGCTGCCCGCCGAGAACGCCGCCGAGGAACGGGACACCAACCCCCGCGACTGGACGATGCAGTGCATCGAGTCGATGCGCGAGCAGCTCACGGAGATGGGCTTTGGCTACGACTGGGACCGCGAACTCGCCACCTGTGAACCCGAGTACTACCAGTGGAACCAGTGGCTGTTCAAGCAGTTCCGCGAGGAAGGACTGGTCGAGCGACAGGCCGCCGAACTGAACTGGTGTCCCTCCTGTGAGACGGTGCTGGCAGACGAGCAGGTCGAGGGGGAAGACGAACTCTGCTGGCGGTGTGACACGCCCATCGAGGCCCGCGAGATGGACCAGTGGTTCTTCACCATCACCGACTACGCCGAGGAACTGCTGGGGGCGCTCGAGGACCTCGACGGCTGGCCGAACAACGTCCGGGAGATGCAGCGCAACTGGATCGGCAAGCAGGAGGGCGCGAGCGTCGCCTTCGAGGTCGGTGACTACGGTGACGTGGACATCTTCACCACGCGGTTGGACACCATCCACGGGGCGACCTTCTTCTCGCTTGCCCCCGGTCACCCGGTCGCCCAGCAAATCGCCGAGGACAACGAGGCGGTCGCCGAGTACATCGAGACGGCCGAGGACGCAGACGAGGACGACCTCGACGTGACCTCCGGCGTCTTCACCGGCGAGTACGCGACGAACCCAGCCACCGGCGAGGAGATTCCCGTCTACGTCGCTGACTACGTCCTGACCGACGTGGGCACTGGTGCGCTGTACGCCGTCCCGGCCCACGACGAGCGCGACCACGAGTTCGCCCAGGCCCACGACATCGACGTCGTACAGGTCGTCGAGCCGACCGACGACGCCGACGCAGACCCCGAGGACGTCGACGTACAGGAGCAAGCCTACCCCGAGGACGGGCTGCTCGTCAACAGCGGCGAGTTCGACGGCCTCACCAGCGAGGAGGCGCGCGACCGCTTCGTCTCCGAGTTCGACGGCGAGCACCGCACGGAGTACAACCTCCGGGACTGGGGCATCTCGCGCCAGCGCTACTGGGGCACCCCGATTCCGATGATTCACTGCGACGACTGCGGCTACGTCGAGGTCCCGGACGAGGACCTGCCCGTCGAACTGCCCGAGTTCGTCCACACGACCGGCAATCCGCTCGACGCCGCCGAAGAGTGGAAGCACGTGGACTGCCCCGAGTGCGGAGCCGACGCGGTGCGGGAGACGGACACGATGGACACGTTCGTGGACTCCTCGTGGTACTTCCTGCGCTACACGTCGCCCGACCTCGACGACGCCCCCTTCGACGCCGAGCGGGCGAGCGACTGGATGCCCGTCGACCAGTACGTCGGTGGCATCGAACACGCCGTCATGCACCTGCTGTACGCCCGCTTCTTCACGAAGGTGCTCGACGACCTCGACATGGTCGACGGCGTCCGCGAGCCCTTCACGAACCTCACGAACCAGGGCATGGTGCTGGGCGAGGACGGCAACAAGATGTCCAAGAGCCTCGACAACGGCGTCTCGCCCCAGCGCATCATCGAGGAGTACGGCGCTGACACGGCCCGCCTGTTCATCATGGAGGCCGCCCAGCCCGAGAAGGAGTTCGCCTGGAGCCCCGAGGGCGTCCAGTCGGCCCACAGCTTCCTCCAGAACGTGTACACGCTGGTCTCGGAGTACGCCGACGGCGAGGCGGGAAGCGCCTCGGAAACCGCGCACGCCGGCGACGCCGACGAAATCGCCGACTACGTCGCCCGCGAAATCGACGCCACCGCGGCGAAGGCGACCGCGGAGTTCGAAGACTTCCGGTTCAACCACGCGCTCCAGGCCGTGCGGGAACTGGTGTCGCTGCTGCGCCGGTACCAGGAGGCGACAGCCCCCGACGCCGACACCTTCGAGCGCGGGCTGGCGACGGCAGCGAAACTGCTCGCCCCGGTCGCCCCCCACGCCGCCGAGGAGATGTGGGCGGAACTGGACCGGGACGGCCTCATCGCCGAGGCCGAGTGGCCGGCCGCGCGGGCCCCCGACGGCTACGACATCGAGCGCCGCCTGGTCGAGAACACCCGCGAGGACGTCCGCGACATCGTCGACACCGTCGGCATCGAGGACCCCCAGACCATCACCCTCGCGGTCGCGCCCCAGTGGAAACACCGCGTGCTCGACCTGGCCCGCAACGCCGACGGCAACGTCGTCGGGACCGTCATGCAGGACGAGGACCTCCGCGAACAGGGCGAGGCGGCCGCGGACTTCGCCAAGGAGGTGGCCGGCCGCGCGCAGTCGCTCGACGAGCAACTGCCGCCCGAACGCGAGCGCGAGGCGCTCGAACGCGCCGCGTGGCTCATCGAGCGAGAGTTCGGGGCCGAGGTCGTCGTGCAGGGGCCCGACGAGGCGGACCCGGACCTCGTGAGCAAGGCCGGCCCCGGTCGCCCCGCAATCGACATCGCCAAGTGACGCGCTCGCGTCCGCCGATTCTCCGCCGTGTTAGTCGGCGCTGACCAGCCCGGTGTCGAGCAGGTCCTCGTAGACGTTCGCGGCGTGGCCCTCGGGCGCGACGCCCTCGTAGACGCCGACGACCTGCCCCTGTGCGATGACGAACGTCGTCCGCTGGGCTCGGCCGTCGGTCAGGTCCACGTCGAAGGCCGCCGCGATACGTCCCTCGGGGTCGGCGAGCAAGTCGAACGAGAGGGCTTCGCTCTCGGCGAACTCGCGGTGGCTCTCGACGCCGTCGGTCGAGACGCCGTACAGTTCGACGCCGGCGTCCGCGAACCGCGCCGCGTACTCCTCGAACTGATTTGCCTCCGTCGTACAGCCCGGCGTGTCGTCGGCCGGGTAGAAGTACAGCACTGTCGGCTCCGCGAACGCCGGCCGGACCGCGTCGCCGTGCTGGTTCCGCGCTCTGATGGTCGGCACCTCGGTTCCGGGTTCCAGCACCATCGTCAGTTCACGGGGATGTCCGTGCCGTCGTCGTCCTCGCTGTGTCGGACCTTCCCCAGCCGCACCGTGAGGACGCCGCTGTCGTAGCTCGCGGTGGTCTCTTCCTCGTCGACTGCTTCCGGGAGGTGTAGCGACCGACTCAGCGACTGCTGGCGGCGCTCGCGCTGGACGTACTGACCGTCGCTTGCCTCGTGCTCCTCGCTCGCCGAGGCGCTGATAGTGAGTTTGCGGTCCTCGACCAACTGCACGTCGATGTCCGCGCTGTCGTAGCCGGGCAGGTCCGCGCGGACGACGAAGGCGTCGCCCGCGTCGAGTACGTCGACCGGGACAGCGCCCACGTCGACGCCGAACTGCGCTCCCAGCATGTCGAACGCGCGCTCGATTTCGCTGAACGGGTCTCTGTCTGACATGTCCGGGGGTACGAGTGCCCGGGACTTAAGAAACGCCCCGCCGGGTCAGTTGACGACCGTCCGGGAGTCGTACGACCCCAGTCGGCGGACCCAGCCGCCCTCGGCGATGGCCTCGATGTCGGCGAGCGCGTCCTGCGTGCGCTCCTCGTAGAGGCCGGCCGAGATGTCGATGTGGAAGACGTAGTCGCCGAGTCGCTCGCCGCTGGGGCGGGACTCGACGCGCGTGAGGTTGATGTCGCGGTCCGCGAACGGTTCCAGCAGTTCCAGCAGCAGGCCGGGGTAGTCCACGTCGGGGTAGACGATGAAGGAGGTCTTGCCGCCGGCCTCGCTGCGCTCGCTCGCCGGGGCGACGACGACGAAGCGGGTGGCGTTCGAGGACCGGTCCTGGATGTCTTCGGCGAGGACCTGCAGTTCGGTGCCGTTGGTCGCGTTCTCGGGGTGGCCGATGGCCGCGACGCTCGGGTCTTCGCGGGCACGTTCGACGCCGCGGGCCGTGGAGGCGACGGCCTCCACGTCGACGCCGGGGTAGTGCTCGTCGAGCCAGCCGCGACACTGGGCCAGCGCCTGGGCGTGGCTAGCCACCAGCGAGAAAGCGTCGTCCTGTGCGAGCAGGGCGTGGCGGATGGGCGTGATAATCTCCTCGACGACGGCGACGTCGTGCTCCGCGAAGGCGTCAAGCGACTCGGTGACGGAGCCTTCGATGCTGTTCTCGACGGGGACGACGCCGCGTTCGGCCTCGCCGTCGGCGACGGCCTCGACGATGGCGGTCACCGACTCGGAGAAGGCTATGTCGCCGTCGGTGACTGCCTGCGCGGCGCGGTGGGAGTAGGTCCCCTCCGGACCCAGCGTGACAGTGGTCATACCCGGGGTACAGCGGTGGGAACCAAAAGAACCGCGGTCAGCGACGACGCCACAGCGTCGTCGCCCCGTCTCAGGACAGCCGGGCCAGTTCCTCGTCGGACAGCTCGATGGCGCTGGCGGCGACGTTCTGTTCGAGGTGGGCGACGCTGCCGGTCCCTGGAATCGGCAGCGTCACGTCCGAGTGACCCAGCAGCCACGCCAGCGCAATCTGGTACGGCGTCGCGTCGTGGCGGTCGGCGATGTCGTCGATGCCGTCCACGTCGTCGAGGTCGCCAGCGCCCAGCGGGAACCACGGGATGAAACCGATGTCGTAGTTCTCGCAGGCCTCCAGCACGTCCTCGTCGTCGCGGTGCGCGACGTTGTACTGGTTCTGGACCGTCGCCACGTCGACGATGTCGCGGGCGCGGTCCAGTTGCTCGACGGAGACGTTCGAGAGGCCGACGTGGCGAATCAGCCCCTCGTCTTTCATCTCGGCGAGCGTGTGGACGGAGTCCTCGAACGGCGTGTCGGGGTCCGGCCGGTGGTACTGGTACAGGTCGATGGGGTCCATTCCCAGTCGGTCCCGCGAGCACAGCTGGGCGTTGCGCAGGTAGTCCGGGTCGCCGTGGGCCAGCCAGTCGGCGTCGGTGTTGCGCAGCAGGCCGCCCTTCGTCGCGATGACGAGGTCCTCGCGCTCGGTGTCGAGCGCCTCGCCGATGAGCCGCTCGGAGACGCCCGGCCCGTAGGAGTCCGCCGTGTCGATGAAGTCGACGTCGAGTTCGACCGCCCGCTCCAGTACGGCGTGGGCGTTCTCTTCGTCGTCCGGTTCGCCGATGATGTCCTCACCGGTGAGCCGCATCGCGCCGAACCCGAGCCGGTGGACCGTCAGCTCTCCGCCGATGTCGAACGTGTCGCTCTCGTTTGAGATCATACCGGTACCGTCGTCGCCGCGCCTGAAAACTGACGTGCATGTTACAACCGTTACCGTGGTCGGGCCGTCGCGCCGGCCGCCGTCACTCGCCGTCGCGGTGGAACAGCGCGAGGTGCACGAGCAGATACCGCGAGGCGTAAAAGACCGTGACGCTGGCGACGAAGGCAAACAGCGAGGCCTCCGCGACCGACACGCCGAACCCGGAGTCGACGAACGGGTTCCGGCCCATCGCCGCGATGTACGTCGACACTGCGTCGCCGCCGCCCAGGCCCACGGCGAACAGACAGAGCGAGAGCGCGATGGCCAGGCCGCCGGTGCCGAGCGCGACGTATCGCGCGAAGTCCTCGGCGTTGAGCGCCGCGTGAGCCTGCCGTTCGGTCAGCGGGGTGAACCGGACCCGGTAGAGGACCGACCCGACGAGCAACGTCGCGCCGAACAGCTGCAGGAACGCGCCGAACAGCCCGAGCAACAGCACCTTCGGCGAGGCGACGGCGGGGTCGACGGCCGGGAGAAACGCCGCGGTGCTGTCCGGGTACAGGCCGTACATCGGGAGCAACAGTGCCAGCGCCCCGAGCAGGGCGCTCTGTAGCGCGAGCGTCCGCGGAACGGTCTGTCTGAGATACGAGTGGCGCTCGTAGCGGACGCGCTCGTACGTCGAACCTGAAATGATGGCTTGGGCGATGGTGTCGTCGGGCTGTGAGTCAGTAGACATGTCTTACCGCTTCCTATCCACCGTCTGTTTACTCAATCCCCCATATAACCTTTTTGCACGGTGTAAATCTCGCCACTATCCACGCCAGAGCGGCTGTGCCGCCGGTATTCGCTACTGTGGCGCACGTGTCGCAGGGTGACGCTACCGCGTGTGAACCGCCTCGCCGCGGGCGGCCGCGGCCGCCTCGTGCACCGCCTCGGAGAGCGTCGGGTGCGTGTGAATCGTCCCGGCGACGTCCTCCAGCCGCGCGCCCATCTCGATTCCCAGGCCGAGTTCGGCGACGAGTTCGGACGCCTCCGGGCCGACTATCTGGGCCCCGAGCAGGAACTCCTCGTCGGCGTCGGCGACGACGCGGACGAACCCATCCCGCTCGTTGACGGTGAGCGCGCGGCCGTTGGCCCGTAGCGGCATCTCCCCGGTGACCGGGTCGAAGCCGGCCGCCTCGGCCTCGCGTTCGGTCATGCCGACGGTGGCGATTTCGGGGTCGGTAAACACCGCGGCTGGAATCGCCTGGTGGTCGAAGGCGGCCGGCTCCCCGGCGGCGGCTTCGGCGGCGACTTTCCCCTCGGCCATCGCCTTGTGGGCCAGCATCGGCTCGCCGGCCACGTCGCCGACGGCGAAGACGCTCTCGGCGGCCGTCCGGCACTGCTCGTCGGTCGGCAGGGCCCCGTCCTCGTCGGGCTGGAGGGCTATCGCGTCGAGGTTCACCGTGTCGGTGACCGGCTCGCGCCCGACCGCGACCAGACACTGCTCGGCGTTGTACTCGGTGACCTCGTCGTCGGTGTCGAGGGTCCGGACCCGGATGCCATCGGCCGTCTCCTCCCAGCCGTCGGCCGCCTCGCCGAAGTTGAAATCGATGCCTAGGTCCGCGGCCCGCTCCCGGACGACCGCCGCCACGTCGTCCTCGTAGCCGGGCAACGCGTCCTCGAGCATCTCCACGACCGTCACCTCCGCACCCAGTTTGGCGAACACCGTCGACAGCTCCATCCCGATGTACCCCGCGCCGACGACGACGAGCTTCTCGGGGACCGACTCAAGCGCTAGCGCGTCCTTCGAGGAGAGGATTCGCTCGCCGTCGAACTCGAAGCCCGGGACCTCGACCGGTCGGCTCCCCGTGGCGACGACGGCGTGCTCGAAGGCGATGGACTCGGAGCCCTGCCCCTCGCCGCCGTGGGCGACCCTGACCGTCCCGTCGTCGACGAACTCGGCGGCCCCCTCCACCAGTTCGACGCCGGCGCTCTCACACAGCGCCTCGACGCCTCTCGTCAGCCGCGTGACGACGCCGTCTTTCCACTCGGTCATCCCGGCCATGTCGACGGCCGGGTCGGCGAACACGCCCATCTCCTCGGCCTGCCCGGCGTCGTGGGCCACGTCCGACGCCGAGATGAGGGCCTTCGACGGGATGCAGCCGTGGTTCAGGCAGGTCCCGCCGTAGGCGTCGCGCTCGACGAGCGTCGTGTCAAGTCCCAGTTGCGCGCCCCGGATGGCGGCGACGTAGCCGCCCGGACCGCCGCCGATGACGAGCAGTTCGGTTCCCGTAGTGACGTCTCCGACAACCATAGCGGCTTCTCGCAGGGGCCGGTGAAAAGGTATCGCCCTTCCCGTGCCGTCGCCGTGCCCGGTCAGTCCGCGGTCGGCAGTTCGACGACGATTCGTGTCCCGCGGGGCTCGCGGTCCTCGATGCGGACCGACCCGTCGTACTGCGTCACCATCGTCTCGACGAAGTGCAGGCCGAACCCGTTCGCGCTGACCGGTGCCGTCTGCCAACCGTCACGGCCGAACACCCTGTCTCGAATCGCCGGGTCGATGCCGGGGCCGTCGTCCTCGATGCGGATGACCGTCGTCTCGCCCTCGACCGTCACCGAGACCCACGCGCTGGGGTCGTCGCCGTCGTTGTGCTCGACGGCGTTGACGAGGACGTTGTACACGACCTCTTCGAGCAGTTCGTCGGCGAGGACCGGGGCCGCCGCTGGCGCGTCGACGGTGACGGCGGCGGCCGGATAGTCGAGTTCGAGTCGCGCCACGCAGTCGTCGACGACCGACGCGAGGTCGTGCGGTTCGACCGCCGGGGACTCGTCCGCAATCTGCCGGAGGACGCGACGGACCCGCTGGACCGTGTCGACCATCTCGACCCCCCGGTCGTCGATTTGTTCGACAAGCGCCCGCCGCTCGTCGTCCTCGTCCATCGCGTCGAGGAGGCGTTCCGTCCCGCCGAGGACGACGGTCATCCCGTTGAGCACCTCGTGCCGGAGGAGGTTGTTGAAGAAGGCTATCTGGGACTGGCGCGCCTCGAGTTCCGACTCCTTTCTGCGGAGTTCGGTCACGTCCGCGATGGCAGCCACCGTGCGGACGACCTCGCCGTCGCCGTTCGTCACCGGGACCATGTTGGTCGAGAGCCACACCGTCTCACCGTCCGACTGCTCGACGGCGTGCTCGTGGCCGTACACCGGCTCACCGGTCGCCACGACGCGGTCGAACGGCAGGTCGCCGATGTCGAGCAGGTCCGTCCGGTCGTCGAAGACCCGCCACTCCGTGCCCTCGGTCGGTCGACCGAGGATTTCGACGGTCTCCAGGTCCAGCACCTCCTTGGCGTAGCCGTTGGCGCGGAGGACGGTCCCGTCGCGGTCGAGCACGGCGATAGCGACCGGGCTCGACTCCAGCACGGACTCGATGAACGCGAGCTGCTCGCCGAGGCGCTCCTGGATGTGCTTCTTGCTGGTGATGTCCTTGACCATCCCCACGATGACGGGCCGGCCGTCCCGGCGCTCGCTCAGTATCTCCGTCAGGAGCCCCCAGACCGTCTGTCCGCCGACCGTCTCCAGCTCCAGTTCCCGGCTCACTTTCCCGCGCTCACGAATCGCTTCGAGGACGGTCTCGCGTTCCGCCGGGTTCGCGTACGCCTCGATAACCTTCCGACCTACGAGGTCGTCGGCGCTCTCGGCCCCGAGTAGCGTCGCCATCTCCGGGTTCGCTTCGAGGACGACACCGTCCTCGACCGGCTCGGTCACGAACACCCCGACCGGGGCGTGCTCGAAGAACTCGGCCAGCTTCTCCACTTCGTCTCTGAGTTCCAGCGTGTTGGTAGCGTAGGCGATGTCCCGGCCGACGTCGCTCAGCAGCTCTACCTCCGACGCGTCGAAGGCGTCGGTCCGGTCGGCGTAGACGAACAGCGCCCCGTAGGACACGCCGTCGTAGGTCAGCGGCACGGCCGCGACCGACCGGAAACCGCGCTCCAGTGCGGCCTCCCGCCACGGCTCGAACGAGGAGTCGCGTTCGATGTCCTGGCAGACCTGTATCTCGCCGTTCCGTATCGCCCGTCCGGCGGGACCCCGGCCCCGCTCGCTCTCTGCGGCCGTCACGGAAATCTCGTCGAGGTAGCCCTGCTCGTCGCCGCCGCCGGCGCGCGGTTCGATGGCGTCTGTCTCCGGGTCGTGACAGCCGATCCAAGCGAAACGGTACGGCTCGGACTCGGTGATGATGTCGCAGACGCGCCCCTCCAGCGTCTGCCGGTCGCGGGCCGACAGCAGCGCTCGGTTGATTTCCCGGCTGACTGCGGCGATGTGCTCGTACCGCGTCGCGCGCCGCTCGGCCGACCGGTGGTCGAGGACCGCCTCGATTCGGTCGGCGAGCAGGTCGTAGCCGGCGTCACCGACCCGCGGGACGAACCCGGTCACGCCGCTCGCCAGCGCCTCGCTGGCCAGCGACTCGTCGTCGCCTGCCGCGAAGAGGAGGACGGGCAGCGTCTCGTCGGCCGCTCGGACGGCCCGCAGGAGCGAGAGCCCGTCGCCGTCGCTGAGGGACTGTTCGGTCACGACGCAGTCGACGACCCCGGACTCGACGGCGGCCAGTCCAGCCCGCTGTCCGGCGGCGGCCTCGACGGCGATTCCGTTGCCGGCGGGCAGCCGCCGACGAACGGCGTCCGCGCCGTCCTCCGTCCCGACGTACAGGACGACCGCCGGTAATTCCATGGCTAGTCATCGACAGTTGGCGCGTATAACGCTGTGGGCAGCATTTCAAATCCTGACAGCAGTACTCAGTGGCAAACTATGGCACGGTGGTGGCCGTCCCCATCGGCATGGCAGACGCACAGCTACGGCGCAGCTTCCGGCGACGCCCACGCCGACGTGACCGACGTGGAACGGCCTACTCCAGCAACAGGCGCGTCGGGTCCGCCAGATACGCCTCGAGCGTGTTGCCGAAGCGGGCGGCGTCGGCCCCGTCGATGACGCGGTGGTCGATAGCCAGCGACAGCGGGAGCGTGGGGCTGGCGACGACGTCCCCGTCTTCCGCGACCGGCCGCTCCGCTAGCGAGCCGATGCCGAGAATCGCCGTCTCGGGGACGTTGATGATCGGGCTGGCGTACTCGCCGCCGATGGCTCCGAAGTTCGTCACCGTGAACGTCCCGCCCTGCATCTCCGCGCGCTCTATGTCGCGGCTGCGCGCCCGCTCGACGAGGTCGTTCACCTCGCGCGCGATTTCCAGGATGCCCTTCTCGTCCACGTCGTCGACGACCGGGACGACCAGCCCGTGGTCGGTCGCCGTCGCGACGCCGACGTTGTAGCTGTCGCGGTAGACGATTTCCTCGGCCTCGGTGTCGAGCGCCGTGTTGAGAATCGGGTGCTGGTCCAGCGCCGCGGCGACGCACTTCAGCACGAGCGGCGTGTACGTCAGACGGACGCCGCGCTCCTCGGCCAGCGGTTCGAGGCGCTCGCGGGCCGCGACCAGCCCCGAGACCTCAGCCATGTCGTGGTGGGTGGCGTGGGGGACCTCGCGGCGCGAGCGCGCCATCTGCTCGCCGATGCGCCGACGGATGCCGCGGTAGGGCTCGCGCCGGTCGCCATCGCTCGCCTCGACGCCGGTGTCGGCCGCCCCGGTCCCGGCGTCGCTCGCCGCCCCGTCGCCGCTGACCGCCTCGGCGTCGGCCGCCTGCGCGGCCTGCTGAGCCTCTGCGTAGGCCCGGACCGCCCCCGCGTCGACGTACGGTTCGCCGTCCCGCTGCTCGTCGGTCGGGACGGCGTCGATGTCCACGCCGAGGTCGCGGGCCACCTTCCTGGTGGCGGGCGTCGCCAGCGTCTGCTCGCGCCGCTCGGCCTGTGGCTCCTCGCTGACCTTCCGGACGGCCGACTTCACGGCCGGCCCGTCGTCGCCCTCGTCCGTCTCGCCGTCGTCGACCCGCGAGACGACCGATGTGGGGCCGTCGCTCTCGTCACCTTCGTCGGCGTCCGATACCTTCGAGACGACCGACGTTGGACCGTCCTCCTCCTCTGAGTCCCTCTCGTCGGCCGACTGCGCCGCCGCCTCTATGTCGCTCTCCGTGACGCGGCCGCCGGGGCCGCTCCCCTGGACGGCCGTCACGTCGACGCCACGCTCGCGGGCCAGGCGGCGGACGCTGGGCGACGCGAACACGCGGCCGCCGCGGGCCGACGCGGTTCCGCTCTCGGCCGCGGCGTCGCCGTCAGTACTCGAATCCGCTTCGCCCTCCGCTGTCGCGTCGTCTCCTACCTCGTCGACGCTTTCGCTTTCCGCGCCGGCCGCTTCGCTCTCCGCATCGCCGTCCTCCGCGATGGTGACCAGCACCTCGCCGGTCTGTACCACGTCGCCGACCTCGGCGTGCAGGTCCCGGACGACGCCGTCGACCGGCGACGGCACGTCGACGGCGGCCTTGTCGGTCTCCACCTCGGCCAGCACCTGGTCCTCGGTCACGGCGTCGCCCGGCGCGACGTGCCAGGCGAGTACCTCCCCCTCGGCGACCCCTTCGCCGAGGTCCGGGAGCTTGAACTCGAACATGACTCAGAACTCGACTGCCTCTCTGATACCGTCTTTGATGCGGGCGGGCTCGGGGAGGTAGTAGTCCTCCAGGGCGTACAGCGGGTAGGGCACGTCGAAGCCCGTGACGCGCGTTATCGGCGCTTCCTGGTACAGCAGCGCCTCCTCCTGGATGGTGGCGATGATTTCGCCGGCCAGCCCGCCGGTCTTTGGGGCCTCGTGGACGACGGCCGCCCGTCCGGTCTTCTTGAACGACTCGACGATGGCGTCGGTGTCCATCGGCGAGAGCGTCCGCAGGTCGACCACCTCGGCGTCGATGCCCTCCCCGGCCAGTTCCTCGGCGGCTTCGAGCGTCGGCCGGGTCATCGCGCCCCAGGTGAACACCGACACGTCCGACCCCTCGCGGCGGGTCTTGGCCTCGCCGAGTTCCACCGTGTAGGACTCGTCTGGAACGTCCTCGCGGAACGACCGATAGATGAGCTTCGGTTCGAGGAACACGACGGGGTCGGGGTCGCGGATGGCCGCGGTGAGCAGCCCCTTCGTGTCCCGCGGGGTCGAGGGGACGACCACTTTCAGGCCGGGTTCGTGGACGTAGAACGCCTCCTTGGACTCGGAGTGGTGCTCCGGCGCGCGGATGCCGCCGCCGTAGGGCGCACGGAGCGTCAGCGGGCAGTTGTATCGCCCGCGGCTCCGGGTCCGCAGGCGGGCGGCGTGGCTCACGAGTTGGTCGAAGGCGGGGTACATGAACCCCGAGAACTGGATTTCGGGGACCGGCCGCAGGCCGTAGGCCGCCATGCCGACGGCGGTGCCGACGATGCCCGACTCGGCCAGCGGCGTGTCGACGACTCGGTCGTCGCCGAACTCCTCGTGGAGGCCCTGCGTGGCGCGGAAGACGCCGCCGTTCTTCCCGACGTCCTCGCCCATCACGACGACGTCCTCGTCGCGCGCCATCTCGCCGTAGAGCCCGTCGCGGACGGCTTGGACGAGCGTGAGACTCTGTGTCGGTGTGTCAGTACTCATTCCAGTAGCACCTCGTCGCCGTGCCGTTCTTGGAGCTCCTCCAGGTACTGCAACTGCTGTTCGAGCCGCCGCGGCATCTCCGCGTACACGTCCGCGAACAGCTCCTCGGGCCTGGGCCGCTCGGTCGCCTCCGCGGCGTCGATGGCCGCCGCGACTTCCTCCCGGACCGACTCGTCGATGGCCGCGACCCGCTCGTCGTCGAGCAGGCCGCGGTCCCGCAGGAACCGCTCCATCCGCGGGATGGGGTCTTTCCGCTTCCAGCGCTCGACCTCGGCGTCCTCGCGGTACACCGACGGGTCGTCGGCGGTGGTGTGTGCGCCGAAGCGGTACTGCACCGCCTCTATCATCGTCGGGCGGCGCTGTCCCTCCGGCGGGTCGTGGGCCTTCTCGACGGCCTCGTGGGTCACCTGATACACCGCGAGGGGGTCCATCCCGTCGACCTGGACCCCGTCGAAGCCGTAGGCGTTCGCCTTCTGGGCGAGCGTCTCGCTGGCGGTCTGGCGCTCCCGCGGCACGGAGATGGCCCACTGATTGTTGTTACAGAAGAACACTGCCGGCACGTCGAACACGCCTGCGAAGTTCAGCCCCTCGTGGAAGTCCCCCTCGCTGGTGGCCCCGTCCCCGAAGTACACGAGGACGGCGGTGTCGTCGCCCCGGAGCTTCCCGGCCCACGCGGCCCCGGTCGCGTGTGGTATCTGCGTCGCAATCGGCACCGCGAGCGAGAACACCTGTACGTCCGCCGGCGGCGAATTGCCCCGCTCGGAGCCCATCCAGTACAGCAGGTCGTCGGACAGGTCCCACCCTCGAACGGCCAGGGCGACGTGTTCGCGGTAGCTCGGGAACAGCCAGTCGCCGTCCCGCAGGGCGAAGGCGCTGCCGACCTGTGACGCCTCCTGGCCCGACATCGGGGGGTAGGTCCCCATCCGCCCCTGCCGTTGGAGGCTCACCGCCCGCTGGTCGAAGTGGCGGCCGAGCTTGAGGTAGCGGTACATCTCGACCAGGTCGTCGTCCGGGAGGTCCGGGACCGTCGCGCCGTCGACCACCGTCCCGTCCTCGTCGAGGACCTGTACCCTGTCGGCGGGGTCGCGCTGGAGGACGCTCACGGGAACCGCCTCCCTCGAAATAGCATACGATAACTGTTCACTCGCGCCACGCTTAGAGCTTTCGCGGGGCTGAATCCAGTTTCTCACGTAGGTATTACCGACAATTCGTTCGCCGTGGCCCGTTTGTTCCGATTCCAGCCCAACGACGCCTCGCCGGGATAACTCGAACGTATCAGTCGCTCGCGCGGACGTCGGCCCGCGCCTCGTCGGCGCGTTGCCCCTCGCGCAGGACGCTCTCGACGAACAGTTCGCCCGCCCGGTACGACGAGCGGACCATCGGTCCCGAAGCGCAGTACAGGAAGCCGAACTCCTCTTCGGCGACCCGCCGCCAGGTGTCGAAGACGTCCGGGTGGAGGTACTCGGACACTTCGAGGTGCGAGCGGGAGGGCTGGAGGTACTGGCCCAACGTCACCACGTCGACGCCGGCCTGCCGGAGGTCCGAGAGGGTCCGGTACACCTCGTGGGCGTACTCGCCGACGCCCAACATCAGGCTGGTCTTCGTGTACACGTCGCTCTCGCGGTCGACCTGCCGGAGCACCGCGAGGGACTGCTCGTAGCCCGCCCGGCGGTCCCGGACTGGCCACTGGAGGCGGTCGACCGTCTCGACGTTGTGGGCGATGACGTCGGGGTCGGCGTCGATAATCTGCCGTACGAGGTCCGGCTCGCCCCGGAAATCCGGAACGAGACACTCGACGAGAATCGAGGGGTCCCGGTCCTTGATGGCGCGGATGGTCTCGGCGAAGTGGCTCGCGCCCTGGTCGGGGAGGTCGTCGCGGTCGACGCTCGTGAGGACGACGTAGTCCAGCCCGATTTCCGCGACGGCGTCGGCCACCCGCTCCGGCTCGTCGGGGTCCAGTGGCTCCATCCCGCCCGTCTCGACGTCACAGAAGTTACACCCCCGCGAGCAGCGGTCGCCCATGAGCATGAACGTCGCCGTCCCCGGGCCGTCGCGTCCGCTCCAGCACTCCCCGAGATTGGGGCAGTTGGCCTCCTCACAGACCGTGTTGAGGTCCCGGTCTCGGAGCGTCCGCTTGATGTCGGTGAACCGCTCGCCCGACGGCGGCCGCATCTTCAGCCAGTCGGGCTTGCGCGAACGACTCATTGGTCTCTCTTGGTGACTCCGGTCAAAAGAAGTTGGGTTCCCCTATGCGCGCGGCCAGTGAGCGATTCGAAGACGATGTAAAACGGTCCCTACCCCGGACGACGGCCCTACTGTGCGCCGGCGGCTGCCGCCGTCGGCTGCCAGGCCTCGCTGTCGGCGAGGAACGCCTCGAAGGTCGTGGTCTCGATGCCCCACTCGGCCAGCGCGGGGATGTCGATGTCGTAGCCCACGTCGTTGAACCACTGGAACATGTCGGCCAGTTCGTCGCCGGCCATCTCCCGGTAGTCCGCGACGTCCACGTGGACCGGCCGGACCTCGTGGCCCAACTGCTCGCTGAACGCCGCGGCGAACTCCTCGAGCGTCAGGTCGTCGCCGGCCAGCGTGACGACCTCGCCGAG
Organism: Haloarcula sp. DT43; assembly: GCF_037078405.1. Taxonomy (NCBI): domain Archaea; kingdom Methanobacteriati; phylum Methanobacteriota; class Halobacteria; order Halobacteriales; family Haloarculaceae; genus Haloarcula; species Haloarcula brevis. The sequence continues at coordinate 18,787 of NZ_JAYMGZ010000001.1, read as the reverse complement.
GAACGCGTCGGGGTCGCTCAGTGCGGCCACGACGGTCTGGCCGATGTCGTCCGCGTCGACGACGGCCAGGGAGACGCCCTCCTCCAGGGGCATCGCTAGCTGGCCGTCCATGATGTCCTCACGCATCATGTACGCGAAGTTCTGCATGAAGAACACCGGGCGGACCACCGTCGCGGGAAGTCCGAGTTCCTCGATGCGTTGTTCGACGGCCCACTTCGACTCGAAGTGCGGGAGGCCCGTGTCGGCGTCCGCGCTGCCGACGGAGCTGTAAACGAAGTGGTCCACGCCGGCATCGGCCGCGGCTTCGGCCAGCGTGACGCCCTGGTCGACTTCCACATCGGTCCCGTGTTCCATGAACGCCGTGACGCCGTAGACGGCGTCCATGCCCTCTACGAGCTCTGCCATCCGGTCGGCGTCGGTCATGTCTCCCTCGACGACGGTGACGCCGCGGGTTTCGAGGGCCTCGGCGGCGTCGCTGGACGCGTCGCGTGTCAGGCCGTAGATTTCCCACTGTTCGCTGTCAGCGAGGAGGTGGTCGACGACTGCGCCGCCCTGGGTGCCAGTTGCGCCGGTGACGAGTATGTTTCTCATAACGTATGAGTATACGACGAAGATATAGATAAACTAGCAGGGAGCCGTGATAGCACGGTCGTCAGAGGGGCGGCACGTCGGCCCATCGCCGGCGCAGGCGCGCCCATAGAAACGCCTTTGCCGTCGCGGAACTGCGACTGTGACGTGCCATCCCGAACCGACAGCGAGCCGACTGTGGCGGTCGCGGAGGTGCTCCCCGACTTCGCCGACGCCTTCCCGTTCGAGGAGTTCAACCGGATGCAGTCGGTGGCCCTGCCGGCCCTGCTGAACCGCGACGACAACGTCGTCGTCAGCGCCCCGACGGCCAGCGGGAAGACCGCGCTGGCGGAACTGGCCATCTGCAAGACCCTCGCCGAGGGCGGGACCGCGCTCTTTCTCGCGCCGCTGCGCGCGCTCACAAACGAGAAGGAAAGCGAGTGGGAGCGCTTCGAGGACCTGGGGTACTCGGTGTACGTCGTCACCGGCGAGCGGGACCTGAACCCCCGCCGGGCCGAGCGGGCCGACATCCTCGTGATGACGCCGGAGAAGGCCGATTCGGCCACGCGGAAACACGAGACGAGCCGCTATTCTTTCATCACGGACGTGGACTGCTGTGTCATCGACGAGGTCCACCTGCTCGACTCGGACCGTCGCGGGGCGGTGCTTGAAGTCACCGTCTCGCGCCTGCGCCGGCTCTGTGACCCGCGCGTGGTCGCGCTGTCGGCGACGATGCCGAACATCGACGACGTGGCCGACTGGCTCGACGCCCCCGACGAGACCACCTTCGCCTTCGGCGAGGAGTACCGGCCCGTGCCGTTGAACGCCGACGTGAAGACCTACTCCCACGGCGAGAACGCTTTCGCCGACAAGTACCGCCGCCTCTACCGGGCGCTCGACCTCGCCGAGCCCCACATCCGCGAGGAGGGCCAGGCGCTCGTGTTCGTCTCCTCCCGGCAGGACACCGTCCAGGCGGCGAAGAAGGCCCGCGACGAGATTACCGAGCGCGACGTGCCGATGGGCGCACGCGGGGACTACGACTTCCACAACGACGCCGCTGACCTCTCGAACGACACGCTCCGGCAGTCCGTGCTCGACGGCGTCGGCTTCCACCACGCCGGCCTCGCGCGCGAGGACAAGAACCGGGTCGAGGAGTGGTTCAAGCAGGGGAAGATTCAGCTGCTCTTCTCGACCTCGACGCTGGCGTGGGGGGTAAATCTCCCCGCCCGCTGCGTCGTCATCCGCGACACCAAACTGCACGACCCCCTGGAGGGCGAGGTGGACATGAGCCCGCTCGACGTGCTCCAGATGCTCGGCCGCGCGGGCCGGCCCGGCTACGACGATATGGGCTACGCCTGGGTCGTCTGCGACCGCTCGGACGCCGACAAGTACCGCCGGCTGCTCAGGGACGGCAAGGAAATCGAGTCGCGGCTGGCGGCCGAACTCGACGCCCACCTCAACGCCGAAATCGCGCTCGGGACCATCGGCGACGTGGACGACGTGATGGACTGGCTCGCCACGACCTTCTACTACGCCCGCTCGCAGTCCGCGCCCGACGAGTACGACGCCGGCAGCGACCTGCGCCAGCGGGTCAGCGACACCCTCTCGGCGCTCGTCTCGGAGGGCTTCGTCGAGCAGGACGGCCTCTCGGTCGAGCCGACGCGACTCGGCCAGCTGGCCTCGAAGTTCTACCTCCGGCTGTCGACGGCCCGACGGTTCGCCGACATCGCCGAGCGGTGTCAGGACGCCGCCGACCCCGACACCGGAGTCACCGTCGACGAAGACGACCTGCTGACTGCGGTGGCCGGCGCGACCGAGTTCGACAGCGTCAGCGCCCGCTCCGACGAGGAGGACGCCGTCCACGCGGTGCTGGGGGACAGCGTCGACGAGTCCCTCGACGCCGGCCAGCGGAAGGTGCTGGCCATCCTCCGGTCGGGGATGACCGGGACGACGCCCACCGAACTCAAGAGCGACGCGTGGGTCATCCGCCAGAACGCGCTCCGCCTGCTGGCCGCGCTCCGGGAGTTCGTCGACACGCTCGGGCCGGCCCGCTACGCGAACCTGGCCTGCCGGGTCGAGGCCCGCGTCGAACACGGCATCAGCGCCGACGCGGTGGGACTGACCGCCATCGACGGCGTCGGCAGCGGTCGCGCGGGCAAGCTCGCCGCCGCGGGCCTGTCTTCGCCCGCCGATGTGGTCGAGGCCGGCGAAGACGGCCTGGTCCGTGCCGGGCTCTCGGAGGGCGTCGCCGAACAGGTGCTCTCGAACGCCCGGGACCTCCCCGTCGTCGCCGTCGACTGGGGCGAGTTCCCCGAGACGATTGCGCCCGGCGACAACGACATGCGGGAGGTGACGGTCAGGAACACCGGCGGCAGCGCCCGCGCGGGCCTGCGGGTCACGGTCAACGGCCGTGAGATGACCGCCAAGCCGTCGTACCTCGGCGAGGCAACGCTCCCCGTGGCCGTCTTCGGCGCGGACGCCGACGAACTCACGTTCACTGTCGAGGTCGCGTTCCCCGCGCTGCCGCTCCCGACGGTCACCGAAACCCGGTCGGTTCTGGTCCGGTAAGCGGCGTCCGTCCCGGATTCCCGAGACGGCTTCAAAACGCGTTATAAAATTTACAAAGGTGTTTGAAAGCGTTACGCCGGTCCGTGAAACATCGCTGAAAGGTGCTGAAATCCCGTTAACGCTCGGTAAAGAACGCGAACTCACCGCAAGGGTCTGGCGTTTATATGGGGGTATGGGTCCATAGGAAGAATCGAGGAAGCCCACAATGTCCAGTGCATCGCCCTTCCGCTCCCCGACGAAGGCCGCCCCCAGCAGCGTCGACCTCCAGTCACTCACTCGTCCCCTACAGTTCGTCGCGTTCTGGCTGGCTATCGTCACGCCGCTCGCGTACCCGCCGCTGCTGCTGGGTGGGCTGGACAGCCAGAGCTTCCTCGTCTTCGTGGGTGTCGTCGCCCTCAACGTCTTCGGCCTGCTGGCGGGTCGAGGCTACGCCGACTCAGCCTGACCTGGCCGGTGTCCTCCCCGCCACGCTGGCTCCTCGACGTTCGTTTTCGCGCGCTCGACGCACTCTCGTCCCGATGTGCCTGACAGTAGTGCCCCTCTTCGGTCCGTTACACACCGCCTAACAGCCGTTCGCGGAGCGTTTCGGCGTCCGTTGCGACCGCGTGGACCATCGAGAGGTCCGTCTCGTCGCCGTCACCCCGGAACCCGATTGTTCGCATGCCGGCGGCGACGGCCGCACGCGCGCCCATGGTGGAGTCCTCGACGGCCCAGCAGTCCTCGGGGGCGAGTCCAAGTTCCGCCGCGCCGCGCTCGTAGATGTCCGGTTCGGGCTTGCCGGGCCCGTCGACGTCCTCGGCGCTGACCACCGCGTCGAACTTCGAGAGGATGTCGAACCGCTCGTCGACCACGTCTATCCAGGCCCACGGGGCCGACGTGGTCAGCGCCAGCGCGACGCCGGCCTCCCGGAGGTCGTCGAGCAGGTCGTGTGCGCCCGCAAGCAGTGTCGCGTGCTCGCCGTAGATGCGCTCGCCGTGCTCCTCGAACAGCGCCTCGAACGCCTCGCGGCTGATTTCGAGGTCGTACTCGGCGGCGAGGTCCGGATACACCTCGGTGTAATCGCGGCCGGTAATCGCCGCGACGGGGATGTCGTCGTTCGGCGCGGCCGTCGGGAGGATGTCCTCGCGCTGTGCGCGGACCCAGTGGTTTTCGGACTGGACGAGCACGCCGTCCATGTCGAAACAGACGCCGGCGGGAATGTCGCTCATTGCCACCCAATCGAGCGCCGACGGCTTTGGCTGTTGTGACTTCCGGCACTCCCCGCCCGGGCCGCGCTCTGGGCGACCGGCGAGTCGTTCGGCGTGCGCCGACGACACCCGTAAGCTCGCGGCCGACGTACTGTAATCCGTAGTGAGCAACGACTTCAGCGACATCACGGGGCTACCCGACGAGGTTGGCGTCGGGGACGACCTCGCTCGGGCACAGCAACGTGTTTCCATCCGCGTCGAGTCCCGGCGGTACGACAAGCCGGTGACCGTCGTCGCCGGGTTCGAGGACGACTCGACCGACCTCGACGCGCTCGTATCGACACTCAAGCGCCGCCTCGCGGTCGGTGGCACTGTCAGCGACGGCCGCATCGAACTCCAGGGCGACCACGGGAGACGACTCCGCGACGCGCTCGACGACGAAGGGTTCGCGGTCGACGGTTGATTCGCAGCGGTAGCCCGCAGCCGCGTTGGACACGTCTGCTTGACGCACCGAGCGATTGAAAAGCAGTCTTGCGTTTTGTCGACATCTCGTGGGCTTCGACGACCGGGTAGTAGGGACGCCGCCGTTCAGTCGTCCCCGACGGCGGACCCGGTTCCGTCCCCGCCCAGCGACTCCGGTCCGCTCGCGTCGGCCGTGTCGTCGGTGACCTCGAACTCGTCGACCAGTTCCTCCAGGTCGTCCGCGAGGCCGGCGACAGACCGGACGTTCTCGGAGACGCTGGTGAGCGAACTGGACTGCTCCTCGGAGGCGGCCGAGACGTTGCTCGCTTCGGCGGCCGTCTCCTCGCTGACGCTGCTGACCTCGTCGACCATCGCCACGACCTCCTCGGTGGTGGCGGCCTGCTCGTCCGTGGCGTCGCTGATTTCCGCGACGCCGCTCTCGGCGTCGTCGACGACTTCCTCTATCTCCTCGAACATCTCGATAGCGTCCTCGGTGGTGCTGACGCCCTCCTCGACCTGGTCGCGCATCTCCTCGATGTCCTCGACGGTTTCGCCCGTCGACGACTGGATTTCGTCGATGAGCGATTCGACTTCCTCGGTCGCCTGGCCCGCCTCCGTCGCGAGGGACTTGATTTCGTCGGCGACGACGGCGAACCCTTCGCCCGCTTCGCCCGCCCGCGCGGCCTCGATGGAGGCGTTCAGCGCGAGCATGTTGGTCTGCTCGGCGATGTCGGTTATCATCCCGACGATTTCGCTTATCTCCTCCATCTCCGACTCCAGGGCGGCGACCTGCTCGACCGCTTCGTCGGCCCCGTCCTCGATTTCCCGTATCTCCGAGGACGCCTCGGCGGCCCGTTCGCTCCCCTCCTGGGCCCGCTCGGCGGCCTCCTGAGCCGTTCCGGCCACGTCGACCGACGAAGACGCGATTTCCTCGACAGTCGCGGACATGTCGTTCATTTCGTCGACGACCTCCTGGAGGTTCTCCGACTGGGTGTCGGCACCGCTGGATATCTCCTGGACCGACTCGGCGACCTCCTGGCTGGCCTCCTCGATTTCGGCCGTGCTCGTGGCGACCTCCTGGCTGGCCTCGCTCACGTCCTGGGCTATCGACTGGACCCTGGCGATGCTCTCGTCGACCGCGTCGAGGCCCTCGTCGATGTTTTCGAGTACTTCGCCGTAAGCCCCGGGCAGGTCGGTATCGAGGTCCTGGTCCAGGTGCCCCTCCCGCAGGTCCGCGCTCACGGCTTCGAGCTGGTCGAAGCTCTCCGAGAGCTGTGCGAGCCCGGAGCCGAGTTCCCGCATCACGGCCCCGTAGTCACCGGGCAGGTCGGTGTCGAGGTCCTGGTCCAGTTCCCCGGCACGGACGTTCCGGCTCGCCCGGCTGATTTCGTCGAAGCTCGCCCCGAGCTGGGTCATCCCGTCTTCGAGCCCCTCCATTATTTCGCCGAACTTCCCGGGCAGGTCGGTCTCGATGTCCTCGTCGAGGTGGCCCTCGCTGAGCGAGTCGCTGACGGACTCTATCTGGTCGACCTGCCGGTTCAGGTTCGACTGCATCTCCTCGAAGGCGTCGACCATCTCGCCGATTTCGTCGTCGCCGGTCGAGATGTCCTCCGTCCGGTCGAACTGGCCCTGAGACAGCGCCATCGCGCGGTCGCGGACCTGCACGATAGGTTTCGAGATGTACCTGGCGGCGGCGTACCCGGTCACCGCGACCGCGACGGCCGCGAGGCCCGACAGCGCGATGAGGAGGTTCCGGGCCGACGCCGTCGTGGATTCGAGCGCCGCCCCGAGCGCGGCAATCGGTCCGTTGATGTCCTCGGCCGGGACCGTCGCGACGAGCGTGAACTGCTTGTCACCGAACTGGAGCGGGGCGAAGCCGACGTACCGCGTCTCGTTGCCCTCGCCCTCGACGGTCTTCGTGTGGGTCGTCATCCCCGACTCGCCGGCGAGCATCCGTGACTGGGCCAGTTCGCCCAGCTCGGCCCCGTACTCTCCGTCGGCGACGTTCGTCCGCTGGTCGACCATCCGCTGGTCGGGGTGGCTGACTATCTCGCCCGCGTCGTTCAGGATGTAGAGGTAGCCGGTTTCGCCGACCGTGACGCGGTTCGTCGTCTGGGTGATGATAGAGTAGTTGAACTGCGCAGCGATGACGCCCCGGAAGGTCCCGCTGTCGTCGTACACCGGCGTCGAGACGTACAGCGTCTCGTGGCCGTCGCTGGTCTCTATCTCGTCGAAGTAGGCCTCGCCCTGCGTGCCGGATTTCGCGCTGGTGAACCAGTTCTCGTCGGCGTAGGACGTCGCCCTGTCCGAGCCGGTGGTCACGTCCCGGCCGCTCCGGTCGGCGTGGAGTATCTCCGTTCCGTCCGGTCCCGCGAACGTGATTTGCTCGTAGGCAAGGTGTTCCTCGTCTCCGACGGTGACCGTCCGCGTCAGGAGGTACCGCTCGAAGGAGTTTGCCATCTCGCCCTCGGCGTCCTCGACCGCGGTCTGCTGGAGCTCGTAGTAGTAGACGCTCGGCGCGATGACCCAGTCGAAGGGCTCGTAGTAGGTGTAGGCGATGAACTTCGTCATCTCGGGGTTGCCCTCCTGGGTCGTGTCCTCCCACTCGTACTCGGCGATGCCCCACGCCTCGCCGTCGCGGATGGTCTGGTTGGACTCGACTTCGGACTCGATGTCCTCGAAGACGACCAGCGTCCCGCCGCTGTCCTCGACGAGGTTGTGTCCGTCGTCGAGGCTGTGGTGGACGACGACGTCGGAGTCGCTGTCGGTGATGTACGCGTACCCAGTGTCACCCAGGTAGCCGGGCTGGAACGAGTCGTACATGGTCCCGCCCGCCCGCGTCCGGTCGCCCGACGTGCCGCTTATCATCGTCTCGACTTCCTGCTTCACTTGCGCCTGTTCCGAGGGCGAGAGGTCCTCCCAGTCCCGGCCGTCGTACTGCTTTTCCAGCACCATCTGCATCGCGTTGTCGATGCTGGTGCGCATCTGGAGGGACATGTAGCCGAGTTGCCGCTGGCTCGACGCCTGGACGAGTTCCATCTCGCCGTCCTGTGCGGCCAGGTAGTTCTCCATCGTCCCGGAGTTCGCCAGCGACCGGACGTCGACCTCGCGCTGATTGACCTGGTTCTGGATGCCCTCCTGTCGCGCCTCGACGCTGTTGTTCAACTGGTCGGTCATCGCCCCCCGCAAGTAGTTCCCGCTCTGGGTCTGAGCGTTCTGGTTCAGTTCGCCCATGCTGTTGGCCGAGAGCACTCCGACCCCGGCAAGCGGTGCCAGCGAAATTGTAAGAAGTAAAACTATTAGCTTTATTTGTAGGTCCATACCTCGGCTCGTATAATATCGAAGTTAACTCTTACTCCCGATTCTCCACGTTGATAACCAACGGCCACAACGCTAATATACGTGGATTAGCGGATTCGACTTCACACAGTTACGACTGAACTGACCGCTGTCATGTTCCGACGTATTGTCGATTCAAATATTTGTTTGATATAATAGTTATGCGACACGGACCGCGTGTGAACGTTCAAATACCAGCACGGGCCCAGGCCGGTCCATGCACGACGGATTTCACGTGCTGGCCGGCGAGTGTACGACCGTCTTCGAGGGCTCCCGCGAGCGCGAGCAGCGCGGGACCGTCCTCGTGGTAGTCAAGCCCGACAACACCGTGCTCGTCCACGACGCCGAGGGGTACCAGCCGGTCGCGTGGCTCACGCGCGCCGAGAGCGTCGCCGTGGCGGACGGGACGGTGACCGCCCGCGACGGCGACGAACTCCTCCGCGTCGTCTCCCACGAGGAACACGGCACCGCCCGCTACCCGGCGACGAGCGCGGGCGTCCCGGTGGCCGAGTGCCCCGACTGTCCCGGCACCCTGGTCCGCGCCCGGAGCGCCGTCGACTGTACCGCCTGCGACGCCTCCTACGGGATTCCGACCGACGCGGAGGTCACCGCCGGTCGCTGTGCCGACTGCGGCCTGCCGACGGTTCGGGTGGAACGCGGTCGGGCCTTCGAACTGTGTCTCGACCGGGCGTGTGACTCGCTGGACGACGCCGTCACCGCGGCCTTCGACCGCGAGTGGGCCTGTCCGAACTGCGAAGGCGACCTGCTGATTCTCCGCCGCGGCGGCCTCCTCGCCGGCTGTGAACACTACCCCGACTGCGACACCGGCTTCTCGATGCCGTCCGGACTCGTCGTCGGCGACTGCGACTGCGGCCTGCCCCTGTTCGAGACAGCCGGCGGCCGCCGATGCCTGGACAGCGCCTGCGCGGCGTCCGAGTGACCGCCGCTAGCGGCCCGGACCCGCAGGGGCTTTGTCGCCGCGGCGGCCACGTCGGAGCATGGAACTGACGCTCGACGGTGACGTCGTCCGGGCCGGGTACGAGGCGCGCGAGCGGTTCTACGACTCACGTGGCTACGGTCGGGTCCGCGACGGCGACATCGACCTGGCCCCGGTGGAGGCCGCACACCTCCTCTACCGTGGGGACATCGAGAGCATCGACGGGATGGACTTCCGCGCGTTCCTGGGGTCGGCCGCCGTCTCAGAGGTCGATTTCGCCGTCTACAAAGACCTGCGGGACCGCGGCTTCTACCTCACGCCGGCCCGCGAAGGGTGGGTCGACGACGCCGCGGGCGCGGACTTCGTGGTCTACCCGCGGGGCGAGGGGCCGTGGGACGACGACGTGGCCTACCGCGTCCGGGTCGTCGGCGAGCGCGACACCGTCGACGCGGCGGCCCTGGGCGAGTGCGTCCTCGCCGTCGTCGACGAGGAGAGCGAAGTGACCTACCTCGACACCGAGCAGCGCGACGTCTCCGGAACCAGCGACGCCGTCGTGCCGGCGACGGCGGGCGAACTGCTCGCCGAGCGGGTGGTCTGCTGGGAGCCGCCGGCGGAACTGTACGACCAGGCCTTCTACGGCCAGCGGCTCGGCGACGACGGCGCGGTCCAGCTCTCGCTCGTGGAGGCCGCGTATCTCGCCCGTGAGGGGCTGCTCACCGTCGACGGCGGGACCGACGCCGTCGTCGAGCGCGGCCGCGAGGTCGAGGGCGACCGGTTCGACCGCCGGCTGGCCGTGTACACGGCGCTCCGGGCCAGCGGTGTCGCCCCGAAGACCGGCTTCAAGTTCGGCGCCGACTTCCGGACCTACGCCGCCGTCGAGAGCGCCGAGAACCTCGGCCACTCGGAGCTGCTGGTCCGGGTGCTGTCGGCCGACCACCGCTTCGAGCCGCGGGACCTCGCGCTGGACGTGCGCCTGGCCCACGGCGTCCGGAAGACGATGGTGTTCGCGCTCACGACCGGCGACGACACCGAGTGGGTGGCCGTCGAACGGCTGACGCCCTGAGTCGGTCGGGCGCTGGGACCGCCGCCAGCTCGGCGCACGGAAACGAACCCTTTTTGCGCCGACCGGGACCAAAGCACCTGTAACGTGGCTCACCGCGAGCCGACCACATCCATGACGACGGACGACTCCCACCACGACGACGCAGCGCCCGACGAGGACCGCCACAAGTCGGGCGGGCAGTGGCGGGCGTCCGACTCGCCCCTGCGCGCCGACGGCGGCACCGAGGCCGAAGGGGCCGACGAGGCGACGCTGGACCCGTGGGGCTCCTCGACCATCGCTGACTACCGCAAACTGTTCGAACAGTTCGGTATCGAGGCGTTCGACGAGGTGCTCCCCGAGGTGCCGAACCCCCACTACCTGATGCGCCGGGGCGTCATCTTCGGCCACCGCGACTACCGCCCCGTCGCCGAGGCGATGCGCAACGACGACCCCTTCGCCGCGCTGTCGGGCTTCATGCCGACCGGCGACCCCCACATCGGCCACAAGCTCGTCTTCGACGAGATAATCTGGCACCAGCAGCAGGGCGGGGACGCACACGCGCTTATCGCCGACCTGGAGGCCCACAGCGCCCGCGGGCTCACGTGGGACGAAATCGACGAGCACGCGACGGACTACGTCCTCTCGCTGCTCGCGCTCGGGTTCGACCCCGAGGACGGCACGCTCTACCGCCAGTCCGACAACCGAGAGGTGCAGGACCTCGCCTTCGAACTCGGGGCTGAGGCGAACTTCTCCGAACTGCAGGCCATCTACGACTTCGACGGCGAGACCGACGTCTCGCACATGCAGTCGGTCGTCACGCAGATGGCCGACATCCTCTACCCGCAACTGGACGAGCCCAAGCCGACGGTCATCCCCGTCGGCCCGGACCAGGACCCGCACATGCGCCTCGCGCGGGACCTCGCGGCGCGGATGCGGTACTTCGGCGTCACGGAGGCGTTCGCCAGCTTCGCGGCCGACGCGGCCGAGCGCACGCTCCTCCGCCAGGCCTACGACGCCCGCGAGGACTACGCCGAGGAGCCCGACCGGCCCCGCTGTGGCGAGGCGGCCGACTGGCTCCGCGAGAACCGGCAGGCCCCCGCGGACGCGCTGGCGGCCGTCGCGGCGAAACTGGACGAGGCGGGCAAGGAGCCACTCCGACCGCGGGTTCGGTTCCTCGACCGTAACGCCACTGAGGGGGCTTTCGAGGCGCTCATTGAGGCTATCGACGGGGAGAAGCGCGTCTACGACGAGCACGTCGACGCCTTCGACCTCGACCACGCAGAGGCCGAAGACCTGGCCCGAGCGGTCGAACTCGACACCGGCGGCTACGGCTTCCTCCCGCCGTCCTCTATCTACCACCGATTCATGACTGGTCTCACCGGCGGGAAGATGTCCTCCTCGATTCCGGCCTCGCACATCTCGCTGCTCGACGACCCCGAAGACGGCTACGACAAGGTGAAGTCGGCGACGACGGGCGGCCGCTCCACGGCCGAGGAACAGCGCGAGAAGGGCGGGAAGGCCGACGAGTGCCCGGTCTACGAGCTGTACGCCTACCTGCTGTCGGGCGACGACGACGAGTTCGCCACGGAGGTCTACGAGGAATGCGTCGGCGGCGAGCGCCTCTGTGGCGGCTGCAAGGAGCAGGCCGCCGAACTGATGGCGGAGTTCCTCGAAGAGCACCAGGAGAAACGCGCGGAGTGGGAAGACAAGCTCGACGACCTGGACATCGACCTTGACTCCGACCGCAAGCGCTCGGGCGCGGACTGAGCGGCAGGTCGCCTCTCCCGGCTCGTGTCGGGACGGCCACACGCGCAACGCTTTTGCTCGTCAGTCACAATCGCTGAGACATGGCACCCGAATCCCACCGTGCCGGCGTCGCGCGCCAGCCATCCGACAGACAGGGGTTCGGCTTCTTTTTCGCCGCCTGACCGTGCGTGGACTCTGACGGCGTCGAGAGACGCTGGCGGACGAAACCACGAGCGGGAAGTGAGAACCGTTAACTGAGCGACCCGCGGTTATCCCCACAAGACCGAGACACCCGTATGAAACGACCACAGGCACAGGTGGCCGTCCTGCAGGCCGCCGACGCACAGGAGGACAGACGAATCGACGAGGTGGCCGAGGACGCGGGCCTCAAGCCCGAAGCAGCCACCAGAGCGGCGTTCGAACTCGAAGACGACGGCCTCGTTGCCGTCTCCGAGGAGACGCTCAAACACTACGGACTCACCGAGGAAGGCGCAGAGTACGTCCGCGAGAGCCTGCCCGAACAGGACCTCTACGCCGCGGCGACGGACGCCGGCGCGGCCGACGCCCCAGTCCAGATGGGGCAGGTCATCGGTGCCTCGGGTCTCGAAGGCGGCGCCGTCGACATCGCGCTGTCGAACTACGCCCGCAAGGCCTACGGCGACATCGACAGCGGCGAGATCACGGCCAACCCCGACGCCGATCCCGGCGCGGACCCCGAGATGCTCGCGCTGGAAGCCGTCGCCGACGGGCGCGTCGAGGACGCCAACGCGGACGCGCTCGACCAACTGGAGCGACGCGGCCTCGTCGACGTACGCGAGGAGACCGTCCGCTCAGTGCGGCTGACCGACGACGGCGTCACCGCGCTGATGGAGGGCGTCGAGGCTGCCGAGACCGTCGACCAGCTGACGCCCGAACTGCTCACCAGCGGCGAGTGGGAGGACGTGGCGTTCACCGAGTACAACGTCGAGGCCGACGCCGAGGACGTGCGCCACGGCAAGGAGCACATCCTCCGCCAGACCGCCAACCGCGTGAAAGACACGCTCGTCGGGATGGGCTTCCAGGAGATGGAGGGCCCCCACGCCGACGCCCAGTTCTGGATAAACGACTGCCTGTTCATGCCCCAGGACCACCCGGCACGGACCCACTGGGACCAGTTCGCGCTGGAACGGCCCGACGAGATTCGGGACCTACCGGCCGACCTCGTCGAGCGGGTCCGGTCGGCCCACAAGGAGGGTGTCGGCCCCGACGGCGAGGGGTATCACTCGCCCTGGACCGAGGACATCGCCCGCGGGATGGACCTGCGGGGCCACACCACCTCGCTGTCGATGCGCTACCTCTCGGGCCACCAGGTCGGCGACCTCGAACCGCCCGAGCGCTACTTCAGCGTCGAGAAGGTGTACCGCAACGACACGCTTGACCCGACCCACCTGCTGGAGTTCTTCCAGATAGAGGGGTGGGTGATGGCCGAGGACCTCTCCGTGCGGGACCTGATGGGGACGTTCACGGAGTTCTACGAGCAGTTCGGCATCACCGACATCGAGTTCAAGCCCCACTACAACCCCTACACCGAGCCGAGCTTCGAACTCTTTGGCACCCACCCCGAGACCGGCGAGGTCGTCGAGGTCGGCAACTCCGGTATCTTCCGCGACGAGGTGCTCACGCCGCTGGGCGTCGACTGCGACGTGATGGCGTGGGGGCTCTCTCTCGAGCGCCTGCTGATGCTCATGTACGGCTTCGAGGACATCCGCGACGTGCACGGGACGCTGTGTGACCTTGAACTGCTTCGGGAGACGGAGGTGATGCACTGATGCCGGTCGTCGACGTCGACCCCGACGAACTGCGGTACCTGACCGGTCACGACGAGAAAGACGACGACGAACTCAAGTCCGACCTGTTCGACCTCGGCCTGGAGTTCGAGGGCTGGACCGAGGACGACGAGTTCCAACTGGAGTTCGCCCCGGACCGCCTCGACCGCCTCTCCGTCGAGGGGGTCGCGCGGTCGCTGCGGTACCACTACGGCGACGACCGGGGTGTGGACGTCCCCAACACGAACAGCGCCGACTGGACCATCGAGGTCGAGGACCAGCCCGACGAGCGCCCGTACGTCACCGGGGCCGTCGTCCGTGGCTTGGACATGGACGACGCCGCGCTGGAGTCGCTCATCCAACTGCAGGAGAAGCTCCACGCGACGATGGGCCGCAAGCGGGCGAAAGGCGCGATTGGGGTCCACGACCTCACGATGTTGAAAGGCGACTCAGTCACGGACGAGACAGGCAAGTCCATCACCTACACCAGCGCCGACCCCGACGAGGCGACGTTCGTCCCGCTGGACGCTGACGCGGAGATGACGCCCAGCGAGGTCATGGCGTCCCACGAGACCGGCCAGACCTACGGTGACCTCGTGGCCGACTTCGACCGCGTGCCGGCCATCTACGACGCAATCGGTCTGTTCTCGTTCCCGCCGGTCATCAACGGTCGCCGGACCGAGGTCAGCGTCGACTCCCGGGACCTGTTCATCGAGATGACCGGGACCGACCAGTGGACCATCGACCACATGTGTAACATCGTCTGCTACGCGCTCGCCGCCCGCGGCGGCCAGGTCGAGAAGGTCGACGTGTCCTACGCCGACGACGCGCCCGGCGAGTACGCCGGCAAGACCCTGGAACGGCCGGACTTCTCGGTGCGGACGAAGACGGTCACGCACGACCGCATCGAGTCTATCCTCGGCGTCTCGCTGGACAGCCGCGAGGTCGTCGACTACGCCGAGCGCGCGGGCCTCGACGCCATCGAGACCGACGCCGCGGCCTACGAGGTCGAGGTCCCGCCCTACCGCGTCGACGTCATCCACCCGCTGGATATCATCGACGACATCGGCCGGGCGCTCGGGTTCAACAGCCTCGAACCGACCTATCCCGACGTGTCGACGGTCGGCGGCCGCCACGACCGGTCCAGACTGGAGGATGCCGCCCGCGACGCCCTGGTCGGCCTGGGCTTCGAGGACCTGCTGAACTTCCACATGACCAACGAGGCCGAGAACTTCGAGCGGATGAACCTCCCGATGCCGGACGACGGCGACGCCGAGGCCGTCGGCCTGGCCGACCCGGTCACAATCCAGGAGCCCTACAGCGAGGACTACACCATCCTCCGGACGTGGGCGCTGCCCTCCATCATGATGGTCCTGGAGAACAACACGCACCGGAGTTACCCGCAGGACCTCGCCGAAATCGGGCTGGCCGCCGGCCTCGACGACTCGGAGAACACCGGCGTCGCGGAACACCGAACCGTTTCGGGCGCGCTCGCGCGCACGGACGCCTCCTATGAGGACGCGAAGGCCCGCCTGCAGGCGCTGGCCGACGCCTTCGACAAGGACCTCGAAACGCCCCCGACCACGCATCCGTCGTTCATCGGCGGCCGCGCCGCCGAGGTCGTCCTCGACGGCGAGTCGGTCGGCGTCGTCGGCGAGATTCATCCGAAGGTGCTCGTCGAACACGACTTGGAACTGCCGGTGGCGGCGTTCGAGTTCCGACTGGACGCGCTGGCGTAGCCTCGACTCCGAGCAGTCGGTTTTTCGCCCACGTTTTTGCGCGAGTGGTGCCGAAGCGAACGGAGTGAGCGAGGCTACCCGATGCGGAAAAAGGTGGTTGCAACACGACTTGGAACTGCCGGTGGCGGCGTTCGAGTTCCGACTGGACGCGCTGGCGTAGCTTCACTGCGAGCGGAGCGTAGTCGGTTTTCGGGCTCTCACTTCTCGCTCGGGTATACGTACTCCACGTCGCTGGGTTTCCCGGTCTCCTCCTCGTCAGTCTCGACGACGATAGTCGAGGAGAGCTTGTTGAACAGCCGCAGCCCTTCCTCCTCGTAGGCCAGCCACCCGACGAGGACGTCGAGGGGAAGCAGAAACGCCTTTCCGAAGCTCTCGATGGCCGCCGTGCCGTAGCCGATGGCCTTGCCACGCTCGTCCCTGACGGCGATGTTCATGACGACCTTCCCCGCTGACTGCCCCTGACGACCTTCGAGGACCGTCCAGTAGACGAACAGGCCGAGTCCGTTCAGACCGGCAAACGGCGAGGTAAACGAGAGGCTGCCGGTCACGAGCGAGAACGCGCCCGCGGCCTCCCCCAATGCCGAGAGGACGATGCCGACGAGCACGACGTCGAGGAGCCACGCGAGAAAGCGGTCGTCCCAGGCGGCGATGTACAGGGTGTGGGGACTGTCGGCCATGGCGGTGATTCGCCGCACCGGCACTTCAAGATTCGCCGGCTACAGGTCCGTACCGACGGCGTCTTCGACCGAGTCGAAGCCGTCCTCCGCGAGTAGTTCGAGCAGGCCCTCGTTGATTTCGCGGGCGATGGACGGGCCGCGGTAGACCAGGCCGGTGTACAGCTGGACGAGCGAGGCCCCGGCGCGAATCTTCCGGTACGCGCCTTCCGGCGTCGAGACGCCGCCGACGCCGACGACGGGCACGTCGACATGCTCGGCGACGAACCGCACCATCTCGGTCGCCCGGTTCTCGATGGGCTTTCCGGAGAGGCCGCCGGTCTCGACGGCGTTGGGCGAGCGCAGGCTCGCGGGCCGCTCCGTCGTCGTGTTGGTCGCGACGACGCCGTCCAAACCGAGTTCGGTCACTAGGTCGAGCGCGTCCTCGACGGCCGGTTCGGGGAGGTCCGGCGAGAGCTTCACGAGCAGGGGAGCCGCGCCCGCGTCCTGTAGTTCGCCGAGGATGGCTTCCATCGCGTCGCGGTTCTGGAGTTCCTCGAACCCCTCGGAGTTGGGGCAAGAGACGTTGACGACGAAGAAGTCCCCGCCCTCGGCGACGTGTTCGTACGTGGTCCGGTAGTCGCCGGGGGCCGCGTCCGTCCCGACGTGTTCCGTCTTGGCGATGTTGACGCCGACTGGGAACGGCGCGTCGACGTGCTTCAGCCGCTCGCCGACGACGACGGCACCGTCGTTGTTCAGCCCCATCCGGTTGATGATGGCTTCGTCCTCCCTGAGCCGGAACATTCGCGGCCGCGCGTTCCCCGCCTGTGGCTCGGCCGTGACGCCGCCGACCTCCGCGAACCCGAATCCAAGCGACGCCAGGGCCTCCGGGACAGTCGCGTTCTTGTCGAACCCGGCGGCGACGCCGACCGGGTTGTCGAAGGTGTGGCCGAACGCTTTCACCGCGAGGCGGTCGTCGGCGACGGTGTAGCGGTCGGCCATCGCGTCGGCGACCCGCGTACCGTCGACTGCCTCCAGCAGTCGGTGGACGCTCCGGTTGGCGGTTTCCGCTGGCAGTGAAAACAGGAGTGGCTTCGCGATATCGTAGGGTCTCATGTGTGCTGTGTTGGCTCGAAGAACGGTGGTGAACGGCCGACAGCGGGCGTCGTCGGCCCCGCCCGGTGGCACTGTGTCACCGTCGATGGTGCCTCAAAAGTCGTGCTCGACCTCTTCGGGGTCGGCCTTCTGGATGATAATCTTGTTGTCGCGGACGCGAACGAACACCTCGTCGCCGATCTCCATCCCGGCGACGGCTAGCTCGTCTTCATGAATGTTGATATGTACGTTGTGGTACTCGCCGTCCTCATCTTTGGCGCCACTCGGGCTGAGCTTCTTCTTTCGCACCATCGCGCTATCCTACTCCGCACTTCACTGCAGGATACACTTAAGTCTACCGTGCCGCCGGCCGCTGGCTGGTGGTTTCACAGGCGCGCGTGACGATTTCGACCCGAATATCCGGGCTGAAGCGGCCGGTCTGGGCGGTCAGAGGGCGTGTGACTGTGCGAGCGTATATAAACACCCCCAGACGGAGGCCGGATTGGGGGGTATATTTATGTTCTGGCATGTGCTGAATTGGCATGGAGCGGTGAAATCCATGGCACCCGACAGTGACAAGCGCAACTTCGCACTGCGCGAAGACGGTGACGAATCGAGCGTCTTCTCCGGCGGCACACCTCGGCAGGCTGCACTGAAGGCAGCACGTCGACTCGAACCGGCCGATGGCGAAGACCAGGCTGACCCCGAGGAGATACGACTCCGGGAGAAAGGGACCCACAAGGTCCACATCTACGAAGCGTGGGCGTGGGTCGAGGAGGCACCGGACGACAAACCCGACTGGATGCCCGGCGACATCACGAAGGGGAACGTCTCGAAGCAGGGCGTCGAACACCTAGACGAAATCTAGGTCGCAATCCCGACGTTTTCGGTGACGACATCACTGGTGGTTCAGTAGCCACGCTCGCGTGTGCGCGCGGGCAGAAGTGTGCCTCTGTAGTCCGTCTACTCGATAGCACGTACGTTCCGTCAATACACGTGTGGGACACTCACACCCGTGTAATTCCGTCTCGCGGGCGACTTCCTTCGACGGGGTTAAGTGTGGCTCACCCATCGGAATGTAATGCGAACGCGGTCAGGGGGCGACGCCCCCCGAACGAACGGACTCGTTCCGACGCCCTTAAGTGTAACAGGGTGTTCGGAATGAACGCGAAGGTCGCTCGCGTCGTGCGATTCGACGCGAGCCCGTTCCGATGCCCTTAAGTGTAACAGGGCACTCGGAAAGAACGCGAACGACGTTCGGTCGGGGTGCTCGAACCCCTGCCGACACGGGCCTGGCGGGGTCTGCTCGCCAACGAAACTCGAAGCCTTTATGGTGGCTTCGAGACAACAATCAGGTCCGAAGAAATGAGGATTCCACCCCTGCGGTCCGCCGTCAAGATGGGATCTGATGTTAGCCCTGATAGTTCGGTGACACTCGGTCGACGGGTGTCCTCGAACACCCTTCGATAGCGACCACACCCATCATCTGGGTGTGATCCCGCCTAACCCCCCGGCCTCGTGCCGGGATACATTCCGGTTGATCCTGCCGGAGGCCATTGCTATCGGAGTCCGATTTAGCCATGCTAGTCGCACGAGTTTAGACTCGTGGCATATAGCTCAGTAACACGTGGCCAAACTACCCTACAG